>NZ_KB908261.1 GCF_000382405.1 Mycobacterium sp. 141
GCCGACGCATCATCACCATCGCGGCCCGCCTGGCCCGACCCCAACGCAGGCCCATCTTGCACCTACCAACGCACTGGCCGTGGGCACAGCAGTGGCTCACATTGTGGCGCAACACCATCGGCTACAGCCCACCCCCGACCACCACCACCTGACCACCCGCCGCAAGGGCCCGACCGGAGCACACAGGAAAAGCTGGACAGACCAGCGGTTACAGGCTGCACACACCCGCAAGCCCGGCAAAATCACCCCCGAAACACCTCAACAAGGTCGATCCACGGATTGAGGCTAAAGCCACCCGAACCGACCCGAACGCCAACGCCGTCACCGCCCTGATCACGGCTCTACGCGATGCTCGTCTGACACCGCGAATCCTCACTCCGGACTCGCTGCTCTCAATCCCCGAAGCGGCCAGCGAGTTGAGGATCTGTAGATCGAATTTCTACCAGCTCATGTCCCGGGGTGAGATCCGAACGCTGAAGCTTGGGAGTCGCACGCTGATCCAATACAAGGAGATCGTCAGGTTCATCGATGAGTTGAACGGTGCGGGCTCATGGGTACGCCGGGCCCTCTGACCCCCGACTCGTTGTTGACCCTTCCGGAGGCGCGGGCCCTGCTGCGCATTGGCAACACCCATCTCTACAAACTGATCGGGCAGGGGAGGATCTGGACCTTGAAGCTCGGATCGCGAACCCTGGTTCCGTACAGGGAGATTCTGCGTCTCATTCGCGAGGCACTGGAAGAGGACCCGCGGTGAGAGCGACCGAGTTACCGACCTGATCCGTCACCAGCACCGTGCCCGATAGCTGGCGAACCTCAATCCCGGCGGCGGTGAGTCTCTCAACTGCGGCGTCCAGGTCCTCGACGGCGAACTCCAACTGCACTCGACTCGGAGGCCTGTCCTCGGACGCCGGCCGCAACTCCAACACGGCCCCGTCGGCCAGCGTTGCGGACACGCCGGAGCCGAAACATACTGCTACACAACATCTATTCTCTAGAAATGAGAATGAGCGATGATGAATAGCCCACCAACATAGATTTGCTACACCTGCAAAGCACTGTGCCCCATCCCGAATCGGACAGGGGCACAGATCATCTCGCCTCGACTCCGCAGTTACGGCCCACCGAGGAGCTGGTACTGGGTCCAACTCCCGTCCTTCCACCGCAAGTACACTCCGGTTCTATCGCGCGTCCCGCAGGGAAGTCCATCGGGTGCGTCCTGCACCGCGGCGGCGATTGGGTAGTCGAACGGGAACATCGACTCGATCACGCAGTAGTGCGGTGCAGGCGGGTTGTGGAGATGGCCCGCTCGTAGTCGCGGCCGTGAAGTTTCAGGAACTCGGGCTGCGCTGACCACCAGTCGAAGACGCCGTAGCGCTGCCACATGGTGTACTGCCCCGACAGCGCGGCGAGCACCGCCAGCACCGCGGCGGTGATCAGGATGCGTTTGCGGCGGCGCACCCACATCTGCGTCGGCAGTCCTGCCTGAGTGTCAGTCGTCGGCCGTACCCGCCCGCGGAAACACCAGCGCCCTGTCCGTCACCCGAATCAGCACACGTTGGATGGATCGCAGCAGAGCGAGGGCTTCGGGATCCCGGAACGGGCTGACCAGCTCGAACTCCACTCCCGCACCGAACATGTCGCTGGCCCAACTGATCTCGGCCAGAAACTGGATCCGCGACCAATCCAGCGTCGACAGGTCCGGCTCGTCAAGACCGAGCTGCTCGCAGAACCGGTCCACATCCGCGTCGAAGTCCGCCCTGTCGGCGTAACCGAGCACTTCCACCGGCGGCAGGTGACCGGAGGCGACACCGCCCCACATCTGCAACGCGGTGACCAGGAACTGCTTCTGCTCCCCCGACAGCACCGGACCGGCCTCCATCTCGCGGCGCATCTGCTCCACATGGTCGGACACTGCGGCGGCCATGTCATCGTCGGTGGCCCCGATGTGTGCGAGGAATGCGCCCTCCACGGACTCGGAGAGCGTGCCGAACCCCGGACCGAGCCGCATCCGCGGTCCCGCACCGGCCGCGTCGATCTGCTCGACGAGCAAGCCCTGATCCGGTTCGGTCGAACCTCGCACGAAGGTGTGATAGCGCACCCATAGCAGCTGGTTATCCGCCGTGATGTAGCCGCTGGCGCGCACCCCGAACACTCCGGGCAGCTTCGGCAGCACCATCGCGTCGACGCGGATACCGTCGGCGTGCCACTCCCGAAGACCCTTGCCCGCGCCTGCCATCAACAGGTCGGAGTCCAGCTCGCCGGTGAACCGGAATGCACTCAGCGTCTGCAACCCCGACCACCCGGGGTGCCCCTCCACCGTGGTCGCTACGACACGCAGCGGAGTCGCAGCACCGTCGGCGACCGCTAACGTCTCCCATCCGTCCGGGACCGGGGTGTCGGTCAGCCACGACGCCTCCACGGCCGGCAGCGGCGTCCACCCGTCGACCTGGCCCGCGATCAGATCGAGCAGCGAGGACTCGACCAGCACGCGACCCCACGGAGACTCGTCACCGTGACTGTTCCTGAACGCCGTGGTGTCACTCATCGGCTCATCAACCCCGTCCCAGGTTCCTGCATCCGCAACTCCTTCATATCGATCAGACTCACCCCGGCGACAACAGCAACAGCCCCAGTATCGCGGCGAGGCTCAGACCGCCCGCTGCCGCCGCGGGTGCGCTCACCTGCCCCGGGTTCAGATCCCCACCCAGGCTCGGCGGAGCCAGCGGGGTGTTCGGAAAGACCGACGGCCCCACCGGTGACACCGGCATGGGAGGAGGCGAGGGGTTCGCCAACCACGGCGGAAGCCTGCTCGGATCGGCGGGCAACGGAGGTATCGCGACGGGCGCGTGCGGGGCGGGTGCCGGTACGGGGTTCTCCACCGGGTGTGGCACCGTCGGCGGAAGGTTCGGCGGCGCGCTGATCACGGGAGCAGCTCCGGCGCCGCCGATCAGTCGCAGGAATTCGTCAAATCCCTTGACCGGCCGGTACACCGTGCCTTGATCCCCAGTCAGTGGGTCGTGGATCACGATGATCCCGTCTTTGTAGATCGCCGTCGACGACCGGCCCGGTATCGCACCCACATGCAGCGATGGATCCGTTCGAGGATCCCCGGTGAGCATGTCGTGCACAACCTTGGCGAGATCGTCCTGCGTCATCCCATTCCAGTCACTGAGGTGATCCCTCCACGCGTGCCCGTAGGCGATGTGTTGGGCATCCTCCATCACCTGGTCCCGACTCCACCCACCCGGAGGCTGGGGCGCACCAGGTCCGGAAGGAGGTGGGTCCAGCTTGAAATGGTTGTCCACCAGCTGTACGCGGTCGGGTTCGGCGCCGTGATCGTCCTCGCCTTCGAACCGGATCCCTTCCAGCTCACCGGCCTTCGCGTGCAGGCGCTCACCGACAAGGCTGTCGGTTTGCACGAGCTGCTCGGCGGTCCAGCGGATGTTCTCAGCGTGAACCGAGGCGGCGGTGTAGCGCGCCTGCGCGTTGGCGAGGTCGACCTTGCGGGTGTCCTTGACCGACAGGTCTTCACCGACGCGGAACCCGTTGTCCTCGGCCTCGGTGATGGCCTCCACGGCTTTGCGCTGCGCCGCCTGGATGTCCTGGGCACCGTTCTCAGCCAGGGTGGCCGCCTCACGCAGGACCGTGCCGTGACTGCCGACCACGCTGATGTCGTTGGTGACGCGATCGAGCGCGGCGTCTTTGGCGTCGCCCTCCCAGACGGTGCCGCCAGGGGCGGCAATGTTCTGACGGTGCTGCCCGAACAGGTCCTCGGAGGCGGTAGCCGCCTTCCTCCACGCGGCACCGGCGTTGGTGAGGTCCGTGGTCCTCCACGCCTCGATCTCCGAACGGGTAGGCAACCCCACAGTTGAACCGGCGGGGACAGCGCTCACACGGACACCGTGGAGACGACCCGTGCGCCGTCTCCGTCCGTGCCGTCGTACTGGCTGCTGCCGGTCGTCAGGGCCTCGGCCTGTCCGGTGATCCGCTGGGTTTGTCGCGTCTGCAGGGAGACGAGCGCGGCGTTCACCGCGGCGATACCTGCGCTGCTGGGCTTCGAGCCCGTCGCGGCGTCGAACCCTCCGTTGGTGAAGGCCGCAGACGCGGCCGAAGTGCTGTTCGCAGCGGCCAGCCGAAGCCCAGCCGCATCCACATGAAGTTCGTTTGCCATGCCAATCCCCCAACCGGCGAAATCCCTCATCGTGAGCCTAACTCAGGATTTGCACCCGGACCGGCGTGAGAGTGACCGCAGGAGCGGGTCACGTCTACCTGCCTGGGTACAGCACCGCAGCGGCTTCGGCGAAGTCGGCGAGCAGCGTGTCTTCACGTGCCTGCTGCACCTGGACCGCCCACCGCTCCCCGGTGGACCGAGGTGTACCTGGCCCGGGAGCGGGCGTGGTGGCGGCTGCTACGGGCTGCCGGTGCGGTATCGCCGGACTCCCTTAGTCGTCGTCCTCTGGCAGCTCGCTGATTACGTGCAGGTAGGTGATCCCACCCTGGTTCCCGCCGTTGGTCTTTCGATGCGCGCCGACTGCCGCCGCCACGGTCACCGAGCCGTCGTGGTGCACACTGGCCCACGCCTCCCACCACCACGAACCATCGCCGGTGGCGTTGTTAGGTGCGACCCAACGTCGCAAGCCCGGTCTTGGATTGAGGCGGTTGACGTTCTCGAGCGGATGCATGACGTTGCGGTTCGAGTAGCTGAGTGTGATGGGCTCGGCCTGCCTGAAGATCGCCTGTGCCTCTTCGCGAGTGGGGCGAACAAGCGCCCCGAGGATGCGCGGATGCGCGACGGCGATCAGCCAGGCCCGGTTCGCAGTGTCCCGACCCGCCGCGGCCTCGGCGTACAGCGCGTCGATCGCCGCGGTGGATCGGCGCTGTTCGTCGAACCGCGCCCGGTACATCGCCGCGATCTCACGTTCCTTCATCCACACGGTGTCGGCGCTGTTCCGTACCGGGGCACCGAAGTACTCATTCCTGTAGATCAGGTGCGGGCCCAGGACAACGACATCGTCCACGGTGAGCGTCAGCGTCACGAAGTCGTCAACGTGCTCCGCACGCACCGACGGCCAGATCTCCAACAGAACGCCGTCGCCCGCAATGGCGGCGGAACCCCAGACGATGAACGACGTGCCATCGGCTCCACTGCACTGCTTGGAAACGAGCATCCAGACGAGCTCCAACATGGTTCCTCCTTCGGTTTGGGGCTCCTCGGATGGATGACCCCTCACCTCTTAGGCCCCCGCAGAGCGCGTTTCACATGCCGCGCCACTAAACCGGGTCACACCGGTACCGGAACTCCTCCCATCGCAGACCACTCCGCGAGCGGGTCACCCGGCCCAGGCGTTGGCGATCGGTTCTCGTGGTCCTACCGGGTAGAACCCACAGCCGATCCACAGAATTGGGGTAGTCAACTACCCGTGCAGTTCTCGTACGTCGGACTTCTGATTGGTTTTGGACCCAATCGACAGGAGGACCGAATCGTGTTGCTTTCTCAGGAGTCCCAGTCCGAAACCCCACGGATAACCGAACCTTCCACATCACGTGCGCCAGCGGCTTGGCCGTCCGGACTCGTAGGAGTGACCGCCACGGGGCCGATCTACCGCACCACGGCCGAGATCGGTTACATCCCGTTGGGGTCCGCGCTGCACCTTCTCCAGGAACTCGCGCTGCGGATCGACCATCCCCGTGCTCGTGTCGTCTCTTCGCTCGCAGGCAGGGTTCAAGGAGAGGTGTCCCATAAGACCTGGATCCGTATGTCCGCTGCATTCACCGCTGGCTTGGCGGTAGCTCCGGTCGCGGTCCAGACGGCGGTGCTGCGCCAGGTCATTGCCGAAGTTCGAGCTTCTGGCAAGGTCGATGGGCTCGAACCGGTGCTCTGCGCGGCGATCAACGGTGTGTGGCCGTGGCTCCATCGGGAAGCTACCGACACCGTCATCGATTTCGCGCTGGCCAAACTCGCGGCCTCGGAGATCGCGCGGCGGCACACGGTGCCGGTTGTTGACCCGAACACGCGGACCGCGACGGTGTTCGGGCCTGGTGAGCTGAACAAGTTGGATTTGTCCGGCTGGCGCGCCGACCGAGCCATCCACAACGACGCATACCTGTCCGGAATCCCGGGACTCGGACCAACAGTCGGCGATATCACCGGCCGGTCACGCCCCGAGGACAGCATCGGCTGGGGATCCGGTGGTCTGAGTGCGTCCGACTTGATGGGCGACGGCCTCGGGCGCGGGCCAGCGGGCGTTCCGGGAGGACTACCGACCGTCAACGACCTACCCAGCGGCCACGGCCGGTCGAATGGAGCAGGACACCAGAGCCTCGACGACATCGCAGCCGGATGGCTCGGTGGCGGCCTGGGGCGCGGGCCAGCGGGCGTTCCGGGAGGACTACCGACCGTCAACGACCTCCCCGGCGGACGCGGCGCCGCCAGGACCCCAGGACGTCAGAGTCTTGACGACATCGCGAACGACTGGCTTCGCGGAACTGGGAGCGAGTGGGGACACGTCGGTCGGGAAATGGGTGGAGGCAGAGCGGGCGGCCTGATCAACGGCGGTTGGGGTGGTGGGACGCCGGGTGGGCCCTTCGGGCATCCTGGGCAGCTCGGCGTCGGGGCGGACGGTGTCAGCGATGCAACTGATCGGATCGTCAACGGCCTGATCGGCGTGGCTGCGGGAGTCGGCCTCGTCGTCAGTGGTCCGGCCACTGGTCCTGGCGCGCCAATCATGATCGGCGCAGGTTTCGTAGCCGTGGGCGCTGGTGCGTACTCAGTCGGTTTGGGAATCGGCGAACTCGTCCACGGCAGCCCGACAGTCGATAAGCCGTCGTCAACGAAGCCCAGCCAGGGCGGGCAGACCCCGAAGCCGACGGATGAGAAGCCCGCACCCAAGCCGAAGGACCCGCCTCCTCCCCCAGATGAGCTCCAGAAGGGCGACACGTACCCGGCCCCTGATCCCGGTGGCAACGCGCTTTGGGACGACGAGCACCCGGGCGGCCATCCCAACACTATCTGGGACGACAACGTGTCCGGTGGCGGCACTGGCCCGAACCGGATCTGGGATGATTCTCAGCCGGGTGGCGGTGTAGGCCCGACTCGCGTCGTCGCTGCAACTGTGGTGTCGGTACCCGCATTGGCCGGACCCGGTCTCCGTGCGGGAATCACCCAAGTGGGACCCGCAACTGTAGCGTTCTAATCCCCTCAGATGGCTCGGCTCTTCGAATCTGCAAGAGCCGAGTCGTCCTTGACCAACCGGCAACCATCAAGGCAGATCAAGCCGTATGGAAGCGGATATATCAAGAGCGTTTTCGGTCCGTGGGACGACGAGTAGTTCAGTGATGAGTGAGTCCCTTCATTGCATTTAGTGGGTGGCTTGGACCCGTGATTGCGACTCCGCTTGTGGGTGCGGTGGTGGCCATCACGGCCCCATGGATGACTGGTAAGGATACGTAATGAGGCGATGACTGGTCGTTGTGAGGACCCTGTTGCCTCCGCCGCTTGCGCAGATGCACCGTGGCCTCTCGTCAAGGTTGATATGGAGAGGCCGGTGGTCAGCGGCGTCCGCTTATGCAACCGAACGTGAGAACCTAGGAGGAGAGCGCCGCCGCCGAAAGAACCGTGAAGACGCCAACGACAATCATCACGGCAAACCCGTAGATAGCAAGCTTGCAGGCGTTGAACTTGCGTTCAGCAACTCCGGCTAGATCCACTACCTGTTGCCAAGCATCCGCCTCGATGCTGTTTTGTGCAGCATGCGCAACGAGCTGATCGGCGGTGGCGCCGACCAACGACGGCCAGGCGAAACGGTTCAGCTTGTTGTAAGGAACGACGCTGCGCGGTGCGATAGCACGCATCACCCAGAACAGAGTCCACAAGAACGAGATCACGGCTGCGACAGCGAGCCCCCCGACGACCAGCTTGGCCGGGCACGACGCACTAATCGCCTTTGCGACGGCACCTGCGCTGTTGGTGAACATTGTGACCACGACACCAAGGCCGGCGGCCAGAATGGTCACCTTGGTGTCAGCGAAGCGCACCCAACCCGCTATCTCGGTGATCGCTGCGAGACTGCCACTGGTTTCTGGGGCCACCGGCGTTGGATTACCGCGCACTGGTCCCTTCCTAGGCCACAACGGTCTCGACACCTTCGACCGGCCAGCATCGCGTGAAGCGCCATTCGGAATACGCCGCCAACCAGTGCGCTGCCCAGGCAGTAACAGTTGCCGCGGTGTGCTCGGCGGGATCCCACTCGCTAACGTCCGCGACGCAGAGGTTACCGCTGGTGAACAAGTGCGGCGGCTTCTGCCAACGACGGCCGGCGTTGACTCCCAGTCGATGATTGACCACCACTACCCGTGGCAAGCCTTGATCGCGGCGGGTGATGATGAGCACGTCGAACTTGCCTCGCCCCGTGTCGATGACCCCTCCCCAGGTTGGACAAAGTTCGCCTTTTGCAGGGAGGTACACAAAGCCGGGAAAGGATTTTTCCATAGCTTCGACGTGGCGGCTGATCACCGCTTCGTCATCCCACCACTCGGTTTCGGACACGGCCTTTTCATCTTCAGCTTCGTCACCGCCGTGGAAGTGGTGCGGGGTTACCGCTGTCACCACGCCGTAAGTGGAGTGAACGGGGCCAGTAGTGGTAATTGCCACGTCGTCGAAGACGATCTGGCCGCCCACCGTCACGAACCTAGGCGTTCGCACACCGTGATGCCGAAGAAGTGCCGCGATAGTCACCAGGACCTCCCGCTCATTTGATTGATATCTGGGCGGTCGGATGGCCGCTGATCTGCTCGAACGTGCCAGGTAAATACGGCAGCGTTTTGCGCCAGTGGTAGTCGTAAAAGCGGTAGTAGCGGACCTCATAGTCGCGCTGGTACTTCTTCGGAGAATCCTTGTGCTCGACCAACGTCGGTGCGCCCGGCAGTATTTGCTGCAGTCCCTCTCCTGCGACGATCTCCCATGAGTTCGCCTTCTTTTCACACTTGGCAGCGAAGTTGGCCGGAAAGCCGATTACGTTGACCTCGTTGTGATCTCGACTTCCGGATCGAACAAATGTGAGCCGACCGTAGTCGACGCCCGCCCGCGCCTGGACCCGTTCGACTCCTGCCGCCTTCAGCCTTGGGTTCAAGCCTTCCTGGACGGCCTGCAACCCAAATGCGCACGCAGACAGCGCCATAACTGCATCGAGTTCGGAATCCCCAGGACCGAACCCCGCGAAGAGCCCGTCACCACGCAGGCCAAGTGGATACCCGCCAGCGGCGGTGACTACCTTAACGAAGCCGGTAAGCACTGCATCCGCAAGATCAACAACCTCAGCTTCATCGTCCCAGAAGCTTCGCCCAGTGAAATCTGTCAGATCGAGAAACAACACCGCCAGCGACGCGGACCGCCGCTCGCCCACCTGCAGCTCCTCGAACGCGGGGTGCCCCAACGCCTTGGTCTCCAGCGACGGACCGGCCGAGGCCACTATCGATCGCTCACTTACCGCACGGCGACGCCGGTAATCGTCCATGACTGCATCACCGAATTGATCGGCCGACATACCAACCATTGGCTAGGTCACCGCCCTTTCCTCACACCCCTCTGATTCCTCACACCCCTCTGACGACATGGGCACACGTTGACCCAGTTGGGAAGTCACCCATCCAGCATGGCCGGCCGCACCGACAAGTTGCGGCTAGCTACAGGCCTGTCGCGAATGCGTTCGCGACAGGTTTACATCGATAAATAGAAGTAGACGTAGGAAAACAGGCGCTAATCCGCGATATGGCTGGGACCGCACCCGCCTCGACATCACCGAAGGCACCCAGATCTGGACCGAGCACGGCATCCTGGCCCACGCCCTAGCTACGAAGCGCTCACAACATGCAGCTGACGCAGCCCTCGACTTCGGTGCCCTCCAAAGCCATCTGACGCAGCCGGATGTAGTACAGCGTCTTGATGCCCTGGCGCCAGGCGTAGATCTGCGCCTTGTTGACGTCGCGCGTGGTGGCGGTGTCCTTGAAGAACAACGTCAGGCTCAACCCCTGGTCCACGTGTTGGGTGGCCGCAGCATAGGTGTCGATGATTTTCTCGTACCCAATCTCATACGCGTCCTGGTAGTACTCCAGATTGTCGTTGGTCAGGTACGGCGCCGGGTAGTACACCCGGCCGATCTTGCCTTCCTTGCGGATCTCGATCTTGCTGGCCACCGGGTGAATCGACGACGTCGAGTGGTTGATGTAGGAGATCGATCCGGTCGGCGGGACGGCCTGCAGGTTCTGGTTGTAGATGCCGTGGGCCTGTACCGACTCCTTCAGCGAGCGCCAATCATCCTGTGTCGGAACGTGAATCCCGGCGTCGGCGAAGATCTGCCGGACCTTGTCGGTTTTCGGTTCCCACACCTGCTCGGTGTACTTGTCGAAGAACTCACCCGACGCGTATTTCGACTTCTCGAATCCACCGAAGCGCGTATCGCGTTCGATGGCAATGAGATTCGACGCGCGCAGGGCGTGGAACAGCACCGTGTAGAAGTAGATGTTGGTGAAGTCGACGCCCTCTTCGGACCCGTAGAAGATACGCTCGCGGGCCAGGTACCCGTGCAGGTTCATCTGCCCTAAACCGATCGCGTGCGAGCTGTTGTTGCCCTGCTCGATCGACGGTACCGACCAAATATGGGTCTGATCGCTCACCGCGGTCAGTGCCCGGATCGCGACCTCGATACTCTGTGCGAAGTCCGGCGAGTCCATGGTCTTCGCGATGTTGAGCGAGCCGAGGTTGCACGAAATGTCCTTGCCCACCTGGGCGTAGGACAGGTCGTCGTTGAACACCGACGGCGTCGACACCTGCAGGATCTCCGAGCACAGGTTGCTGTGGGTGATCTTGCCGTCGATGGGATTGGCCCGGTTCACCGTGTCCTCGAACATGATGTACGGGTAACCCGATTCGAACTGCAGCTCGGCCAGCGTCTGGAAGAACTCGCGCGCCTTGATCTTGGTCTTGCGGATCTGCGCGTTGTCGACCATCTCGTAGTACTTTTCGGTCACCGAGATGTCGGCGAACGGCAGGCCGTACACGCGCTCGACGTCGTACGGCGAGAACAGGTACATGTCCTCGTTCTTCTTCGCCAACTCGAACGTGATGTCCGGGATCACGACGCCCAACGACAGCGTTTTGATCCGGATCTTCTCGTCGGCGTTCTCGCGCTTGGTGTCGAGGAATCGGTAGATGTCGGGGTGATGAGCATGCAGGTACACCGCACCGGCACCTTGACGGGCCCCGAGCTGGTTGGCGTAGGAGAAGGAATCCTCCAGCAACTTCATGATGGGGATGACGCCCGAGGACTGGTTCTCGATGTTCTTGATCGGCGCGCCGTGCTCACGAATATTGGAGAGCAGCAACGCAACTCCGCCGCCACGCTTGGACAGCTGCAACGCCGAATTGATGGAGCGCCCGATGGACTCCATGTTGTCCTCGATGCGAAGCAGGAAACATGAGACCGGCTCACCGCGCTGCTTCTTGCCCGAGTTGAGGAATGTCGGGGTGGCCGGCTGGAAGCGGCCGTCGATGATCTCGTCGACCAGTTTCTCGGCCAACTCGGTGTCACCGGCCGCAAGTGTCAGCGCGACCATGACGACGCGGTCCTCGAACCGTTCCAGGTAGCGCTTGCCGTCGAAGGTCTTCAGCGTATAGCTCGTGTAGTACTTGAATGCGCCCAGAAAGGTCGGGAACCGGAACTTCTTGGCGTAGGCCCGATCCAGCAGCTCCTTGACGAAGTTGCGGCTGTACTGGTCGAGCACATCGCGCTCGTAGTAATTCTTCTGGATCAGGTAGTCGAGCTTTTCGTCCTGGTTGTGGAAGAAGACCGTGTTCTGGTTGACGTGCTGCAGGAAGTACTCGCGCGCCGCTTGCACATCCTTGTCGAACTGAATCTTGCCGTCTTTGTCGTACAGATTCAGCATCGCGTTGAGGGCGTGGTAGTCCGTCTCCCCCGGAAGCGCGTGCGTGCTGTCGGTTACAGGCTCTGCAGCTGTGACGGTTGGTGGCACGTCCGTTCCTTCCAGAAGTCTTCCAACCCCGCGCGGACGGCTTCCACGTCGTCGGGGGTACCCATGAGTTCGAAGCGATACAGGTACGGCACGTCGCACTTACGCGAGACCACATTGCCCGCGTAGGCGAACTCCGCACCGAAGTTGTTGTTGCCCGCGGCGATGACGCCGCGGATCAACGATCGATTGTGTTCATTGTTGAGGAACGCGATGACCTGCTTGGGCACGTAGCCACCGTTGTTGATGTCCGGGGTGGCACGGCCTCCGCCATAGGTGGGCAGGATCAGGACGAACGGCTCGTCCACCTCGATGCGGCCGTGCAGTGGGATGCGGGTGGCAGGTATACCCAGCTTCTCGACGAAACGGTGAGTGTTTTCCGAGACGCTGGAGAAGTAGACGAGATTGGTCATTCCGGCCCGATCCTTCCCCGTAGTTACTGCCTTCGCTAGGCGCTGACCGCTGCGCCGCTGAGCGCCTTGATCCGGTCTGGACGGAAGCCCGACCAGTGCTCGTTGCCGGCCACGACGACGGGCGCCTGCAGGTAACCAAGAGCCATCACGTAATCGCGGGCTTCACTGTCGAGCGTGATGTCGACCTTGTCGTAAGTGATGCCCAGCTTGTCCAGCGCCTTGTAGGTGGCGTTGCACTGCACGCATGCGGGCTTGGTGTACACGGTGACGGTCATCTGCGGTACGGCTCCTCTTGCGGTAAGTGAGACATCTGAACCCGGACTGGCAACTTGGCCGGATCACGGTGCTCGCTAAACTTCAGCGACCTCCAGCCCCCCGTAATTCCTGGCCCCAGAGGCCGCTTTCCGGCCGGTTCTGAAACCGACTCCGCCGGACTCGCTGCGCTCCGGCGGGCTCCCGAACTGTAGTGGCCTGTCGGTGTCACAGACACTACACCTAGTGGCCGACCATCCGAAGCCATACAACATGTTCTGAATAACATTTTTGAAATTCCCAGGTCGTAAGCTCACCGCAAGCCACGCACCCGGCGTGTCGCAAGCAGTCGCAGGGCCCGTGTCGCACTATCTCTATTGGTGTATCACCACCCACCGACAAGTACGGCCGACCTAGCACATCAAGATCACCGGTAGCAAACGCACTGCACGCGATCGGCGGTCATGCCGCGCCCGCCCCGACGAACCGATCAGAAGCTGGGCCGGACCGCGATACCACCCGCTAGATCTGGCCGGCATCGGACAGCAAAAAGGCTGAGGCCGACCCAGTCGACCCCAGCCCGGTTGCCTATACCTCCGCTCAGCTCACCTCGGCGGCGAGCTTGCCCACGATGTCGCGGACCGTTGCGGCGACCTCTTCGTTCTCCCGGGGATGCCGACCGTCCAGAGCCTTGGCGGGCAGTGACAGTTTGAGCTCCTCGACCACCCGGGGCCCGGCGATGCCGAACGACTTGCGGGTCTCGTCGTGCGCCCACACGCCGCCGTACTGACCCAGTGCCGTGCCGACCACAGCCAGCGGCTTGTCCTTGAGCGCTCCGTTACCGTACGGCCGCGACAGCCAGTCGATCGCGTTCTTCAGCACACCCGGGATGCTGCCGTTGTACTCGGGCGTGACGATCAGAGCAGCGTCAGCACCCGCCGCCGCGCTGCGCAGCACCCGCACCGTCTCGTCCACGTCGTCACCGTCGATATCCTCGTTGTAGAACGGCAGCTCCCCCAGCTGATCGAAGATCCGCAGGTCCACCCCGTCAGGCGCCGCCTCGACGGCAAGCTCGGCGAGCTGCCGGTTGATCGACGCGGCCCGCAGGCTGCCCACCAGTACCAATACCTTCACATCGGCCATGTTCGTTCTCCCTCGTCGTCTGACCCGATCTTCGCCCAGGATAACCGGACTGTGGTCCGATTAATTCCGGCTGAGTTAAAGTTCAAAGGTGACTGCTTCTGATCGCCGCACAAGGCTCGCGGTCACCGATTCCGCGCCACCCGAGCGTGGCGATGCTGCACGCAACCGCGAACTCCTGCTCGACGCCGCCCGCCGGCTCATCGCAGAGCGCGGACCCGACGCCGTCAGCACCGACGATATCGCGGCAGCCGCCGGCGTGGGCAAGGGAACGTTGTTCCGTCGGTTCGGCAGTCGGGCCGGGCTGATGATGGTCCTGCTCGACGAGGACGAGAAGGGCGAACAGGAAGCCTTCATGTTCGGCCCACCGCCACTGGGCCCCGGAGCACCGCCTCTGCAACGGCTGCTCGCCTACGGCCGCGACCGGTTGCGGTTCGTGCACTGCCACCACGCGCTGTTGTCCGACGCGGCGCGCGACCCGCAGACCCGCTTCGCCGGCCCGGCGATGCTGCACCGCGCACACGTCCGGATGTTGCTCGAAACTGCAGGAACCACAGGTGATCTCGAGGCTCAGGCGGATGCGCTGATCGCTCTGCTGGATGCCGACTATGTGGCATACCAGCTCGACGACCGCGGCCGCACCCTCGATGAGCTCGATGCGGCATGGGAGGCGACGGCACGCAAATTGTGCGGTTGCTGACGCCATGAGCGGAGCGCAGCGCTGGATTCTTCATGTCGACCTGGACCAGTTCCTGGCGTCGGTGGAGTTGCGGCGCCACCCCGAGCTGGTCGGCCAGCCCGTCATCGTCGGCGGCAACGGCGACCCGACCGAACCGCGCAAGGTCGTCACCTGCGCGTCGTACCAGGCCAGGGAATTCGGCGTGCACGCCGGCATGCCGTTGCGGACCGCGGCCCGCAAATGCCCCGATGCCACGTTCCTGCCGTCGGACCCGGCTGCCTACGACGAGGCCTCCGAACAGGTGATGAGCCTGCTGCGCGATCTCGGACATCCGGTTGAGGTCTGGGGCTGGGACGAGGCCTACCTCGGCGCCGACGATACGGTCGACCCCGTCGAGCTGGCCGAACGCATCCGCGCCGTGGTGGCTGCCGAGACCGGGCTGTCGTGCTCGGTAGGTATCAGCGACAACAAGCAGCGCGCCAAGGTGGCCACCGGGCTCGCCAAACCGACGCGCACGCGAGGAGCAGATCAGGCCCCGGGCGTGTACCAGCTCACCGCGGCCAACTGGATGGATGTGATGGCCGACCGCCCGCCGGACGCGCTGTGGGGCGTCGGAAGCAAGACCACCAAAAAGCTTGCCACGCTTGGTATCACCACGGTCGCCCAGCTGGCCGCCACCGACCCAGAGGTGCTCACGTCGACCTTCGGGCCGACGATCGGTCTGTGGATCCTGTTGCTCGCCAAAGGCGGTGGCGATACCGAGGTCAGTGCCGAACCGTGGGTGCCGCGATCACGCAGCCACGTCATCACCTTCGCCGAGGACCTCACCGACCGCACCGAGATCGACGCGACGGTGCGGGATCTGACCGAGCGCACCCGGACCGAGGTGGTCGAGCAGGGCCGCATCGTCACCCGGGTGGCCGTGACGGTACGCACCAGCACCTTCTACACCCGCACCAAGATCCGCAAGCTGCCCGAACCAGGCACCGACGCCGCCGTGATCACCGATACCGCACTGGCGGTGCTGGACCTCTTCGAACTCGATCGCCCGATCCGGCTGCTCGGCGTGCGGCTCGAACTGGCGATGCCGATGAGCAGCACCGCCGGTGTCGGACCCGATCAATAGCCTTGTCCCATGCTGCAGACCATCGCCATCCGGGGTTACCGGTCACTGCGTGACGTGACGCTGCCGCTGACCGATCTCACCGTCGTCACGGGCGCCAGCGGCACCGGAAAGTCGTCGCTCTACCGCGCGCTGCGCCTGCTGGCCGATTGTGGACGCGGGCAGGTGATCGGATCACTGGCCCGCGAAGGCGGCTTGCAATCGGTGCTGTGGGCCGGCCCGGAGCAGCCGGCCGAGAAAGCTCAGGGCACCACGCGGACCCGTCCGGTGTCACTCGAACTCGGGTTCGCCGCCGACGACTTCGGCTACCTGGTCGATCTCGGCCTGCCCCAGATGGCGGGCATCGGGCCGACGGCGTTCGCGCTGGATCCCGAGATCAAACGCGAGATGGTGTTCTCCGGGCCGGTATTGCGGCCCAGTTCGGCAGTGGTCCGCCGCACCGGCGAATACGCCGAAGTCGCAGCCGAATCCGGCCGGGGCTTCGAAGAGCTGAGCCGGTCGCTGCCGTCCTACCGCAGCGTGCTGGCCGAATACACCCATCCCCACGCCCTGCCGGAACTCTCCGCGGTCTCCGAGCGGTTGCGCGACTGGCGGTTCTACGACGGCTTCCGGGTCGACGCCGGGGCTCCAGCGCGCCGGCCGCAAGTGGGCACCCGCACCCCGGCCCTTTCCGACGACGGCGCTGACCTCGCCGCGGCGACCCAGACCATCATCGAAGCCGGGCTCGACGACCTGGCCCGCGCGGTGGCCGATGCGTTCGACGGCGCCGCCGTGTCGGTCGCCGTCCATGACGGGGTGTTCGACCTGCAGTTGCACCAGCGCGGCATGCTACGGCCCCTGCGCGCCGCCGAATTATCCGACGGCACACTGCGTTTCCTGCTGTGGGCCGCAGCCTTGCTGAGCCCGCGACCCCCTTCTCTGATGGTGCTCAACGAGCCCGAGACATCGCTGCACCCCGGCCTGGTGCGGCCTTTGGCGAGGCTGATCGCCACTGCCGCCACCCAGACGCAGGTGGTGGTGGTGACCCATTCGAGGGCCTTGCTGGAATTCCTCGACACCACGCCGGTCGCCGATGAGGACCGCGGCTGCGCCATCGAGGTCGAGCTCTACAAACAGTGGGGCGAAACGAAAGTCGTTGGTCTTGGCCTGCTGACCACGCCCGCCTGGCATTGGGGAAACCGTTAGCGTGGCCGCAGCGCGCGGGTGAACAGCACGTTGACCTGGCGCATCACCACGCTGTATGGCCACCACGCAATGCGTTTGAACGCGTACAGCGCACGGATGTCGGGCGAGGTGTAGATGAGGAACCGGTTGCGCCGGGCGCCGGCCAGGATCTTGGCAGCGGCCTTCTCCGGCGACACGGCGTGGCGGGCGAACCGGTCCGCCCACTTCTGCACGTCGGGGTCGTCGCGGTCAACGCCGGCGATCTGAACCGTCTGCACCAGACCGGTTTTCACCGCACCGGGCACCACCACCGACACCCCGATGCGGTGCCTGGCCAGGTCGAATCGCAGTACCTCGCTGAGGCCGCGCAACCCGTACTTGCTGGCGCTGTAGGCACTGTGCCAAGGCAGGGCGACGATGCCGGCCGCCGACGAGACGTTCACCAACTGACCGCCCCGGCGGGCCTCGATCATGGGTGGGACAAACGTCTCGATCACGTGGATCGGACCCATGAGGTTGACGTCGATCATCGAGCGCCAGTGCTGATGGGTGAGCTGATCGACCGTGCCCCACGCCGAGATACCGGCGACGTTCATCACCACGTCCATCGCGGGATGCGCGGTATGGATGTCGGCTGCGAACGCGGCGACCTGGTCGTAGTCCGAGATGTCCAGTGCCCGGTGCGCGGGCACCTGCGCCCCCAGCGCCTGCGCGTCGGCCACCGTCTGCGCCAGACCATCGGCATCGCGATCAGTCAGAAAAAGTTCGGCGCCCTGCGCTGCCAGGGCGAGCGCAGTGGCCCGCCCGATACCGCTTGCCACCCCGGTGACGAAGCAGCGTTTCCCCCGAAAATCGCTACCCTGCGCCATAGCGGTGACCATACCGGGACGGCTAGCTGGGCTGGCCACCCCACAGAGCATTGAGCCACAGCCGTTCCAACACGTCGATCGCGCGCTGCGGGTCCTCGCCGCGGCCGATGAACGCCGGATCATGCGACAGTGTCATCGCGGTGGTCGCCACCAGCATGCGCACGAGCCCGGAGATGTCGTCGGAGATCGGCCGGGCCCCTTGGTCCTGTTCGATCAGGCCGACGATCTTGGCGATCACGCCGTCCTCGAAGTCGTTCATCAGCTCGCGAATCTGTGCATCGGTGTTCTGCGCGATGGTGCAGGCCGACATGACCGGGTCGTTGCGAGCGAACACCAGGGCAGCACTGCCGACCATCCGCTTGGCAAACGCGGCGGGCTCCTCGTCGGGCTCGCGGGGCGCATAGTTGTGCGTGAGCTGGTCGAGCTGTTCCATGGCCTCGGCCACGATCACCGCGAGAACCGCGTACTTGGTGTCGAAGTAGAAGTAGAAGCCCGAGCGGGCCAGGCCAGCGCGTTCGCTGATCGCGCTGACGGACAGGTCGGCGAACGACTGTTCCTCGAGTAGCTCCCGAACGGCCTTGACGATGGCGTCGCGCTGGCGGTCACCACGACTGCGCCGCATCGGGCTGTCGTTGCTGCCCTCCGGGATCTGTTCGGCGGTCATGGCACTAAACCTTTGCATTGCGACAGGCCAGAAACAAAACTTGACATGCGTCAAGTCTGGCGATCAGGATGGCTTCAGACGGTGACTTCCACGACGCATTGTCAGTTTCAGCAACCTCGGGAGTGGGATATGGCCACGATCAGCGCTCCGCACTATCTCCTCGATCAGGCAAAGCGGCGATTCACCCCGACGCCGAACACGTTGCCCGGCATGGCCGTCGTCGAGAAGCACCTCAAAGAGAAGGACTGGAATCAGTTCGTGTTCGCCGAGCCGCCCGCGGGCAGCGGCCTCAAACCGATAATGGGTGACACCGGGCTGCCGATCATCGGCCACATGATCGAGGTCTTCCGCGCCGGCCCGGACTATGTACTGGACCTCTACCGCAAGCACGGCCCGGTGTACTACGCGCAAACGCCGGCACTGTCGCAGGTCATGGCGCTCGGGCCCGATGCCACCCAGACGGTGTTCTCCAACCGCAACAAGGACTACTCGCAGCGCGCCTGGGATCCGGTGATCGGCCCGTTCTTCGAGGGCGGCCTCATGCTGCTCGACTTCGAAGAGCACATGTTCCATCGCCGGATCATGCAGGAGGCCTTCACCCGCAACCGGCTCGCGGGCTACGTGCCCCACATCGACTCGGTGGCCACAGCCGTGCTGACCAATGACTGGGTGGCCAACGACCCGAGGTTCCTCTTCCACCCTGCGGTCAAGGAACTCACCCTCGACATCGCGTCCGAGGTATTCATGGGGCATCCCGCGGGCACCGACCGCAAACTGGTCACCACCATCAACCACGCCTTCGCCATCACCACCCGGGCTGGAAACGCAATCGTCCGCAAGCCGGTGCCGCCGCTGACGTGGTGGCGGGGCATCCACGCTCGCAAGACGCTCGAGGACTACTTCGCCAGCCGTGTCGCCGAGAAACGCCGGACCGAGAGCACCGATATGTTCAGCGTGCTGTGCCACACCCAGGACCAGGACGGGCAGAGCTTCACCGACGACCAGATCGTCGCCCACATGATCTTCCTGATGATGGCCGCGCACGACACCACGACGTCGACGCTGACCACGATGGCCTATCACCTGGCGGCGAACCCACAGTGGCAGGAGCGATGCCGCGAAGAATCGGCACGCGTCGGCGACGGCCCGCTCGACATCGAGGCATTGGAGAAGCTGGAAACCTACGACCTGGTGATCAACGAGTCGCTGCGGATGCAGACGCCATTGCCGTTCAACTTCCGCCGAACCGTCCGGGACACCGACCTGCTGGGCTACTACATCCCGGCCGGGACCGATGTGGTGACCTGGCCGGGGATCAACCACCGGCTGCCCGAATTATGGACCGCCCCAGAGCGTTTCGACCCCAATCGGTTCGCCGAGCCGCGCAGCGAGCACAAGAAGCACCGCTACGCGTTCGCCCCGTTCGGCGGCGGGGCACACAAATGCATCGGCATGGTCTTCGGCCAACTCGAGATCAAGACCGTCATGCACCGACTGCTGCGCCGCTACCGGCTGGAGTTGCCGCACCCCGGTTACCAGCCGTGGTACGACTACGGCGGCATGGCGGTGCCGATCGACGGCCTGCCGATGGTGCTGCGGCCGCTGCACTGAAGCTGCAGCCGTTCAGGCGCTCATCAACCGGTTCGCACACGCGATGACGGCGCGCAGCGCCGACAGTTCCGGGTCTGCGTCGAGCCCCAGCGCCCACATGCTGCGGTTCCCGTCGCTGCCCTGCAGGAAGGTGGCGGTGCGTCCGTTGATCGGCAGCTGATGAAAGGACACGGTTTCCACGGCGATGCCGCGGTCGTAGAGCATCGCCGTCAGGGCGGCCACCGGACCGCAGGCCACGGCGCGCGATGTGCTGATCGTCTCACCGATGCCCAGGGTGGCCTGGTAACAGCGGCTTTGCGGTCCGATGCTGCAGGCCGGCCGCGCGGCGTCGGTGCAGATCCACTGTCTCATACGCAGTAGTCCCGAACTCGGGGCGTATTCGGCCAGAAAGTCGTCCCACGAAGCGGACTCTGCAGCGTCGCGCACACCACGGGGCAACGGTGCGCCGAAGCTGGCCGCGAAGGCAGGGCGCTGGGTGGCTGGTGTTGCCGATGAGGGATGCATGTGCCGGTCTTTTCTTGCTCAGATGGATCGACCGACGAGCTGGCGATGACCCACAGCGGGGGGTCGGTCTAGATCAGACCCCGCTGCGGGTTGCTACTACGAGTGGCCACGGCATGTTGGGATGTTAGACGCTCCCCAACCGGTGGCGCAATCACTTCTTCGGCCCTTGTCGTGTCGGCTGACGTGCGCTCATCGGTCACGCAGGATTGCCCCGTAGCCGTCCAAGTAGCGTGAGCCGGATGTGCACGTCCAGTCCGCGGCATTGCCGGCACACCGTATGACCTGGTGGGATATGGCACTGCTCGTGGTAGCCGGCATCGCCGGCGGCTTGACCGGCAGCATCGCCGGACTCGCTTCGGTCGCCACGTACCCGGCGTTGCTCATGGTCGGGCTGCCCCCGGTGACCGCCAACGTGACGAACACCGTGGCTCTGGTGTTCAACGGCATCGGATCGGTGTGGGGTTCACGACCCGAATTGGCCGGGCAGGGAAGATGGATCGGACGAATCATCCCGCTGGCCGTGCTCGGCGGGGCGGCGGGCGCGGCGCTCCTGCTGTCCACCCCGGCCGAGGGTTTCGAGAAGGTCGTGCCCGTCCTGCTCGTCGTCGCTTCCGTCGCAATCCTGGTACCCCGCAGGGAACATCGGGAAGCACGCGCGACCAGTCACCGCGACCAAATCGTGCGGGTCACCTTCGAAGCCATCGCGATATTCCTGATCACGATCTACGGCGGCTACTTCGGCGCTGCCGCCGGCGTGCTGTTGTTGGCTCTGCTGCTGCGGGCCGGAGGCGCCACGCTCGCCCATGCCAACGCGAGCAAGAACGTCGTCCTCGGCGTCGCCAATTCCGTTGCTGCAGTGGCCTTCATGGTGTTCGCACCCGTGCACTGGCCAGCTGTGGTGCCGCTCGGGTTGGGCTGCCTGATCGGCTCGCGGCTGGGGCCGATCATCGTACGGCACGCGCCGGCAACACCCCTGCGCCTGTTGATCGGCGCGGCAGGTGTCGCGTTGGCGATCAAGTTAGCGCTCGACGCTTACTGACATACGCGCGAGCAGTAGCTGCAGTGCTGGTGTCACTCGACGTCGGCATTTGCTCGGCAGACATCGCGCCCGTCTCTGTTCAGCGTTTGCGTGCCGTCACCAATAGATAGCCCCAGTCCATCGACCCGCCGCTGATAGCGCGATCGCCCAGCGCGGCGATGTCGGTATCGAGGGCCGCCACCCGCTCGGTGTCAGCGGCTATCGCGCGGTATGCCGCGATCGTCGGCCCGTAGTTGGCTTTGAAATAGTCGCGGAACGCGGCACCGTCGCCGAACTTGTCGACGGTCAGCTCGCGCCGTTCGGTCACCAGGTCGGTCACCCGCTTGCCCAGCAGCGCACCCACGTACGCTTCGCCGCCCCACAGCGGCGGCGGCGACACCCCGGCCGGAGGCTTCGGCATATAAGGCTTCATGGTGGCCAAGAGCTGCCCGACGAATCCTTCGGGCGTCCAGCTGATCAGTCCGATCCGCCCGCCCGGGCGAGCGACCCGCACCAGTTCGTCAGCAGCCTGCTCATGATGCGGCGCGAACATCACCCCGATGCACGACATCACCACATCGAACTCAGCGTCCCCGAACGGCAGCGCCTCGGCGTTGGCTTCGCGCCACTGCAGCGCGACACGGTGTTCGGTGGCCTGCACGCGGCCCCGCGCCAACAGGTCCGGACACAGATCGCACGCGACGACATCCGCGCCGGTGGCTGCGGCAGGGATCGCGGCATTGCCGGTTCCCGCAGCGACATCGAGTACCCGGTCCTGCGCTCGGATGCCGCAGGCGGCCACAAGTTCCGAACCCAACGGCGCCACCAGATCGACGGCGACGGCGGCATAGTCGCCCAGCGCCCACAGCCCGCGGTGCTTGGCCTCCAACTCACGGTCGGCAATCACGGCATTCATCGACGGCTCCTTTCGCCAAACCAATGGTCGCGCCCGGGCTCGGCGGTCATCCAGTACCAGATCTGTACCGGTGCAGGTTCAAAATCTGTACTGGCCTCCGGGCGCTACGGGCGGTGTACTTGTGCACAGCGCTTCTCGCGGGAGGTATCGCCATGTCGACTTACGGCCAGTTCTGCCCCGTGGCCAAGGCCATGGAGGTGCTCGACGAACGCTGGACCATGTTGGTGATCCGCGAGCTGCTGCTGGGCAGCACGCACTTCAACGACCTGCGCCGCGGCGTGCCGAAGATGTCGCCGGCGCTGTTGTCCAAACGGTTGAAGTCGCTGACGCGGGCCGGCGTGCTGCAGCGGACCGAAAGCGATGGTCGCACAACATATTCCCTGACCCCTTGTGGACAGGAGCTGGCGGGTGTGGTGACGGCGCTCGGCGCGTGGGGTGTGCGTTGGATCGGCGAACTGGGCGAGGAGGATCTGGACCCACATCTGCTGATGTGGGACATACGGCGCACCATCCCGATCGACGACTGGCCGCGCACGCGCACCACGATCTCCTTCGTCCTCGACGGTGTCCCCGCCAAGGCGTCCCGGTGGTGGCTGGTGGTTGCCGACGGAAAGGCCGACATGTGCGATGCCGATCCGGGCCATGACGTGACGGGCACGGTGGAAACCGGTCTGCGCACGCTGACCCGGATCTGGCGGGGCGACGTCGGCTGGTCGGACGCGGTGGCCGACGGAAGTGTCGCGTTGTCCGGGCCGGCCGAGGTCCGCCAGGCCATCCCGAAGTGGCTGGGCCAGAGCACGGCCGCCGCCATCCCCCGCCCGGCGTGAAAATCCGCCTCGGGCTTCTGTTCTCAGTCCAGGATGCGCCGGGCGACGTTGGTGCTGACCAGGTCGAGCAGTTCGTCGGCGCGTCCGGCCAGGATGGTCCGGATGGCGTAGAGCGAGAAGCCCTTTGCCTGTTCGACGGTGATGGCCGGCGGTATCGACAGTTCCTGACGAGCGGTGACGACGTCCACCACCGCGGGCCCGTCGTGGGCGAACGCGTCGGTCAGTGCGCGTTCCAGTGCGGCGGGCTCGGTCACCCGTCTGCCGAACACACCCATCGACTGGGCGACGGCGGCGAAATCCGGATTCACCAGGTCGGTGCCGAAGGTGACGATGCCCGCGGCTTTCATCTCCAGCTCGACGAAGTTCAGCGACGAGTTGTTGAACACGATCAGCTTGACCGGCAACCGATTCTGGATCAGTGTCAGCAATTCGCCGAACAGCATGGTCAGCCCGCCGTCACCGGCGAGCGCGACCACTTGCCTGCCGGGATAGGCAGTCTGTGCGCCGATGGCGTGTGGCAGCGCGTTGGCCATGGTGCCGTGGTTGAACGACCCGATCAGCCTGCGCCGGCCGTTCATGGTGAGGTAGCGGGCCGCCCACACCACCGGCGATCCGACGTCGCACGTGAACACGGTGTCATCGTTGGCCAGCCGGTTGGCAAGTGCGGCAACATATTCCGGGCGGATCGGAGTTTTGTCGCGGTCGTTGACGGCCAACGCGTCCAGGGATGCACGGGTCTTGGCGTAGTGCCGTAGCGACCGGTCCAGGTGTTCATGGTCGGTCTTTGCGCGCAGCAGCGGTTGCAGCGCGGTCAGGGTGTCCTTGACGGTGCCGCGCAAACCGAGGTCTATCGGTGTGCGCCGACCGAGATTCCGCCCGCGGATGTCGACCTGGATGACAGTGGCGCCCTCGGGATAGAACTGCTGGTACGGGAAATCGGTGCCGAGCATCAGCAGGGTGTCGGCCTCTTTGATGGCCTTGTATCCCGACGCGAACCCGAGCAGGCCGGTCATCCCGACGTCGAACGGGTTGTCGTATTCGATGAACTCCTTGCCGCGCAGCGCGTGCACGATCGGCGCCTGCAGCGTCGCGGCCAGTTCGATCAGCTGGTCGTGCGCACCGGCCACTCCTGCGCCACCGAGAATGGTGACCCGCTGGGCTGCGTTGAGGATGTCTGCCGCACGCCGCACCGATTCGTCCTCGGGGCGTACCACCGACTGCGTCGGTCGTACCGGGCGCGACGCCCATTCCGATCCCCCGGCGCGGGCCAGGAAAATCTCGCCGGGAACGACGATGACCGCGACGCCGTTCTCCTCGACCGCGGCACGCATCGCCATCTCAAGGATCCGCGGCGCCATCTCCGGGGTGCTGACCAATTCGCAGTACACGCTGCACTCACCGAACAGCTGTTGCGGATGGGTTTCCTGAAAGTACTCCGACCCGATCTCGGTGCGCGGGATATGCGCGGCGATCGCCAGGACCGGCACCCTGCTGCGCTGCGCGTCGAACAGGCCGTTGATCAAGTGCAAATTACCCGGACCGCAGCTGCCCGCACAGACGGCCAGTTGGCCGGTCAGTGCCGCGTCGGCCGCCGCCGCGAACCCTGCCGTCTCCTCATGCCGGACGTGTTGCCAGGTGATGGATCCGGATCGCCGGATGGCGTCGGTGAACCCGTTGAGGCTGTCGCCCGGCAGACCGTACACCCGTTGCACGCCACTGGCGCTCAGCGCGGAAATCACCTGGTCTGCAACGGTTGCCATAACGCCTCCCGGTGTGCGATGTCGACGTGACCGGTCACGCCGTGGTCACTCTACTTGGGGGCTTGCGCCATCCGTCCGGTCATCATGGTTTCCTCAGCACCGCGAGCGTGCGCGTCTGCCGCCCGGCACACCGCAAAACGTCGGCATTTCGCGCACGCTCACGGCCTGCGACCGCGCACAGTCCGCGATACCTCACGCGTGGTCACGCCGACTTACCTCGTGGCACGCTGAACGCATGCTGCTCGCCGAGGTCGTCGCCGCCTCCACCGACGTCGCGGCGAATTCGGCACGGCGCGCCAAGACCGAGCGCATCGCCACACTGCTGACCGTGGTCGCCGAAGATGGCGACCCCGTCGCGGTCGTGGTGGCCTGGCTCTCGGGCGAGCTGCTGCAACGCCAGATCGGTGTGGGCTGGGCGGGGTTACGCGCGCTGCCGCCGCCTGCGGCCACACCGACACTGACCGTGACCGACGTGAACAGCCGGCTCACCGCGATCGGCAAGGTCACAGGGAAAGGGTCGCAGTCGCAGCGGGCCCAGCTCGTCAGTGAGCTGTTCGGTGCCGCGACCGCCGAGGAACAGACCTTCCTGCGTCGGCTGCTGGGCGGTGAGTTGCGTCAGGGAGCCCTGGCCGGCGTCATGGCCGACGCCGTCGCACGCTCGTCGGGAATCCCTGCCGCCGAGGTGCGCCGGGCCGCCATGTTGGCCGGCGACCTGCCTGCCGTTGCGGCCGCGGCGCTCACCGGTGGTGCCGCGGCGGTGCAGGCCTTCGGGCTCCAGGTGGGCCGCCCGGTGGGGCCGATGCTGGCACAGACCGCAAGCGACCTCGACGATGCCCTCGAAAGGCTCGGCGGCACAGCGGTTCTGGAGACCAAGCTGGACGGCGCGCGGGTGCAGATCCACCGTATCGGGTCCGACGTGTCCATCTACACGCGCAGCCTCGACGATGTCACGTCGCGCCTGCCGGAGGTGGTAGCAGCCACCCTGGCGCTTCCGGTGACGGATCTGATCGCCGACGCGGAGGCCATCGCGCTGCGCTCCGACGGCCGGCCGCACCGGTTCCAGGTGACCGCCGCGCGCTTCGGGCGCCGGAACCCGACCGACGAGGTGCCGCTGTCGGTGTTCTTCTTCGACCTACTGCATGTCGACGGCAGGGACCTGCTCGACCTACCGACCCTCGAGCGCCGCGCCGCACTCGATGCGATCGTCCCGGCCGCTCGACGCGTCGCCCACGTCGTGACCGCCGATCCCGCGCAGGCCCGCGAGTTCCTGGCCGCCACCCTGGCAGCTGGACATGAGGGGGTGATGGCGAAAGCACCGCAGGCCCCGTACGAGGCGGGACGTCGCGGCGCGGGCTGGCTCAAGGTCAAGCCGGTGCACACCCTGGATCTCGTGGTGCTCGCCGTGGAATGGGGCTCGGGCCGACGTACCGGGAAGCTCTCCAACATCCATCTGGGCGCGCGCGATCCGGCCACGGGCGGTTTCGTGATGCTGGGCAAGACGTTCAAAGGCATGACGGACGAGATGCTTGCCTGGCAGACCGAACGTTTCACCGAACTGGCCGACGGTCCCACCGACGGCTACCTCGTCAAGCTGCGGCCCGAGCAGGTGGTCGAGATCGCATTCGACGGCGTGCAGGGCTCGTCGCGGTATCCCGGCGGGATGGCGCTGCGGTTTGCCCGCGTGCTGCGTTACCGCGACGACAAATCGCCCGAAGAGGCCGACACCGTCGAAACTGTCCGGGCCCTGTACGAACGCTGAACAGGGTT
Organism: Mycobacterium sp. 141; assembly: GCF_000382405.1. GTDB lineage: Bacteria > Actinomycetota > Actinomycetes > Mycobacteriales > Mycobacteriaceae > Mycobacterium. Next base: position 26,732 of record NZ_KB908261.1, read on the forward strand.
CTGCCGCGCCGCGGCGGCGGCGATGAAAAGATCGGGCCATGGCCACACCCACCGCGTCCGACCGGATCGAGGAGACCGACGGCGACGTCACCTACATCCGCACCGACAAGGATCTGCCACCGGTCGCAATAATTGATCGCCGCGGGGTCACCACGCGGCACAAGATCGTCTTCGCGATCATCGCACTCATCGGCGCCATCGCCTGGGCGGTGATCGCGTTCTTCCGCGGCGAGACCGTCAACGCGGTCTGGTTCGTGATCGCCGCGATCTGCACCTACGTCATCGGCTTCCGCTTCTATGCCCGGCTGATCGAGATGAAGATCGTCAGGCCTCGCGACGACAATGCCACTCCGGCAGAACTTTTCGAGAACGCCACCGACTACGTACCCACGGACCGACGGGTGCTGTTCGGCCATCACTTCGCCGCCATCGCCGGAGCCGGCCCGCTGGTCGGCCCGGTGTTGGCCATGCAGATGGGCTACTTGCCCGGCACCATCTGGATCATCGTGGGTGCCGTGGTGGCCGGTTGCGTCCAGGACTATCTCGTGCTGGCCATCTCGGTACGCCGCCGCGGCCGGTCGCTGGGTCAGATGGCCCGTGACGAGCTCGGGGCAATCGGCGGCGTCTCCGCCATCGTCGGGGTGCTGGTCATCATGGTGATCCTGCTGGCGGTTCTGGCACTCGTGGTGGTCAATGCGCTGGCGGAAAGCCCGTGGGGCGTGTTTTCCATCGCGATGACCATTCCGATCGCCCTCTTCATGGGCCTCTATCTGCGGTTCCTGCGGCCCGGCCGGGTGTCGGAAGTGTCTCTGATCGGTGTCGCGCTGTTGCTGCTCGCGGTGGTCTCCGGTGGTTGGGTCGCCGAAACCGATTGGGGTACCAACTGGTTCACGCTGTCGAAGGTGACGTTGTCGTGGTGCATCATCGCCTACGGCCTGGCCGCCTCGGTGCTCCCGGTGTGGCTGCTGCTGGCGCCGCGCGACTACCTGTCCACGTTCATGAAGGTCGGCACCATCGCGCTGCTGGCGGTCGGCATCCTCATCGCCCGGCCCGTGATGGAGGCGCCCGCCGTCTCGCAGTTTGCCGCCAGCGGCACCGGTCCGGTGTTCGCGGGCTCGCTGTTCCCGTTCCTGTTCATCACCATCGCGTGCGGTGCGCTGTCGGGATTCCACTCCCTCATCTCGTCGGGCACCACGCCGAAGCTGCTGGAGAAGGAAAGCCAGATGCGGCTGATCGGGTACGGCGGCATGCTCACCGAATCGTTCGTCGCGATCATGGCGCTGATCACCGCCGCGATCGTCAACCAGCACCTGTACTTCGTCATCAACGCCCCGTCGGCACAGACTGGCACCACCGCGCAGACCGCGGCCACCTACGTCAACGGCCTTGGCCTGTCCGGTTCCCCGATCACCCCGGAAGAGATCACCGCGGCCGCCGATGGTGTCGGCGAGGAGACGATCGTCTCGCGTACCGGCGGCGCACCGACTCTGGCCTTCGGCATGTCCCAGGTGCTGCACCAGGTATTCGGCGGAGAGGGCCTGAAAGCGTTCTGGTACCACTTCGCGATCATGTTCGAGGCACTGTTCATCCTCACCACCGTCGACGCGGGGACCCGGGTGGCGCGGTTCATGCTCTCCGACGGGCTGAGCAATCTCGGCGGTCCGATGAGAAAGTTCCGCAACCCGAGCTGGCGAGTCGGCGCATGGGCCTGCAGCGTCGTCGTCGTGGCCGCGTGGGGATCCACCCTGCTGATGGGGGTGACCGATCCGCTGGGCGGCATCAACACCCTGTTCCCGCTTTTCGGCATCGCCAACCAGCTTTTGGCGGCGATCGCGCTGACCGTCGTCACCGTCGTGGTGATCAAGCGTGGTCTGGTGAAATGGGCCTGGATTCCGGGGATTCCACTGTTGTGGGATCTGATCGTCACGATGGCAGCGTCGTGGCAGAAGATCTTCTCCGGCGATCCCAAGGTCGGCTACTGGAAGCAGCATTCGCAGTATGCCGCCGCCAAGGAGGCCGGGAAGTCGACATTCGGTGCAGCCAAGAGTCCCGAGCAGATCGACGCCGTCATCCGCAACACGTTCATTCAGGGCACGCTTTCGGTGATATTCGCGGTGCTCGTGCTCATCGTTTTCCTTGCCGGCGTCGTGATGGCGCTGCGGGCGCTCCGCGGCGGCGGTCGCCCGCTCACCGACGACGATCCCGTGCCGTCGCGGCTGTTCGCCCCGTCGGGCCTGATCCCGACCCGGTTGGAGAAGGAGGTGCAGAAGCAATGGGACGCCTTACCCGGTGCACACGTCGGGCCGCACACCAAATCGGTTGGTACATCGCCACATTGATGGGCGACAACCACTACCGACGCTATGTCGAACACCAGACCCGCCAACACCCCGGCGAGCCGGTGCTCACCGAGCGCGACTACTGGAAGATGCGGCACCGCAACACCGAGATCAACCCGAACGCGCGCTGCTGCTGACGCACGAATCTGCCCCGCCACCCCGCCGCGGAACGCTGCGCCGCCGGCGAATGGCGGTTCAGACGTGGGAGAAGCGGGCCGCGCGACGGTGAACGCGGTGTTCGTATCCGCGGGTGCGGTGTGGCTGGCCGAACAGGTGCATGGGTTCTGAGTAGAACACCTTCTTGGCGAACTCGACCAAAACGAGGTAGGTGATGACAAATGCAGCCAGCACGGCAAAGAACTGCCACGGCAGTGGTGTGAAGCCAAGCGCCACTGATACCGGTGACACCGTGAGCAGCACGCCGATCACCACGACGGTGAGGCTTGTGATGGTCAGCAATCCACTGGGTCTACTCCGGAAGAACGGCACCTTTCGGGTACGGATGGCGAAGATGATCAGCGTTTGCGTGGCAAGCGATTCCACGAACCAGCCCGTGCGGAACGTGGTGGCTCCGGCGTGCAGGACACCGAGCATCAGCCCGAAGGTCATGAAGTCGAACAGGGAGCTGATGGGACCGAAGATCAGCATGAATCGTCGGATGAAGGCAACATTCCAGTGTGCGGGCGCGTGCAACTGTTCGTCGTCGACCCGGTCGGTCGGGATGGCTAGCTGTGAGCTGTCGTAGAGCAGGTTGTTCAGCAGGATCTGGCTCGGCAGCATCGGCAGAAATGGCAGCAACGCCGAGGCTGCTGCCGCCGAAAACATGTTGCCGAAATTGCTCGATGTTCCCATCAGGACGTACTTGATGGTGTTGGCGAAGATCCGGCGGCCATCGGCCACACCCGTGGCGAGCACGCTGAGATCCTTTTCGAGCAGCACGACGTCGGCCGCGTCCTTCGCGACGTCGGTGGCGGTATCGACGGAGATGCCCACGTCGGCGGCATGCAAGGCCAGGGCGTCGTTGACCCCGTCACCGAGGAACCCGACCGAGCGTTTCTTGCGCCGAGCCGATCTGACCAATCGCGCCTTCTGCTCTGGCGAGATGCGCGCAAAGATGGTGTGATCGTCGGCCGCCCGGGCGAAGCCGTCATCGTCGAGTCCCTCGAGCTCGCTGCCGGTGATCGTGCCCTTCGAGACCAATCCGAGGTCGCCACAAACCTTTTCCGCCACTTGAGCGTTGTCACCCGTGGCGATCTTGAGTTCGATCCCCAGGGCGGCCAGTTCTGTCAGCGAGTGCCGTGCCGCCGCCTTCGGCTCGTCGGCGAACACCAAGAATCCGGCCAGCATCAACTCGGCTTCGTCGGTGGCCGTGATGGCCGAAAGGTTCGGTGCGGGTCTGGCCGCCACTGCCACGACGCGCCGGCCTGCGGCGAACAATCCGGCCAGGGTCTCCTGCGCAGCGGGATCGGTCATCGAGCACCGGGCCAGTACCTGTTCGGGCGCACCTTTCACCACAAGGACCCGCTTGCCGTTGTCGTCGACCAAGGCTGACGACGAACGGCGAAGATGATCGAAGGGCAGCAGCGCCACCCGGTGAGCATGTGCGACGGCCTCGACAGCGTTCGGGGCCTCGCACAGCGCGGCGTCGAGAGGGTTGGCGCTGGCCCCGCCGGCCTGCAGGTCGATATCGGAAGCGAACAGGCCGAGCCGCAGTACCGAGTCACTGTGCGCACCGGCGGCATTGACGGTGTCCACCAGGCTGATCCGCCCTTCGGTCAAGGTGCCCGTCTTGTCGGTGATCAAGATGTCGATGTCGCCGAGATCTTCGATACACACCAGGCGCTTGACCAACACCTTTGCCTTGGCCAACTGCCGCGATCCGGTGGCCAGACTGGCGCTGACCACGGCCGGCAAAAGTTGCGGGGTGATCCCGACGGCAATCGCCAGCGAGAACAACACCGAATCGATGATCGGCTTGCGCAGCAGCAGATTGCTGACGAGGATCAGCAGGGTCAGCGCGAGCGCCACCCGCAGGAGCAGATACGAGAACCGGCGCAACCCGACCTGGAAGTCGGTCTCGGGTTGTCTCTCACCGAGACCCGCTGCGATGCGGCCGAACTCAGCATTTCGCCCGGTGGCGTAGACAACACCGAGCCCTTCCCCGGCGTTGACGATGGTGCCCATGAACGCGAGATCCGCACAATCGGCAAGATCGGCGTCGGCAGGGACGGGACTCGGGGATTTCTCCGATCCCATCGACTCACCGGTCAGGATGCTCTCGTTGCACTCCAGAGCGGCGACCTCGATCAGCCGCACATCGGCAGGGACCGCCTCCCCCAGCGTCAGTCGGATGACGTCGCCGGGAACGAGCGTGGCGACATCGACGGAGACGAACTGGCCGTCCCGCAGTACCACCGAGCTGTGACGCATACGTGAGTGGAGTGCGGCCGCCGCCTGCTCCGCACGATATTCGTTGAAGAACCCCAGCCCGACGCTCACCGTGAGAATGGCGCCGATGATGATGGCCTGCAAGCTGTCGCCGAGGAAGTAGGACACGATCGCGGTTGCCGCCAGCAGGATCAGCACTGCGTTGCGCAACTGACGGCCCAGTACCGCAAGCGCTTTGACCTGGTGAGTGCGCACGGCGTTGGGGCCCGACCTCGCCAGCCGCGCCGTCGCCTCTGCGCTCGACAGCCCCGCGGCACTGCTGTTCAACGCCGCCAGGACCTCATCCACAGAAGCCGCTGCAGCCCGCCGCGCGGTCAACACAGCCAGTTGAGGTCCGTCGCTGACCTTCGGCGTCTCCATTGCCACATTCTGAACCACTTGTCTGACAGACACGTAGGGCAGAAAGACCCCGCCGCGGCTGTCCTGCGATCCGACCGGGTACCGGTAAGGACCTTTGTCCCCCACCGGAGTGCCGAATGGACCGTGCACGTCGGCGCATCGAGGAGCACGATTGGAGTCCATGGACGGTGCGGTGATCGACACCGCGGGAGTGCACCAACTGGTCTCCACGCTGATCGACCGTGGGTACCGGGTGATCGGCCCGACTCGCTCGGACAGCGCCATCGTGCTCACCGAACTGTCCTCAGCCGACGACCTGCCCAGAGGCTGGGGCGTGGATGTGGGGCCCGGGCACTATCGGCTACGACGACGCGACGACGACGCGCTGTTCGGCCACTCTGCCGGGCCGCAGTCGTGGAAGCAGTTCTTGCACCCGCCGCGGCAGCTGTTGTGGTCATCTGACGACCCGACACCGGAGGAACCCGCCAGATATGCCTTCATCGGGGTGCGGGGATGTGATCTGGCTGCGATCGCGCGGCTCGACGACGTTCTCGGTGAGCGCCAACATCCCGACCACGGTTTTGTCGGGCGACGGCGTCGCAGCTTCGTGGTCGCGGTCAACTGCACCGAACCCGGCGGCCTGTGTTTCTGCGCGTCGATGGGGACGGGTCCGCACGTCGGGCCAGGCTACGATCTGGCGCTCACCGAACTGACCGATACTCGCGGTCAGCCCTACTACGTCGTCGACGTCGGCAGCGACGACGGCGCCGACGTGCTCGCAGCCGTGCCTCACCGCGAGGCCGACCGGCAGGAGATCGAATCGGCCAGTGCCGAGGTGGACGAGGCGGCGCAACACATGGGCCGTCAGATGCCCCAAGGCGACCTGCGGGAACTGCTGATCCGGTCCCGCGAGTCCCCGCACTGGGACGATGTCGCCAGTCGGTGTCTGACCTGCGGCAACTGCACAATGGTCTGCCCCACATGCTTCTGCACCAGCGTCGAGGATGTCACCGACCTCACCGGCGAGCACGCCGAGCGGTGGATGCACTGGTCATCGTGCTTCGAGCCCGACTTCACATTCGTGCACGGGGGCAGCGTCCGGCAGTCCGGACCGTCGCGGTACCGGCACTGGCTCACCCACAAGCTCGGCACGTGGCACGACCAGTTCGGTAGCAGCGGGTGCGTGGGTTGCGGCCGGTGTATCGCCTGGTGCCCCACCGGAATTGACATCACCGAGGAGATGACCACCCTCGCGGATCTCGATGAGCAACGCGATGACTGATACCGCACAATCGACGATGGCGCCTGTGCCATACCGGGTGCATGACAGCGTCAGAGAGAACCGCGACTCCTCGACGTTGCGCCTTGAGCCCGTGCGCACCGCGCTGAATATCCCGCAGCCGGGTGAATTCATGATGATGTACGCGTTCGGGATCGGTGAGATCGCCATCTCGGTCAGCGGCATCCCCACCGGGTCCGACCACACGATCGCCCATACCGTCCGTTCGGTCGGCGCGGTGAGCCGAGCACTGCGCGGCTCACCACCGGGCACCGTGATCGGCATGCGCGGCCCATTCGGCACCAACTGGGGTCTGACCGAAGCAGCCGGCCGTGACCTGGTGATCGTCGCCGGCGGCGTGGGCCTCGCACCGCTTCGTCCGGTTGTCCTCGGTGCGCTCGCCGATCGCACCGCGTATGGGCGGGTGACCGTGATCGCCGGTGCCCGCTCCCGCGACGACTTCCTCTTCGGCGCGGAACTGCGTGAATGGATGCACACTGGACCCGTCGACGTGCACCTGACCGTCGACGTTCCGGTGCAGGGCTGGCCGGGTGAGGTCGGCTTGGTCACCGAACCGCTGCAGCGGCTGCCGCTGCGGCCCGAGAACACCACTGCATTCCTGTGCGGACCCGAGCCGATGATGCACGCGGTCGCCGACGCGCTCATGCGAAAAGGCATGGTGGCCAGTGATATCCGGGTATCGCTGGAACGCAATATGCAGTGCGGCATCGGCTGGTGCGGGCACTGCCAGTTGGGTCCCCTGCTGCTGTGCCGCGACGGCCCGGTCGTGGGCTACGACGTCGCGCAGCCCCTGCTCTTGGTGAAGGAGTTGTAGATGACCGCACCTTCGTTGGCCGTATGGAAGTTCGCCTCCTGCGACGGTTGCCAGCTCACCCTGCTCGACTGTGAAGACGAATTGCTCACTCTCGCAGGGCAGGTGCAGATCGCCACCTTCCTGGAGGCCTCCAGCTCGGTGGTGGGTGGTCCTTATGACGTGTCGTTGGTCGAGGGGTCGATCACCACCCCGGCCGACGAGCGGCGGATCAAAGAAATCCGTGAGCAATCGGAGATCATGGTGACCATCGGAGCCTGCGCGACGGCCGGTGGCATACAGGCGCTGCGTAATTTCGCCGATGTGGCCGAGTTTGCGTCGATCGTGTACGCCCATCCCGACTACATCGACACCCTGGCCACGTCGACAGCCGTCGCCGAGCATGTCGTCGTCGACTACCAGCTACAGGGCTGCCCGATCGACCGGGGCCAGTTGCTCGAGACCCTTGCCGCGCTGTTGATCGGGCGTGAGCCGCGGTTGCCCGCAAAGACGGTGTGCACCGAATGCAAGCTGCGTGGGGTGACGTGTGTGGTGGTAGCCGACGGCATCCCGTGCCTCGGGCCGGTCACCCACGCCGGGTGTGGGGCATTGTGCCCGACGTACCATCGTGGCTGCTATGGCTGTTTCGGGCCGGCCGCCACACCCAATTCCGCGGCGCTGGTTCCGCTGTTGCGCCGCGATGGACTGTCAAATGACGATGTCGGCAGGGTGTTTTCGACATTCAACGTCACCCGTTTCTCGGCTGAGCGGAACGACCGATGAAGCCCGAGGTGCGCACGCTGTCGGTGGGTGCGCTGACCCGGGTCGAGGGCGAAGGCGCCTTGCATGTCACGCTCAGCGACGGTGCCGTCGAGAGTGTCGAACTCAACATCTATGAGCCGCCGCGGTTTTTCGAGGCGTTCCTGCGGGGCCGCGCCTACACCGAACCACCTGACCTCACCGCACGCGTATGCGGCATCTGCCCGGTCGCCTACCAGGTGAGCGCATGCAACGCCGTGGAGGACGCCTGCGGGGTCACGGTCGATCCCGAACTGGCGCAGCTGCGCCGTCTGCTCTACTGCGGAGAATGGATCCACAGCCACGCCCTGCACATCTTCCTGTTGCACATGCCGGATTTCCTCGGCTATCCGGACGGCATCAGCCTGGCCAAGGATCGACCGGATCTGATCGAACGCGGCCTGGCCCTGAAGAAGGCCGGCAATCGGTTGATGGAGCAGATCGGCGGGCGCGCCATCCATCCGATCAACGTCCGGTTGGGCGGGTTCTATTCGGTGCCCGAACGCGACGATCTCAAACCCGTGGCCGAACAACTGCGCCGCGCCCTCGACGACGCCCTGTCCACCGTGCATGACATCGCTCAATTCGATTACCCGGAAGTCGAATTCGATCACGAGTTCCTGGCGCTGACCGACTCCGGTCGCTACCCGATCGAGAATGGCACGATCGCACGCAGTGCAGGCGCCACGTTCCCGGTCGCCGCCTTCACCGACCACGTGATCGAGACTCAGGTGCGGCGTTCGACGGCGCTCCATGCGACCCTCGACGGTGCCCGTTACCTGACCGGTCCGCTGGCGCGCTATTCGCTGCACCATGCCGCGCTGTCACGTGTGGCTCAAGATGCGGCGGCGGCCGCAGGATTGGGTCAACAGTGCCGAAACCCTTTCCGCAGTATCGGAGTTCGCGCGGTCGAGGTCGTGTACGCCATAGACGAGGCATTGCGCATCATCGCCGAGTACACCCGGCCTCAGCGTCCCTTCGTCGAGGTCGCACCACGTGCCGGGATTGGGCACGGGGTGAGTGAGGCGCCGCGCGGGCTGCTCTATCACCGTTACGCAATCGGAGCTGACGGACTGATCCAAGCTGCGACGATCGTGCCGCCCACCGCCCAGAACCAGGCGGCCATCGAACACGAGATGGCAGAACTCGTCGCGGCGAATCTCATCCTCGACGATGCCTCCTTGACCGCGTTGTGCGAGAGGTCGATCCGCAACCACGATCCGTGCATCTCGTGTTCGGCGCATTTTCTGACGCGGACTGTGGACCGCAGGTGAATGGTCGCGTCCTCGTCATAGGTATCGGAAATGCTTTCCGGTCCGACGACGGGATCGACCTCGCGGTGGCCGCGGAAATCGCTCGACACCGCATGCCGGGCGTACATGTCATGACGGACATAGGCGACCCGGGATCGATGCTCGACGCGTGGGCGGGCGCCGATCTCGCAATCGTGGTCGACGCGGCGATCAACTCTGCCGGGACAACCGGGCAGGTTCGACGCTGGACGCCCGGCGAAGACCGAGAGCCGCCGGTGGTGAGCTCGCACATGCTCGGTCTGGCACAGGCGTACTCGCTGGGCGAAGCGCTCGGACGGCTACCGCGGCGACTGGTGGTCTTCACCGTCGACATCGCTGACATCGGCCACGGTGACACCTTGACGCCCGCCGTCGCCGCGGCTGTACCGCGTGTGGTCGATGCCGTTCGCGCCGAACTCCTTACAAGGAAATCGTCGTGACGCTGGCCAAATTCGGCGGCGCTGCCGCACTGACCGCTCGGTATTGCTCGTACTCCGCACGAGCGGTTCGCTGCGCACGCTGGCGGATACCGCACATCATGCCGTACTCCATGATGAAATGCGCGATGTCGAACAAGGCATATCCAACCGGGGCGCCGACCGTACGCGTAATCAGCCGGGTCCGGCCATTGCCAGGTTGCAGATGGAAACCCCATGCCCACGAAGCCTTCTCGCCGCGTTGCACGCGCTCGAAATCGCCGGGCGACACCAGCACCAAGTGAGCCTTCGGCTCGACGAGCGCCACCACCTGACGAGCGTGGGCGCCGTAGCGCCGGGCCAGCCAGACGGTGTCACCGACCTGGAGATCCTGCCACTCCGGATGGATCCGGTTCGCGTTGTGAATGCGTGCTCCCAAGGCCCGCTCCAGCAACGCATAGCTGTAGAAACCGGCGCGGCCTTCGCCGATCTGCACCAGCCACGGCCATACCGCCCGCGGCGGGGCGTCGACCATCACGGCGCGCGTCGTCCGAGGCAGGCCCGTCGTCACCAGATCGTCTCCGGGGAGCACGGCAGCCGCTTCGTCTTCACCTGCGCCCCAGGTGTACATCCACGGCCGGAATCTACCGCGGTACATCGCAATCACGCCGGCTGCTGCCATCAGGCCTGCGAGGCAAGGACGTTGCTTTCCCATGAGCCGACGGTAAGAGAACCGACACGCATGGGAGAAGGGCCGAAGGTCCCCCGGTATCGCGCGTTGCGACCCACGCTCGGCGATCACGCCGCGACCGCGATCGTCTCGTCGAAGCCTGCGGCGAGGCAATCGTGCAGCACATCAGGGTCCGGAATCGCGCCGGTATCGATGTTGATGCCGATGGCGCACGTGTCGACATAGGTGAGCAAGGTGATGTTCACACTCGCACCCAGGGTCGGGGAGAACGCATACTGCATCCGTACCGGGGCGCCACCGAGCTGCAGGGGCGTCGGGAACCCCGGAACATCGCTGGCGACGAAGTCGATGCGACGGAGTTGAGAACCGATGTAGCTGCGCGGCATGGCATTCAGAGAGGCGGCGATGAGCTGGGTGTAGGCAACGGACTTCTCGCCCCTTGCCTTGCTCGTCCGTTCGTGTAGTTCGCGGATTCTGCGTGCCGGGTCCGTAACCCCGACGGGTACAGGCAGGCGCATGAGGGTTGCCCGGTTACCGCCGGCGGCATCCTGTTGGCTGCGGGTGCTGATCGGCATCAACATCACCAGTTCCTCGACTGAAACGTCATGGTGTTCGTGATAGCGACGGAGGCCGCCGGTGACAGCCGCCACGAAAGCGTCGTTCAGGGAGCCGCCCGCGACACGACCGGCAAGCTGCAGCGCGGGCCGACTCACCTCGAGGACGTCGAGATACCGAGTTGGCGTGCGGCTCCGCATAATAGGCGATCGAGGTCCCGCGATCGGACGTGCGGCTCGATAGATCGACAGCGCTGTCGGTGCCACTGCCCGGACGGCCGTGACCGGGTGCCGCAACGTCGTTACGGCACGGGACACCGAGTCGAACGAACGCGACGGCACGACGGCACCTTCACCTGGCCCCGGCGCGTCGTCGTAGAGAACCTGCGCGATGTGCACTGCACCGACACCGTCGGTCAGCGAATGATCGAACTTGCAGAGCAGCGCCGCACTCCCGTCGGCCAATCCATCGACAAGTGTCGCTTCCCAAAGCGGTCGGTTACGGTCATAGCCGGCCATGGCTACGGTCCCGGCGAGTTCCAGGAGGTTCGATTCCCGGAATTCGGGTTCGGTCAGGCGGTGCAGATGGGATCCGAGATCGAAGTCAGGGTCCGCCTCCCAGCGCGGAGCCCACAGCGGTGCCGCTCGGACAACCCTTTGCCGGAAGCGTGGCACCGCGCGGCTGATCCGATCGAAACGATCGACAACCGATTTCCAGTCGGGGGGCCGGTCGAACAGGATGAGGGTGACGATCGTCGATCGCAACACCGGGTCAACCCCGAGTGACCACATGAATGCGTCGGTACCGCTCAAGTAGCCGTCGATGGCAGCGCAATGCATCGTTCAACCCCGCCTCGGCACCCTCAACCCATGTCGGCCGGCGCGAACCGCAACAACGCGCCGATGCCGTCAGCGAGGTCAAGCGCGTCCCCGACAGACACCAAGGACGCGTCGACAGCGAGCCCGGCGAACGGTATGGCCTCATCGGCCCGTGCGACACGGCTGACCGGCTTTCCCAGTGCCGACAGCGAATCCGCGTCAGGACCCACCATGGTGCGATCAGGCCCGGTGACCACGGTCGCATCACCGAGCTGCCCGATGATCAACGCGTCCACATTGTGCGCAACCAATGCCCGGCACACGGCCGCGATTCCGGCCACGGCCAGACCCGACTCAGCTTCCTTCTCGCTGAGAAATCTCTGGACGGTCTCGCCGACTTCGGCGCATCCCAGGCGGCGCAGCGCGTCCTCGACCAGGTCGCCGAACTCGGCTTCACTGGCCCGATGACCGTGGGATCCCGCGGGTAGCTGCGATACGCGTTGCGCGACACGTGGTGGGAGTGCGGATATGACATCGCTTCGGGAGCGCACCTCGCCGCTGACGATGACGACGTCCGCGCGCACCTCGTCGACGAGTTCGACGAGCCGGTCGCTCACCGCACGGATATTCGTACGAATGGCTTCGTCTGTTGTCCGCTGAAAGTCCACGTATCCGCTGGGACCCGAGGTTGCCGGCCTGTGTACCGGATAGCCTTCGCCCTCGACCGTTTCTGTGCGCACTGCGCCGTCCTGGTGGACAGTGATGGTGGCACCCGAACGGTCGATCGCGGCAAACACGTAGGGCCGCTGCTCGTCGCCGAACTGCATCAGCGGCAAAAGGTACGGATAGTCCGATACCCGGACAACCGGTGCGATCGGCACCCGCGGCAGATGTTCATTTATCAATATCCGTTCGGGTGTCACGACGACGGCCCGCCCCTGCCGTCCGACGGGGGGTCGGCTGTTCAGTACCGCTTTCTCGAGCCGTTCGACCGCCGCCGGATCGGCTTGCATGCGCTCCAGTTTGCTGCGGATGGCGTGCCATTCCACATCCGCCCGATTCGTCGCGTCGGACCGCGAATCGTCGAGATAGACGGACACGAACGGCCCGGAAACGTCGACGAGCCGACGGAAAACTTCAGTATTCATCTCGCTACCACCTCGAAAATCACTGTGCCAGTTTGAGTGTTACGGCCTTACGAATACCGAACCGCTCGAATGCCCTACGCCGCCACGGTGACAACTGAGACGCCACCTGGGCCAGGTCGACGACGTGCGGATCAACGACCTCGTACGTCTGGCCCTCGACTACGATCGTCGCCCGACCAGCAGCCACCACGTTGCTCAGCCAGTCCACCTGCGCACCGTACGGCAGCGGGATGACGTACCCGCCCTCGACTTTCTCGATCACGACGGGCGTCGCGTACAACTTGCCCGACGCGCGGCCGGTGTGCCGAATCACCGACGCATACGAGTACTTTCGACCAGCCAGAGGCAGCATCACGGGATTGAGCACGTATTTGTTGAAGCGACACACAGCATCACGAAACGGTATTTTCGTGTCGTTGGACATCCTTTGATGCTCGTCACCCGCTGCGGCACGCGACAGGGCCGTCCGGACCCAGAGCAGAGGACTTAAGCCACTCCCGACGGCACCCGGTGACTTCGGTACCACCGGATGCCGTCATGGGGACCTTCGCCCCTAGCGATATGCCCGCTACGCGGAAATGATTGGGTGTGTCGGTATACCCGGGAAGGGGATGGTAACGGTGATGGCGATCACCACGACCGAATGCGCAAGGCTGACCGGACCGCAGATCGAAGCTGTCGCCTGGGGTTTTCTGCGATCCGAATTCACCCAGCAGACGTACGCCAGTTGGCCGATCGACCGGCGCATTGATGCATACCTACATCATCACGGTCTGCACGACATCGTCAATGACGGCTCTGCCTATAACCGGGTGACCGAGCGAGTGATGGCGAACCTGGGTCGTGCATTGCGTACCGGTCAGCTGGGATTGCCGAATCAGTTGGGATTGCCGAAACAAAGATCGTGACCGTCGTCCACAAGGCCTCCGACGCCCGGCAAGCATTCGCACATGAAACGGTTTGACGATCACCTCAACGCCGGGCGGCACGCCCCGTTACCGCGCACTGATTCAGGGAGCGGGTCAGGACTCCGGTATCTGCGTGATGAGGAAGTACAAGTGGGCACGGGGCGGCTGTCGCTGACCGGACACCTCACGATCCCCGAGAATTCCCGGGGGGGTGGTGGTCTTTGCTCACGGCAGCGGAAGCAGTCGGCACAGTCCCCGCAATCGGTATGTCGCACAAGTCTTGAATGCGGCCGGTTTCGGCACGCTCCTCTTCGACCTGCTCACAGTCGAGGAAGAACGCAACCGCGCCAACGTGTTCGACATCGAGTTGTTGGCCTCACGGCTTGTCGGTGTCACCACGTGGCTGACCGGTCAGACCGATACCGCGTCGCTGCCGATCGGCTACTTCGGTGCCAGTACCGGGGCGGGTGCCGCGCTGACCGCAGCGGCCGATCCCCGCGTACAGGTGAATGCGATCGTGTCGCGTGGTGGTCGCGCTGATCTGGCGGGCCGTGCGCTGACGAAGATCCTGGCTCCCACTCTTCTGATCGTCGGAGGGCTCGACCACGACGTGATCGAGCTGAATCGACGTGCACAAGCGATGATTCCTGGCCGATGTGAACTCGCCATCGTTCCGGGAGCCGGCCACGTCTTCGAAGAACCAGGCACGTTGCGGCAGGTTGCGGAACTGGCATGCAATTGGTTCGCCGAGTACCTGTAAGCCTCGGCGCATCGACCGAATCTCGGTCATGGCAGCGGCGCTGACCATCTCAGCTTGGTGCCGCGGTCGGCCATTGCTTCAACGGTGAACGAACCGCCGGACTCCTCGGCGCGGCGACGCAGGTTGATCAACCCGCTGCCGGTGACCTCGTCACCGATTCCGCAGCCGTTGTCGATCACTTCGATGGTCAGCTCGTCGGCGACCGCGACATTGACCGACAGAGTGGTGGCGTGTGCGTGCCGGACGGCATTACTCACCGCCTCTCGGACAACAGCTTCGGCATGATCTGCCAAGGACGTATCGACAACGGACAGCGGACCGGAGTACTGCACCGTGGTTCGGACCCCGGAACCGGCGAACTGTCCGATGGCTTCGTCGAGCCGCTGACGCATCCGGGTGATCCCCGACTCGGCGCTGTGCAGGTCGAAGATCGCAGTGCGGATCTCCTGGACCACCTCCTGGAGGTCATCGACGCACTCGGTGAGTCGCTGCCGCACCTCGGGGGCACGGGCGCGCGGAATCGTGCCCTGCAACGCCATGCCGACCGCGAACAAGCGCTGGATCACGTGATCATGCAGATCGCGCGCGATCCGGTCGCGGTCGGTCAACACGTCGAGTTCACGCATTTGCCGCTGCGTCGTCGCCAGCTGCCACGCGAGCGCGGCCTGGTCGGCAAACGCGCCCAGCATGTCCAGTTGCTCTTCGCTGAACGGCTCTGCCCCCGCCGGCCGCAACGCCACCAATACTCCGGCAACGGTATCGGTCGCGTGCAGGGGCAGCACGAGCGCCGGGCCGGTTGCTTCGTCAGCTTCCGGCAAGATGTCAATGCCGTCGAAGCGTCCCGCTTGCCGTTGGACGAATGCCTGACCGATAACCGTTCCGGCTACGGGGATGACCGTTGCCGCCGTGCCGGGACCCGCGCCCGCGGTGGCTACCACGATCAGCTCATCGGTGTCTTCCGGTGGGGTATCGGGGTCATCCGGGACAGCGACCAATGTCGATTCCGCACCGCCCAGATTCCGGGCTTCGTCGGCAACGAGCCGGAAGACCGTCGCAGGATCGGTACCGGACAACAACTCGGTCCCGATGTCGCGAGTCGCCTCGATCCATGACTGTCGGGCCTTGGATTTCTCATACAGGCGCGCATTGTCGATGGCGATGCCCGCCGCAGCGGCCAAGGCTTGCACCAGGACCTCGTCATCCTCGCTGAACGGTTGCCCACCGGCCTTCTCGGTCAGATAGAGGTTGCCGAACACCTCGTCTCGGATGCGGATCGGCACGCCAAGAAAGGTTCGCATCGGCGGGTGGTTCCGTGGAAACCCCACGGATGCAGCATGATCCGAAATGTTGTCCAGCCGGATCGGTTTGGGTTCGTCGATGAGCACTCCCAGAACGCCACGTCCGTCGGGTAGGTTCCCGATACGCTCCCGCGTCGCCTCGTCGATGCCCTCGTAGATGAATTCGACCAGCTCGTGATCATGGCCACGCACACCTAACGCACCGTAGCGGGCATCGACCAACTCGATCGCGGTGTGCACGATGGTCCTGAGGGTGGCGTCGAGTTCCAGCCCGGACGTGACCACCAGCATGGCATCGAGCAATCCGTCGAGGCGGTCACGGCCCTCGACAATCTGTTCGACGCGGTCCTGAACTTCCACGAGTAGCTCACGCAACCGCAGCTGCGACAACGTCGCCCTGAGCGGATGCACCGTGCAGTCAGCGCCCATCCCTCCGGCCACGTCACGATGATCCCACTCAACAACCGCTAACGCGAGTGGAAGTTCGTCCCGGTTGTTGCGAATCCAGCGATTTCCGCTGTACCTGAGGACTTTCGGACCACAGCCAGCCTACTTAGCGCCCTGTTCACGCGCCGGTCCGGCAGGCATGATCCCTGGATGAGGCATGACAACTGGCTGATGATGGAACCCACCGGAGACCAGCCACCGGCGCCGTTTCGCGCCCGTCTGGCCGGAGCGGGCCGTCACCTGCCCGACACGCACCTGACAACCGAGGCTTTGATGTCGGCGACGCGTCACCGCACCCACATCGACCTTGAGCGCCTGACCGGTATCAGGGAGCGCCGCATCTCCATCGGTGACGAAGACTCTTTCAGCCTCGCCACCGCAGCAGCACAGAACTGCCTGGACGCCGCGCAGTGCGAGGCCGTGTCGGTCGACGCCGTCATCAACTGCAGCATCACAAAGTTTCGGGGTGGATTGATCCAACGGGTGGAGCCGCCGATGAGCGGCATGGTCGCCCACGCCATCGGCGCGGACAACGCCATCACGTTCGACCTCTCCAACGCGTGCGCGGGAATGCTGACCGGCGTCATGATCGCCAACAACTGGATTCGGCACGGGATCATCCGTCGGGCGCTCGTTGTCAGCGGTGAGTACATCTCGCAGCTCGGCCGCAATGCCTCCCGCCACATCCGGACCATCATGAGCAAGGAACTCGCCTCGCTGACACTCGGTGACGCAGGCGCTGCGCTACTACTCGAGCGAGCAGATGACGACTCGCCGGCTGGAATCACCTTGGCCGGGTTCACCACGGTGGCCGGTTACAGCCGGCTCTGCCTCGCCTATCCGAAAGGTCACGAATCCGGCGGGCGAATGTTCACCGATGCCAGAGGCATTCAGCAGGCAGCGATGTCCGACACTCCCCTGCTGTTGCACGAGGTGCTCGATTCGGTGGGCATCTCGATCCACGACATCGACCACGTCATAACCCACCAGACCTCCGCCCGGGCGATCCGCAAGGGCATGGCGAAGGTTTCCGCGGCCTTCGGTGATCGGCCCCGGCACGACGCGGTGATCACCGTCGACCGCTACGGCAACACCGCGTCGACAACCCACACCGTGGCGCTGATCGAAGAACTCGAGGCCGGGCACATCGAACCCGGAGAAACAATCGCCCTGATCGCCCTGGCCTCCGGACTCGAAATCGGCATCGTCCTCCTGACCCTCGACGAGACGGTGGTGAACCATCATGGGCACAGTGATTGAAGCGACCGCTCTCACCTCCGGCCGGCATTGGCGCGATCGGCACAGCGCGCTGAGGCTCGCGGTGCGAGCGGCCGAGGATTGCCTGCACAGCGCCGGCCGCGAGGCCTCCGATGTCGACCTGCTGATCAACACCGGGATCTATCGCGACCGCAATCTCGGCGAGCCTGCGCTGGCCGCAATGATCCAGCAGGACATCGGCGCTCACCCAGAAGACCCACACCCGCAAGCGCACGGGACGTTCTCGTTCGACGTCGCCAACGGATCGTGTGGAATCCTCACGGCGCTGCAGATCGTCGACGGTTTCCTGAGCGCGCACGTCATCGATCGCGCACTGATCGTCGCGAGCGACGCCGACCCGGGCCACAGACTGAGCGAGGACTTTCCGTTCGCACCCGCAGGAGCCGCATTGTTGTGCCGGTGGTCCGACGACGACGAGGGGGTCGGCCTCGTGCAG
Organism: Mycobacterium sp. 141; assembly: GCF_000382405.1. Lineage (GTDB taxonomy): Bacteria > Actinomycetota > Actinomycetes > Mycobacteriales > Mycobacteriaceae > Mycobacterium. The sequence goes on from NZ_KB908261.1 coordinate 44,793, forward strand.
TGGACGAGCATCTGCGACGAGGGGGAAAGCTTCAGCGCCACGGTCGGACAGGGCAACCGAAATGTCCTCAGGGTCAGCGAACGTGGCGTCATGGACGAACGGTTTGCAGCGGCCGCTGCACAATCCGCGACTAGGTGCATCGACGCCGCGGCACTCGACATCGCCGAGATCGACGCAATCGTCGCCGCGCCCGCCCGTGATCAGTTCCGGAGCTTGCTCGCCGAGCACCTCATGGTTCCCGAAGGCACCATCTTCACCGCCGATGACGAGCACAGCCACACCGCCGCTCTGGCCGGTGCGTTCGAACGCGCCGTAGGAGTGGTCGGTCCCGGTGATCGCATCCTCATGGTGGCGGCGGGCGCCGGTGTCACGGCCGGCGCCACGCTCTACCGGATGCCTCACGAAGCGTTGGCGAACTGAGCTACAGCCCCGTCGGATACGTCTCGGGCGTCTCACCCTGAACCCACGTGCTGGTGGTCTCAAGCGGTTCCAGCGCGCGTGTCCGATCGATGTGGATGATCGCATCGAACTGCTCAGACGGACGGACGTGGTAATAGTGGCTCTGGCGTTCCGTGGCGGGCAGGTAGATCACCCCGATGGCACGGCCCAACCGGACGACGTCGAGAGGCTCTGCTGCGGCTCGGCTGATCATCGCCGACACCAGGAACTCCGGTTCGCCGGCCTCATGGAAAAGCTCTTCGATACTCCCGTTCAGTGCCGGCCTGACCACTTTGCGCTCGGCGACTCCGCCCCATTCACTGGCCGCCGTGACGGTGCCCGTGTAAGTGGTGAAACCGATCGAACGGGAGTCCTCGGCCCAGCGCTCGCGCACCAACTGTCCCAGGGTCAACTGACCGTCGTTGCCTACTTCGGTGGCTCGAGCATCGCCGACATGAGAGTTGTGGGCCCAGACCACGATTCGGGCCGGCTCGCGGTCTCCGTGGCGATCGAGGTGCGCCAGCAACGCCTGCAGCGTTTGCGCCATGTGCTGGTCACGCAGATTCCACGACGTCACCCGCCCACCGAACATCGCGCGGTAATACACCTCGGCATTACGCACGGTTTGCGCGTTCTGCTGGGCATAGAAGAGTTCGTCTTCTGCGAGCAAGCCGTCACGACGCGCGTACTCCACCGCGTTGCGTTGCATCTCGACCAGTTGGTCTACCGCTTGACGTTCGCACGACAGGCCGGCACCGAACGCCGCGGCAAACCCGTAGGCCTGGCCGTCGTCGGCCGAGGTGTGGTCGAAGCACGCGTAGCGTTCTCGCGCCCGTTCCGCGGCAACCGGATCGACGTTCTCGAGGTATCTGATGACCTCCTGCATGGACCGATGCAGGCTGTAGAGGTCCAAACCGTAGAAGCCGGTCTCACTTTCACCGTCGGCTCGCCGGCGCCCATTGTGCACATGCAGCCAGTCCACGAAGTCGCGGACCACGACGTTGCGCCACATCCAGGCCGGGAACCGCTCGAACCCACTCAGCGCCCGGGTGGCCGAGCCGTCGTCACCGAGTCCGCGGACGTACCGGTTCACGCGGTAGGCATCCGGCCAATCCGCCTCGGCGGCAACGGCACAGAAGCCCTTTTTCTCGATCAGCCATTTGGTGATCTCCGCTCGTGCCGCGTAGAACTCGTGTGTGCCGTGCGAGCTTTCGCCGATCAGTACGATCCTGGCGTCGCCGATGATCTCCTCAAGGGCCTCGGTCGGGGGTACGCCGCCCGGGGCGTCGACGGCCACCCGGCGGACGATCGCCGCGGGTGTCTCCTCGGCCCGAACCCGTTCTGCGACACGGCCCGTGGTCGGTGTCGCGAGCAGTTCGCGCACCTCTTCGTCGCTGACCTGCCGGAAGTCCCAGAACGACTCACCGACCGCCACAAATGGCGTGGGCATCGACGCGCACACCACGTCGTCGACCACGGCCGCGAACTCGCGGCAGGTGGATTCCGGTGCCGCAGGCACGGCAATCACGATTTCGGCGGGGTCGGATTCCCGCAGCGCCTGCACCGCAGCGGCCATGCTCGCTCCGGTTGCCAACCCGTCGTCGACCAGGATGACGGTCTTACCGGTGACGTCGACGCGCGGGCGGCCGCCGCGATAGGCCGCTTCACGCCGGTGCAGTTCCCGCCCTTCGCGTTCGGCGACAGCGCGCAGTTGCTGCGGGGTGATCCGCAAGGCACGAAGCATGTCGTCGTTCACCACGACGCGTCCATCTGCGGCAAGCGCTCCTACGGCGAATTCCTCGTGTCCCGGCGCGCCGAGCTTGCGCACGACGAACGCATCCAGCGGAGCTCTGAGGGCCGCCGCCACCTCCCAGGCGACAGGGATACCGCCGCGGGGCAGCCCCAGAACGATGAGGTTCTCGCGGTCTCGGTATGCGCCCAGCAGACTGGCCAGGACTTGTCCGGCCTCACGGCGATCGCGGAACACATGCCGCGGCGTACCTCGGGTGAGGCCTCGTGATCGAGTCATGATTGCTCCCTCGGTGCTGTTCGAGCTATAGGCGAATCTGACCACCGCAGCACCGCCGCCACAAGGGACCGAAGTCCCCGGTGCCCGGGGTCATTTGTCGACGTCCAGTTGAGGGACCACCGGCCCTAGCACAGAACGCGCGACCGCTGCATGGTCGGGATATGACGACGAACATCACGCGCGGTGCAGGTGCGCTCGCACTTCTGTATGCGGCAAGGCGCTTCTACCGGAACTGGGGGACGACGAAGGAAGAATGCCAGCTGTCGATCCCCGGTGACAAGCTGATCAGCAAGCCCGCAGGCGTTACCACAGAGGGCATTTGGATCGACGCCCCGCCGCGCGCCGTCTGGCCGTGGCTGGTTCAGATGGGGCAGGATCGCGCTGGTTTCTACGCCTTGCCGGGGTTTCAGAACACCGATCGGATTCATCCGGAATGGCAGCGTCTCGCCGCAGGCGATACCGTGCGACTCACGCCGGCGAACTGGGCGGGCCGGCCCAACGGGTATGTGCTGTCGGTCGTGGAAGTCATTGAGCGGCAGGCGATCGTGCTACGCACACCCAAGGGCAGCAGTTGGGACGCCACCTGCACGTTCCAGCTGGCGCCACATTGGCAAGACCGGTGCCGGCTGCTGGTCCGGACCCGCATCGGGTTGGTCCATCCTGGCGCGGTCATGCTCACCGAACTCGTGGGAGCCCCCAGGGCACTGACTGTTCGACACATTCTCAAGGGCATCAAACAGCGCGCAGAAACTGCGTACGAGGCCGAGGTGTCCGCCGAGACATCCAATGCCGCAGCGGACATTCACCCCACGAACTGATCACCTACTCGTCGGCAGTGTCGCGGGCAGGTTCAGGGCCGAAGATAAAACGCCTTCCGGTGACCCTCAGTGGTCGGATCCGCACGTAATGTCGTTTGGTCGTTGCCGTCCAGGGATAGAGTTCGGCACGCTCGGCCTCCTCGATCTCCTCGTCGGTACGCAGTGTTTGTGCGAGCCCTCGGACGACCACACTCCAGCCTTCGCCGGCCTCGTGGTCGTCGGCCTCGAACAGCACATGGTTGTTGATTGCGGCACTGACCAGCTTGGCCCCCTCGGCGGTACGAAAGAGCACGGTGCGTCGCTGCACGACGAAATTCACCGGGAAGATCTCCGGCTCCCCCTCCACACTCGTCACGAGCCGCCCCAGCGCGACACTGGACAGCAGATCCCAGCTTTCGGGCTCGGACAGAATGGAAATCGGTTGCGATTCTGTGGTCATGCGGAAGACGCTACCCAGCGTGAGGCCTGCACGGACATGGCCGAAAGTCCCGAAAGATCAGACACCAACGGCCTTCGTCGAGCGGCTAGCGGACGGCCGACGAATCAGCGGGTGTGCCCGGGAACCGGACCATGTGCCCTGGCGCCACTCGTTCGACGCGACCACGGCATTCGACCGTGACGGGAGGAAGGTCGCGCGGGCTCACACTCACCTCCGCGCCGAGGCCGCTGACCCGGATATACAGGTGATGACCTCGATAATGGATCGGAAAACCCAATGCGCCAAGTGATTCGGGCCAGTGCGGGGAAAGGACGATCCGGTTGCCGCGGGTTTCGAGACCGGTGAAACAGCGCTGCATGAGGTCGACGCTGCCGGCCATCGCGGCGAGGTGAATCCCCTCGGAGGTCGTACCGCCCTGGATGTCGGCGACGTCGGACTTCAGCACGTCGCGGAAAAACTCCAAGGCGTGATCACGGTTGGCACGAGCGAGAACCCACGAGTTCACCACCGCGCTCAGCGTGGACCCGTTCGAGGAGCGCGCGATGTAGTAGTCGACCATCACCGGGATCCGCTCGGGCGGAAATTCGTAGTCGAGTCGGTCGAGCAACTCGCCCAGCTCATCGGACGACAACAGGTACAGCAGCATCAACGTGTCGGCCTGCTTGGCGGCCTTGTATCGATTGACGTCATCACCCTCGGCTTCCAGGATGCGGTCGAGCCGCTGGATGTTTCCGTACCTGCTGCGGTAGGTCTCCCAATTCAGTTCCGCCAGTTGGTCGTACCCGTCGAACTGGCTGATCAAGCCCTCATGGAACGGCACGAACATCCGGCAGCTGACATGGTCCCAGCGTGCGAGTTCATCGTCTGTCAGGGCGAGCTTTTCCCGTAGGTCGAGCCGGTTCGCCAACGGCATGGCCGTCAGTGCGTCGATGGCCCGCAGGATGACCCATACGGCCATGACGTTCGTGTAGGCGTTGTCGTCGATTCCGTCGTGTGGTCTATCGGGGGACCCGGAGTGGAACTCATCTGGCCCGATCACGCCGTTGATGTGATAACGGTCCGCGGTGCTGTCGTAAGTCGTTCTGCTCACCCAGAATCGAGCGATTTCGACCAGCATCTCTGCTCCGTAGTCGATCAGATAGGCCAGATCTGCGGTGACCTGGTAGAACTGCCAGACGTTGTAGGCAACGGCAATACCGATGTGGTGCGCACGATGGCTCGCATCGACGCTCCAACGGCCGGATCGCGGGTTGAGGTGCAGCTCAGGGCTTTCCTCGCGGCCATCGCTGCCCGACTGCCACGGGAACATCGCACCCGCGTAACCCGCCAACTGCGCGGCACGGCGCGCCTCGGTGAGCCGCCGGTACCGGTAGCGCAGCAACGCGCGGGTGATCGTCGGGAAATGCAGGTTGAGCACCGGGAAGATCAGCAACTCGTCCCAGAACACGTGGCCGCGGTATGCCTCGCCGTGGAGGCCACGAGCCGGGATGCCGACATCGAGGTCCTCGCTGTTGTACGAAACCGTTTGCAGCAGGTGCATCAGGTGCAGTCGCAGCACTCGCAACTCATCGACATGACCGTCGAAGTCGATGGTCAACCGTTCCCAGATGTGCGACCAGACCAGCTCATGAGCGCCTCGCAACTCGGCGAATCGGCCCTGCCGTTCCAGCCGGCGTTCGGCGCCGCCGGCCGCATCGGATGTCGCCACGTCGCGTCCGGTCACCAACACCGCGATCTTCTCGATCGCCAACGACTGCCCCGCAGTGAGTTCAGTGCTGATCTCATGGCCGATCTCGTATCCGTCGTCGACGAGCCGATACTTCGCTACCGCGGCGGCATCGTCACGCCACACTGTGGTTCGCGCAGCAAGCGCCATGGGAATCTGCGACTGCTTGGTCTGAACCGTCAGGAGAACCGAATTGTCGGTCAGTGCCCGCTTTTCCAACGACCGGAGATGGTCACCGGCCAGCTCGCGGTAGCGCTCGACACCGACATTGCAGACGTTCGCGTCCAGTGTCGAACGAATCTCGATCGTGCCGCACCAGTCCTCGGCACGGACAACGGTTTCCAGAGCCGCGACATGAGCCTGGTTCATCGCGGCAAATCGATTCTGCGTCACGGCCGTCGTGCGTCCGGCTTCATCGCGGAAACGGAACTCCCGGGTCAGCACGGCGGCCCGGAGATCGAGGGTCTGGCGGAATGAGAGCAACGTGACGGTGTCGATGTCGAACCAGTCGCCACCGTTCACGCGAAAGCTCAGGGGAAGCCAGTTGGGTACGTTCACGAGGCTTTCGTTCTCGACCGTGGTACCGCCGACCAGATCGCCCAGACGGTTGTACACGCCCGCGATGTAGGTACCCGGATAGTGCACCTGACCGGCCGTCGATTCGGGCGCCGCGCCGCGGGTGGCGAAGTAGCCATTTCCCACTGTGCACAGGGCTTCCCGCAGCTTCTCCTCCGCCGGCAGGTACTCGTCGTAGGTAAACGTCCAGCCGTGGCGGAAATCACTTTGCCGGTGAGCCAGCCAAGCCGCGCCGCGCCGCAGGAACCGGCCCACTTCGGCGGGATCGTCCAGGCGGTACTGGGCGGCGGTCCGGCGATCACCGTCTTCGCCATGACAGACGATCACACCGACACCTTTGAGTCGAATCGCGTCGAAGACGTCTTCGTCGGTGAGGTCGTCGCCGAGGTAGATGGGCAACACGTGGTCACGCGGATGCATCTGGTTGCGGATCCAGGTCAACGCTGTGCCCTTGTTCCAGTCGATGTCTGGCCGCAACTCGACCACCATCCGTCCACCGGTGACCCGTAATCCGCGGCGGTGTCCTTGCCGGTGTACGGCGGCGAGAATTTCATTCACGTGCTGTGGCGCCACGTTGCGGTAGTGGATCGCGACCGCGTACCGCTTGGCTTCGATGCGCACACCTGGTACGTCGGCCAGTTCGGCGTGCAAGGCCTCCGCCGCGCGCTGCAGAGCCGGTACGGCGGCCTGGGCCGCGTCTTGGTCGTGATGATGTCCTTCGGGGTCGACGAGTTCGAAGCCGTGGTTGCCGGCGTACCACAAACCTGGCACACCTACCCTGTCGCGGATGTCAGCCAGATCGCGTCCGCTGAGTATGGCGACAGGACACCGCGCGGCCAGATCGACCAGTGTTTCGGCGACACCGTCGACAAGCGTCGCAGTGTCCGGATCCGTCACGATCTCCGACAGCGTCCCGTCGAAGTCGAGACAGACCAACGGCCGCCTGCCGTCGACGACACCAGTCAGCTCACCATGGGCATCCATCACATTGGGCAGCCCTGACATGGGTTTGTCTCCGGTGCGCACCACGGCAGCCGCCAGATCGGGAACCACGATGTCGGCACCCGCGCGGAGCAGTTCCTCTCGGTAGCCGGTCCGGTCGACGCCGATGACAAGAGCGAAGCCGCCATTACGTCCTGCCGTCACGCCGGCTTGTGCATCCTCGACGACCACGCAGCGTTGCGGCGTCACTCCCAAACTGGCAGCGGTCTCCCAAAGCACTGCCGGGTCGGGCTTGCCCGGCAGCTTGAGTGCTTCGGCAACCACGCCGTCGACACGGATGGGAAACAGATCGCCCAGTCCGGCTGCCTCGAGCACTTTTTCGCAATTCCGGCTGGACGAATAAACTGCCGTGGCCACACCTGTTTCAGCGAGGCTGCGCACCAACGCCACCGTGGACGGATAAGCCCGCACCCCATTTGCCATTCGCGCCGAGAAGAGCTGCTGCTTACGATTCGCCAGACCCCAGACCGTGTCGTATCCGGTGTCGTCCGGGCGGCCGCCCGGAAGCGAAATCCCCCGGGCCCGAAGCAGCGCCGCGATGCCGTCTCGGCGAGGCTTGCCGTCCACATACCGGCGGTAGTCCGCTCCGGTGAATGGCGAGACATCCTCGTCAACGCCGGCCGCACGGTGTGCGAAGAACTCGGCGAACAGCGCCGTCCACGCCGCGGCGTGCACAGCGGCCGTATCGGTGACCACGCCGTCGAGGTCGAAGATGACCGCGTCATGCGACCGTGGATCGATCGTGACCGACGCAGTCATTGACGGCCGCTGCCGGAAAGCGATACGTCGACATCGCTGTCCCGCTCGCCGAAGTCCTCGAGGATGACCGGTTCCTCGGCGAGCGCAAAAAGTCGTTCTACGTCGGCTTGCGTGCACGGTTGGCTGCCCGGCGTCAGCAACTCCGCCGTACCGGCTGCAATCCCGTACCGCACAGACTCGTTCAGTGACCAATCCCTGCTCAACCCCACAGTGATCGCCGCGACCATCGCGTCACCCGCACCGACACCACTGACCACTGTGCTCATCGGGATTGCGGGGAACCACAGCGCTCGCCGTCCGGTTATCAGCAGTCCGCCATCGGGTCCCAGGGAAACGACGACAGTCTCCGCTTGACCGCACGCGATGATGTCGCGGGCGGCGGCGACCTGCTCGGACCTGGTTGCCAATTCACGTCCGGACAATTCCCGGAGTTCGCGCACGCTGGCCTTCAGAAGGAACACTCCCGAGGTGAAATGCCGTAGCCCGCAGCCGGAGGTGTCCAAGACCAGCCGCGCGCCGACATCCCGACACACGAGGGCAACCTGCTGGTAGAAGTTCTCGGCGGCACCCGGTGGAAGACTCCCGCTGGCCACCACGAACCGAGCCGATGTGGCCTGCTGCCGCAGCTCTCGCAGGCAGCGCTGCTGTTCGACAAAGGACACCTGCGGCCCCGGGAGCACGAAGCGGTATTGCAGACCGGTACGTGTCTCATCGACCGTGAAGCTTTCCCGGGTTGCGCCCTCGATCGTGATGCGTCGGATCGGGATACCGTCCCGGGCAAGAAGTCCGGTCAACAGATCCCCGGATGAACCACCCGCGGGGTAGATGGCACAAACCGACGCACCGAGCACGTCTGCAACCTTGGCGACATTGATTCCACCGCCGCCGGCGTCGTAACGAGGGTCGGCGCAACGTATCTTGTTCGTCGGTCGCACCTCCTCGACAGAGCTGGTGATGTCGACCGCTGGATTCATCGTCAATGTGACGATCGTTGGCGAGATTGGCCGCTCCATACCGTCGATCCGACTACGCGCATCCGCCCAGCACTAGGGGCCGAAGTCCCACATCGGCATTTTGAGGACTTCTTGCCTGACGTATCGGTGACCTTCAGCCCATCAGTTGTGGTCCTCGGACGCTACGCTCGTTATACGGCATGTCGAAAGCTGGTTCCATGCAACGCGATACCTACATCCGTGCCATCTCGACGCTGCGAATCACCGATGCCGAGGAAGCGGGCGGCAAAGGTGCCAACATGGGCGAGTTGGTCGCCGCGAACCTTCCCGTCCCACCCGGCTTCGTCCTGCTGCGGGACTGCTACCGCGAGTCGATGAACGCGGGTGGAGTGGCTGCACAGCTCAACGACCTGCACCGTGAGGCAATGAAGAAGGCAGCGGACACGGCACGACTCAAGGACATGTCCAACCACATGCAGGACCTGGTCCGCAAGGCCGGTGTCACAACTGTCGTACGTGATCTGCTCATCGACGCCTATCGCACCCTGGGGTCCGACGCCGTTGTCGCCGTTCGCTCCTCGGCAACCGGTGAGGATGGTCGCGACGTCTCGTTCGCCGGCATGAACGCCACGATCACCAATGTCAGCGGCGAGGACAATCTGGTCGCCGCGGTGCTCCGGTGCTGGATGTCGCTGTTCAGCCCCCGCGTCATCACCTACCGCGCCACCCGCGGCTTCACCGCGGACCCGGCCATGGCCGTGGTGGTCCAAACGATGGTCGACTCCGAGAAGGCCGGTGTGGCGTTCACGGCCGACCCCAGCAGCGGCGCACTCGATCGAGTGGTGATCGAGGCCGCGTTCGGTCTCGGTGAAGTCGTGGTATCGGGAGAGGTCGAGCCCGATACCTACATCGTGTCCAAGGAAACCCTGAAGCCACTCGATATCAGGGTCGGCCACAAGAGCTTCAAGATCATCCGTGGTGTGGACGGAAACGACCATGCTGTCGACCTCGACGACGGTTCGGCGGACACCCGCGTGCTCGACGACGACGAATTGCGGTCGATCGCCGAACTCGCCATCGCGACCGAGCAGCACAACGGCTGTCCACAAGACACCGAATGGGCGATCGCAGAAGGCAAGACATATCTGGTGCAAGCCCGCCCCATCACGACGCTGCCGACCGCGTCGACTGACCCACATGCGGTTCTCGTGCGCGGGCTGGCCGCCGCCCCCGGGAAAGTCACAGGCAAGGTCCGGGTGCTGCAGTCGCCGGACGAAGGCGTCCAGTTGCTCGACGGCGAGGTCCTGGTAGCGCCGATGACGAATCCGGACTGGCTACCCACGATGCGCCGGGCTGCGGCATTGGTGACCGATACCGGCGGCATGACCTGCCACTCCGCAATTGTGGCCCGCGAGTTGGGGATTCCGTGCCTGGTAGGTGCCCGCACCGCGACCCGTGACCTCCATGACGGCACAACGGTCACCGTGGACGGGACGCGCGGACAGGTGATATCCGGTCGGGTCGATACCACGCCGATCACGGTCTCCGACCGCACGTCGCCTGCCGAACCGACCGCGGAGGTCACCGGCACCCGGATCTATGTCAATCTCGCGATGCCCGACACCGCGGAAGCCGTTGCCGCGCAGGGGCCAGACGGCGTCGGGCTGCTCCGGGCCGAGTTCATGCTGACCAACGCGTTCGATGGCCGGCATCCGCGCGACGTGATCGCCCACGGGGAGCAGGACGCCTTCGTCGACAAGATGGTGGCAGCCGTCGGCCGAATCGCCGCCGCGTTTGCCCCGCGGCCGGTCATCTACCGTGCCACCGACTTTCGCAGCAACGAATTCCGCGGTCTGACCGGAGGCGCGGCCTACGAACCGGTCGAACACAACCCGATGATCGGCTACCGCGGCTGCTACCGGTACATCAAGGAGCCCGACCTGTTCGCGCTCGAGTTGCGGGCACTGGCGAGGGTGCGTGAGCAATCGCCCAACGTGCATCTGATGATCCCGTTCGTGCGCACCCGTTGGGAGCTTGAGGAATGCCTGACGCTGGTGGACGCGAGTCCGCTGGGGCGGCACCGAGGCCTGCATCGTTGGGTGATGGCCGAAGTCCCGTCGGTCGTGCACTGGCTCCCCGAGTACATCGGGATGGGCATCGACGGCGTGTCCATCGGCAGCAACGATCTGACGCAGTTGATGCTGGGCGTCGACCGCGACTCGGACGTGTGTGCCGAACTGTTCGACGAGTCCGATCCAGCCGTTCTCGATGCCATCGGTCAAATCATCAGCACAGCGAGGAAGTTCGGCATCACGTCCTCCTTGTGCGGGCAAGCGCCGTCGACCGACCCGACATTCGCCGAACACCTCGTCCGAATGGGTATCACGTCGGTATCGGTGAACCCGGACGCACTGGCCGCGACTCGTCGCGTGGTGGCCGCGGCCGAACGTCGCCTGCTACTCGACTCGGCGCGGTGACTCTCGGCACCGACTCCGGGACTTTGGACTCCAGCACAACGTATTCGACCACCCATAGCGTCGTCAGTAACCAGCGGATTGGAGAGCATCATGAATGACAGCCGCATGGCGAAGCCCGTCGTCGTCGGGATCGATGGCTCCGCGCAGTCCATCGCCGCAGCGCAATGGGGCATCAAGGAAGCGATCAGCCGCGATGTACCGCTGCGGCTGGTTTATGTCATGAAGTCCAAGCACCCATCCAATGACGACTATTACCGCGATATCCATCACGCGGAGGAGTCACTCCGGTTTGCGCAGGCCGCCGTGGACGCTGCCGGAACCTACGTCAAGGTCGAGACCGCGATCCTCGACGGCCCGCCCGGCGCCGTCCTCATCGAAGAATCGCGGGACGCGGCGCTGATCTGTGTCGGCTCGGTGGGGATCGGGCAGTACGCGCGGTCGATCCTGGGCTCCACCGCCGCCGAGCTCACCGAAAAGGCGCACTGCCCCGTCGCGGTCATCCGCCCGGAGGTGTTCCCATCACAGCAGGATGTCGACTGGGTGGTGGTCGCCGTGAACGACAAGCCCGACAACGACCTGGTGGTCGAATCCGCCCTGACGGAGGCGGAGCTACGCCGCGCACCGGTGCTCATGCTGGGCAGCCATGGCAGCCTCGAGCAGCGCGTGAAACAGTGCAGCCAACACCACCCCGGCGTACACATCTATCCGATCACCGAAGGTGCCGGTGTCGCCCGATTCCTCAAGAGGCACGACGAGCGCGTGCAACTCGCCGTGATCGGCAGCACCGAAGCCAATCAGCTCGCACACATCATCGGACCGCACGGCCACCGGCTCTTCAATCACGCTCGGTCATCGACGCTGATCGTGCGTTGATGGGAGACTTCCATGCCGAAATGTCCGAACGGTCACCGCAATCCCAAGAACCAGCAGCTCTGCAGTCAATGTGACGCGCTGATCGTCGCGAATGCCGCGCACCGACCATCGAGCGGCAGTCCGTGGCGATACGCCGTTCCGGTCAGCGTAGCGACATCGATCCTGTTGGCGACGGCGTTGGGCTTCGCTGTCGGACACAACGTCGTACCGGAAACACCGCGGACCGACGTGCATACGTCAACGCAGCACTGGTGGGTGGTGGCGCGACCGTCATTCGACGAACTCCGAAACAGCCTGTTGGACACCCGTTCCGCTCTTGCGCGTCAGGACACGTCAGCGCTCGGCACCGTTTGCCGCACGTTGCATGACGCTGCTGTGGTGAAGCTGCGTGCGCAATTGCCGGCACCGGACCCCCAGTTGACGGCCGAGCTCGATGCAGCCATCAACGATGCCCACGACGCCGCGCATATGTGCCTCGCGGCGATCAGCGGGTCACAGAACAACTACGGCGGTGAATTCAGGTCTGCTCTCGACCAGGCCGACCGCAACCTCACCGCAGCGTTGGTGTCGGTCAACGACAGCCTGTCCGAGGCGTGACTTGCCACTCAGTTCTTTTGCTTTCCCGCGTCCTGCAGACTCAGAGCGACGAGCCGACGGACCCCGTCTTCGATACCACGCGCGAACTCCTCGATATCTCGGCCGGTGTCGTAATCGGCAGTGATGCCGAACACGAGATCGTCGCCGTAACTGAGAATCGCTATGCCCGTTCGTAACTGGAGCGCAATCGGAGGGATGGGCAACAGCCGGACCACCTCTTGTCCCATGACCCGCAGATGCTTGCGCGGCCCGGGTACATCAGTGGCAACCGTGACGACGCCGCGCTGCGGCAGTTTCATCAGCGTCCTGAAAGTCCAGGCCGCCAGCGGAAACGGGGCGGCATTGACGAGATCGACCAACCAGGTCCCGCCTTCGCGCTGACCAGCCACCTTGGTGCGCATCAACCGCCGGTGAACCACCTGGAGCTGCTCCAGCGGATCCTCCTTGTCAACGGGAAGAAACGGCAACATCGCCGAAACCCGGTTGTCGGCAACATCGAATGCGTCGTTGCCGCGAATCGACACCGGTACCAGAGTCCTCAGCGTCGTTCGCCGGGGTTTCTCGCCGCGGCGGGCCAACTCGGTCCGAAAACTGTGGGTGATCGCTGCCAGTGCAACGTCGTTGAGCGTCACGTCGAATTCGTCACACACCTTCCGTACGTCACAGAGGCTCACTCGCGCGGCGCTGAACCGGCGCATGGTGGTAACCGGGCCGGTCAATGACGATTCCGCCGCGGGATTCAGCAGTCCGGCAGCAAGTTCGATCGCACCTCCCATTGCAAGAGTCGCTGTTCTGGTCGTCGTCGCTGCCAAGTGCCACATGCCACTCGCCCAACCCACGGGGTTCAGACCGATCCTGGTCCAATCGAACCCCGAACTGGATTCCTTGGTAGCGGCCCGTATTGAGCTGGCGAACGTTTCTCCCGCGCCCTCGTCGCTCAACCCCGCGAAGATCCGCATCGTCGCTATGCCGTCGGCGATGCAGTGATGAATCTTCATCAGCACAGCCCATCGCCCGTCGGCGAGACCTTCCACAACCCAGCACTCCCAGAGTGGTCGGTCACGGTCGAGTCGTCTCGCTACGACATCGGCGACAAAGCGAAACAGCGCCTCATCGTCCCCGCCATGCGGCAGTGCGGCCAGATGGATATGGCGGGAGAGATCCAAGTTGGGGTCTTCGGCCCACACTGGCGGGCCCAGATCCAGCAGATGCGTGTGCAGGACCTGTCTGAGCCGTGGTACCGCCAGGATTCGTGGCGCGATCAACGCGGCGATCGTGTCGAAATCCGGCATCGGCCCCTCGATGATCGCGAGACCGCCAACCGCGAGACTGACGTGCCGGTCGGAATCCTCTGCCTCGAGAAACGCTGCGGCAAAGGGCGACAAGTGCTCCATACGATGACTGTGCGCCCACTTAAGGAATGGGTGAAGGGAACGAGGTCACCTACCTGCAGGGACCACGTCCTCTTTTCGGCAACGTTGGCTGAAGACCTGAACCGCGCCGGGTATCCGATATCACGTTCCTGACCTTGGTCGTATGGGTTGATGACCAACGGCCCACGAAACGGTCGCGACCGCACGCCTAGGCTCATCTCAGACAGGCGAACATCGCGCAAAGCCACGGGTCTCACCTTGGCGTGGCGCCCTTGACAACTGTGCAGCTTTCGACGACAACAAGGGAGAAAAGCCATGTCTCATCAAGGTATTCTCGTCAGCGTAGACGGCTCGTCGCAGAGCGATGTCGCGGTGCGCTGGGCCGCCCGCGAGGCGGTGATGCGAAACGCTCAACTGACCATCGTCAATGTGGTCAACCCTTTGACCGCCGACTGGTCACCGGTCGGCATGATCGGCGCGCCGCTGCCCGAAGAGATCGGCGAGTGGCAGGAAGACGCAGCCCGACGAATCATCCAAGGCGCAGTCCGTATCGCACGCGACACTCCTGCCGGTGACTCTTTGCGGATCCAGACCGAGACGCCGTGCGGTCCGATCGTGCCCGTGCTGCGAGACCTCACCAAGCAATTCGCGATCATCGTGGTTGGTTCGCACGGCCGCCGGGCGTTGGCCCGCGGGGTGCTCGGATCGGTCAGCACCGCGCTGGTACATCACTCACACTGCCCGGTCGCCGTCGTGCGTGATCAGTTGCCGCCCCAGCGCCGGCGGGCGCCCGTCGTGGTGGGCATAGATGGATCCCCGGCATCTGAAAGCGCCACCGCCCTGGCTTTCGACGAGGCTTCCTGGCGCAATGTCGAACTCGTCGCCGTGCACGCGTGGATCGATGAGGAATGGCCGGATGCCCTACCCCTGCCGTGGTCCAGCGTGATCGCCAACGCCGACGAAACGGTGGCTGAACGTCTGGCGGGGTGGCAAGAGCGGTACCCGGACGTTGTCGTGCGCAGAGTGGTGGTGCGCGACGACGCCGCCGGCGCCCTGCTCGCACAGTCCGAATCGGCACAGCTGATTGTCGTCGGAAGTCATGGGCGAGGCGGATTCGCCGGTATGTTGCTCGGATCGGTCAGTTCTGCAGTCGTCCACGGCGCTCGCATCCCGGTGATCGTGGTCCGTCATGACTGATGTCTGCTCCTGGAGTTCTGTTTGACAGGAAGGTGAGGTTCGTCATGCGCGATGCCGTAGTAGATACCAAAATCATCAAGGATGCAGTCACTTTGGCCTGCCGTGCCCCATCGATGCACAACAGCCAACCGTGGCGATGGGTCGCCGCCGGCCGGACGGTCGAACTCTTTGTCGACCCCGACCGGGCACCCCGACACGCTGATACTTCGGGCCGTGAAGCGTTGATCTCCTGCGGCGCGGTTCTCGATCATTTCCGGGTGGCGATGGCAGCTGCCGGGTGGACGACGAACGTCGACCGATTCCCCAATCCGAACGATCTTCACCACCTGGCTTCCCTCGATTTCAGCCCGCTCGGTTTCGTCACCGATGGCCACCGACGCCGAGCAGATGCCATTTTGCTGCGACGAACCGATCGCCTGCCGTTTGCTGCCCCACCGGACTGGGAATCGGTTGAGCCTCGCCTGCGCTCAAGCGTCAACGCTGAGCTTGTTCGCGTTGATGTGGTGCGCGACGACCTCCGCGCCGAACTCGCGGAGGCGTCCGCGCTGACCGAGTCGCTTCGCCTGTACGACTCGTCCTACCATGCCGAGCTCGAATGGTGGACTTCCGATTTCTCAGGGCGCGAAGGGATCCCGCACAGCTCGCTGGTGTCGGCAGCGGAGAGCGATCGCGTCGACGTAGGGCGGACGTTCCCCGTCACGCATCACCGTGAGCGACGTCGTGAAGTGGGTGAGGATCACTCCAAGATCATGGTCTTGTCGACATACGACGACACCCACGACGCCATGCTGCAGTGCGGCGAGATGCTGTCCGCCGTGCTCCTCGATGCGACACTCGCCGGGCTGGCAACATGCACGCTGACACACATCACCGAGCTGCCGGCCAGCCGACAGATCGTCGCGACATTGATCGGACAGCCGACGACACCGCAGGTACTGATCCGGATTGGACTCGTACCCAGCTTGGACGACGTTCCCCCGGCAACGCCTCGACGACCAGTCAACGAGGTGTTCGAGGTCCGCTGACTCATCGGTCAGTGATCAACCGCGCTGAGCGGTGTCAGGTTGCCCGACAACATAACTCGTAGGCATCGTGCACCGATTCGGCCAGACTGCGGGTGGTGTCGATTCGGTGAGCGGTGCTCCATGAATGGTCATCAGAGGCCATCGCGGCGGCGATCGCCGGAGTGGCATCGGAGGTGCTTCCCGACCGCCGGCTGATGCGATCCATCGCCTCGGACAGCGGCGCTTCACAGACCAGCTCTACTGTCGGGCACGAATATTCATCGGCAACCTTCGCTGCCCGCAGCCGTTGACCCGCGTCACGCCAGGTACCGTCGAGGATGACCGACCGTCCGCGGGCCAAGGCTGTGGCCGCCCGGCGCAGGGTGTGTTCGTATACGGCGTTCACGTTGTCGGGCAGATAGAGTCCGCCTCCGAACACGCCTTCCGAGCCCTCGATGATGCCGGACTCGAGCAATTCACGTCGCACATCGTCAGTGGATATCACGTCGGCCTTCATGCGCTCCGACAGCGCCCGCGCCAACGTGGTCTTGCCGGTTCCCGGTCCTCCTCCGACCAGGACCAGCCGCACAGTTCCCGATCGCAGGTGCGTCAAGGCGATGTCAAGGTGGCGCTGCGCATCGGACCGGGCATCGGTGACACCCTGATCGAATCTGATGCAGTCGACCTTCGCGCGAACAACGGCGCGGTAGCTGATATAGAAGTGCCATAGGGAGTTTGGTTCAGACCCACTCGTCAACCGCACATAGTGGGACCGGAACTTCGCAGCCAGATCGTTGCGGCCCAGAAATTCGAGGTCCATCACGAGGAACGCGGCGTCGTCGACGCAGTCGACATGGCGAAGCCGGTCGTCGAACTCCAGACAGTCGAGCAGAGCCGGCCCCTCGGGCAGGCAGAAAATGTCGTCGGCCCTCAGGTCGCCGTGGCCGTCGACGATACGGCGGTCTGCGATCCGCTCCGCGAACAGTTCTGTCCTGCCCGAGATGAACCGAGCAGCCAACCGAGTGACTTCGGCTATCCGTTCGGTGGACAGGATGGTGCCGCCGTAGCGGCCGAGCTCGGTCAGGTTCTCCTGCCAAAGCGCGGTGATTTCGGGCGGCGTACCACGCTCGTCGATCGCGGGCGAGCGCTCGGCACGCTCGTGGAACCGGGCGAGTGTCTCTGCGATGCGCACAATGTGGTCGTCGACGTCGTCGCCGACCGACTCGTCGGTGGCGACCAATGTGGTCAGCCGCAGCGAGTCCGGGTGACGTCGCATGATGATGACGGGTTCGGCCGGACACTGTCCGGCGTTGTCGAAATGTGCTATCCCCAGGTAGCTCTCCGGTGCCAGCCGCCTGTTGAGTTCGACTTCGCGGGCGCAGACCTGCTCGCGTCGCTCGACCGAGCTGAAGTCGAGAAAATCCGTCACCACAGGCTTTTTGACCTTGTACGCCCTGTCCCCAACCAAAACCACGATACCGGTATGGGTTTCGAAAACCTCTGCGTTCATCTGCCAGCCCACTCCCCTCGTCCGGCCCTTCGCTGTCAACCGAACACCACCACCATTTCGCACCGGCAGGCGGGGGCCCAGAGTCCAAAGTCCCACCTTGCCGGTGGTCCGAGATGACGTTGCGCACAGCGCGGGTCTGGCAGATGACCTTGGTCCCAGCTCAGGTCGACCAAAGCCCGCATACCCACACATGCCCGACGTCATACCGTTTATCCCATAACGACCGCAGGCAGCTGAGGGGGCCACCATGACCAGCGCAGCCGATGTCCGGCCCGTCGTGGTCGGCGTGGACGGATCTCAAGCAGCGCTGCAGGCCGCGCTGTGGGCGATGGAGGACGCCATCCACCGCGAGGCGCCGCTTCGTCTCGTGCATGTCACAGGAATCCCCCTTGAGCCGTCGATTCCGATCGACGTCTATCGTCCCGAACTCCATTTCGGAGAAAGCGCACTGCATGCCGTGTCATCCGCCATCGAGGCAACTGGCAAGACGGTCAAGGTCGAAACTGACATCGTCTGGGGATCGGCAGCGGCGGCACTTGTCGAGGAATCCCGTTCAGCGGCCATGATCTGTGTCGGATCGGTCGGTATCGGTTATCTGGCGCGCCGACTGCTGGGATCGATCGCGGCGGAGCTCGCCGAAAATGCCCACTGCACCGTCGTTGTCGTCCGACATCGCACATCGTCCCCTGCTCCGACGACACCCGATTGGGTGGTGGTTGGAGTCGACGATCGAACCGACAACGAACTCGTGGTGGCACAGACACTCGACGAAGCCCGACTACGCGGCGCACCGGTCCTTGCCGTGGCGACCTGGTGTGACACGGCAGCCGGCGTGTCGGCGGAGGACCTTGACGACCGCGTCGCGAAATGGCGCCGCCGATACCCGGATGTCCACATCTATCCGGTGTCGACGAGATCCGGACTGCCCGAGTTCTTGGAGGACAACGGAACTGGATATGTTCAGCTCGTCGCGCTCGGATCGGCGGACGTCACGGAACTCCAACGGATCATCGGACGACATGATCGACCGTTCGCCCCGCATACGGATTGTTCGGTGATGGTCATCCGTTGAGCGGGTGTGCGGCGGAGGTGACCGGTGTGGGAATCGTGCGACATGCCGACTGACAAGGCTGGACAACGAACGAATTCACCACGACCGCTACGCTTCTGGATGGTGCGACCGTAACGATCAGGCGCCTGGTCACAGATGACTATGACGCAGTGGTCGCGCTGGCGGTCGCGTTGAGCGACCAGGAACGGTACCTGCGGTTCTTCACCGTCCACCCAGCCTATATCGGCGAGTGGGCGCTGTCGTTGACCGCACCAGCGGCCGGGACGGTCGCCCTCGGTGCATTCGAAGCCGCCGACCTGATCGGAATGGCGAACTATGTTGCGACGGATCGGCCCGGTTATGCCGAGGTCGCTGCCGTCGTGGCACACGACCAGCACGACCGCGGTGTGGGCACCGCACTATTGCGCAACCTCGGTCACCTCGCACACTGCTCAGGCCAGCGCCACCTTGTTGCCGACATTCTTGCCGAGAACCACGCAATGTGCCGAGTCATAACCGATGCCGGCTGGCCGATGACGCAGCATCACGATGCGGGAGTGCTCAGCATCGATATCGACCTCGACCACCTCCGGTAACGGCCCCCGCCAGACAGTTCCTACTCGAAGTCGAAGGGGGAACCGTCCAACCGGGTCACGACTTCGTCCAACGGTCGGCGGGGTGTTGCGGGCAGTGGGTCGGCGTTGATAGGTGCCCAGCCGATACGCAGCAGCACTTGCGGATAGCAGTCATCGTCGAACACGTCTTGCCGAATGATCTCGCGGCTCGCGGCAACCTCCAGCGGTTCGGTGATCGGGCAACTCGCCAAACCGGCCGCCGTGGCGGTCAGCAGGATCATGCTTGTCGCCTCACCGGCCCGTATCCGGTGCACCACACCGTCGGTGGCGGTCCCGAGTGCGAGCACCGTCGCACCGTCGCGATGCCCCGTTCCGTCTGGCGATTGCGCCAGTACCGGAGCGGCAAACAATCGCGAAGGTACGGCATCGTCGGGGTCAGATTCCGGAGTATTGCGTGCAGGGACCCCGGCCGTGGACGCATACCTACCGCTCCACTGCGTCAACTCGGTCAGGTAGTCGGGATCGCGGAGATGTTCGCGAACAGCCATCGCGAGCAGCGCGTGAAAGTTCGGCGTGACATCGACGCGACGCATCGTGACCCCCATCCGCGCAACGCGAGATCCCATCACGGCGATATCGCCGGGCGGGACCGACCACGAACTGAAGTGCCTGCGGTCGGTGCGCCGTCGCGGTATGGCGGCCGCCAGTGCGATATCGACCGGACCAGGCTCAAGTGGATGGGGCTGAATCGATGCCAGATGGTCGGGGTCCGCCGGATTCGGTAGGTAACTCACCCTGGACTGCCACCCGAGCGCGGCCAGTGCGATGACGCAGTGGTTCAGTGCCGCGCCGCAACTGACGATCAGCTCACGGCAGTCGGGATCGGTATGCGACAAATGCAACTCGGTGTCCGCGTACAGATGCACGCTCTGTGGCCCAACCCGCCACCGCCAGGGCTGCGAATTATGGACGGACGGTGCTCGGTTCGCGAGCGACAACGCCGTACGAACCGTCTCGGTATCGGGAAAATGGGCGTTCATCTCTGGCTACCTTCTGTCCGAAATCGTGGCTTCTACTATCTGTCGGCCGAGAACGTCCAGATAGAGGCACAAGTCCCCATTTTGGCGTGACCTATTTGCCGCCCCGGCGACCCTCCTGGCTCGTGTCAGCGGGTGAAGAACTCAGCGGATAAAAAGCAACGAGCAATCTGTCCCCCGCAAGATCTCGCGGGCCCGCGGACCGGTCAGCTCCTCGACCAATACCTGATGATCGGCGGCGACAACCAGCAATTGGTCGATACTGACGCTCTGACGTAACAGGTGTAGCAGGTGGGTCGGCATGGGTAAGGTGCACACCTGTCCATCGGTGACGCCCCGGCCGGTCAGATACTCCTCGAGGATGGTCCGCACCGGATGGCGGTCGGCGTCGCCGACGTCGGCGCGAGGACCATGCGACCACGACTCCAGCACGAGAACCGGCGCGGCACGGAGGACACCCTCGTGCATCGCAGCCCGTAGTGCGTCGAGCGCAGAGTCTGTTTCGTCGAGGACCACCACGATCCACTTGCGCGGGTCGATGGATTCTGCGGTGCGGCGGTGAATGACCGCGACCGGTCCGTGCGCCTGCTTGACCAGGGCGGCCGCCGTCGCGCCTCGCCCTTCGCCGGCCCCGACGCACACCATCGCCGCCCCGCGGGACGCTGCGACCAGGCAATCGACCGGCCGCCCGAAAACTATCTCCGATTCGAGCTTGACCGCGACACCGGTGTCGGTCACTGTCTCCCAGGCACGGTGCAGGACCGAGCGGGCCTCTGCCATCGTCCGCTCGATGTCGGCGTTGTCGTCGTTGTCGGCTTCTGCCGCATACACCAAGCGCAGCACGGTGTTTCGGGCCGCTGCTTCCTTGGCGGCCCAGACCGCCGCGTATTCCCCGGCAGGTGAGCCGTCCACGCCGGTGACGATCGGCCCCGCTGTCGTCATAGGCACAGTGACATTCATCATTGTCCTCGATTCAATTCGAGCGGTATGCGACCTATTGGGGCCCATCCCAATCCCATCGCCGGACCCCGGGTTGCCATAGGGCCGAAGGTCATCGTCCGGACAGCACTGAGGTCTTTCGTCCCCATCAGTGGGGTCACACGACCGCTGCGCCACCCACCTGCCGTGCGTGAGGATCCCAAGTATCCGGCTATAACAGGAGGACAGAGCGTGAAGGCATTGATCTATGACGGTCCGGGAAGGCCATCCTGGACCGAGGTTCCCCAGCCGCGGATCGTCGACGACACCGACGCCGTGGTCCGTGTCGACGCAGTCACCATCTGTGGTACCGATCTGCACATCCTCAAAGGGGATGTGCCAGAGGTGACGCGGGGCCGGGTACTGGGCCACGAGGCAGTGGGCACGGTCACCGCAATCGGTCCAGCGGTGCGCACCGTCGCACCCGGGGACCGGGTCCTGGTGTCGTGCATCAGTGCGTGCGGTAGCTGCCGCTACTGCCGCGACGGGTGCTACGGACAGTGCCTCGGCGGAGGTGGCTGGATTTTGGGCCACCGGATCGACGGGACCCAGGCCGAGTATGTCCGTGTGCCGTTCGCCGACAACTCGACCTACCGTCTACCCGACGAAGTCAGCGACGAGCAGATGGTCATGCTCGCGGACATCCTGCCCACCTCCTACGAGGTAGGGATCCTCGCCGGCGGCGTACAGCCCGGCGACACCGTTGCGATCGTCGGAGCCGGTCCGATCGGTCTGGCAGCCGCAGTGACGGCTCAGTTGTACAGCCCCAAACACGTAATCGTCATCGACATCGCCGACTCGCGACTGGACGCAGCGCGAAAGTTCGGTGCGGACATCGTCATCAATGCCGACAAAGAGTCCGCACGCGATCTGGTGTTGCAAATGACCGACGGGCTGGGCGCCGATGTTGCGATCGAGGCCGTCGGGACACCGGCGACCTTCGAACAAACAGTGAGTCTCGTCCGTCCGGGAGGACACGTCGCCAACGTCGGTGTCCACGGTGCACCCGCGACCCTTCACCTGGAAGACATCTGGGACAAGAATCTGACCATCACAACAGGTTTGGTCGACACCCACGCCACCCCGACGCTGATCGACCTCGTGGCCGACCACCAGATCGACGTCGCTCCGATGATCACGCACCGGTTCGCTCTGGATGAGTTCGAGGATGCCTACCGGGTATTCAGCCGGCCGGTTGAGACCGGTGCGTTGAAGGTCGTCCTCATGAGACAACGCTGAACACGGGTGCGCCACTGACGACGGGACTTTCGGCCCTGCCGCCAGGTACGCGACGAATCTAGCGTTGATTTAGAACCGGTCTTACGAAGTGGGAGTCTTATATGTCGTCGACCTGGCTACCTTCTCCAGGAGTCGTCGTGGGCATCGATGGCTCGAGGTGGGCGCTGAACGCTGCACTGTGGGCCACCGATGAAGCACTCAGGCGCGACGTACCTCTACGGCTGATCTACGTCGTCGAGCCCCGCACATACGGCCAGTTCGATGCCCAGCAAGCCGCACGTGATCTGGCACGTGCCGATATCGCGATCCGTCAGACGGTGGTGGCGGTGGAGTCAACACAGAAACCCATCAAGATCGAATGGGAAGTCGTACACGGCGACCCGGCCGCGGTGTTGTTGCATGCCTCGCGATCGGCCGACATGGTGTGTGTCGGATGGCTCGGGCTCGCGCACGGGATCGATGACAAACGACTCGGACCAACTGCCGCAACGCTTTCAGCGAAGGCCGGCTGCCCGGTCACCGTCGTCGACACCGATCTCCGACCGCACACCACGGCTGGACCCGGCGTCGCCGATGCCGCCGGAATACCGCAGCAGCCACCGCGATGCTGAAAGTCTTCCTCGTCGACGATCACGAGATCGTTCGCCGCGGGTTGGTCGGGCTGCTCGGCACTGATCCCGAGCTCGACATCGTCGGTGAAGCCGGCACGGTCGCCGAGGCAATGCTCCAAATCCCGGCCCTGCAGCCCGATGTCGCGGTCCTGGACGTGAGCCTGCCCGACGGCAACGGCGTCGAGCTGTGCCGCGACCTGTTGTCGCGGCTGCCGAACTTGAAGTGCCTCATGCTCACCTCGTTCACCTCCGACGAGGCGATGCTCGATTCCATTCTGGCCGGGGCCAGCGGCTACGTGATCAAGGACATCAAAGGGTTGGCGCTCGCCGAAGCGGTCAAGACTGTGGGAGCCGGACGATCTCTGCTCGACAACCGGGCGGCCGCTGCGCTGATGACCAAGCTCCGTGAAACCCAACATCACAGCGACCCGCTCTCGACGCTCACCAACCAGGAACGGGAACTCTTGAATCTGCTCGGCGAAGGCCTGACCAACAAGCAGATCGCCGATCGGATGTTCCTGGCAGAGAAGACGGTGAAGAATTACGTATCCCGGTTGCTGGCGAAGCTCGGGTTGCAGCGGCGTACCCAGGCTGCGGTGTTCGCGTCACGGCTGGATCACTGACAGCAACGTGATCAGTGACCACTGCATCGCCAGGACCGCCCGACAGCGGCCCAAGCCGCCGCGGTCACGACAGCGAAGGAACACCGATGATCGCCTCGCACAGCGACAAACCCGTCGTGGTAGGGATCGACGGGTCCACCGCTGCGTTGCATGCCGCGCAATGGGCGATCGACGAAGCAGTGGCTCGCGATGTGGCCTTGCGACTGGTGTCTTACATCGATCGGGGGGACGGCACGACACTCACCGACAGCGAGTGCCGCATGGACCTCGAATACGCCCAGACATGCTTACGGGCAGCCCGCTCGGTCATCGGCGCCACCGGAAAACCGGTGAAAGTCGAAACCGCAGTCCTCTACGGCCGACCGGATGCCAATCTGCTCGACGAGTCACGCCGCGCCGCCATGATCTGTGTGGGATCGGTCGGCATAGGGCGTCTGGCCAAGCTACTTTTCGGGTCGACAGCCGCCAAGGTTGCTGAAGATGCGTGTTGCCCTGTCGCGGTAATCAGAAGTCTCCCAACGCGACAGTCCCATCACATGGGGATGATCGCCGTGCCGGTCGGTGCCTCCGGTGATGATGACCATGTCATCGACGCTGCCGTCACCGAAGCTGACCTGCGCGGGCGACCTGTCCTGGCCGTCGGGGTCTGGCGGCGGGATTTCGGCGACATCTCCTATGACGAGCTGGATCGCCGCATGACGAGATGGCAGCAGAGTCATCCTCGTGTACGCATCCACGTCACCGCCGGCGCGGCCGGGATCGGCCAGTTTCTGGCCGCACACACCGAGCCGGTCGACATGGTCGTTCTCGGCCCGGACGACGCGGCTGATGTGACCAAAATTATTGGACCGCACACAAACCCGCTGGCCAGCCATCCCGACTGCTCAGTCCTCGTGGTGCATCAGTAGCGGTTCGTCTGCCGGAGCCTTGATACCGGTATCGAAGAGTGTTGCGGTGTGGCCGCCAGGGTCGAACGACCCGGCGTTGGTCCCGAATTCCGATGACCGTCGGCGCCGCACCGACCGACCTACGGCTCTGCTTTGCTGCCGTGGGTCCGGCCTAGCGTCGACTGCTATCGGCACCGCGTAATGCGTCGCCGTACCGGACAGGAGGATTCGAAATGAGCCTGACCCCAGCCGAATACAGAATTATCGTCGCGGTGGACGGATCGGCTGCGTCGAACGCAGCCGTCGAGTGGGCCGCCCGCGAAGCCGTCATGCGGGCGGCGTCAGTGACCCTGACCCATGTCATCGAACCGGTGGTTGTGAGCTGGCCGATTGCGCCCATGCAAGGATCCATCACCGAGTGGCAACAGGAGAACGCCGATCAAGTCATTGCGCAAGCTCAAGAAATCTTCGTCACGAATATCGACGAAGCGCAACGCCGCACCGTGCACATTGACGTGAAGGCTGGCATCGCCGTGTCCGAGCTGACCAAAGCATCCACCGACGCACAGATGGTCGTCGTCGGCAGTCAAGGCATGGGGGCCTTCGAGCGAGCCATTCTCGGATCAGTCAGCAGGGGTCTGCTCCATCACGCACATTGCCCCGTTGCCGTGGTCCACGCTGACGAAAGCCGGGCGGTGGCCACCACATCCTCGGTCCTGCTGGGCATCGACGGGTCACCCGCTTCTGAGGGCGCGACCGCGTTGGCGTTCGATGAAGCGTCGCGGCGCGGCGTAGACCTTGTGGCGTTGCACGCGTGGAGTGACGTCCCCGTCTTCCCGATCTTCGGGATGGATTGGCGTCGTTACGAAGACGAGGGACACGAGGTGCTCGGTGAACGACTGGCGGGCTGGAACGAGAAATACCCAGACGTCCACGTACATCGACGAATCGTCTGCGACGAACCGGCACGGTGGCTCGTCGAGGAATCCCGGCAGGCGCAGCTCGTCATCGTGGGCAGTCACGGCCGCGGCGGCTTCACCGGCATGCTCCTCGGCTCTGTCAGCTCCGCCGTGGCGCAAGCTGCGCGGGTTCCGGTGATCGTGGTTCGCGGCTGAAGCCACGACGTCATACATACCGACCACCGGTCACCTCGAGCACCGTGCCGGTCATGTACGACGACAGATCGCTGGCCAAGAACAGCGCGACCTTGGCCACCTCGTCGGGCTCACCAGCCCGTCCCATCGGCACCTCGGCCAGCTTCTGGTCCCAGATGCGTTGCGGCATGGCCTCGGTCATGGCTGATCGGATCAAGCCAGGCTGGATCGCGTTGACACGCACCCCGAGGTGCGCCAGTTCCTTGGCGGCGGCCTTGGTCATGCCGACGATGCCTGCCTTGGCCGCCGAGTAGTTGGTCTGCCCGACGAGGCCGACCTTGCCGGAGATCGACGACATGTTCACGATCACCCCGCGCTTGTTCTCCCGCATGATCGCCGCGGACGACTTGATGCCGTTCCAGGTGCCTTTCAGATGCACGGCGATGACCTGATCGAACTGTTCCTCGGTCATCTTGCGCAGGGTCGCGTCGCGTGTGATACCGGCGTTGTTGACCATGATGTCCAAACCACCGAACTGTTCCACGGCGGCAGCGACGAGTGCCTCAACATCGGCAGGAGAGGTCACGTCACAGCGCACTGCCGCCGCGACATCGGGACCGCCGAGCTGAGCAGCCGCCGCCACGGTGGCTTCCAGGTTGAGATCGCCGAGCACCACGCGGGCGCCCTCCTGGATGAACCGTTGCGCGATCGCCAAACCCAGACCCTGAGCTCCGCCGGTCACCACCGCAGTTCGGCCGGTAAGCAATGACACCTGGGTCACCTAACTTCCGATTCTGAAGGGGCCGCCCCGAGCATATTTCATCTACGACAATGGCCATTTGAGCTTCTGCGGATGCGGAGAAACCTCAGCCGATGAATCGGACGATGGACTCCGCCACCGCAGCTGGTTTGGCCGAGCCGTCGATCTCCACGGTCACCGTCATCTTCACCTGCACGGCACCGTCGAGCTCGACGACCTCGTCGATATGCGCGCGGGCGCGCACACTGGCACCGACCTTCACCGGCGTGATGAAACGAACCTTGTTGTAGCCGTAGTTGATCGCCAACGCGATGTTGTCGACACGGTACAGCTGGTGAGTGAAATGCGGCAGCAGCGAGAGCGTGAGCAGGCCGTGCGCGATGGTCCCGCCGAACGGCCCACCGGCGGCCTTCTCCGGGTCGACATGGATCCACTGGTGATCGTCAGTGGCATCGGCGAACAGATTCACCCGATCCTGGGTGATCTCCATCCACGCGGTCGGCCCCAGCTCGCTGCCCGTCGCCGCCACGAACTCGTCAAGCCCATTGAAGACCTTCATCCCCCACTCCTCTCGGAGTGCACTCCAGCACCGTTCAGAACACCACGGTCTGGTTGCCGAACCGAATCACGCGATCCTCACAGTGCCACAGCACCGCACGCGACAACACCACCCGCTCGACATCGGATCCCAAGCGCACCAGATCCTCGACGGCGTGCCGGTGGTCGACTCGAACCACGTCCTGTTCGATGATCGGACCTTCGTCGAGGTCGCCCGTGACGTAATGCGCTGTCGCTCCCACCAGTTTCACACCGCGCTCCTTGGCCCTCCGATACGGCGCCGCTCCGATGAACGCCGGCAGAAACGAGTGGTGGATGTTGATCAACGGGCATCCGACGGCATCGAGGAACTCTGGGGTGAGAATCTGCATGTACCGCGCGAGCACTATCAGGTCGACATTGCCGCGCAGCAGATCGAGCAGCCGCTGCTCGGCTTCGGCGCGATTGTCTCGGGTCGCGGGAACGTACAGATACGGAACACCGAAAGCGCGCACCTGCTCGGCGAGATCCGGATGGTTCGAAATCACCATCACCACGGACATGTCCAGCTCGCCGCGGCGGTTGCGCCACAACAGGTCGAGCAGGCAGTGGTCCTCGCGGGAGGCCATCAACGCCACCCGCTTCGGTTTGGCCGCTTCGGTGAGCCGGAAGTCCATCGCGAACGGTTCCGCCACCCGAGTGCGGAACTCGCACTCCAACTCGTCCCGAGCAGCGGTCAAACCCGGCAGGTGGAAGATGGTGCGCTGCATGAAGGTGCCGCCGGTCTGCTCGGTCGAATGCTGATCCAGCGACACGATGTTGGCGCCCGCACCTGTCAGAAAGCTACTGATCGCCGCGACCAGGCCGGGTCGGTCCGCGCAACGCAGCAAGAGGCGGCCCATATCGCGGACCGGCAGGGTTTTCGCTCTCGGGTACTCCTCAGCCATCACCCGTCAGATTCTCACCCGAGTGGTTCCGCCGTGCGCCAACCGGGTACCCATAGGCATGGCGCCGAAACGTCGTCAGGATGACTGGCGCGCGGCCAGGCAACAAACTGACCGAAACCGGCAGCGAGAATGGCCGCCCCAAATCCAGCGACGGGCTAACTTTGCTCGGCAGACATTCAATCGGAATATTCAGTACCGTCATCAATCATCCGATTTGCCAAATTTGCACATCCCTGTAAATACATGGAGTTGGGGAGTGAAGAATTGGACTCGCCGCTGGACAAGTCTTGTCAGCTAGCTGGAATTACCCGTCCCTGCCGCGTGATACTCATCTCGCGTAATCGCGCACAACCGCGGTACGCATGACAAATCAGCCAACCCGGTCGGGGGTGAGGCTGCCAGAGGAAATGGATTGCCAATGACCGCTCCCCAGCGCGATGTCGCTGCTCGTTCAACCCCGTCAGTGGAGAAAGCTTACAGTTGGTTGGATCCGGACAGTGACTGCACGATCGTCATCGCAACCCCTGGTTCGGAACGCGAATTGTGGCGCGAGTATGTCAACGGGGCAAGCCGCAACTATCGCAAGTATGGCGTCGAGCACGCACTCGACATGGAGGCCCTGCGCGCCGGGCACGACACGGCGCTGTTCTGCGTAGGACTCAACGACGCAGGCGATGTGGTCGGCGGCCTACGAGCCAAAGGTCCGTACCGCGAGGTCGACGAATGCCACGCGGTGGTGGAGTGGAACGGGCAGCCGGGATTTAGTGCAGTACGCAAAATGGTCGCCGACCGGTTACCCTTCGGCGTGGTCGAGATGAAGTCCGCTTGGGTCGGCGAGGACCCTCAGCAGAGCCGTGCACTCACGGGCACGTTGGCCCGGATGTCGTTCCACACGCTGGCACTGCTCGATATCCAGTTCATCGTGGCGACCGCGGCGGCCTACGTGCTCAAACGTTGGCTGTCGTCGGGCGGTGTGCTGGCCAAGATCCCGGCAACCCCGTACCCGGACGAGCGTTATCAGACCAAGATGATGTGGTGGGACCGGTCGACCGTAGCCAGCCATGCTGATCCCAAGCAGGTTTCGGCGTTCTACCGCGAGTTGAAACTGGCCGCCCCGCGGATTTCCGCCGCAGGCAGTGTTGACCTCACTTCCGCGGTAGGCCGATGATCGACAGTATCGACGAGTCGACCTATAACGACGAGTCGGCCTATAACGCGGTCATCATCGACGGTGACGACCCGTCGGGAGCCACAATGCTCGCGGCGCTACGTGGCGATCCGCGCATCACCACGATCGACACCTGCGAGCAACAACGTCGTGCGCTTGGCGAGCTCACACCGCGGCCGGAGCCCGAGTTCCTCGATGAACCGACGCGGTGGGCGTACTACCCGTGGCGCCGGACCGTGGTCGCTGTCCTGGGCCCGCTTGGCTTCCGGCGGCTCAGGTTCGATCGCAACCGCAACCTCATCAGCGCCGATGAGCAGCAACGGCTCTCACGTCAGCGGATCGGGGTCGTGGGGCTCAGCGTCGGCCACGCCGTCGCGTACAACCTCGCGATCGAGGGGGTGTGCGGTCTTTTGCGGTTGACTGATTTCGACGAACTCGAGCTGCCCAACCTCAATCGGGTACCTGCGACAGTGTTCGATCTGGGGCTCAACAAGGCCGTGGTCGCGGCCCGCCGGATCGCCGAACTCGACCCGTACCTCCCTGTCGAGGTCGAGCTCGGCGGGGTGAACGAGGACACCATCGACGAATTCCTCGACGGGCTCGATGTCGTCGTCGAGGAGTGCGATTCGCTTGACGCGAAAGTCCTTGTCCGCCACGCGGCCAAGGCTCGAAAACTGCCGGTGCTGATGACCACGAGCGACCGTGGCCTGCTCGATGTCGAACGCTTCGACCTCGATCCCGGCCGTCCCTTGCTGCACGGCCTGCTCATCGATGTCGACGCCGCTGCGTTGGCCGGGTTGTCGAGCAAGGATAAGGTGCCGCACGTGCTGGGAATCCTCGACGCCGGCCAGTTGTCACCGCGGATGTCGGCGTCGTTGATCGAGGTCGGCAAGACCGTGTCCACCTGGCCGCAACGCGCCGGTGAGGTCGCGCTCGGCGCGACCGTCATCGCCGACGCGGTCCGGCGCATCGGTCTGGATGAACCATTGCCGTCGGGACGGGTCCGCGTCGACGTCGACGCGGCACTCGACGCGCTGGTCGATCCGCTGTCCGATCCGCCCGCGCCCGCTCCGTCACACCCGGCGCCCAGCGCGGCGCCCGAACCGACAGATGTACTCGGGCTCATCGCGACGGCGGCCAACCGTGCTCCGTCCGGCGGCAACGTCCAGCCGTGGCATATCGAATCGAACACCGACGGGCTGACCCTGCGGCTGGCGACCGAGTACACCACCACGATGGACGTGGGCTACCGGGGGAGCGCCGTGGCACTGGGCGCGGCGGCATTCAACGCCAGGGTCGCCGCCGCGGCCCATGGCAGGGCCACAGACCTGCAGTGGTATCGGGGCGATGAGGGCACGCCGCTGTATGGGACCGTGGCGATGTCCCCAGGTTCCGACCCGCACCTCGCAGCGCTGTATGAGCCCATGCTGCAACGTGAGACCAACCGCGCCTACGGATCGGTCGCGGCGTTGTCGCCCCAGGTGGTCACAGCGCTCAAGGCGGCCGCGCGCAACGAAGGGGCTCGACTACAGATCCTGGACAGCACGGACGATATCGAAGCGGCCGCGGGCATCCTGGCCCAGACCGACCGCATCCGGTATCTCACGCCAAAGCTGCACCGCGAGATGATCTCCGAACTGCGCTGGCCCGACGACCCCGACCAGGACACCGGTCTGGATGTGACGACGCTCGGTCTGGCGCCGGGCGATCTCATGGTGCTGGAGATCCTGCGCAGGCCTGAGGTGATGGCGAGGTTGGCGGCATGGGACGCTGGGTCAGCACTCGGCGACGAAACCCACAAGCGCGTGGCAGGCAGCGCCGCAGTGGCGGTCATCTCGGTGCCGGGGCGCCGCTTGACCGACTATGCCCTGGGCGGCTCAGCGGTCGAGTCGGTGTGGGTGCATGCCCAGCAGCACGGGCTGGCCGTGCAGCCGGTTTCGCCCGTCTTCCTCTACGCGCACAACGACGACGATCTCGCCGAACTGTCACCGGCGCACGTCACCGCGTTGCGTGGTCTGCAGCACGCGTTCCGGGAGTTGACGGCAACCGAGTACGACGAGTCACAGGCGTTGGTCCTTCGCTTGTCGTACGCCGCGCGCCCGGCGGTACGGAGCCGGCGACGGCCGTTGACTACGCACGCGGTCGGCTGAGACCGTGACGAACGGACGGCCTGTGCGCAGCCTGGAAACGGTGGTGACCAATGTCGCCACCCATCTGATGGCGGTCAATGCCGCTACCGCTGCGGCAGTCAGCCAGCAGGTACTGGCCGATCTGGTGTCTTATTTCGACGTCGACGTGAGTTTCCTGCGGCACAACGACCACTGCGCCCGCGTGACCAGGCTCGTGGCGGAGTGGCCCCCGCGCCCGGTGGACATCAACACCGATCCACTCGCGGTGATCCATTTCGCCGATGCCGACCCGGTTTTCGCGATGTCCGAGAACTACAAGGAACCCGCCGTATTCCGGCCGGAGCCCGCGACCGACGACTATCAACGCACTATCGAGGCCGGCAGGCACGTCCCGAGTACCTCGATGGCCGCCGTCCCGCTGCTGTCCGGAGAGGTCACCACCGGGGTCCTCGGCTTCGTGAAGTTCGGTGATCGCGAGTGGAGTACCGCCGAACTCAATGCGCTCAAGGCGATCGCCTCGTTGTTCGCCCAGGTGCAGGCCCGCATCGCCGCCGAGGAACGACTGCGCTACCTGGCCGACCACGACGATCTCACGGGGTTGTACAACCGCAGAGCGCTGTTGGCTCACCTCGATGACCGGCTTGCGCCCGGCCAACCGGGCCCGGTTTCGGTGATGTTCCTGGATCTGGACCGGCTCAAAGCGATCAACGACTATCTGGGCCACACCGCCGGGGATGCGTTCATCAGAATTCTTGCGCGGCGCCTGCAGGAGGGCGACGACGAGCCGAGACTCATCGCACGCCTCGGCGGTGACGAGTTCGTCGTAGTCCCGGCGACCCCGATGTCGGCCAAAGCCGCTGAGGCATCGGCCTACCGGCTGCAATCGATGTTGCGCGAGCGGGTGACCGTCGACGGTGAGATGCTCACCCGGACCGTGAGCATCGGCGTGGCGGAGGGGATACCGGGTCGGGACTCCACCTCGGACCTGCTCAGCCGCGCTGACCAGGCTGTGCTGACCGCCAAGAACGCCAGCGGCAACCAGGTGGCGGTGTTCTCCGACGCGATGGCGCTGGAGATCGATTTCCGCAACGACATCGAACTGCACCTGCAGAACGTGATCGAGGACGGATCGCTGGTGCTGCACTACCTGCCCGAAATCGACATGCGTACCGGTGAGGTGCTCGCAGCCGAGGCGTTGGTTCGGTGGCAACACCCGACGCGCGGCCTGCTCGCGCCGGATTCATTCATCGGCGTCGCCGAATCGATCAACCTCGCAGGCGAATTAGGGCGATGGGTGCTGCGCAACGCCTGCGCCGAGTTTGCCCGGTGGCGCGCGAACGGGCTCGGCCGGCGCATCCTGTTACGGATCAACGTCTCCCCCGTGCAGTTGGTAACCGAAGGCTTCGTCGACTCGGTGGCCAGCATCATGGCCGAATTCGGGCTGCCTCGCGGATCGGTCTGTCTGGAAATCACCGAAAGCGTGGTGGTTCAGGACATCGAGACCACTCGCCGCACCCTGTTCGGCCTCAAGAACGCGGGCGTCCACGTGGCGATCGACGATTTCGGCACGGGCTACAGTGCGCTGTCTCTCTTGAAATCGCTACCGGTCGACACGCTCAAGATCGACAGGAGTTTTGTCGCCGAACTCGGCTCGAACCCGGGTGATCTGGCGATCGTTCGGGCTGTGATCGCACTTGCCGGCGCCTTCGGTCTGCAACTTGTCGCCGAGGGCGTGGAGACGGAGACCGCCGCGCTCACACTGCTTCGGCACGGCTGTTATCGCGCGCAGGGGTTCTTGCTGTCCAGACCGATATCAGGTGGTGAAATGCAGCGGCTGCTAGCCAAGGGGCGGGTTTCGGTGCGTTTTCCGCCAGTGCCGCACATGTGAGCGGCCCGCATCGCGGAGCCCATCGTGCACCCGGGGGGATCTGCAGTACGCCGATAAACTCGAATCCGCAGCGACGTCGGCGGCGAACAACTCGACCCGAGCGAACCGGCTGGCGCTGTGCCCGACCAGCGACACCTGGAGCCGCAAACCAGGCTCGTCGACCGGGGATGCGCCGCCCGTCGGGGCTTCCGGCTGGCTGAGCGTGCCAACCGCCACACCGTGCCTGGCCCGGATAGCTTGTCGACCCTCCGGGGTGCCGATCACCACACCGACGATCTCGCCCTCCTCGAACACGATGCGCTCAAGCGCGCTGCTCTCGTAGATCGGGATCTCACGGTTTCGGGTCTCGGCGGTCAACCAATCGCTGAGCGCTGCCGCGACACCGGCGCTGTCCGGTGTCAGCGAGCCGACGACCTTGACCTCGATTTCCTCACCAGAACGAGTCTTCATCGCCGTGGTCTGCCTGCCGGTCAGCCGGGTGTAGAGCACACCGTAGGGCGAGTGCAGACAGTCCAGAGCCCAGTCACGCAGGCGAGCGCCGTAGAACGGCTCGACCAGACCCCCGGGCTTCGCCGGTACCAGATCGGCAGCGGATCGAACCGTCAGTTGGGCATCAGCTGGTCCGGACGAACCCAGGTCAGCCGACAGTGCGTCGAAGTACTCCCGCGTCTCCGGATCCTCTATGCCGGGAGCCAACAGCGGACCGACGGAATCTTCACCACCATGCCGATACTCGGTGCCGGGCTGCACGATGAGCACGTCCAATCCGGCGTCAGCCGCCGCGACAGCGCATGCCAAAGCACCGAACCCGGAACCACAGCAAACGACATCAAATTCGTCGTCCCACATCATCTATGGCTACCTCAACGTTGGTGGGGCCGACGGCACGGGGCCCGTCAACCCTGCTGCATCCGCACTGTCCGGTGCGCTATCACCAACACCGAACAGGGATTCTTCTGCTAATTCACCATATTGTCGCCGCAGCGAACAAGCTTCGGTCGCGCCCCGCACACGACCGGAAGGAGAAGTTGCCACAGCCCGCACCGGGATTTGAGGGGGGTAGCCAGAACGAGCCATGGCAACGCTTCTACGATAACTCGCGGCAACTGCCGGCGACGTCGCTATCCGGTCGGAGCACTTGTCCACGGTGATGACAGACGCACCGGTTGCATGGTCCGCCGACTGCGAACCAAGAGTTATCACGCTAAGCACCATACATACCTTTAGAATGATATGCACCCGTGGCGATGACTTTAGGTATTCCAATCCGCAGGTGGACATCCCACCTCGACCACCGAAGTGTCCGTGGGCGGAGACAGCGGATGAAACAATCCCCATGCACACGCCGGGCATCGCCCGATGTCCCACCGACCACACAGCTGTGAAGATCTTGAGGTGTCCTGGTGACTGAGCAGCTCGACCGACGGGCCGACGTCACCCGACTTCAGATCCTGCAGGCGGCGGCACGGCAATTCGCGCACAAGCCATACAGTGCGGTGAGCCTCGACGACATCCTCGCCGATGCCGCAGTCACCAAGGGAGCGCTTTACTTCCATTTCCGGTCCAAGTACGCGCTGGCATCCTCGATCGTCGAACACCGCGCCCAACTGGCCCGCGAACAGGTCGGTGAGGTGCTGGCCCGCAACCTGTCCGCGGTGGAGACACTGGTCGACATCTCCTACCAGGTGACCGTCGACGACATCGGCGAGCCAATGGCGCGCGCGGCCGGGAACCTGCTGGAATCGGTCGGCCGGACCGACAGGCTCGGACCGCAAGTGCTGGAGCCCTGGATCGCCGGATACGCCAAGATCATCCGCCGCGGTATCGAGGAAGGCGATTTCGCCGACGGCACCGATCCGCACGTCGCTGCGACACTGTTGGTCTCGATGCAGCTCGGCATCCGCCAGACCAGTGATCTGGACGACCCGCAACGGTTTCTCACCGATCTCGAGCAGGCGTGGAAATTGGTGCTGCCCGGCCTCACGAACCCGGATCGGCTCGGGTATCTGGACCAGTTCATCAGGCGCCGCACCATCGTGGCGCTCAAGAAGGCCCTTCCCATCAAGCCCGCCGAGGCTGAACTCGATGCGGGTCCAGCCGCCGGGTCGGCCTGACGGAGTACGACATGGCACGCCAGGCCCGCTCAGAACTCACCCGCCGCAAGATCATCGACGCCGCTGTCGACCTGTTCAGCGAAATCGGCTATCCCGCGACTGGACTGGGTGAGATCATCGAGCGCGCCGAGCTGACCAAGGGAGCGTTCTACTACCACTTCGACGCCAAGGAAATGCTCGCCGAAGCCATCATCGAGGAGGCCGGCGCGCGCATGCTGGCGACGTTCCGCACCATCGCCGCATCATCGTCGCCGGCGCTGGAGAACCTGGTCCACGGGCTGTTCATGGTGACCGACTTCACCGCCTCCGACAAGCTCACCTGGATCGGCATGCAACTGATGCGCACCTTCAGCGGTCTCAACGAGGCGCCCGGCCGGGTCTACGGGAGCTGGCTCGAAGAGCTCACCCAGCAGCTCGGGCAGGCCGGTTCGGAAGGCGACCTCCGCGGCGGTATCGACCCCAAGAGCGCCGCCGAGGTGATCCTGAGCTCGCTACTGGGGGCAGAGGCGCTCTCCCAAGCCACCGCAACCGGCACTGATCTGCGACAACGCGTGGCGCACACCTGGGAGCTGCTGCTGCCCGCCATCGTGAGCGACGAGTCGCGGGACTACTTCAGGGAGTTTCTGGCACGCGAGTCACTGCGCCGGTCGCCGGACGCAGGCAGATAGCGGCCTACAGCTCCTCCACCCACAGCTGTTCGGTGAGATCTTGGAACGTCGCCAGCGCTACCGGATCGTCCCCACGGAGCAATGCGGACTTGCTCATTCGCGCCCGCACGAGCGAACCGTCCTGGTGCACGAGGTCTACGATTAGATCGGCGTTGGCCCGCACGACAGACACCGCTGACTCGTCATCGGGCAGTGAATGAAAAATCTGGGCAAACTTCAGGGCGTTTACCGATTCCGCGCTGCGGCCCACCATTTCGGCGAATGCGCTGTTCGCGAAGAGAATGCTGCCATCCTCCGCGATAGCGAGCACCGGAACAGGGAACCGCTCCAAGACGACCAACGCCGGCATTTGCTGCAACGTTGTCATCGGAGATCGGGTGTCCTGCTCGTTGCGCCGCCGCTCCACCCCCCGATTATTGCCGACACAACAGACTGTTACCAGCGCACGTGGCGGCTTGTGGCACAGAGGCCCCTCGACGCCCCGACCAGGCCACGTCAGTTAGCTGACTAGGTTTACTCCCTGGAAGGCGGCGGCGCGGTCACCGGTGCTCGGCCAGACCTGCCAGCGCCGCCGGCAAAGGATCCCGGTGCAGGACACCGAGACGCTGCGTGGCGCGGGTGAGTGCGACATAGAGCTCGGCCGCGCCGCGCGGCCCGTCCGCCAGGATCTGCTGCGGCTCCACCACGAGGACCGCGTCG
The DNA here is from genome assembly GCF_000382405.1 of Mycobacterium sp. 141. Lineage (GTDB taxonomy): Bacteria > Actinomycetota > Actinomycetes > Mycobacteriales > Mycobacteriaceae > Mycobacterium. The sequence continues at coordinate 81,569 of NZ_KB908261.1, forward strand.
AATTCCAGTCCCTTGGTTGCCGACGGCGGTACCGTGCCCGGCACCCCCGGTGGTCCGATCACCACACTTGTGCCTTCGCACCCAGCCTCGTCTTGCACGAATTCCTCAATGGCAGCCGCCAATTCATCATCAGCGACCTGCCGTGACCACGGTTTCACACCGCACGCCCGGACCGACTCCGGCGGTTGGACACCCGGGGCGAACTCGGCCAGCAACGCGGCGGCGACCTCCATGATCTCCGCCGGGGTGCGGTAATTCACCGACAGCGCCCGGTAGACCCAACGACCTGCCCGGTTGGTGCCCGTCGTCTCCGCTGGCACATACGGTTCGAGCATCGATCCCCACGATGTCGCTCCCGCGGCCGAGCGGCGCTGGGCGAGATCACCGACGATCGTGAACGATCGCCGGGGGCAGCGGCGCATCAACACCCGCCAGTCCATCTCGGACAGTTCCTGCGCCTCATCGACGACCACATGTCCGTAGGTCCAATCGCGTTCCGCGGCAGCACGTTCGGCGAGTTCACGATTGTCCTGCTCTTGGAAACGCTCCGCCAATTGCTCGGCGTCGAGCAGGTCCGCGGCCAACAGGTGGTCCTCGTCGTCCATGAGGTCCTCGCGGTCGACCATGAGGTCGAGCACCCCGGCCGCGTAGGCGGCCTCCTCCTTCCGCTGCCGCTCGGCGGCCTCGTCGGCCGCCTTGTCGCGGCCCAGCAGATCAACCAATTCATCGAGCAACGGCACATCGGACACCGTCCATGCGGCGCCATCGGTCCGGTACAGGGCGTCGTCGGCTCCCACCGCACTCAGCCGCTCGCGTGAGGTATACAGCTGCGCCAGAACGTCTTCCGGGGTGAGAATCGGCCAGAGGCGATTCAGTGCCGCGGTGAACTGCTCGTGGTCCTCGAGCTCGTTGACCACGTCGGCCCGCATCTGCGCCCACGCGTGCTTGTCGTCGCGGGTCAGCCAGCCCTTCCCGATCCGAGCGACAGCCCGTTCGGTGAGCACGTAGGTGACAACGTCGATGAACTCGGCACGGGCCTCGTTGTGCGGCAGACCGGTCTTGCGTGCCTCCTCCCTGGCCCACTCCGCCGTCGCGGCGTCGATCCGCGCGGTGACGTCGGAAAGCTCGATGGGTATCGGATCCTCCGGCAGCTCCTGGCGATCGGCCACCGCTGCAGCGAGCACGTCGAGCATCTTCAACGAGCCCTTCAACCGTGCGGCATCCGGGCTGTCCTCGGCACGCGCCCTGAGGCCGGGGACGAAGTCACCGGTGGTCATGAACACCGCCTGGGACTCCCCCAGTGAAGGCAGCACCCGCCCGATGTGATTCAGGAATTCCGGACTGGGGCCGACCACGAGCACACCGTGCCGTTCCATCTGCTTGCGCTGTGTGTAGAGCAAATAGGCCACCCGGTGCAGGGCTACCACCGTCTTCCCGGTACCCGGGCCGCCCTCGATCACGAGGACGCCGGGGTGTTCGAGTCGGATGATCGCGTCCTGCTCGGCTTGGATCGTCGCGACGATGTCGCGCATCCCCTCACCGCGCGGAGCGTTGACTGCCGCCAACAGAGCCGCGTCTCCCGGGCCGTCGCGCTCCTCACCGAGCTCGGCACCGGTCGGACGGCCCAGGGTCTCATCGGTGAAGTCGATCACCTTGCGTCCACGAGTGTGGAACTGCCGACGTCGCCGCATCCCCTCCGGACTGGCCGCGGTCGCGACGTAAAACGCCCGCGCCAGTGGAGCCCGCCAGTCGAGCAGCAACGGTTCATAGTCGTTCTGGCTGTCCAGCAGACCAAGGCGCCCGATGTAGAGACGCTCGTCGTCCAGAGTCTGGAGCCGACCGAAGCACAGACCATAGTCGGCAACGTCCAAGCGCTGCATCTCCTTGGCCATCGCGCGCACTTCGGCGTCGCGTTCGACGAGCGTGCTGCCGTTCTGGGGGTCGATGGGGCTGCTCAACGCCGCCTTGTAACGCCGGTTGGCCTCGGCACGCTCGTTGTCCAGGCGCGCATACAGCCCGGCGATGTATTCCCGCTCGGACTGCAGTTCGTCTTCGTACTTTGACATACCTCTCGCTTTTCGCTCTCACATCTCGCAACGCACCAGCACCGGATGCTCGCCGAGTTCCGGCTCAGGCCAGTGATTTGCGGCATACCCCCGCCCTTGCCGCAAGTCCCCCTGTGCGCTACAGAGTGAAAAGCAGGCGGGCGCGGGCACTCGTGGCTCTGTACCTACGATGCGGGTATCTCCGACGTGACCGCACCGCCCGGCCGGACCATTCTACGGCCTCCCCAGACCCGGCTGCTACGCGCAACCCGTCGGATCAATCGCTCGTCCCGGAGAAATATTGTTGCTGCACAATGGTTTTCGCACAACTCAGGCAGCGTCATCGACCACATGTCATCGATGCTCAAACCGCCCGCGGTTGTTGCCGGTGCTCATTCCCTTTGTCTCCGTTGCGGATTCCCCCATCGAGCTCAGCAGAAAATCTGGGGTTTACCTCGCCGGGTCGTCAGCGACCTCGATCTCCCCGGCCCTAGCTGCGGACTGCAGTCGATGGAAATCCTCGAGCGCCTTCTCTGCATACCGGTATGACCACTCCAGTACCGCGGCGTCGACCTTGTCACCGCTGCCGACGTAGCCTCGCAGTATCGACCCGTTTGCGCTCTGCGCGTGCCCGCGGGCAAGCACCATGGCGCACGCCGCCGCGTACTGACCGAATGCGGTCGGCGACATACCCTCGGTTTCGATCGTGCCCTTCATGTCCTGGAACTGACGGACGTAGAAGTCGCGTCCACCGTGGCGCGCGGCGCCGAGGAATATGTCCGACATCGCCTGCAGCACCCGTTGCCCGTCGACGACCCTGGCTCCCTGGCCGGACGCCGCTATCGCGCGAGCCACGCTGCTCGGCTGCCGAACACCTCCGTATTCTTCGAGAACAGAGGTTTTGGCCTCTTTGACCTGCAAGATCAACGGCGTACCGTCGGGTCCGGCCAGGATCACCAGGTAGCAGCGAGTCCCGACACTGCCGACCCCGACGACGCGCTGCGCGACATCGGAGACCTGGAAATGGGACAGCAGAAGTGCCACATCGCCGGGCACGCTCGTGAGGTACTCCCGAAATGACTCCACTACGCCGGCCTCGTGATCGACATCGAGGTGCTGAAGGACGGGAGGATCCTCTCGAAGACGCGGCGTGCCGTCCGGTCCAGGCACCATGATGCGGCCGAACACGCGCGCCGAAGTCCGCTTGCGCGCCCTCTCGGCGCTGCGGGCGATGAGCGCGGCGAGGCTCTTAGTGGCCTGTTTCAGGTACCGCTCCGGTTCCGCCCGCAAGTAGTAGCGTTCCAGCACATTCATATCGAGGATGGTTTGCAGGCCATCGCGGTAGGCAACTACCGCTTCGCCGGCGAAGCGGCGGATCTTCTTCTCGGGGTAACCGGCGTGCCGCCCACCCACTATGACGCTGGTGATCAGACGTTTGAGATCCCATTCCGCGGGTGCGACTGCCGCTTCGTCGAAGTCGTTCAGATCGAACACCAGCTCCCGGTGTGGAGCCGCGTAGATTCCGAAGTTTGATAGATGCGCGTCGCCGCAGCACATCACCTCCACACCGCTGGAGGGGCTGGTCGCCAAGTCGGCGGCCATCACCGCCGCTGACCCGCGATAGAACGAGAAGGGATCGGTCAGCATCCGCGCGAAACGCAGCGGGACCAAATCGGGCAGTCGGTCTCGGTTCTGTTCTACGAGGATCTCAGTCGCGCTACGGTGGCTCGGAACCAACTCGGCGAGCGCACTCCTGGGGGCGGTCTTCCGCAGAGCGCGACCTCGTACGACGTCATCCTCAACGTTTTCGACCTCGATGACACGATCCCGTAGCGGTGCGCCGGACATGGGGCCAGCGTAAACCCATCCCTCATCGCCCAAACCCACCTTTGGACCGGAAAGCGCATGCGGTATATGGCATTCCGTCTACCCGACGTATAGGCGCCGACGTGTCAGCGTGGGATGATGGGGCCGTCAACCACACGCGCCGGGTCGTTTGCGACGAGTGCCTGGACGGGTGACGCGCGTAGGGTCTGCTCGACACGATCGTGACGGCACGGTCAATTTTGCACACCGCTCAAGCGCCTTCGTGAGATGCTCTGGTTACGCATCCAGCACACTGCCGAACGGCGAGGAGAACCAATTCCATGAGGAACACGTTGGTGACAGCGACAGCGGGCTTGTGCGCCACCGCACTGAGCTTTGCCATCGTTGGCTGCGGCAGCGGCACGAAGACCGAAGCAACAACGTCAGAGTCCACGACAACAACCTCAGCGGCGGCACCAGCGACCACTTCGGCGCTGCCGCCTCCTCCCAACCGGCCCGACGGCACTAAGGAGACATTGCACGATTACATCGTCGAGCACAACATCGCGGAGGTGCCCTACAAGGACAACGAACCCGGAACGCCGGACGTCGACCTGTCCTTCCCCCCCGGCTGGAGCCAACTCGCGAAAGAGGACACTCCCGATTGGGCGTACGGCGGCATCATCTACGACAACCCCCAGGACCCGGCCGTCCCGCCGACCATGCTCGCGATCGCCAGCAAGCTGGTCGGCGACGTCGACGCCGCCGAGATTCTCCAATACGCACCGGGCATGCTGCAGAACCTGCCCGGATTCCAGCCAGTCGGTGATCCGGTGGTAGCCCCGTTCTCGGGCTTCGATTCCGTCACCTATAAGGGCACCTACACCAATGACGGAAAAAATATGGTTGTAGGTGAGAAGACCGTGGTAGTGCCCGGAAAAGACAAGGACTTCTTCGTCTTGCAGCTACAGGCGACCGCGCCGGCGGACGAGCGGCAGGTCGTGCTCGATGCCGTGGATTACATCAACACGAATACCAAAATCACCGCCCCATGACCGCTCCCACCACAGCCGGCCCGGAAACTTTGGAGAGTAAGCAATAATGACCATATTTCGCACCTCCATGTTCGTGGCGGCGATCATCAGCGGAACCATCATGTCGGCACCTCTGACGGCTCCTCCCGCCCACGCCGCTCCCTGTAACGGGCTGACAGATCCCCGCACCGGCATCTGCTGGAGTAACCAAGACCTGAACAACCGGGGCACTCCGAAGGGTCCCGGCGGTACGACACACTGCAGCCCGGGACGACTGGGCCAGTGTTTGGGCGCAGCACAAAACGGAGTAACCCCCGGTGCCAATCTGCGGACCCAGCCGCCGGCCGGCCCGGCACCGCGCAGCTGGCCAAGCCAGTAGGTGCACAGCGTCCGGACCGTCGGCCATGCCCTGACAGCAGAGAACCGGTGCACACTGCAGACATCACCGACATCGCTCCACCTCACGATCCAGAACACCGAGGTCTGCGTCGTCTTGCCCTACGGATGTCTTCGACGATGGTGCGGATCGTGACTGTCGGCCTGTGGCCGCGGTGACGTCGAGGCACGATCAGCTCGGCGACCACCCTACGCCAGCTTGGGCGCATCACTGGGTGTCGGGCGACCACTGGGTTCTGTTCTGATATCAGGACCGAGCGGCTTCAGGTACGACACTTTCTCGCACAGCAGCATCCGCCCCCCGCGCTAGCCATCGCCGGATCAACGATTCAACGGCCAGTTTCCCAGGGCCGATGAATACCAGGATGAACAGCGCCCAGCAGAACAGGGCCGACAATTCGCCATCGTTCTCGATAGGCCACAGCCCGTCCCCCTGATGCCTCCAGAAGTAGGCCACTGCCATGCTTCCCGAGCTGAGGAACGCAGCGGAACGCGTAAAAAGGCCCGCCATGATCAGCCCGCCACCGACCAACTGGATCATCGCGGCCCACCATGACGGCGACGCCATGAAGCCTGGCGTGGAACCACCGTGGGGTTCGACCGGCCAGGCGAATAGCGTGGATACGCCGTGGAAGAAGAACAATAACCCAATTGCGATACGGTAGGCGGCAATTGCCCACTGCGCCAATCTATCGACTGTTGTCGTCACTGCGTGATAATCACATGATTCACGACTCAGCGGTTGGCTAGCTTTCCGCGTAACGCCTGAGCTCACCGGCCACTGACTCCGGCCGAGCCCACCGAGTTGGCGCGGTTGCGTAAGCGGGTCGCCGAGCAGGAGAAAGACAACGCGTTTCTGAAAAAGCCTCCGCGTACTTTGCCGCCAACGGACCGAAGTAGACCGGTTCGAGTTGATGGCCGCAGAGTAGCCACAACTCAAAATGTTACGCGATCCGTTACGCAGATCGTCACGCAACAGCGGATATGCTGCCTGAACTGCGAAAACTAAGTGGAGCTAAGGGGATTCGAACCCCTGACCCCCACACTGCCAGTGTGGTGCGCTACCAACTGCGCCATAGCCCCGTTTATCGTGCTCCACGAAGTTACACCACGGCTACCCGCCATTCAAAATCGCTGGTCAAGGCGCCTCACCACCGGCCTCTGGCCCCAGTGTGCGGGCCAGAGTGTGCTCGGTAGCTGGGATGTGGCGGGTCTCCGGGGCGAAGGTCCAGCCGAGAGCCGCCAGCAGCAGGATGGTGCCGCTGATGGCAAACGCCCCCGAGAACGACCAGTGCTGAGCGATGAGGCCCACCACCAGAGACCCGCCGATCGAGCCGACGTCGGACATCATCTGGAAGGTCGCCACCGCGGTGCCACCGCGCGCCTTACTGCCGATGATGTCGGCCACCGCTGCCTGCTGCGGAGCCGTGAAAATCCCGGTGGAGAACCCTGCGATGAATGCGCTGACGAGAAACAGAGTCAACCCGTCGGTGAATCCGACTATCACGGTGGAAATGCCCGCCGCGGTCAACCCGATGATGAGCAGCACCCGCCGGCCGACCCGGTCGGACAGGTATCCGCTGGGGATGACAGCCGAGACGTTGCCGATCGCGAAGGTGGCCAGCGCCAAGCCGGCAACTCCGGCTCCCCGGTGGAACACCTCGGTGATGAACAGCGGCACGAGGGCAACCCGCAAGCCCAACGCCGACCACCCGGTGGCGAAGTTTGACAGCAGCGCTGCGCGATATGCGCGATTACGCAGTGCAGTCCGCACACCCACCTTGGGTCCGTCCTCAGGTGCCGGCGCGGCCAGCGACGAGTGCCGCAGGCTGATGAACACCACCGCCGCCGCGACGAGCAATGCGCCACCATAGATGACGAACGGTGCGCTGAGCCCAAGCCCGGCAGTGACGCTGCCCAGCACCGGCCCGCCGACCGAGCCGACGAGGAACGCCGAGGAGAACATGCCGGCAACCCGGCCCCGGGCATCCTCCGGGCTGATCCGGATCATCAGTCCCAGCGCCGAGACGAAGAACATCGTCGAGCCGATTCCGCCGAGCGATCGGAACAACAGCAGCTGCCAGTAGGTCTGCGCGAACGCGCACGCACCTGTCGACAAGGCCACGATGAGCAGTCCGGCGACGTAGATCCGTCGCTCCCCCAGCCGCTGGATCAGCAGCCCACTGGCCGGCGCGAAGGCCAGCCGCATCAGCGCGAACGCGGTGACGACGAATGTCGCGGCGCTGATGCTGACCCCGAAGTGGCGGGCGTAGGCCGGGAGCACCGGTGCCACCACGCCGTAACCGAGCGCGATCACCGCATTGGCGGCGATCAGGACCCAGACTTCACCCGGGAGCTTGGGTTCGGTCTGACTCGATGCAGTCTGCTCCTCGCGTCCGCAGTGCTTCTTTTGCTCCTCGCGTCCGCAGTCACCCTCCGCGATAGAACTCACCCAATGACTGTATTAACCAACTCCTTGGCGGCCTGCTGCACCTCCGCAAGATGCTCGGGCCCCTTGAACGACTCGGCGTAGATCTTGTACACGTCCTCGGTGCCCGATGGGCGGGCGGCAAACCAGGCGTTCTCCGTCGTCACCTTCAACCCGCCCAGCGGCGCTCCATTGCCCGGGGCTGCGGTCAGCTTGGCGGTGATCGCCTCACCGGCCAGCTCCGTCGCAGTGACCTGATCAGGTGAGAGCTTGGCCAGCCGCGCCTTCTGCTCCCGGTCGGCGGGCGCGTCGATACGCGCATACGTCGGCGCCCCGTACCGCTGCGCCAACTCGGCGTAGCGCTGTGACGGCGTTTTCCCCGTGACCGCCAGGATCTCCGAGGCCAGCAAAGCCATGACGATGCCGTCCTTGTCCGTCGTCCACGTCGATCCGTCGGTTCGCAGGAACGACGCACCGGCACTTTCCTCACCACCGAACCCGATGCTGCCGCTGATCAGACCGTCGACGAACCACTTGAACCCGACCGGAACCTCCACGAGTTTGCGTTCCAGCCCTGCGACCACCCGATCGATGATCGAGCTGCTCACCGCGGTCTTGCCGACAGCGGTGGAGCCCGGCCAGTTCGGCCGGTGGGTGTAGAGATAGTCGATGGCCACCGCGAGGTAGTGATTCGGGTTGAGCAGGCCGCCGTCGGGAGTGACGACGCCGTGCCGGTCGGCGTCGGCGTCATTACCGGTGGCGATCTGGTAGAGGCCGGGGTTGGAGCTCATTGTCCGAAGCAGCCCGGCCATCGCGTTGGGCGAGCTGCAGTCCATACGGATCTTGCCGTCGGTGTCCAGCGTCATGAACCGCCAGGTGGCATCCACCAGCGGATTGACCACGGTCAGATCCAGATTGTGCCGCTCGGCGATCGCACCCCAGTAGTCGACACTCGCCCCGCCCAGAGGATCGGCGCCGATGCGGATCCCCTCGGCACGGATCGCGTGCAGGTCCACGACGTTGGGCAGGTCCGCGACGTAGGCATCCATGTAGTCGTGGCGCTGAGCGCTCTGCAAGGCCCGGGTCAGCGGGATTCGCTTCACCGACGCTAGGCCTTCTCGCAGGATGTCGTTGGCGCGCTTGGCAATCACACTCGTCGCATCGGTGTCGGCCGGCCCGCCGTTGGGTGGGTTGTACTTGAACCCGCCGTCCCGAGGTGGGTTGTGTGACGGGGTGACGACGATGCCGTCGGCCAGGTCACCCGCACGCGAGGAGGATGAAGTACCCGCACGGCCCCGGTTGAAGGTCAGGATGGCATGGCTGACCGCCGGGGTCGGGGTAAACCGATCAGCCGAATCGATCATCACCACAACATCGTTGGCGGCCAGCACCTCCAACGCCGAAGCCCACGCCGGCTCGGAGAGGGCATGCGTGTCACGCCCGATGAACAACGGCCCGGTGGTGCCTTGGGCAGCGCGGTATTCGACGATGGCCTGGGTGGTGGCCAGGATGTGATCCTCGTTGAACGCCGTGTCCAGACTCGAGCCCCGATGCCCGGACGTACCGAACGCCACCTGTTGCGCCACATCTTGTGGGTCGGGGTGCAGCGTGTAATACGCCGTCACCACCTGCGCGACATCGATGAGATCCTCGGGTTGCGCCGGTTGTCCGGCACGGGGGTTGGCAGCCATGGTTGACGATTCTGCTACCAGAAGCACGTCGGTGTCTGCCGGTCGCCGAGTTGCCGCCATACTTTTACTTCATGTTTGGCATGCGCGGCCAGATCGACCCTCGTGAGCTGGGCGCAGTGTTTGTCGGCGGCGCGCTGGGCACGGTGGCCCGGGCTGTCTTGGCCGACGTGGCTGCCCCCGCGCCCGGCCACTGGCCGTGGCCCACCTTCGTCGTCAACATCGTCGGGGCGTTCCTGCTCGGGTACTTCACCACGCGACTGCTGGAACGTCTACCGGTGTCGAGTTATCGCCGCCCGTTGCTGGGCACCGGCGTGTGCGGCGGTTTGACCACGTTCTCGACCATGCAGGTGGAAACCGTCCGGATGCTCGAAGCCGGGCAGTGGAGCCTCGCCGCGGGCTACACCGCGGCCAGCCTGGTACTCGGGTTGCTCGCGGTGGCGCTGGCCACGGCACTGGTTCGACGGGCGCGCGTGTGACGACCCTGGCGATATGGACAGGAGTGGTGCTGCTCGGCGGGGCCGGTGCGGTGTCGCGGTTTCTGGTCGATCGGGCGGTCTCGGCGCGTCACAGCCGCGGGTTCCCGTTCGGCACGCTGGTGGTGAACCTCAGTGGCGCGCTGCTACTGGGATTTTTCGGCGGGCTGGCATTGAGCCCGCATCTCGCGCTGCTGGCCGGCACGGCCTTCGTCGGGTCGTACACCACGTTCTCGACGTGGATGTTGGAAACGCAGCGGTTGGGTGAAGAACGCCGCCTCTGGCCGGCAGCGGCCAATATCGTGGTCAGCGTGGTTCTGGGCCTGACGATGGCGGGATTGGGGATATGGATCGGGGCCCAGCTGTGAGCGAGCACGCTGCGGACTACCTCAAGCTCACCGCCTATTTCGCCGAACGGATGCGCCACGGCCACCGGTTCGCTGCTGATGCCCTGTTCGACCTCTACGGCAGCAACGATGTCGCCACCAGCGTGATGATGCGCGGGATCGCCAGTTTCGGTCCGCACCATCACTTGCGCAGCGACGAGACGTTGAGCATGTCGGAAGACCCTCCGGTGGTCGTCGCGGCGGTGGACGTCGCCGACAAGATGGCGGCCCTGGCCGAACAGACCGTGACATTGACCACCCGCGGTCTCATCACGCTGGAACGTGCGCAACTGGTCAGGCGTGGCAGCCCGGCACCGACTATCCCCGAAACGGCCAAGCTGACGGTCTATGTGGGGCGGCATCACCGCGTGAGCGGCGCGCCGGCCTACCGTGCGGTCTGCGCCGCCCTCCACCAGCACGGCTTCGCCGGAGCCACAGTGCTTCTCGGGGTCGACGGGACTGCACACGGGCAGCGTCGCCGGGGCCGTTTCTTCAGCAACAACTCCGACGTCCCGATCATGATCATGGCGATCGGCACCCGGGAGCAGGTCGCGGCGGCACTGGGTGAGCTCGACGATCTCCTCGATGAGCCACTGCTGACCGTCGAGCGGGCACAACTGTGTAAGAGCGGCGGTGAGCTGCTCACCCGCCCGCTTACCCTGCCCGCCACCGACACCGATGGCCGGCCGCTATGGCAGAAACTGATGATCCACACCTCCGAGGCCACGCTGCACGATGGCGTACCGATTCACCGGGCCATCGTGCGTCGACTCCTGCAGTCGGGCGTCAGCCGCGGAGCGACCGTGCTACGCGGCGTATGGGGATACAGCGGCAGCCGGGAACCTCATGGAGACAAGCTCTTCCAGATCGGCCGCCAGGTGCCCGTGACGACGATCGTGGTCGATACCTCGGACCGGATCGCCGCGGCCTTCGACACGGTGGACGAGCTCACCGACGGCCACGGGCTGATCAGCGCCGAGATGGTGCCAGCCGCGGTGGTGGTCGACGACGGGGTGCGCTACGGCAGCACAGACTTGGCTCGACACTACTACTAGCCACAGGAGGTAAGCCTAGCCTCCCCTTACTGGCCGGTGTACCGTCGCACCCCATGCAACCGACTACGCCTGATGCCGTGAGTGCTGCCCTCACCGAAATCCTGCGCGACGACATGAACGTCGATATCCGACGGGTGACCCGGGAATCCCGGCTCATCGATGACGCCGGTCTGGACTCGGTGGCATTCGCGGTCGGAATGGTCGCAATCGAGGACAAGCTCGGGGTGGCCCTGTCCGAAGAGGACCTGCTGGGCTGCGACACCGTCGGCGACCTGGAAGCCGCGATCCTGGCCAAGGTGCCTGCAGCTCAGAGCAACCAGTGAGCACACTCGCTGCGGCGCTGTCGAGGTCAATGACCACGACGAGCGCCGATCTTGTCGTCTTCGACCCCGAAACCCGTACCTGGGCGCGTCATCCGTGGAGTCAGGTCCACGACCGTGCCGAGAACGTTGCCGAACGCATCGGCGAAGACGGCTCCCGCGCGATCGGATTGGTCGGCGAGCCGACCGTCGAGTTCGTCGCCGCGGTTGTGGGAGCAGTCATGGTCGGCGCGGCCGTCTCGATCCTGCCCGGCCCGGTACGTGGCGCGGACTCCCAGCAGTGGGCGCAGTCCACGGTGAGGCGGTTCATCGGTATCGGCGTGGACACCGTGTTCAGCCACGGCAGCGACCTGGAACAACTGCGGGCGGTCCCGGCTGGGCTCAATATGTACGACGATGTGGCGGTCGCTCACGCGCGGCGTTCGACCACCTGGCGCATCTCGACGCAGCCCACCGATATCGCGGTGCTGCAGGGCACCGCCGGGTCGACCGGCGCACCGCGCACCGCGCAGATCTCCTCGGCCGCCATACTGGCCAACCTACGCGGCCTCAGCGAGCGAATCAGCCTGTCCGACAACGATATTGGTTGCTCCTGGCTGCCGCTCTACCACGACATGGGGCTGACGTTCCTGTTGGCCACAGCCGTCGGCGGAATCGAGGCGTGGCAGGCGCCGACCACCGCCTTCGCAGCGTCCCCGTTCAGCTGGCTGAACTGGCTCTCCGACAGCCGAGCGACCTTGACCGCAGCACCGAACCTGGCCTACGGCCTCATCGGCAAATACGCGAGCCGGCTGCAGGACCTCGACCTGTCGACCCTGCGATTCGCCCTCAACGGCGGCGAACCAGTCGACTGTGACGGCACCCAGCGGTTCGGCGCCGAGATGATCCGCTTCGGCTTCGACCCCGGCGCCCTCTGCCCGTCCTACGGCCTGGCCGAATCATCCTGTGCGGTAACGGTTCCGACGCCCGGTACCGGCATCATGGTCGATGAGATCACGGTCGAGACCGACGCGGGTGCCGGCATCCGCCGCCAAGCGGTGCTCGGCGAGCCGATCCCCGGCATGCAGGTACGGTTGCGGCCCAGTGAGCACAACGCCGGAATCTTGGATCGCGAGGTCGGCGAGATCGAGATCCGCGGCGCGTCGATGATGTCGGGATACCTGGGTCAGGAGCCACACGACAGCGAAACCTGGTTCCCCACTGGCGATTTAGGCTATCTGGTCGACGGTGGGCTGGTCGTGTGCGGCCGCGCCAAGGAACTGATCACCGTAGCCGGACGCAACATCTTCCCCACCGAGATCGAGCAGGTTGCCGCACGGGTCAACGGAGTTCGCGAGGGCGCCGTAGTGGCCGTCAGCACCGATGAGCGCGCCGCGCGTCCCGGATTGGTCATCGCCGCAGAGTTCCGGGGCGGCGACGAATCTGCCGCCCGTAGTGAAGTGGTCCAGCGCGTGGCATCCGAATGCGGTGTGGTGCCCGCCGATGTGGTGTTCCTGGCACCGGGCTCGCTGCCCAGAACCTCCTCAGGCAAACTGCGCCGCCTGGAAGTCAAACACAACCTGGAGACAGTGAAGGCATGACAGTAACTGAAGCGGAGACCACGGCAGCAACCACAACCGTCGACGAATACCGCAAGCTGGTCGCCGGCGTATTCGATGAGCGGGTGAAGGCTTGGACGGCTGAAGCTGAAGAGACTGAACGCTTCCCACGTCAGCTCATCGAGCACCTCGGGCGTTCGGGAGTGTTCACCGAGAAGTGGGGCGACGGACAGCAGCCAGACATGGCCAAGCTTTTCGAACTGGCGTTTGCCTTGGGCCGAACGGGGTCAGCGGGCATCGGAGTGGGTGTGAGCCTGCATGATTCGGCGATTGCCCTCCTGCGCCGGTTCGGCAAGTCGGACTATCTGCGCGCCATCTGCGAACAGGCGGTCCGCGGCGAAGCAGTGCTGTGCATCGGCGCGTCCGAGGAATCCGGCGGCTCGGACCTACAGATCGTGGAAACCGAAGTCCGCACGGCCCGCGACGGGTTCGAGGTCAAGGGCATCAAGAAATTCGTGTCGCTGTCCCCGATCGCCGACCACATCATGGTGGTGGCCCGCAGCGTCGACCATGACCCGACCAGCCGACACGGCAACGTCGTCGTCATCGCCGTCCCGACCAGCCAGGTCGAGGTACAGACGCCCTACCGCAAGGTCGGCGCGGGCCCCCTGGACACCGCGGCCGTACACATCGACACCTGGGTACCCGCGGACGCACTTGTGGCGCGCGCAGGGACCGGCTTGGCGGCGATCTCGTGGGGCCTGGCCCACGAACGGATGTCCATCGCCGGGCAGGTGGCCTCCGGAGCACAGCGCGTCATCGGAATCACGTTGGCGCGCATGATGAAACGCCGCCAGTTCGGTCACACCCTCTACGAACATCAGGCGTTGCGGATGCGAATCGCTGATCTGCAGGCCCGCGTGGACATGCTGCGTTACAGCCTCGCGGGTATCGCAGCTCAGGGCAAGCTGGATCTGCGTGCCGCTGCCGCGATCAAGGTGACCGCTGCCCGTCTGGGGGAAGAGGTGCTCTCGGAGTGCATGCACATCTTCGGTGGCTCGGGCTATCTGGTCGACGAGACGCCATTGGGCAAATGGTGGCGGGACATGAAGCTGGCCCGCGTCGGCGGTGGCACTGACGAGGTGCTCTGGGAGTTGGTGGCCGCAGCCATGAAGCCCGACTACGACGGCTACGCCGAATTCGGCCAGGACTGAGGCAGACCCGAACCCGAAAGTGGGCCGTTCACACCGTGAGCGGTCAACTGTGGGCTACGAACGGGGTACATCCTGCGGTGTGCGGGGCAGCGCGTAGAGCGCCATACGCCGGTTGGACATGTCGTGCTCACCGAGAAAGGCGCATCCCGCCCACTCACAGAGCCGGCGCGCACCGGTATTGCGATGGTCCGGGTCGAACATGATGCGCCTGCATCCCGGTTCGAGCTCGAACACGCTGGCCACGACGCGCGGCAGCATGAACGCCGCGATGCCGCGATTGACATACCTGAGGTCGGCGATCGCGGCGTGGATGCCGATGTCGTCGGGCTCGGCGGCGTAGCGGGGTGCGATCGAATCCTTCGCGGCCCGGTACAGCTCGATATAGCCGACCGCTTCACCCTTGAAGCTACCGATGAACGGTCGGGAGTATTGGCCGTCGAGCTGCGCCTGCAGATAGCGCCGCCAGCGTGCCGGCGTCCACTCGTATTCCCATGCCTCGACCAGATGAGGACGGTTCATCCACTCAGACACCATCTCGGCGTCGATCTGCGGGTCGGCCAGCCGAATCGCATAGGGTTCGGCCACGATCGGAGTGGGCGGCGCCGGCACGGCCCGGACGACGTCGGATATGTCGGTCAGTTCGCGCTTGAGTACGGGCGCATCGTCGATCTCGGTCATTGATCGGCCAGCCTACCTCAGCAAGTGAGGGTAGGTTTACCTACGTTCTGACGGTCACGGCAGCAGCTTCGCCAACACCACGGCTTGGCTCAGTTCCAGCTCCCGCGTCGCCGTCACCAACGTGACCGGGCCATCGCGCACCATCGCCCGGAGCTCATCCAGCGCCTCGGCAGCCGGGGAGGTCTCCAACTCCGCGGTGTAGCGTGCGGCGAACTCGTCGAACCGCTCGGCCCGGTGGTCGTACCAGTGCCGCAGCTCGGCGGACGGCGCAACAGCGGGCAACCACCGCCCGACCCTGGGATCGGTCTTACGGATTCCCCTCGGCCACAACCGGTCCACAAGGACCCGCTGCCCGTCGGCAGAATCGGGCTGCTCGTACACCCGCGCCAGCCGCACCTGCGGCTCGTTAGCCTTGAGTTCAGCCATCAAGTGAAATGCTAGGCCGATGGAGGTCAACCGCGTCGCCGATCTACAGCGTTGGCAGGAATCCGGTGCGCACTGGCAGGTGATCGCGCGAACGGGTGACACCGTGACCGTTGCGCTGCTCCGCTGCGACGGCGGTGAAGAGGTCGACAGGTTCACCTCAGATGATCCCGCGTTGCTGGCCTTTCTCGGCCAGCGGGTCAGTAGCGAGGATGAATAGCGGCGCGGAATCCCTAATTGCTCCTCACGTCCGCAGACTTCTAATTGCTCCTCACGTCCGCGGAATCCCTAATTGCTCCTCACGTGCACGGTAACGTCGTGGCGTGCAATGCCACCGACGGCCCACCCCGAGGAGCCAGCGATGAAGAAGCTCATCAACGATCCCGCCGACGTGATCACCGAGGCCCTGCAGGGCATGGCCGCCGCCCATCCCGAACTTCGTATCGACCACAGCAATCGAATCATCTACCGCGGGGACGCCCCGGTCGCCGGCAAGGTCGGTCTGGTCTCCGGCGGCGGGTCGGGGCACGAACCGTTGCACGGCGGGTTCGTCGGGCCGGGCATGCTCGACGCTGCTTGTGCGGGTGAAGTTTTCACCTCGCCGGTGCCGGACCAGATGCTGGCCGCAACCCAGCACGTCGACGGCGGGGCAGGTGTCCTACACATCGTGAAGAACTACACCGGTGACGTGATGAACTTCGAGATGGCCGCCGAACTGGCCGCCGCGGAGGGTATTACGGTCGAGTCGGTGATCGTCGATGACGACGTCGCGGTGCGCGACAGCACGTTCACCGCCGGACGCCGCGGGGTCGGCGCGACCGTTCTGGTGGAGAAACTCGCCGGCGCGGCCGCAGACCAGGGTCGCCCACTGAACGACGTGGCCGCCGTGGCGCGGCACGTCAACGCCTCCGCCCGGAGCATGGGGGTGGCACTGGCCTCGTGCACGGTACCTGCGGTGGGACATCCCACCTTTGACCTGCCCGACACCGAGATCGAGCTGGGCATCGGAATTCACGGTGAACCCGGACGCCAACGCGTCCCCATGCAACCGGCTCGCGCCGTGGCAGAACTCATGGCCGAGCCGATCCTCACCGACTTCGACTTCACCGGTGGCGACGGGGTGATCCTGTTCGTCAACGGCATGGGCGCAACCCCATTGATCGAGCTGTATGTCATGTACGCACAATTCGCGGCCATCCTGGACAAGGCCGGCGTGCAGGTCGCCCGTTCCCTGGTCGGCCCCTACATCACCAGCCTGGACATGGCGGGCTGCTCGGTCACCCTGCTGCGCGCCGACGACGAACTGCTGCGGCTGTGGGATCACCCGGTGAGCACCGCGGCGCTACGGTGGGGACGCTGACATGGACCTGGCCCAGCTCACCGCATGGCTGCGCGAATTCGCCCGCGTGATCGGTGAAAATGCGCAGTACCTCAGCGATCTCGATGCGGCGATCGGCGATGCCGACCACGGTATCAACATGGAGCGCGGGATGACGGCTGTCGTCGCAGCGCTCGACGACACTCCACCGGCCGACCCGGCGGCCCTGTGCAAGCTGGTCGGCATGACCCTGGTGAAATCCGTGGGCGGCGCCAGCGGTCCCCTGTACGGCACGTTCTTCCTGCGGATGGCGCCCGCGCTGGGGACCGACAGCGAGGTCAGTGCCGCGAATTTCGCGTCCGCACTGCGGGCCGGGGTCGACGGCGTGGTCCAGCGCGGCCGCGCCGAGGCGGGCGACAAGACCATGTACGATGCCCTTGCCCCTGCCGTCGACGCGCTGGACTCCGCGTTGTCAACCCACGCCTCGCTGCCCGAAGGTCTCTCGACAGCGGCTGCCGCAGCCCAGAAGGGCAGGGATGCAACGGAATCACTGATAGCCAGAAAGGGCCGAGCCAGTTACCTCGGGGAACGTAGCGTCGGGCATATCGATCCGGGCGCGGCGTCGGCAGCTCTGCTGATCGCCGCGGCGTCCGCGGTGCTGAACGGCGGTCCGGCGTGACGGCGGGTTTGGTGGTCGTGTCACACAGCCGCCAGCTGGCCCGCGCCGCGGTCGCACTGGCCCGAGAAATGGTGCACGACAATGAGGTCCGGTTCGAGATCGCCGCAGGGCTGGACGACACCACGTTCGGCACCGACGCCGCGGCGATCGCCGAGGCGGTCACGGCGGCCGACGACGGCGATGGCGTGGTGGTGCTGATGGACTTGGGCAGCGCCGTCCTTTCCGCCGAATTCGCCCTGGAATTGCTCGATGATGACGCGAGGCAACGCACCGTGCTGTGCCCTGCCGCACTGGTGGAAGGTCTCATCGTGGCGGCCGTATCCGCAGCCGGCGGGGCATCGACCGCGACGGTGGCAGCCGAAGCGTCCAACGCGTTGGCCGGCAAGATCGCGCAGCTCGGAACGGTGACGTCGGCAACGACCGACGAGAGCGACGGCGCAGCTGAAATCACCGGCAGCTTCGTCATCACCAACCCGCACGGACTGCACATCCGGCCCGCCGCCCGGCTGGTCCAGGAAGTCCGCCGTCGCGATGCACAAGTGTGGATCCGCAACCGGCGCAGCGATTCCGATTGGGTCGACGCCAGCATCCTGTCGGGTCTCACGACTCTCGACGTGCGGTGCGGCGACGAGATGCAGCTGCGTATTTCCGGTCCCCACGCCGCTGAGTCGCTGGCCGACATCCTGGCACTGGCCGACCGTCAGTTCGACGAGACCCCGACCAGCTGACCTTCAGGTGGCCGGGCGAAACCGCACCAGCCGAGCCAGCTGGTCCCGGTCCTCGATGCCGATCTCGGCGAAAATGCGGTAGAGGTGGCCGTCGATCACCTGTGCGCAGTGAAGAGAACAGCCCCGGAATCGATATCCGAACCCGTCCGCACCGCATCGGACACCGTGATGTTTGCGGCTTCACGCTCGTCCATGATCACAACCGGCACAATCGGATTGAGGCCTTTCGCGATCACCGAAGCGGCGTCATAGGTGATGACGACCTGCCCCGCGGTGACGTCATCGCCCTGGCTGAGGTGGATGGTGAAACCCTCGCCGTTGAGCGCGACGGTGTCCAGCCCGAGGTGCACGAGGACACCGACATTGTCCGCGGTCAACACGATGTACGCATGCGGCATCAGTTTCAGCAACTTCCCGCTGGCGGGGGCGACCGCATCCACCACCCGGGTGCCCGGGTCGACGGCAGCGCCGTACCCGACCAGTCCGGCCGAGAAAACCGGATCGGGGACGTCGGAGAGGGCGACGGCGCGCCCGCTGACAGCGGCCAGTACTGGCGTAGTACTCATGTCTCGGTCTCCTTTGTTCGGCTGCAAGCTTACGAGGCTCGCCCACTCGCCCGGCGCATCTCGGTAAGGCTTCCGGACAACGCCATCAAGGAGATCTTGTCGACGGTTCAGACCGACAACAGCCGCTGGAAGAAATCGCGGTAGCGCGTGAGAGCCACACGCAGTTCCTCCGTCGAAACATCCTCGCCGCGAGCCCATTGAGCCTCGAGCCGAGAACGAGTGTCGGCGAAACTCGCGTTCAGCTCTTCGACGACTTCTCCCACGAGTCTGTCCGCTTGCTGCACACACTGTTTCGGGTCATCGATGAATGCCGCCTGAATATCGGTCCAGCGCGAACGCAGTCCTGACCGATGCTGTTCGGCAAACAGCAAGGTGTCATCACCGGTCGACACTTCAGCGTCCCGAGTCTCCTGCATCTCTGCGGGATCGGGCCGACCGGTCGACGCCTGCTCGTCGTGAGTGGTCATGCTCGCGCCTCCCTCGACGAATCTGTACCGGACTCACGCCCAGTCGGTGTTTCATGCTCAGCGCCGAGCAGTTCCTCGAAGAGCACCCGATAGTGCACGATCGCCTCACGTTGAGCCTCGGTGCCGATCTCACCATGCTCTTGCGCCAGGTGAAGGATGTGTGCCGCCCGATAATGCTCGACCACCTTCGGGTGATCCACCGAGATGTCGGCCGCTTGCTGCTCGAAATCGTCTATCGGGTAACCGCGTTCGCGCAGGACCTCGGTCACCAGTCGATCTGCTTCGCTGACCGATTTCGCAGGATTGTCCACGAACCCGGCCTGCGTTATCCCCCACGCCTGGACGTATCGCGCCCGCGATTCCGGTGTCAACTCATCGATGTTCAGCTTGTTGTGCTTGCGTTCACGTGCAAGAAGTTCCTTCTCCGCGGCGCGTTGGCCGCCTGCGCTGTCCATTGCTCGCTCATACTCCGGACCGAACCGGCCCTTCAATCTGTCGCTGCGCTTCTTCCGCATGATCGAAGCGAACGCGATCAACGCCAGCACAACGATGACCACGACGACTACCGCGATGACGATCCAACTCCATGTAGGCATCTCTGACCTCCTGCACGGGTGTTACCCGAAGGAGCTCTGTGCAAACGTCGATTCTCGATGGACGCGTCCCCTGCGCGGCGGCGACGGCATCGGTTTCGGCAACGGCACGAACGCGCGCTCACACCTTCGCGAAGCAGGAGTTGGCTTCGCCGTTGGGAATTGACGCGTTCTGGCTGGAGAACTTTCCGACGACCCCGGTGCTGGTCACCTCGACGCTGTCGGCGTGTATGCCCAGCGGATAGTTGTCGTTCAGCTTTTTGGTGAGGCCGTCCAGCGCTGACTGCACGGTGTCTTTCGAGAAAGGTCCGGTGGCATCGAGCACCTGCAGGTTCAAGTCACCGTTGGCGACGACGGGCTTGGCGGTGACGCTGGTGCCGCCGGCGGCGTCGAGGACGAGGGTCCCGGCAGCGGTGTCGGTGTGGACACCGGTGAGCAGGTCGCCTACGACGGGTAAGTTCTCGGCGACAGTCTCCTTGATCCCGGCCGACGTCCACGACAGCGTGGCGGCCAGGGATCCGATGGTGCCCTTGGAATCGGCCGTGCCCTGCAAGCGAATGTCCGACAGGCTCACGTCGGCCGTCATCCCCTTGGCCGCCTGGACTCGATTACCGGCGGTGTCGACGGAAATGTTGGTGTAGTGACCGGTGATGTGCTGCCACAGAAACGGCGGACTCACTCCGAACGAGATGGTGGCACCGTCCTGCACGACGCATTGGGTGACGTCGGCCAGCAGGCTTCCAGCCCGGTGCCGGGCATACAGTTCGGCACCGGCCAGTCCGCCCGCCAACAGGGCGACGACGATGATCGCGATCAACACGACCGTCTGCAGGCGGCGACGCCGTGGTCGCTCCTTGCCCTGTGGATGGTGCGCACCGGGCGGCCCGACCGCGCGGGGACGCTGTCGGGCGATCTTCTCGGTGGCGGGGGTATCGGCGGGTTGACGGCGAGCGTGAAACTGCTCGGTCGGTGCTTCGTGATGGGTGGGCGGCTGCTGTTGCGGCGGAGGTGGCCTCAGACGCTGAGTCGGCGGCTCGGGTGGCCGCAAACGCTGGGTTGCGGGGTCGGGCGGCGGCGCTCCGGGGCCGCGCCAGCCAGGTTGTCCGGGGCGTTGCGGCGGTGTCGGCATCCGGGCAATTCTGCCCCATCGACATGGGTGCGAGCTAAGAAGGAAGCATTCCACAGCCCACCCACCGTTGCTTGCGGGCGATCAGACCACACCGGAACTTTCCTCGGCATCTTGCTTCGTGCGCTCCCAGGGCCAGGTCATCAGCGCCCACACGATGAGAACGATCGTGACCTCGGTCAGCAGATACAGCGGCCACGGGCCCAGTACGTCCAGCAGCGATGCGGTGGGCGGCTTCCTGTTGAGATAGCCGTAGTTGGTGCCAGTGATCACGTTGAAGATGAGGGTCAATGCTGCCCACGCGAACGTCGCGATGGCTGCGAACCGGTAGTCGCGCCACCGCGGACGCATTCCACGCCCCCAGGTGAGATAGATGGCCGCCCAGACAACGAGCACGTGAAGCGTGAAGAACGTGATGAACAGATGGTGCGGAAAGTCCGGGGCGCCGTCTCTCGGCGTACCGATATCCGGCGTGATCAACGCCTGTGAACTCAGGACTAGACCCCAGTAGTAGGTGAGGACGAAAGCCCACCGTCGCTGCGACCACAGGGCGTACGCCGCCGCGAGTTCCGCGATGTCGCACAGTTGCAGCGGCACCGAGGTATCGACGGTGGGCTCGACCAGCTTGTAGACCAATGCCACGATGAACGCCGCCAGGAGCAGACCCGCCAGGACGCGGCCGAGGAGCCGGGCCTGCGCTTCGGTCTGTCGACGGCCGATCATGACCAGCACGACCGCGCCCGCCGCGAACACCGCCAGCACCACCAAGTGTGACGGGCCGTAGGCCGAAAACTCGCGTTGTGCAGAGAACAGTTCGATCAACCCCGTTTCGTCGCACGCACGGAACGATTACCCATAATCGCAGGCGGCGTTCGACCTGCCCGCTCGAAACACCCGCATGGATATTGGGTCAACCGCTCAACCAGACAAGCCGCATTTGACCCGATGTCCCGACTTCGTCAGCGGACCGCCGAGACCCAGCCGAAATCGGGGGCCGGCGAAGCAGGCTCGTATGTCGACGGGTCAGGCCCCAGAGACTGCTGACCGCCATACCCTGGTGTCTCCGAGCCGTACCCCGGTGGCGAACCGTAGCCCGGTCGCGGGCCGTGCATTGACGTCTGCGGGCCGTAATCCGGCGTCGCGGGGCCATATCCCAGCGATGGCCCATACCCAGGCACCGTCTGACCGGACCCGGCCAGTAGCTTAGATGCGACAAAAGCCGCTGCCTGGGTGGTGTACACGGGGATGTAACCCTCGGTGTGGCCGCTCCAGTCATTGCCTGGACCGGCGTGACAGATCGGGTCGTTCGGGTTACACAGGTCGATCGCTTTGGAGCTGAGCAGCGTGCTCTTGGCCGACAGCGCTTCTCCCGTGCGGGTAGCGACGTCGCCGAAGGTGGCGACCGCCGCGACGTTAGCCGCGTACTGGGGCGGAAGCGGATCAGCCCATGTGATGCCGCCCAGAGGATTACCGGCCACGATGTTGATCACGCTCGCGCCCTGCGAGTAGCCGCCCAGGACGATCTTGGTGTCGGGGCAGGAGGACACCGTCGATTTGAGGTGGGCAATCGCGTCTTTGGCTCCGTCACCACCGTGCAGCTGCAGCTTGGAGGCCTTGTAGTTCACCGCGTAAGTGTCGATGTTCATACCGCCGGTCTGCTTGCGCAGCGAGTCGACGAAGGCGTCGCCGACCCGACCGAGACCAGCCGGCTCATCGGTGCCGCGCGCGAAGATGACCTCGGCGCCCGGGCAGTCGGTGGCGGACGCTACCGGCAGCGCGCTTGGGGCGACGAGCAGGACACCGGCAGCGAACAGTGCCGAAGCGCCAAACCCCACCCAACGACCGGCGCTACGCTTGCAGCGTTTGCGGCGAGAAAGCACCCCTCAATCTAACCCCGTACGCAAGACGGCTGAACTTCACTTCGTGTACACGGGTAGCTTCGCCCAACCGCACCTGTGCCAGTTGGGACCACGCGCCGGCGACCAGCTCTTGACGGCCAGCGGGGTCCCGAGTTGGCGACGCCCCACGAGTGGAGGGGCTGGGGGTGTGCTATCTGTAGATACGGCACGTCATCTAGGCGTGACCCCGGACGAGGGCGACCGTACCCGGACTCGACGACGGCCAGCGCGTGGAGGCTGCCGTGGGTAGATCTTTTCCCGATGTAGTAAACGCACTGCCCGGTGCGGTGCCCGCTCGAACAGCGGGGGCCTAGGCGCACATGGGCGGATTGGTCTTCGAGGTCACTCAAATTGTCGGCGCGCTGCTTGTGCTCGCCTGTTTCCTCCTAGCGCAGGTTGACCGGATCAACCCGGCCGGCTATCCGTACCTGGCCGTGAACCTCGTGGGCTCCGGCGCGATGACGGTCACCGCCGTGATCGCGCAGGAGTGGGGTTTCGTGTTCCTAGAGGGTGTGTGGGCGCTGGTGTCCCTGTGGGGGCTGATCCAGCGAGCGCGTGGCGTCGTCCCAACGGCGGTGCACTGATGGAGATTGCCCTGCAGTTCGTCGGCGCACTGGGCATCCTGACGCCATTCACGTTGATGCAGTTTCGACGTTGGAGCACACGTTCCTGGCCGTACCTGGCGCTGAACTTTGCCGGCGCATCGGTGCTGACCTGGTTGGCTGCGGTGGAGTCGCAGTGGGGCTTCGTCATCCTGCAGGGTGTGTGGGCGCTCGTCGCGCTGATCGGGCTCATCCGTCGCGCGGCTACCCGGAATACGCAGTCCGAAGCCGCACTCTGACCTCTATAACCGGTCTCCGCGCGGCTCGCCGAACCGCCACACAGCAGAAGGGCCACCTCCCGGTCAGGAAGATGGCCCTTCTCTCGTGCTATCGGTGGAGCTGCCGGGAATTGAACCCGGGTCCTACGGCATGTCTTCGAGGCTTCTCCGTGCGCAGTTCGCTGTGTCTCTACTCGGATCTCTCAGTCACGCGAACAAGCCGAGATGACGATCCCAGTCGCTGTTTGATGTCCCCATGGATTCCGCGACCGAACCCATGGGTGGGTCCCTCTAGCTGATGCCAGGGTCCGGGCCGAGGGCGCTCCCGGTCTGACAGACTAGCCTCGCTTAGGCAGCGAGGGCGTAGTCGCGCTGATTGGAATCGGCGCTTAATTGGTTGCAACGACGCTTACGGTGGTCTCTTGCCTGCACCGGCACGCTTCCCTTGATTCGATGCGCGAAGTCGAAACCGATCAGCCCCTCGCATCCCTGCCGACTTTCGGCAGGACACATCATCCTACGCCGGCATCAACAGCCGATGCCAAGCAGTCATTCCCGTGATTGGGCAGCTGTCGACGAGCGTGCGCGCAACGCCGACAAAAGGCGGTGTGTCGGCCGACAGACACGCACGGTCGCGGTGCAGGGTGGGCCGGGTTACATGCCCTTGGCGCGGCGGCCGAGTTCACGGATGATCTCCCGGTCGGCGTCACGCTTGGCCAGGTCTTGGCGTTTGTCGTGCGCCTGTTTGCCGCGGGCCAGCGCGAGCTCCACTTTGACTTTGCCGTCGGAGAAGTACATCGACAGTGGCACCAGCGTGAGATTGCCGTCGCGGATCTTGCCGATGAGGTTGTCGATCTCCCTGCGGTGCAGCAGCAGCTTGCGATTGCGGCGCGGCGCGTGGTTGGTCCAGGTGCCGTGGTGGTACTCGGCGATGTGAACGTTGCGCAGCCAGATCTCGCCGTCGTCCACGGTCGCGAAGGCGTCGGCCAACGATGCCTGACCTTCGCGCAGGCTTTTCACCTCGGTGCCCATCAGCGCGATACCGGCCTCATAGGTGTCGAGGATCGCGTAATTGTGCCGCGCCTTGCGGTTGCTCGCCACGATCTGCTTGTTGCCAGCGGGACTGGACTTCTTGGTCGCCACTACCTCACGCCTACCTGCGTACGTAAAGCCGCAGGGTGACGTACGCGGTCACCCCTGCCATCGCGACACCGACCAACAACAAGATCGGCGAGATGTACAGGATGTCGGCAAAGTCCACCCTGGCAATCAGGTTGGCTTGATAGAACTGGTTGAGCGCGCGTTCCATGAATACCGCCCGCACGACGGTCAGCCCGATGATCGCGATGACGACACCTATGAGGGCCGCCAGCATCGCCTCCACCAGGAACGGCAGCTGGGTGTACCAGCGAGTGGCGCCGACAAGGCGCATGATGCCGATCTCGGTTCGTCGGGTGTAGGCCGCCACCTGCACCATGTTGGCGATCAACAGCACGGCCCCGATCGCCTGTACCAGCGCCACCGCGAACGCCGCGTTACTCAGGCCGTTGAGCACCGAAAACAACCGGTCGATCAGCTCTTTCTGGTTGAGCACACTGCGCACACCCGGCTGCCCGATCATCGACTTGTCGAATTCGGCGTGCTGCTCGGGATTGTTCAGTTTGACGATGAACGACGCCGGAAAGGCGTCTTTGCTCGCGACATCCTTGAACTGCGGGATCTTGCGGATGGCGTCCTGATAGGCCTCGTCGCGGTTGAGGAACCGCACCGACTTGACCTGGTCGGTGTCCTCTTCGAGCTTGCTCCGCAACGCCTTGCACGGGTCGGCATCACAGTTCGGATCGTTGGCCGACACGTCGTCGGTCAGGAACACCTGGGTCTCGACCCGGTCGAGGTAGATGTCGCGGGACTGGTCTGCCAACCGCACCACCAGCAGGCCGCCACCGAACAGCCCGATGGAGATGGCTGTGGTCAGGATCATCGCAACGGTCATGGTGACGTTGCGGCGAAGCCCGGTCAGAACTTCATTGACAAGAAAGCCGAAGCGCACTTAGCGATCCATTCCGTAGACGCCGCGCTGTTCGTCACGAATCAGCCGGCCGAGTTCGAGTTCGACGACCCGTTGACGCATCGAATCGACGATGTGATGGTCGTGCGTGGCCATCAGCACCGTCGTTCCGGTGCGGTTGATCCGCTCCAGTAGGTCCATGATGTCCTTACTGGTCTCCGGGTCCAGGTTCCCGGTCGGCTCGTCGGCGATCAGCACCAGCGGGCGGTTGACGAACGCCCGGGCGATCGCCACGCGTTGCTGCTCACCGCCGGAGAGTTCGCTGGGCAGCCGGTTGGCCTTCCCGGACAGCCCCACCATCTCCAGCACGTCTGGGACGACCCTGTTGATCACCTCGGATCGCTTACCGATGACCTCGAGGGCGAATGCCACGTTTTCGAACACGGTCTTCTGCTGCAGCAGCCGGAAGTCTTGGAATACACAGCCGATCACCTGTCGCAGGCTCGGGATATGCCGTCCCGACAGCTTGTTGACGTGAAACTTGGAAACGCGGATGTCACCCGTCGACGGCGTCTCCACTGCCAGCAGCAGGCGCATGAACGTGGACTTGCCCGACCCGGACGGGCCGATGAGAAACACGAACTCACCCTTGTCGATCGTCAACGAGACGTCGTCGAGCGCTGGTCGCGCCGACGACTTGTACTGCTTCGTCACGTGGTCGAGGGTGATCATCACGGCACGCCAGTGTAGCGGTGAGAGCGTAGAAGCCGGACCATGCTAAGGCTGCAATGTCGGCGCGGTGGGTTGCTCGGCAGCCGGCGAGGGTTGCTGCGCGGGGGCCGGGGTCGATGCCGGCGCAGTCTCGCCCGGCAAGATCGGCAGCGTGATCGCCGGCAACGGACCGGGACCGTCCGGATCGATCACCGTGGTGCGCGGCCCCGGCGAACTGGACGTCGTGGTCGGGCTCGTGGTGGTCGGACTCACACCGGTCGTTTCGGGCGTGGTGGTTTCCGTCGTCGTCGTTTCGGTCGTCGTCGGCGTGGTGGTGAGCGTGGTCGTCGGCTCCGTCGTCCGGGGCGCCACTTTGGTGCGCGGCACCCACGTGTAATCGGGATCGGGTACGAAACCTGGAGGCGCCGCCGGCACAGGTGTCGGCGGCCGATAGGCCTGCTGCACCCAGAACAGCGCCACGAACGCCACCATCAGGACCACCGTCGACGTACGGACCCGACCGAGGTGCTTGGGCCAGTACTTGACCGCGGTGTCCTTGACGACCTTGAACTGCGAGGACAGATCGAATTTCATTTACGTGGTCTCCCGGGTGGGGCGTCCCGCTGGCGTCTGCTCGGTCCCCGCCGCCGTCGCCGGAAGGGGAATCGACTCCACGGTCGGGGTCGCGCCATCGCTGGGCGTGGCCACTCCGGCGCGTCGCAAGGCCCGTACGACGCGGACCCGCAGTCGCCGCCCCACCTCGAACTGCTTGCCGGGCAGGGTCCGGGCGACCATCTGCAGGTTGACGGTATCCAGTCCGATGCTCTCCACACCCATGAGCTGCGGTTTGTCGAGCAGCAGCTTGGACAGTTCCTCGTCTTCGGAGGCCTTGTCCGCCACGTCGTGCAACACGTCGTTGACGGCGTTGAGGTCTGCGCTGGCCGGTACCGGGATGTCGACCACAGCGCGGGCCCAGTCCTTGGAGAGGTTCAGCGACTTGACGATCTGGCCGTTGGGAACGGTGTACATCTCCCCCTCTGAGGACCGCAGCTTGGTGATCCGCAGCGTGACATCCTCCACGGTGCCCTCGGCCTCATTGGCCGCCCCGATCGTCAGTCTGACCAGGTCACCGAAGCCGTACTGCTTCTCCGTGATGATGAAGAAGCCTGCCAGCAGGTCTTGGACGATGCGTTGTGCGCCGAAGCCCAGCGCAGCACCGACCACCGTCGCCGGAGCCGCCAACGACACGATCGGCACGTCCAGCGCGTCGCTGACCTCGACCAGCACGACGACGAACAGCATCGCCACCGAGACCCAAGAGATCACCGAGGCGACGGCCTGCCGGTGCTTGGCGCTCTCCGAGCGCACCAGCTGGTCGCTTTCCTCATATTCGGCGTCGATGCGCCGCACGAATCTCTGCGCGGCCCAGCTGATGAAGCGGGCCAGCAGCAGCCCGCCGATCAGCAACAGCGCGATGCGCAGACCCTTGGTCAGGATCCATACGCCGAACTCGCCGTGCCAGAAGTCATGCCAGCGCTGGGCCATCGGATGGGCCAGCATCGTGGTGGCCAAATTACTCGTCGTCATCTTTTCTGTTGCGCCACCTGATTCCTGCTTCCAGGAATCCGTCGATGTCTCCATCGAGCACCGCGGTCGGGTTACCGACCTCGTACTCGGTGCGCAGATCCTTCACCATCTGATAAGGCTGCAGCACATAGGACCGCATCTGAGTCCCCCAGGAACTTCCGCCGTCACCTTTCAGTGCGTCCATCTCGGCGCGTTCCTCTAAACGCTTGCGCTCCAGCAACTTTGCCTGGAGAACCCGCATCGCCGAGACCTTGTTCTGCAGCTGCGATTTCTCGTTCTGACAGGTGACCACGATACCGGTCGGGATGTGGGTGAGGCGCACCGCCGAGTCCGTGGTGTTCACCGACTGTCCGCCGGGACCGCTTGAGCGGTAGACGTCGACGCGGAGGTCGCCCTCGGGAATCTCGATGTGATCGGTGGTCTCGACCACCGGCAATACCTCGACGTCGGCGAAGGAGGTCTGGCGCCGGCTCTGGTTGTCGAACGGGCTGATCCGCACCAGCCGGTGGGTGCCCTGTTCGACCGAGAGGGTGCCGTAGGCGAACGGCGCGTGCACCGCGAACGTCGCGCTCTTGATGCCGGCTTCCTCGGCGTAGGAGGTGTCGAACACCTCGACCGGGTACTTGTGCTGCTCTGCCCAGCGGATGTACATCCGCATCAGCATCTCGGCCCAGTCGGCCGCGTCAACGCCTCCGGCGCCGGACCGGATGGTGACGACGGCTTCGCGCTCGTCGTATTCGCCGGACAGCAGCGTGCGGACCTCCATCTGCTCGACGTCCTCGCGCAGCTTGTCGAGCTCGGCGTCGGCCTCGGCGAGGGTGTCGACGCCCGCCTGCCCATCTTCATCCGCGGCCAGCTCGTACAGCACAGGCAGATCGTCGAGCCGGCTGCGCAGCTCCTCCACCCGGCGCAGCTCGCCCTGGGCATGCGACAGCTCGCTGGTGACCTTCTGAGCACGGGTCTGGTCGTCCCACAGCTTCGGGTCCGACGCTTCCTGCTCGAGTTTGGCCACCCGGTCACGCAGGCCGTCCAAGTCAAGCACCCGCTCCACCGTCGTCAGGGTGGTGTCGAGTGCGGCGATATCGGCTTGACGGTCTAGATCCACGAAAGTTGAGGTTACCTGTAGCCCGTTCGGGGAAGTTATCGCTGACCGGCGGCAGCTCGAAGGATCCACGTTTAGAGTCGGGGGGTACCAGCCCTGACGCGCCGCGACAGCCCCTTGCGCGGGTCAGGGTGGTCAATTGATGGCTCACAGAAGGTTGTGCATGCGCCCCTATCACGTGGCAATCGTCGGCTCTGGTCCGTCAGGATTCTTTGCCGCCGCATCACTGCTCAAATCCGCCGACTCCCCCGAACACCGCGATGTCCGCGTCGACATGCTCGAGATGCTGCCGACCCCGTGGGGTCTCGTGCGGTCGGGCGTCGCGCCGGATCATCCCAAGATCAAGTCGATCAGCGCCCAGTTCGAGACCACCGCTGCCGATCCACGTTTCCGGTTCTTCGGCAACATCACCGTCGGCACGGATGTCGCACCGGCCGAACTGGCACAGCGCTACGACGCGGTGATCTATGCCATGGGCACCCAGTCGGACCGGTCGCTGAACATTCCCGGCGAGGAGCTGCCGGGCAGCATTGCCGCCGTCGATTTCGTCGGCTGGTACAACGCACACCCCCGCTTCGGTGAGATGGATCCGAACGTGTCGGGCAGTCGCGCGGTCGTGGTCGGCAATGGCAACGTGGCCCTGGACGTGGCCCGCATTCTCGTGAGCGATCCCGCGGCGCTGGCCCACACCGACATCGCCGATCATGCTCTGGCTTCGCTGGACGCACATGGCGTCGAGGAGGTGCTGGTGATCGGACGACGTGGCCCACTGCAGGCCACCTTCACCACCGTCGAGCTACGCGAACTCGGCGGCATGGAAGGCCTCGAGGACGTCGACGTCATCCTCGATCCGGCCGATTTCGCCGACATCACCGACGAAGACCTCGACGCCGCGGGCAAAACCGTCAAACAGAACATCAAAGTGCTGCGCAGCTACGCCGAACGCAAGCCCGAAGGAGCCAAGCGACGCATCATATTCCGCTTCTGCACCTCGCCGATCGAATTGCGCGGCGACGCCCGGGTCGAGTCGGTCGTGTTGGGCCGCAACGAGCTTGTCCGTGACGCCGATGGACGCGTGGTCACCAAGGACACCGGTGAGCGTGAGGAGTTGCCGGCGCAACTCGTGGTCCGAGCCGTGGGCTACCGCGGTGTGCCTATCGCGGGGCTTCCGTTCGACGAGCGGTCCGGCACCATCCCGCATACCGACGGCCGTATCGAGGGCAGCCGCAACGAGTACGTCGTCGGCTGGATCAAGCGCGGGCCCTCCGGCGTCATCGGCAGCAACAAGAAGGATTCGGCGGACACGGTGGACACCCTGCTCGCAGATCTGCGGGCGCGCGAACTCAGCGAGTTCGGTGACGACCACGGTGCCGCGCTGGCCGCGTGGCTCGCCGAACGCCAACCCGAGCTGGTCACCAACGACCATTGGCGCGCCATCGACTTGCACGAGCGCGCCGCCGGGGAGCCGCTGGGCCGGCCGCGGGTCAAAGTGCCCAGTCTGGCCGAGCTGCTGCGCATCGCCCACAGCTGACGGCCGGGACGTGTTTGCACCTGACCAGGCGTCCACGTTCCGCCGGAATTCGGTACGCGCGCGACCGTTCTTGGATCAACCGGGTGGGTTCTGACGCTCTGCAACCGGTCCCGGCGAAGGCGGCGTTATCGATCGGTGGGCAGCCGGATTGGATCGGCCAGTACCGAACGATACGTCGAGCCGGCGAAGATCGGCTTGTTCACGCCGATAACGGCGAATCTCCCGCTTGAGTTGACGCAGTCGTCGTTCGTCGCCTCCGACAACCTGCGACGCAACGGCGTGGATCGCATCCGCCACGATGTTGACCTCGTTGACAAGGTTCCTGATCGCCGTGATCACCTCGTGAGCTTCGCCCATCTCCGCGATATCGACGACAGCGTCGATGTCGGACGCGGCAGATTCAAGTTCGTCGGCGTCGACGGCGAGCGAGATGATCAGGGCCGTGTAGGCGGCATCGATGCTCATCGGCTCGGCAAGGTATCCGGTGTCGTGAAGCGCCGCGATCAAGACTGTCGTGTAGGCGGTCTGTGTCAACTCGGCGAGCGCAGTTAGATACTGCCGGCGAGGCAGTTGCTTCATCTCGCCATTGCGCCAGGTGTTGACCGTCTGCGGTGTTGCACCTATGCGGCGCGCAACCTCAGCTTCGGACACCCCGTAGTCGTCCATGTGCGTCTGGACGATCTGGATCAGCTGGCGCATGGAATCGTCTCCTATACCCAACCGACCAGCCAATCACGCCACCTCATTCGCTGTTGGTCGCTGTCGACGCACCATCGCTGATGCCATGACGTCAACCAGACAATAAGCGACATACTGCCCATTTCTGCAGGCAGTGCGAAAGCCGATCTAACGCCATGCCATATTCGTCAACTACCTATTGATGTTTCGTTAGCTAATTAGTGATAATTTGCCGTAACCTGGACCGCAGTTGGCTGGCTATCCGCGAAGACGGGGTTTGAAACAAGTGCGGTTGCATTCCGGCGATACGCTGCGGGCGCTCATGCGCCAACGGGGATACTCAATGGCACAGCTAGGCACCCGTGTTGGATGCAGCAAGGCATTCATTCACGGCTTGTGCTCGGGTATCAAACACTCATGTTCACCGCAGCTGGGTGCGCGCATCGCGGAGGCGCTGGACGCCCCGGTCGACCTTCTCTTCGCGGTGAACACCGAGAAGATCAACGGACGAAAGATCAATCAAAACTTGACTCCCCTGACGGGGGTGTCTCGCGTCGCACCCGCACGAACTCGCGAGGAGAGCGAGCGATGACCACGCACAAACTCGACCAAGTCTCGACCATCACCCTGTGGCGCACCCGTCATTGCCTGCCATTCGCGATCTGCCAATGCGGTTGGCACGGCAAGCCCCGTATTTTCGGCCGCCGGGCCATCGCCGACGCGCACCGGCATGCCGCGGCAACCAACCACATTCTGTCCGAGCCACTCGACCTTTGGAAGGCTGCCCGGCGTTCACGGCGCAGGAGAGTCCGGTGAGGCGAACGCCCACTTGTCCGGATTCTTCGGCGAATACACCACCGGGATCAGCTGGCCCATGGTGGGCCAGGCAGACACATCGACAGCCATGCGCTGATACACCACATGCTCGTTGACCGTCGGTCCGTTGATGACGCCGGTGATCGTCACGAACTGCTCCCCCTGGGCGTCCGGACGCGGACTGACCCCCGTGACCAGCAGCGTGCCGGATACGGTGTCGGGCCCCATACCGCGACGTCGCATGATCCGCGGCGCCAGCAGCAACACCAGCACGCCCACGAGCAACAGGAGTATCCCGAATTCCCACACCAGGCCATGGTAGGACTGCTGCCATGAGCACCTACGCAGATGACCTGTCCCTGGCACTCGGACTCGCCGATCAGGCCGACGCGCTGACCATGGCCCGATTCGGAGCGTTAGACCTGCGCATTGAAACCAAACCCGACCTGACGCCCGTCACCGACGCCGACCGCGGCGCGGAGGAGTCACTGCGAGCGACGCTGGACGACGCGCGGCCGGACGACTCGGTGTTCGGCGAAGAGTTCGGCGGCACCAGCGCTTTGACGGGCCGGCAGTGGGTTCTCGATCCGATCGACGGCACCAAGAACTTTGTCCGCGGCGTGCCGGTGTGGTGTACCTTGATCGCCCTCCTCGAGGATGGCACGCCGACTGTCGGGGTAATCAGCGCACCGGCGTTGGCCCGGCGCTGGTGGGCGGGCGCCGGCCAGGGCGCGTTCGGCTCGTTCGCCGGGACGACGCGCAAGCTGTCGGTCTCCGGTGTCAGCGATCTGGCATCGGCCAGTCTGTCGTACTCCGACCTCACGACCGGCTGGGAGGACCGCCGGGATCGCTTCGTCGAACTGACCGATGCGGTGTGGCGGGTGCGGGCCTACGGGGACTTCTGGTCGTACTGCATGGTCGCCGAGGGCGCGGTCGACATCGCCTGCGAACCCGAGGTGAAGCTGTGGGATGTCGCTCCGCTCGACCTCCTCATCCGCGAGGCCGGAGGCACTTTTACCAGCATCGACGGCGTCGACGGGCCGCACGGCGGCAGTGCGCTGGCCACCAACGGACAGCTCCACTCGGAGGTGCTGAGCAGGTTGTCCGCGGGGTAGCCGACCTGTGCCGGGTGTGAAATTGGTTACTGCGGCGCCATACCTTACTCCAGAGTAAGATACGGTCAGACGCGTCGCCACGACCAACCAGAGGCAGCTGACAATGACCAACACTCTGCCGTCCAAGAACGGCTCCACACCCCACCCCCAGCGCTCCGACCGGCCCAGCGCCGTGGGTATGCACAAGTACAAGCGGACAGCGACCGACATCGGCTTGGCGCTGATCACCCCGATCCTGGGCCAGGAGTTCCTGGATCGCTACGGATTGCGCGACCCGCTCAATCGCGGCCTGAAATATGGCGTGAAGCAGGTATTTTCGACTGCCGGGGCAGCCACCCGGCAGTTCCAGCGGGTGCAAGGCATAGGCAAGTCACCCACCCGGCTGGCGGGCCCTCGGCCCGAAAAGCGCTCAGACTACTTCGACCTCACCCCCGACGACGACCAGAAGATCATCGTCGACACGGTCAATGAGTTCGCCAAGGAACTCCTGCGGCCGGCGGCCCGTGACGCCGACGAAGCGGCCACCTACCCGGTCGATCTCATCGCCAAGGCCGCTGAGCTGGGTATCACCGCCGTTAACGTCCCGGAGGAGTTCGACGGCATCGCCGAGCACCGCAGCACGGTGACCAATGCCCTGGTCGCCGAGGCGCTGGCCTACGGCGACATGGGTCTGGCGCTGCCGATCCTGGCGCCCGGCGGGGTCGCGGCGGCGCTCACCCACTGGGGCAGCGCCGATCAGCAGGCCACCTACCTCAGGGAATTCGCGAGCGAGAACGTCCCGCAGGGCTGCGTGGCGATCGCCGAACCGCACGCGCTATTCGACCCGACCATGCTCAAGACCACCGCGGTACGCACGCCGAGCGGCTACCGGCTGTCCGGTGTCAAATCGCTGGTGCCCGCCGCGGCCGACGCCGAATTGTTCATCGTCGCAGCACAACTGGGTGGCAAACCGGCGCTGTTCATCGTCGAGGCGTCGTCGCAGGGCCTTACCGTCAAGGCCGATCCCAGCATGGGCATCCGCGCGGCCGCGCTCGGCCAGGTCGAACTCGACAACGTCGCCGTACCGCTGCACGCCCGCCTCGGTGAGGACGAGGCCACTGACGAGGATTACTCGGAAGCGATCGCGCTGTCGCGACTCGGCTGGGCAGCGCTGGCGGTCGGTACTTCGCATGCGGTGCTGGACTACGTGATTCCCTACATCAAGGAACGCCACGCGTTCGGCGAGCCCATCGCCCACCGGCAATCGGTGGCATTCACGGCCGCCAACATCGCCATCGAGCTCGACGGCCTGCGACTCATCACCTGGCGCGGTGCCGCCCGGGCCGAACAGGGCCTGCCGTTCGCCCGCGAAGCCGCGCTGGCCCACAAGCTCGGCACCGACAAGGGCATGCAGATCGGTCTGGACGGGGTCCAGCTGCTCGGCGGTCACGGATACACCAAGGAACACCCGGTCGAGCGCTGGTACCGCGGTCTGCGGGCCATCGGCGTCGCCGAAGGTGTCGTAGTTATCTAGCTCAGCGGTCCTTCCTCTTATCCAAGCGAAAGACGAATCATGGCAATCAATCTGGAAATGCCCCGCAAGCTTCAGGCCGTCATCGAGAAGGGCCATCAGGGCGCCGCCGAAATGCTTCGCCCGATCTCACGCAAGTACGACCTCGCCGAGCACGCCTACCCGGTCGAGCTCGACACCCTGGCCAACCTGTTCGAAGGCATCTCGAGCGCCAAGACCATCTCGTTCGCGGGCGCCGAAGCCTTCCGTGACGACGCGAACGGCGACGGCCAGAAGACAACTGTCAACGGTGCCAACATGTCCGCACTGCTCAACGCAGTGGAGATCAGCTGGGGCGACGTGGCACTACTGCTTTCGGTGCCGCGCCAAGGCCTGGGCAACGCCGCCATCTCCTCGGTGGCCACGCCCGAGCAGCTCGAACGGCTCGGCAAGGACGTGTGGGCCGCGATGGCCATCACCGAACCGGGCTTCGGTTCCGACTCCGCTGCCGTGACCACCACCGCGGTGCTCGACGGCGACGAGTACGTGATCAACGGCGAGAAGATCTTCGTCACCGCGGGTTCGCGCGCGACCCACATCGTGGTCTGGGCGACACTGGACAAGTCCTTGGGCCGTGCGGCGATCAAGTCGTTCATCGTGCCGCGCGAGCATCCCGGAGTCACCGTCGAGCGCCTCGAGCACAAGCTCGGCATCAAGGCCTCCGACACCGCGGTGATCCGCTTCGAGAATGCCCGCATCCCGAAGGACAACCTGCTCGGTGATCCGGAGATCCACGTGGAGAAGGGTTTTGCCGGGGTCATGGAGACCTTCGACAACACTCGACCGATCGTGGCGGCCATGGCCGTCGGTATCGCGCGGGCCGCGCTGGAGGATCTGCGCGCCATCCTGACCGATGCGGGCGTGGAGATCTCCTACGACAAGCCTGCGCACGCCCAGAGTGCCCCCGCGGCGGAGTTCCTCCGGATGGAAGCCGACTGGGAGGCCGGTTACCTGTTGACGGTGCGCTCGGCGTGGCAGGCCGACAACAGCATTCCCAACTCCAAGGAAGCCTCGATGGGTAAGGCCAAGGCTGCCCGTGTGGCCAGCGACATCACCCTCAAGGCCGTCGAAATGGCCGGGACCGTGGGCTATTCGGAGCAGACCCTGCTGGAGAAATGGGCACGTGACTCGAAGATCCTCGACATCTTCGAAGGCACTCAGCAGATCCAGCAGCTCGTGGTGGCCCGCCGGCTGCTGGGCCTCTCCTCGGCCGAGCTGAAGTAACCTTCCCCCCTCGCGAGCCGCACTTCGAGCCCAGCGCTGCGCTCCTGGTTTCCAACCGGCCAGCAGACAGAAAACTGCCCCAAATCCGAAGATTTGGGGCAGTTTTCTGTCTGCTCGGCGAGGTGGTTAGCCCAGGACTCGCTGCAGATCCGGAACCATGGCCTGCAGCTCCCGGCCCCAGTAGGCCCAGCTGTGCGTGCCGTTGTCCGGGAAGTTGAACACGCCGTTCTTACCGCCCGCGGCGATGTAGTTGTCCTGGAACGTCTTGTTCGTGCGGATCGTCAAACCCTCCAGGAACGTCGCCGGCAGGTCGCCGCCGCCGAGCTCGTCCGGCTGGCCGTTACCGCAGTAGATCCAGATACGGGTGTTGTTGGAGACGAGCCGCGGGATCTGCACCATCGGGTCGTTACGCTTCCAGGCGCTGTTCGGATCCTCGGTGGGACCCCACATGTCGTTGGCCTTGTAACCGCCGGCGTCACCCATCGAGATGTTGATCAGGAACGGCCACCAGCCCTCGGAGGGGTTCAGGAAGCCTGACATCGAGCCGGCATAGATGAACCGGTCGGGGTGGTAGGCGGCGAGGATCAGCGCGGCCGAACCGGCCATGGACAGGCCGATGGCTGCGTTACCGCTCGCAGCGACGTCGCGGTTCGCGGCCAGCCATTCCGGCAGCTCGCTGGTCAGGAAGGTCTCCCACTTGTAGGTGACGCAACCAGAGTTGCCACAGGCCGGCTGGTACCAGTCGCTGTAAAAGCTGGACTGTCCGCCGACCGGCATGACCACCGACAGCCCGGTGTTCAGGAACATCTCGAACGCGTTGGTGTTGATGTCCCAACCGTTGTAGTCATCCTGGGCGCGCAGGCCGTCGAGCAGGTATACCGCGTGCGAACCCGATCCACCGCTCTGGAACTGAACCTTGATGTCACGGCCCATCGACGGCGACGGGACCATCAGGTACTCCACCGGCAGACCGGGCCGGGAGAACGCTCCCGCGGTCGCCGATCCGCCCACCACGCCGATCAAGCCAGGCAGCAACAGTGCTGCCATGGCCGCCACCGAAAGCCGGCGCGCCCAATGGCCACGAATCTTGTCAATGAAGCTCATACTGCAAATCCGTCCATCTTCCGGTTAACTACGCCCAGTACTGCGCGATCAGAGGTCATCGTGCGACATGCAACGAAGGATCGCTGCATCGTCGCGCCCGCTCGACTGAGCCCGGTGCTTCAGCGGAGCGGACCGAGAAAATTCAGTTGTTGCGTCTTGAGTAAATCATGAGGGCGCGATGAGAGAAAACCGACGGCCCGTTGCGGCGCGGCGCAACTTGGCTCGGCAAAAAATGACGCCGCCTTTGTCTTCACGCCCTGCCGGGGTGTCCTACCAGCGCGAACAGGCACTGTCCCCCGTTCAAGTCCGCCGTGTCAAGTTACGGCCGCGGCCAATCTGTGCACAACCGGTGTCCGGAGGGTTATCCAATCGTCTCCGAGCAGATTCCGACTGCACCACTTCGAAACCACATACTAAATTTCTGCTGCGCCAACACGGGCCGTACTGGAATGGGCCGCAGGGCGGGGTGTCATGGACTGCCCGCCTACGTCTGGGCCGGGGTACTCGCCAGTTCATCGGTGATGGCTTCACAGAATGCCGGCAGATCGCTTGGTGAGCGGCTGGTGATCAGGTTGCCGTCGATGCAGACCTCCTGATCGACGACGTTGGCGCCGGCGTTGCGAAGGTCGGTGCGGATACTCGGATAACTGGTCAGTGTCCGGTCGCGTACTACGTCGGCCTCGACCAGGGTCCAAGGGCCGTGGCAGATTGCCGCAACCGGCTTGCCCGAACGGACGAAATCTCGGACGAACGCCACGGCGGTCCCGTCGAGCCGCAATTTGTCGGGGTTGACGGTGCCACCGGGCAGGATGAGGGCATCGAAGTCATCGACCCTCACCTCGCCCACCGTGCGGTCCACCTGAAAGCTGCCGGCCGGTTCGAGATCGTGATCGCGGGCCTGGATTTCTCCCGCGTTGATGGACAGCAGCTCGATGTGGCCACCGGCGTTCTCCACAGCGGTGCGCGGCTGTTCGAGTTCGATGCGCTCTACACCGTCCGCGGCCAGAATGCCGATCCGGCGGCCTTGTAATTCCTTGGACATGTGGGTCCTTTCGTTCTGTCCACGGCGCGAGCAAGATCGCTTGTGCGCCAGGTTGATTCGAGATCCAGCGTGGAGGAAGTCGCAGATCGGCGTCGGCGAAGGGCGACTGCGACTCCCTCCACGATCGGTGGCTACCCCGGGAAGCAGACGCTGAAACGCAGCGTTCACCTGCGCAAAGGCAAAACCCTCACAGCGGGTGGACGGGACAGTGCTGTCTAGGCGATCCTCAGGTGGTGAACATGAGCCCCGTGCGCCTGGCCCGATCCTGCACACTCCGCAGCTGGTTGTCGCGGTGGAGCTACGCCGATGCCAATGGCCACGCCGCCAAGACCGGCCCGGGTATCACGGCGCCCACGCTGGGCACGGAGCCGTCGCTGTGACGGGCGCATTGGACGGCATCAGGGTGCTCGAACTCGGCACCCTGATCTCCGGGCCGTTCGCCGGTCGGCTGCTCGGCGACATGGGCACCGAGGTCATCAAGGTCGAGCTACCCGGCAGCCCCGACCCGCTGCGCACCTGGGGCCAGGCCGAACTCGACGGGCACCATTTCTTCTGGACGGTGCACGCCCGTAACAAGAAGGCCATCACGCTGGACCTGCGTGCTGACCGTGGCCGCCAGCTGTTTCTCGAGCTGGTCGACCGCTCCGACATCATTGTGGAGAACTTCCGGCCCGGCACGCTGGAGAAGTGGAATCTGGGCTACGACGTGCTGCGGGAACGCAACAAGGGCATCATCCTGGTACGGGTGTCCGGCTACGGGCAGACAGGGCCGGAGGCCGGTAAGGCCGGCTACGCCTCGGTTGCCGAGGCAGCCAGCGGTCTGCGGCACATGAACGGCTTCCCCGACGGCCCTCCGCCCCGGCTGGCGCTGTCTCTGGGCGACAGTCTCGCCGGGATGTTCGCGGCTCAGGGGGCGCTTGCGGCGCTCTACCGCCGCAGCGTCACCGGCGAGGGACAGGTCGTGGACACCGCGCTGACCGAATCATGTTTGGCGATCCAGGAATCCACCATTCCGGACTATGACACCGGCGGGGTCGTGCGCGGACCGTCCGGCACACGACTGGAAGGTATCGCACCGTCCAACATCTATCAGACTGCGAATGGCAGCTGGGTGGTCATCGCCGCCAACCAGGACACCGTGTTCCGCCGCTTGTGCACGGCAATGGGCCGCCCTGAACTGGCCTCCGACGACCGGTTTGTCAATCACGTTGCGCGTGGCCGTAATCAGGACGAGCTGGACAAGATCATCGCAGAATGGGCAGCCCGGCGTCAGCCATCGGAAATCATCGAGACACTGTCGCAGGCCGGAGTGATCTCCGGACCGATCAACACCGTCGCCGAGGTGGTCAAGGATCCGCAGCTGCAGGCCCGCGGCATGATCGCCGACCACTGGGATGACCGGATCCAGCGCAACGTCAAAGGCCCTGGCATCGTGCCTGTGCTGTCCGAGTCTCCCGGCACCATACGCAACGCCGGACCGGCACGGCCCGGCTTGCACAACGACGAGGTGTACGGCGAGCTGCTCGGGCACTCCGACGCCGAGTTGGCAGCGCTGCGTGAGGAGGGGGTTCTGTGAAGGTCGATATCCGCGAAGTCTGTCTGCGCGACGGTCTGCAACTGGAGGATCCGATTCCATTGTCGGCCAAGGTCGCGCTTCTGGAGGCGATCGTCGCCACCGGCGTCAGGGAAGTCGAGGCAACCGCATTCGTGTCCCCGTCCAAGGTGCCGGCCCTGGCCGACGCCCCCGAGTTCGCGGAGATCCTGACGGCGTTTCCCGACGTGGAATTCTCCGCGCTGGTGGCCAGCCCCAATGGCGCCAAACGTGCCGTCGCCGCAGGGCT
The DNA here is from genome assembly GCF_000382405.1 of Mycobacterium sp. 141. Taxonomy (GTDB): domain Bacteria; phylum Actinomycetota; class Actinomycetes; order Mycobacteriales; family Mycobacteriaceae; genus Mycobacterium. The sequence goes on from NZ_KB908261.1 coordinate 121,559, forward strand.
GCGATCCATCGAGTACGTGGTGTCGGCCTCCGATGGCCACAGCCAGGCCAACGTCGGCCGCACCAGCGCCGAGGCGACCTCGGCCATCGCAGATGTGACGCGAGTTGCGCACGACGCGGATGCCACCGTCGAGGTCATCGTCGCCACGGTGTGGGACTGCCCGTTCGACGGACCGACGGCTTCGCATCGGGTGCTCGATATCCTCTCCGCTGCAGTCGAATTCGGTGTTGATCGCGTCGCAATCGCCGACACCATCGGGACCACCACGCCGCGCCGGGTGACGTCGCTGATCGAGCAGGTGCGCCAGGTCATCGGTGCCCTGCCGCTCGGCGCGCACTTCCACAACACCCGGGGTGCCGGGCTGGCCAGCGCCTATGCTGCCGTGCAGGCCGGGGTGACGCGACTGGATGCCTCGGTCGGCGGCCTGGGCGGCTGCCCGTTCGCTCCCGGCGCGACGGGCAACATCGCCACAGAGGATCTTGTGTATCTGTTGCGGGACAGCAACATCGACGTCGACGTCGATCTCAGCGCCGCGATCGCCGCAGCCAAGGTGGCCGAGCAGGTTGTGGGCCACGCATTACCGAGCGCCCTGCTGCGCGCGGGTGACCGAATCCTGGACTGACGCGAACTCGATGCCGAGCACGTCGTAGCCCAGCCTGATCAAAGACCCACCAGCCCGATCGTCACGGAGGCGCCATGACCACTCTGCCGGACATCCTCGTCGACACCGCGGGCCGCTGGAGACTCGCGCCAAACCGATCCTCGGTGAGGTTCCGGAACAAGACCGCGTGGGGACTCTCGACGGTGACCGGCACATTCTCCGGGCTCGGCGGCGACGGCATCGTAGGAGAGACGGTGACCGGGCGCGTGACGGTCCGCACGACGTCACTGCACACCGGGATCGCCAAACGCGACAAGCATCTGCGCTCCGCCGATTTCTTCGACGTCGACAACCACCCCGACATCGTCGTGGAGGTGACGGGAGCGCAGCCTGCCGATGCGCACGATGCTCGGCTGCAGGCGACGCTCACGGTCCGCGCCATTTCGCGCCCCGTCGAATTGCCGGTCACCGTGCAGATTCTGGAGGACGGAGCGGTACGGGTGGCCGGTGGCTGCACGGTCGACAGGCGAGAATTCGGCGTCTCGGGCAACCTGCTCGGCATGGTCGGCCCGACGACGGAGATCTCCGCGGAGCTGGTGTTCACCCGCGACTGAACGTATAAGTCGAATTCGCCGAGTTGACCGGTCCGCGCGGTACTCAGCCAGTAGCATCGCGAGCATGGTCGGCCCCTCGCCGCTGCGCATCCTGGTGTACAGCAACAACCCGCGCACCCGCGAGCAGGTACGACTCGCGCTCGGCAAACGCATTCACCCGGAATTACCCGAACTGGAGTATGTCGAGATCGCGACCGCACCGATAGTGATCGCGCAGATGGACAAGGGCGGATTCGACCTCGCCATCCTAGACGGCGAGGCCACGCCCACCGGCGGAATGGGAATCGCCAAGCAGCTCAAGGACGAGATCGACGACTGCCCGCCGATCCTGGTGCTCACCGGACGGCCGGACGATGCCTGGCTGGCCAACTGGTCACGCGCCGAGGCGGCCGTCCCGCACCCGATCGACCCGATCCGGCTCAGCGACGCGGTGGTGTCCTTGCTGCGCACCCCCGCACGGTAACCAGAACGCGAAATATCCTGTAACCGTTCAATATTCATAGCACGGCAAAGTGCACTGTTGCACACCGGCCCGGTAGTAACCGATACTAATCAAAATGCATGGCGCGGGCCGCAAAGCTCGCTAGGCTGTGGGTGAGCTCACATCGACAGCCCAGCGAGGGAGCAGCCGCACGGCATGAATCTATACACACCAATTCTGGTTCTCGGTGCAATCGCCGCGGCGTTCGCGGTGGTTTCCGTGGGCATCGCCCTCATCATCGGTCCCAAGCGTTACAACCGGTCCAAACTCGAAGCCTACGAATGCGGTATCGAACCGGTGCCTCCCGGCTCGGCAGGCACCACCGGCCAGCGGATGCCGATCCGGTACTACCTGACGGCGATGTTGTTCATCGTGTTCGACATCGAGATCGTGTTCCTGTACCCGTGGGCGGTCGCCTTCGACAGTCTCGGCCTGTTTGCGCTGGTGGAGATGCTGTTGTTCATGCTCACGGTGTTCGTGGCGTACGCCTACGTATGGCGGCGAGGGGGCTTGAATTGGGACTAGAAGAACGTCTGCCCGGCGGCATCCTGCTCTCCACGGTGGAAGTGGTGGCCGGTTACGTCCGCAAGGGATCGTTGTGGCCTGCCACGTTCGGCCTGGCGTGCTGTGCCATCGAAATGATGTCGACGGCCGGTCCGCGATTCGACATCGCCCGGTTCGGGATGGAGCGGTTCTCCGCGACCCCCCGTCAAGCCGATCTGATGATCGTGGCAGGCCGGGTCAGCCAAAAGATGGCGCCCGTGCTGCGGCAGATCTACGACCAGATGGCCGAGCCGAAATGGGTGCTGGCAATGGGGGTCTGCGCGTCCTCGGGCGGCATGTTCAACAACTATGCGGTGGTCCAAGGGGTGGATCACGTGGTTCCGGTCGACATCTATCTACCGGGCTGCCCGCCCCGCCCCGAAATGCTGTTACATGCCATCCTCAAGCTGCACGACAAGATTCAGCAAATGCCACTCGGAGTGAACCGGGCCGAAGCGATCCGCGAGGCCGAGAACGCAGCCCTGTCGGTCGCACCCACCATCGAGCTCAAGGGGCTGCTGCGATGAACACCTCCAACGGCGACACACCCGAGGTGATCGGAGTGCGCCACGGTATGTTCGGCCCCTCCGGCACCGGCGATACCTCGGGCTACGGCGGCTTGGTGCGGTCGGTCGCCCTGCCCGGCAGTTCGCCGCGGCCGTACGGCGGGTTTTTCGACGAGGTGGTCGATCGGCTCGCCGAGGCGCTCGGGGAGGACCGCTACGAGGTATCGATCGAGCGGGTGGTGGTGTACCGCGACGAGTTGACCCTTGAGATCAGCCGGATGCAGCTGCCCGCGGTCGCGGCGGTGTTGCGTGACGATCCTGCCCTGCGCTTCGAACTGTGCCTCGGCGTTAGCGGTGTGCACTATCCCGACGACTCCGGCCGTGAACTGCACGCGGTGTACCCGCTGCTGTCCATCACGCACAACCGGCGCATCCAGTTGGAGGTCGCCGCGCCGGATGCCGATCCGCACATTCCGTCGTTGTACGCGATCTACCCGACGACCGACTGGCACGAACGCGAGACCTATGACTTCTTCGGCATCGTCTTCGACGGTCATCCGGCACTGACCCGCATCGAGATGCCCGACGACTGGGTGGGCCACCCGCAACGTAAGGACTACCCGCTCGGCGGCGTTCCGGTGGAGTATCACGGCGCCCAGATTCCACCGCCCGATCAGCGGAGGTCGTACAACTGATGACTACCGACGAATCCTCCGTCGTCATGGTCGGCGGACAGGACTGGGACCAGGTCGTGGCGGCCGCCCGGGAGCATGCCGGCGAGCGCATCGTGGTCAATATGGGCCCGCAGCACCCATCCACCCATGGAGTGCTGCGCCTGATCCTCGAGATCGAGGGCGAGATCGTCACCGAAGCCCGTTGCGGCATCGGGTACCTGCACACCGGCATCGAGAAGAACCTGGAATTCCGCAACTGGACCCAAGGCGTCACGTTCGTCACCCGAATGGATTACCTGTCACCGTTTTTCAACGAGACGGCGTACTGCCTCGGGGTGGAGAAGCTGCTCGGCATCACCGACGACATCCCCGAGCGGGCCAACGTGATCCGCGTGATGCTGATGGAACTCAACCGCATCTCATCGCATCTGGTGGCACTGGCGACCGGCGGGATGGAACTGGGCGCGATGAGCGCGATGTTCTACGGATTCCGTGAACGCGAGGAGATCCTGAAAGTCTTCGAGGCGATCACCGGTTTGCGGATGAACCACGCTTACATCCGGCCCGGCGGACTGGCTGTCGACCTTCCCGACGACGCGCTTCCCCAATTGCGGGCCCTGATGGAATTGCTGCCGAAGCGGTTGAACGACTTGGAGGATCTGCTCAACGAGAACTACATCTGGAAAGCCCGCACGGTCGGCGTCGGCTATCTGGATCTCACGGGGTGCATCGCACTGGGCATCACCGGGCCCGTGCTTCGGTCCACCGGGTTGCCGCACGACCTGCGCAAAACCCAACCGTATTGCGGTTACGAGAACTACGAATTCGACGTGATCACCGACGACCAGTGTGACTCCTACGGCCGCTACATCATCCGGGTCAAGGAGATGCGGGAGTCGTTGAAGATCGTGCAACAGTGCATAGACAGATTGGAGCCCGGTCCGGTCATGATCAGCGACAAAAAGCTGGCCTGGCCCGCGGATCTCAAACTCGGACCCGATGGGCTGGGCAACTCCCCCGAGCACATCGCAAAGATCATGGGCCGCTCGATGGAAGGGTTGATCCACCACTTCAAGCTCGTCACCGAAGGCATCCGGGTACCGGCAGGTCAGGTGTATGTCGCAGTGGAGTCGCCCCGCGGCGAGCTCGGCGTACACATGGTCTCCGACGGTGGCACCCGGCCGTACCGGGTGCATTACCGCGACCCGTCGTTCACCAATCTGCAAGCGGTGGCGGCGATGTGCGAGGGCGGCATGGTGGCCGACGCGATCGCGGCGGTTGCGTCGATTGATCCGGTCATGGGAGGGGTGGACCGCTAGGTGAACGAAGTTTTCCTGGAGCTCGGGCAACGGCCCGACGAAGCGGGCCCGCCGATCAACGGGCCCGCGGCATATCCCGACGACGTCACAGCCCGGCTGAACGTCGACGCGCAACGCATCATCGACCGCTACCCCGATGCGCGCTCGGCCCTGCTGGCCCTGCTGCATCTGGTGCAGGCGGAGGACGGATGCCTCACCCCCGCCGGAATCCGGTTCTGCGCAGCACGACTCGGACTGACCGACGCCGAGGTCACCGCGGTGGCGACGTTCTATTCGATGTACCGGCGCACGCCGGCCGGTGACTATCTGGTTGGGGTGTGCACCAACACGTTGTGCGCGATCATGGGTGGTGACGCGATTCTCGATGTGCTACAGGACCATCTGGGCATCAGCGCCGGTGAGACCACCGCGGACGGACGCGTAACCCTCGAACACATCGAATGCAACGCAGCTTGCGACTACGCCCCGGTCGTCATGGTCAACTGGGAGTTCTACGACAACCAAACCCCTTCGTCGGCACGCGATCTGGTCGACGGGCTACGTACCGGTAACCCGCCGGACCCCACCCGCGGCGCACCGCTGTGCACCTTCCGCGAGACCGCGCGCACACTGGCCGGGCTGACCGATCCACACGTGCCGGGCGGGGCACCCGGAGCCGCCACATTGGCGGGGCTGTACCAGGCACGTGAACTCGGGATGTCGGCTCCGAACCCGGACGGGACAGAAGCATGACTGCGCTAACACCCGTACTGAGCCGGTTCTGGGACGAACCGCAACCCTGGACGCTGGATACCTACCGCCGCCACGACGGCTACCGCGCATTGCAGCAGGCGCTGGCGATGCCGCCTGACGATGTCATTGCGCTGGTGAAGGATTCGGGCCTGCGCGGCCGGGGCGGTGCCGGCTTCCCGACCGGCATGAAGTGGTCGTTCATCCCGCAGGGCACCGAGGGGGCCGGCGCCAAGCCGCACTACCTGGTGGTCAACGCCGACGAATCCGAACCCGGCACTTGCAAAGACATCCCGCTGATGCTGACCACCCCGCATTTCCTGGTCGAGGGCGTGATCATCGCGGCTTATGCGATTCGGGCCAAGCATGCCTTCATCTACTTGCGCGGCGAAGTCGTTCCGGTGCTGCGGCGCCTGCAGGCGGCCGTCGCCGATGCCTATGACGCCGGCTATCTGGGCTCGAACATCCTCGGCTCGGGCTTCGACCTGGAACTGACGGTGCACGCCGGTGCGGGCGCATACATCTGCGGTGAGGAGACCGCACTGCTGGATTCTCTGGAGGGGCGCCGTGGCCAGCCGCGACTGCGTCCACCGTTCCCGGCAGTGGCAGGCCTCTACGCCTGCCCGACCGTGGTCAACAATGTGGAGTCCATCGCCAGCGTCCCGCCGATCCTGCTCAACGGCGTGGATTGGTTCCGGTCCATGGGGTCGGAGAAATCCCCCGGTTTCACGCTCTATTCGCTGTCCGGCCACGTGAACCGGCCAGGGCAGTACGAGGCTCCGCTGGGCATCACACTGCGGGAACTGCTCAACTACGCCGGCGGCATACGTACCGGCCACACATTGAAATTCTGGACCCCGGGCGGCTCCTCCACACCACTGCTGACCGCCGAACATCTCGACGTCCCATTGGATTACGAGGGGATGGCTTCAGTCGGGTCGATGCTGGGAACCAAGGCGTTGCAGATCTTCGACGACACCACCTGTGTGGTGCGCGCGGTCCGCCGCTGGAGCCAGTTCTACGCGCACGAATCTTGCGGCAAGTGCACGCCGTGCCGTGAGGGCACCTACTGGCTGGCCCAGATCTACGCCCGTCTGGAGACCGGCGCGGCGACCGACGAAGACATCGACAAGCTGCTCGACATCTCCGACACCGTCTTCGGAAAATCGTTCTGCGCGTTGGGTGACGGTGCTGCCACCCCGGTCATGTCATCGATCAAGCTTTTCCGCGACGAGTATGTCGCGCACTTGGACGGCGGTTGTCCGTTCGATCCGCACGCCTCGGCGCTGCTGGCAACCGAAGAGGCAGGTGTGTAGATGTTTCTCACCGCGAGCAGACACATAGGTACTCGACACGCCGGGGATACGGGGACTTTCATGTCTGCTCGCGCAAGGAAAGGGGGCCGCTCGTGACACTGGCCGAGCCGACCAAGGACACGCCACCGGTGGAAATGGTGACGCTGATCATCGACGGGGACGAAATCAGTGTGCCGAAGGGAACATTGGTCATCCGCGCGGCCGAGCTGATGGGGATCCAGATTCCCCGGTTCTGTGACCACCCGCTGCTGGAACCGGTGGGCGCCTGCCGCCAATGCCTGGTCGACATCGAGGGTCAGCGCAAGCCGATGGCGTCGTGCACCACCCCCGTCACCCCTGACATGGTGGTGCACACCCAGTTCACCTCCGAGGCGGCCGACAAGGCGCAACGCGGCGTGATGGAACTGCTGTTGATCAATCATCCGCTCGACTGCCCGATCTGCGACAAGGGCGGGGAATGCCCGCTGCAGAACCAGGCGATGTCCAACGGGCGTCCCGAAACCCGGTTCACCGACGTCAAGCGCACCTATCCGAAACCCATCAACATCTCCGCACAAGTCCTGCTGGACCGTGAACGCTGTGTGCTGTGCGCCCGCTGTACCCGTTTCTCCGCCCAGATCGCCGGGGACCCGTTCATCGACCTATTGGAACGCGGTGCGCTGCAACAGGTTGGGATCGCACCGGACGAGCCGTTCCAGTCCTACTTCTCCGGCAACACCGTGCAGATCTGCCCGGTAGGGGCGCTGACCGGCGCCGCCTACCGATTCCGGGCCCGGCCGTTCGACCTGGTGTCCAGTCCCAGCGTGTGCGAGCACTGCGCGTCCGGATGCGCCCAACGCACTGACCATCGCCGCGGGAAAGTGCTGCGCCGCTTGGCCGGTGACGATCCCGAGGTCAACGAGGAGTGGAATTGCGACAAGGGCCGTTGGGCGTTCACCTACCCGACCGTCGGTGATCGCATCACCACTCCCCTGCTACGTGACGACACGGGCACCCTGCGGCCGGCGTCCTGGTCGGAGGCCCTCACCGTGGCCGGAGCCGGTCTGTTGGCAGCGGGCGGCAACGCGGGGGTCCTGGTGGGCGGGCGCAGCACAGTTGAGGACGCCTACGCCTACTCGAAGTTTGCGCGGATGGTCTTGGGCACCAACGACATCGACTTCCGCGCCCGTGACCACTCCGCCGAGGAGGCCGACTTCCTTGCCACCGCGGTGGCCGGCCGGTCGATGGCGTTGCGGTACGCCGAACTCGAATTGGCGCCCACCGTCCTGCTGGCCGGCTTCGAGCCCGAGGAAGAATCGCCGATCGTGTTCCTGCGGCTACGCAAAGGTGCCCGCAAACATGGGGTACGGGTGCTGTCGCTGGCGCCCTTCGCTACCCGCGGTTTGGAGAAGATGTCGGGAACGCTGCTTCCCACCGTCCCAGGTGCCGAAGCCGCCGCGCTCGACGGCTTGACCGGCGATGCCCGGTTGCGCGAACCGGGCGCAGTCATCCTGGTCGGTGAGCGGCTCGCCGGGTCACCGGGTGCGCTGTCCGCGGCCGCGCGATTGTCGGCCGCCACCGGCGCCCGGCTGGCCTGGATTCCGCGACGGGCCGGGGAACGCGGCGCCGTGGAGGCCGGCGCCCTGCCCAACCTGCTGCCGGGCGGCCGTCCCGTCACCGATCCGCAGGCCCGCGCGCAGACCGAGCAGGCCTGGAGCTCCGGTGAACTGCCGAGCACACCTGGCCGCGACACGGCCGCGATCCTGGCCTCCGCGGCCGATGGCCAACTCGGTGCCCTGGTGGTCGGCGGTGTCGAACTCGACGATCTGCCCGATCCGGTCCTGGCGGTGTCGGCGCTGCGCACGACACCGTTCGTGGTCAGTCTGGAGCTACGGGAGAGCGCAGTGACCGAACTCGCCGACGTGGTGTTCCCGGTCGCGCCAGTGGTGGAGAAGGCCGGCGCATTCCTCAACTGGGAGGGCCGGATGCGCCCGTTCGAACCGTCATTGCGCACCAACGCGATTCCGGACCTTCGGGTCCTGCACTACCTGGCCGACGAGATCGGCGTCGACCTCGGCCTGAAGACCCCGGCGGCCGCGGATGCCGAGCTGGCCGCGCTGGGTTCCTGGTCGGGACCACGCCCAGACGCACCATCGGCGCCGACCGCGGCACCAGCGGATCCAGGGCCGGGGGAGGCGGTGCTGGCGAGCTGGCGCATGCTGCTCGACGCCGGGCGTCTGCAGGACGGCGAGCCGTATCTGGCCGGTACCGCACCGACGCCGGTGGCCCGGTTGTCGGCCGCCACTGCCGCTGAAATCGGTGCGGTACACGGTGATCCGGTGACCATCCGCACCGATCGCGGTGCCGTCACCCTTCCGCTTGCCGTCACAGAGATGGCCGACCGGGTGGTGTGGCTCCCGCTGCACTCCCCCGGCTCGGCGGTGTACCGGCAACTCGGCGCCGTCGCCGGGGCCGTCGTGTCGATCGGAGCCGGTTCATGACGTATCCCGACCCCACCCTGTTCGGCCACGATCCGTGGTGGCTGGTCCTGGCCAAGGCGCTGGGCGTCTTCGTGTTCCTGTTGCTGACGGTGCTGACCGCCATCCTGGTCGAACGCAAAGTGCTGGGATGGATGCAGAATCGGCCCGGCCCCAATCGGGTCGGCCCCTGGGGTCTGCTGCAGTCTCTCGCCGACGGCGTCAAGCTAGCGCTCAAGGAGGGACTGACCCCGGTTGGCGTCGACAAACCGATCTACCTACTGGCGCCGGTAATTTCGGTGGTCCCCGCGTTCATGGCGTTCGCGGTGATCCCGATGGGCGGCGCGGTGTCGGTGTTCGGCCACCGAACCCCACTGCAATTGACCGATCTGCCCGTAGCGGTCCTCTATATCCTGGCCGTCACCTCGATCGGCGTGTACGGAATCGTACTGGCCGGGTGGGCATCAGGGTCCACCTATCCACTGCTGGGCGGCCTGCGGTCCAGCGCCCAGGTAATCTCCTACGAGATCGCGATGGCGTTGACGTTCGCCGCGGTGTTCCTATATGCGGGCACCATGTCAACCTCTGGGATCGTGGCGGCTCAGGACCGCACCTGGTTCGTGTTCTTGCTACTGCCGGCATTTCTGGTGTATCTGACCGCGATGGTCGGCGAAACCAACCGTGCGCCTTTCGATCTGCCCGAGGCCGAGGGCGAACTCGTCGGCGGATTCCACACCGAGTACTCGTCACTGAAGTTCGCGATGTTCATGCTCGCCGAGTACGTCAACATGACCACCGTCTCGGCGCTGGCCACCACCATGTTCCTCGGCGGGTGGCATGCACCGTTCCCGTTCAACATGATCGATGGCGCCAACAGCGGGTGGTGGCCGCTGCTGTGGTTCACCGCCAAGGTGTGGACCTTCATGTTCCTCTACATGTGGCTACGCGCCACCCTGCCGCGGCTGCGGTACGACCAGTTCATGGCGTTGGGTTGGAAGATCCTGATCCCGGTGTCGCTGGCCTGGATCATGGTCGTGGCCATCACTCGCAGCTTGCACAGCCATGCCGACCAAGCCTGGGCGACCGGTTTGATCGGTGCCGCAGTGGTAATGGTCGCCATCCTTCTCGCGCTGTGGAAGTTCCTGCGAGGCAGAACCGTTCGACCGACGCCGCGGCAGAGCATCGGGGCATATCCGGTGCCGCCGCTGCCAGCCGCCATTAAGGAGACCGCTGATGCCTAAATTCCTCGACGCCCTGGCCGGCTTCGCGGTCACATTCACCTCGATGTTCAAGAAGCGGGTCACCGAAGAGTATCCGGAGAAGCCAGGGCCTGTCGCACCCCGCTACCACGGCCGCCACCAGCTCAACCGGTATCCCGATGGCCTGGAGAAGTGCATCGGTTGCGAGCTGTGCGCCTGGGCCTGCCCGGCGGACGCCATCTTCGTCGAAGGTGCCGACAACCTGCCCGGCGAGCGCTTTTCACCAGGTGAGCGCTACGGGCGGGTGTACCAGATCAACTATCTGCGCTGTATCGGCTGCGGGTTGTGCATCGAGGCGTGCCCGACGCGCGCGCTGACCATGACCAACAACTACGAAATGGCTGACGACAACCGCGCCGATCTCATTCTGGACAAGGACAAACTGCTGGCCCCGTTACAGCCCGGCATGCAGGCCCCGCCGCATGACATGGCGCCGGGCAGCACCGACGACGACTACTACCTGGGCAAGATCACACCCTGTACCGAGAACGCCCGATGAGGCTCGAGCTAATCGCCGCCGCGACCGACGGCATGACGACGACCTCGATGTCGGAAGCCGTCGTGTTCTGGATCCTCGGCGCGGTAGCGGTGGTCGGTGCCGTCGGTGTGGTGGCCGCGCCCAAGGCGGTGTACTCGGCGGTGTTCCTGGCCTCGACGATGATCGCGCTCGCGGTGCTCTACGTCGCCCAGGATGCGTTGTTCCTCGGAGTGGTTCAGGTGGTGGTCTACACCGGTGCCGTGATGATGCTGTTCCTGTTCGTGCTCATGCTCATCGGTGTCGACCTGTCGGAATCACTGGTGGAAACCCTGCGCGGGCAACGGGTCGCGGCACTTGTCGCAGGGCTGGGCTTCGGCATCCTGCTGATCGCGGGCGTCGGCACCGTCTCGACTGTCGGCTTCACCGGGCTCACGCAGGCCAACAGTGGCGGCAACGTGCAAGGGCTGGCCGCGCTGATCTTCACCCGCTACCTGTGGGCATTCGAGCTCACCAGTGCCCTGTTGATCACAGCTGCGCTCGGCGCCATGGTATTGGCGCACCGGGAGCGGTTCGAACGCCGAAAGACCCAGCGCGAATTGGCGATCGAACGCTTCCAAACCGGTGGGCGTCCGACCCCGTTGCCCAATCCCGGCGTCTACGCGCGCCACAACGCGGTCGACATCCCGGCCCGACTGCCCGACGGCTCCGATGCCGTGCTGTCGGTCAGCGCCATCCTGCCGCAGCGCAGTGTCGCGACGGATGCGAAGAGGGAGGGCCAGTGAACCCGCGGACGCGAGGAGCACAGATGCATCTGCGGACGCGAGGAGCACAGATGGATCTGCGGACGCGAGGAGCATAGATGAATCCCGCGAACTATCTGTATCTGTCGGCTCTGCTGTTCACCATCGGTGCATCCGGAGTGTTGTTGCGGCGCAACGCCATCGTCATGTTCATGTGCGTGGAGCTGATGCTCAACGCGGCAAACCTCGCATTCGTGACGTTCTCCCGCATGCACGGTCACCTCGACGGTCAGGTCGTGGCCTTCTTCACCATGGTGGTCGCCGCCTGCGAGGTGGTGATCGGGCTGGCCATCATCATGACCATCTTCCGCACGCGACATTCGGCCTCGGTCGATGACGCCAATCTGCTGAAACATTAAGGGCGCGATGACACTACCTGTATGGCTGCTGATCGCCCTCCCGTCCGCGGGGGCAGCGATCCTGCTGTTGGCCGGGCGACGCTCCGACCGCTGGGGTCACCTGCTGGGGTGTGCGATGTCGATCGCCGCGTTCGTGGTGGGGGCAGTGCTGTTCACCGGAATGCTCGGCCGCGACGGCGAGGACCGGGCGATTCACGAGACGTTGTTCTCCTGGGTCCCTGCCGGCGGACTGCATGTCGACTTCGGTATGCAGCTCGATCAGCTGTCGGTGTGCTTCGTGTTGCTGATCACCGGCGTCGGCTCACTGATCCACATCTACTCGATCGGGTATATGGCCGAAGATCCGGACCGGAGAAGGTTTTTCGCGTACCTCAACCTGTTCCTCGCAGCCATGCTGCTGCTGGTGCTGGCCGACAACTACCTCGGTCTGTACGCCGGGTGGGAAGGCGTGGGCCTCGCGTCCTACCTGCTCATCGGGTTCTGGTCGTACAAGCCGTCGGCGGCGACCGCGGCCAAGAAGGCATTCGTCGTCAACCGAGTCGGTGACATGGGCCTGGTGATCGCTGTGGCGATCATGTTCGCCAGCATCGGCTCGATCTCGTTCGCGGGGGTGTTCTCCGCCGCGCCGGCGGTGAGTCAGTGGGCGTTGACCGCCATCGGGCTGCTGTTGTTGCTGGGGGCGTGCGGTAAGTCTGCGCAGGTGCCGCTGCAGTCCTGGCTGGGTGATGCGATGGAAGGTCCGACGCCAGTGTCGGCGCTGATCCACGCGGCCACCATGGTCACCGCGGGCGTGTACCTGATCGTGCGGTCCGGCCCGATCTTCGATCTCGCACCGGCCGCCCAGACCGGTGTCGTCATCGTCGGCGCCGTCACGCTGCTGTTCGGTGCGATCATCGGCTGCGCCAAGGACGACATCAAGAAAGCCCTCGCGGCATCGACCATGAGCCAGATCGGCTACATGGTGCTCGCGGCCGGGCTCGGGCCGGCCGGTTACGCATTCGCCATCATGCATCTGCTGACGCACGGGTTCTTCAAGGCCGGGCTGTTCCTCGGTGCCGGTTCGGTCATGCATGCCATGAACGACGAGGTGAACATGCGCCGCTACGGCGGGCTGCGGAAGGTTCTGCCGATCACGTTCGCCACGTTCGGGCTCGGTTACCTCGCGATCATCGGGGTGCCGCCACTGGCCGGGTTCTTCTCCAAGGACGGCATCATCGAAGCCGCGCTGGGGGCCGGCGGAGCGCGCGGCGTGATTCTCGGCGGGGCCGCCATTCTCGGCGCCGGGATCACCGCCTTCTACATGACGCGCGTGATGCTGATGACGTTCTTCGGTGAGAAACGTTGGGCCCCAGAAGCACACCCTCACGAAGCCCCGGCCGTGATGACCTGGCCCATGATCCTGTTGGCAGTCGGCTCGGTGGTCTCCGGTGGCGCCCTGGCGATTGGCGGGACGCTGTCGCACTGGCTCGAACCGGTCGTCGGCAGCCATGAGGCAGAGCACGGCGTACCCGCGTGGGTGGTGACGGTCGTGGTGTTGGCGGTGGTGGCAGTGGGTATTGCGATCGCCTACCGCATGTACGCCCGCCAGCCGGTTCCGGTGGACGTCCCGGTAGGTTCGGCGCTCACAGTGGCCGCCCGCCGGGATCTGTACGGCGACGCGTTCAACGAGGCGGTGTTCATGCGGGGTGGGCAGACGCTGACAGCGGTCCTGGCCGAGGTAGATGACAAGGGTGTGGACGGGACCGCGAACGGGTTGGCCGCCCTGGTCAGCAGAACCTCTGACCGATTACGACAATGGCAGACCGGCTTCGCGCGGTCCTATGCGCTGTCGATGCTTGCCGGTGCGGCGCTGGTGGTGGCGGCAATCCTGGCGGTGAGACTGTGGTGAGTACCTTTCCGTGGCTCACGGTGCTCTGGGCGGTTCCGACCGTGGGCGCCGCGATCGTGATCCTGATCCCGGCCGGTCAGCGGGTTCTGGCCAAATGGCTCGCCCTGGCCGTGTCGATCGCGGCGCTCGGCGTGACGATCGTCCTCGCGGTCGGCTTCGACCCGGGCGGCAAGCAGTACCAGTTCGTCGAATCACACCCGTGGATCCCTTCTTTCGGCACCGGATACATCCTCGGCGTCGACGGGATTGCGCTCGCGCTTGTGGTTCTCACCGCGGTTTTGCTGCCGCTGCTGATCGTCGCCGGCTGGAACGACGCCACCGACCGGACGGGCCTGGCCGGCCGATCGGTCCAGGCGTATCTCGCACTCATGCTGGCGGTCGAAGGCATGGTGTTCATGTCGCTGGTCGCCCTGGACATCCTGCTGTTCTACGTGTTCTTCGAGGCCATGCTCATCCCGATGTACTTCCTCATCGGCGGGTATGGCGGCAGCCGAGCGCAGGCTTCCAAGGCCGCAGTGAAGTTCCTGCTGTACAACCTGTTCGGCGGGCTGGTCATGCTGGCCGCGGTGATCGGGCTGTACGTGGTGACGGCGCAGAGCGATGTTTTCGGGTCCGGCACGTTCGACTTCCGCGCCATTGTCGAGGCGGTCACGTCGGGCCGACTGGTGCTCAGTCCGGCGGTGGGCGGCTTCCTGTTCCTGGGGTTCATGTTCGCGTTCGCCGTCAAGGCGCCGCTGTGGCCGTTTCACCGTTGGCTGCCCGATGCCGCAGTGGAGGCCACCCCGGCCAGCGCCGTGCTGATGATGGCCATCATGGACAAGGTCGGCACGTTCGGCATGCTGCGCTACTGTCTGCCGTTGTTCCCCGACGCGGCGACCTATTTCCGCCCGTTCATCATCACGCTGGCGGTGATCGGCATCGTCTACGGCGCAGTGCTCGCGATCGGTCAGGTCGACGTGATGCGGCTGATCGCCTACACGTCGATCTCGCACTTCGGCTTCATCATCCTGGGCATCTTCGTCATGACCAGCCAGGGGCAGTCCGGGTCGACGCTCTACATGATCAACCACGGGATCTCCACGGCTGCCCTGTTCCTCATCGCCGGCTTCCTGGTGTCCCGGCGCGGCAGCCGGCTCATCGCCGCCTACGGCGGGGTGCAGAAGGTGGCCCCGGTCCTGGCCGGCACGTTCCTGGTGGCCGGGCTCGCCACCCTGTCACTGCCCGGCCTGGCGCCGTTCATCAGCGAATTCCTGGTCCTCATCGGCACCTTCACCCGCTATCCGGTGCTGGCGGTATTCGCCTCGACGGCCCTGGTGCTCTCGGCGGTCTACATCCTGTGGACCTACCAACGGATGATGACCGGTCCAGTCCGTGAGGACGACGGGGACGGCACCGCCGGTGTGGGCAGCCTCCGCGATCTCGTTCCTCGCGAACTCGCCGTGGTGGCACCGTTGATCGCTTTGTTACTGGTGCTGGGGATCTATCCCAAACCCGTGCTCGACGTGATCAATCCGGCAGTCCAGCACACCCTGACCATCATGGGCCAGACCGATCCGATACCGAGTGCACCGCCGACCGTGGCGGAAGGGAGCCGCTGACATGGTGACACCCAGCATCGAGTACGGCTTGCTCTCGCCCATGCTGATCGTCTTCGGCGTGGCGGTCGCCGGTGTGCTCGTGGAGGCCTTCGCGCCTCGGCGCAGCCGTTACCCGGTTCAGGTGACCTTGGCGCTCGGCGGGCTGGTCGCGGCCCTCGCCGCGGTGGGACTGTTGGCGCACGACCTGCACGGCAGCCCCGGGCGGGCTGCCGTGCTCGGCGCGGTCATGCTCGATCCCCCGGCGCTGTTCCAGCAGGCCACGATTGCCTTGGTCGGTATTCTCGGAATCCTGCTCGTCGCCGAACGACAGATCGGCAGCCAAACCGACGGTGGCGCACGAGGTCTGGACGCTTTCACGCCGCAGGCTTCAGCGGTCGCGGGCAGTGTGGCCGAGCAGTTGGCCACCCGGGCCGGCGTCATGCAGACCGAGGTGTTTCCGTTGACCATGCTGGCCATCGGCGGCATGCTGCTGTTCCCGGCTGCCAACGACTTGCTCACCATGTTCATCGCCCTGGAAGTGCTGTCGTTGCCGCTGTACCTGTTGTGCGGGCTGGCACGTCGGCGGCGGCTGCTGTCGCAGGAAGCCGCTCTGAAATATTTTCTGCTCGGCGCGTTTTCGTCGGCGTTCTTCTTGTACGGCGCGGCGATGATGTACGGCTACGCCGGAACCCTGACACTGCCGGGAATCGCCGACGCGGTGGCCGCAGGCAGTGGCCGCACGCCGCTGGCGCTGATCGGCATCGGCCTGTTGCTGGTCGGGGTGCTGTTCAAAGTCGGTGCGGTGCCGTTCCATTCGTGGGTGCCCGATGTGTATCAGGGCGCTCCGACGGTGATCACTGCGTTCATGGCGGCCGCCACCAAGATCGCCGCCTTCGGCGCCATGCTGCGGATCTTCTACGTGGCATTGCCGGAGTTGCGGGCTGACTGGCGCCCGGTGTTGTGGGCGGTGGCGATCCTGACCATGGTGATCGGCACTGTCGTCGCGGTCACCCAGACCGATGTCAAACGGATGCTGGCCTATTCCGCTATCTCGCATACCGGCTTCATCCTCACCGGCGTGATCGCCGCAAACCCGGCCGGTGTGTCCTCGACGCTGTTCTACCTGTTCGCCTACGGTTTCAGCACGGTCGGTGCGTTCGCCGTGGTCGGCCTGGTCCGCGATGACACGGGCGAAGAGGCGACCGCCATGTCCCGATGGGCCGGGTTGGGGCGGCGCTATCCGGTTGTCGGTGTGGTGTTTTCACTGTTTCTGCTGGCTTTCGCCGGTATCCCGCTGACCAGTGGGTTCGTCAGCAAGTTCGCGGTGTTCAAGGCGGCTGGTCAGGGCGGCGCCATTCCGCTGGTGATCGTCGGCGTGATCGCCAGCGCCGTCGCCGCCTACTTCTACGTGCGGGTGATCGTGCTGATGTTCTTCACCGATCCTCCTGACGACGCGCCGCAGGTGGTGGTACCGAGCGCGCCGACCATGACCGTAGTGGTCGTCACCGCGGTGGTCACCTTCGTATTGGGCGCGCTGCCGCAGCCGCTGCTGGATCTGGCCAACAACGCCGAGGTGTTCCTGCGCTGATTTCCCCTGCGCGAGCAGACATTGCGGTACCGGACACGCCGCATTTCCGGTACCGCAATGTCTGCTCGCGCGGTTAAGGCAACAGACCCGCCTGACGATAGGCGGCCTCCAGGTAGTGCTTCATCTGCTTGACGGTCGGTGGATCTGGTTGCAGCACACGGTAGGTCACGCCGCCGGCGAGCATGTCGACCAGCACCTCCAAATCCGTGTCGGGTGCGATCCGGCCGTCGGTTTTCGCGCGGCGGAGCATCGCGATGGTCAGCTCACGCCGCGGCTGGATGTAGTGCGTCCAATACGTCTGCATCAGCAGCGGATGCGTCACCGCCGAGCCGTAGATCTGTGCGATGAGGGCACGAAATCGCGGATCGGCGGCAGTGCGGGCTGTCGCCGCAATGTTTCGTTTGACGAGTTGATGCGTTGGTACGGCATCGATCTCGTCGCGGGTCGGCCAGGTGACATCGGCGACGACGAGCGCTTCGATCGCGTCGGCAATTAGCGCCTCTTTCGTCGACCACCGCCGGTACAGCGTCGGTTTGCCGACGCCGGCACGTTTGGCGATCTGCTCGATGCTCATCGCGGCGATACCTTGTTCGATGAACAGATCCAGTGCCGCGGTGAGGATCGCCGTGTCGACTGCGGGGTCACGGGGGCGCCCGCGCCCGACGGTCATCTGACCCGTCCGCCGACCAGCGTCCGGGACAGCCAGCTGTCGAGCTGCCCGGAATCGGTGCCGCGCCAGGCGAGGTGACCGTCGGGGCGGACGAGGTATGTCTCGGACCGGTCGGCCTGACGCAGAATGGTCACGCGGCTGCCGAGATAAGCCCGGGCGACGCCGCACAACGCCGATTGACTGTCAGGCACGACAAGCACCCAATGCCCACGCAGCTGCGGGTAGAGGCGCACCGGGCTGCCATCAAGC
This sequence comes from Mycobacterium sp. 141, assembly GCF_000382405.1. Lineage (GTDB taxonomy): Bacteria > Actinomycetota > Actinomycetes > Mycobacteriales > Mycobacteriaceae > Mycobacterium. Next base: position 139,666 of record NZ_KB908261.1, read on the forward strand.
GCCAGGTACGACCCATCCGGCACCCGGTCGCCGGGTCTTGGCTTGCGCGCCAACGGAAATGACCTTTCGGCCAGCGGTCCCTTGCGGTAGCTGACCCACAACTGCGACGTCTGATAGGTCACCCAGCGCTGCACGGCAGGCAGATTGAGGAGCGGCACGGCGATCCGGTCGCGGATGAACCGGCCGGCCGGTCGCTGCGTGATGTTCACCTTGGTGACCGCAGTGGTGCCCCGCAGCACCTCTGTCGCCAGTGGACGGCGTTCGGCCTCATAGCTGTCGAGCAACACGGCGTCGGCGACACCCTGGACCACCAGACCGAGCTTCCACGCGAGGTTCTCGGCATCGCCGAGGCCGGTCAGCATGCCTTGTCCACCGAAGGGAGCATGAGTGTGAGCGGCGTCGCCGGCGATCAGGACCCGGCCCCGACGGTAGGTGTCGGCCAGCCGACGATGCACGATGAACATCGACAGCCACTCGGCCGCCGTCACCTGCACGTCACGGCCGGTTCGCCCGGGTAGCAGTCGCTGTAGCCGATGCAGGATCTCGTCGTCGGGCGCGTCGCCGGATAGACCGGGGTCGTAGGCAATGATGCGCCAGCTGCCGCCGGGCATCGGCATGGCGCCGACCATGCCGTCGGGGTGAATCCAGCCGGTGGTGCCCGACCTGTCCAGGTCCCAGTCGAGCCGCACGTCGGCCAGCAGGAAACGCTCGGTCAGTTGTACGCCGGGGAATCCGATCCCGGCGCGGCGTCGTGTGGTGCTGGCGGCACCATCGCAGCCGACCAACCAGGCCGTCCGAGTCGTGCTTCCATCCTCGAAGGTCGCCGCGACGCCGGTGGCATCCTGTCGTAGGTCGGTCAGCGGTGTCGACCACTCCACCGCACCGCCCAACTCGGTGAGCCGGTCCCGCAGTGACGCTTCGACCATCGCCTGGGAGATGACCATAGGTGGTGCGGCCGAACGAATTCCGGGATCCCCGAACCGCAACCGCATGATCGGTTTATCGCCAAGATAGGTGGTGATCTGCATGGCACGCACCGACTGTTGCGGCAAGTCGTCGAGTGCACCGAGGCGGTCGAGCACCTCCGATCCGCGCGCGTGCACGAAGTTGGCCCGCGACGTGGTGGCGGGACCGCCGGCCTTGTCGACGATGCGCACCGGCACGCCCTGACTCAGCAAGCCGCAGGCCACTGCCAGTCCGGCCGGGCCGGCGCCCGCGATCAGTACCTCACGATCGGCCATGATCCCTACTTAAATAACGAAACGGTATCGTAACTAAATTACACCTCACCGTAGTCCTCCGCCACAGCGATCATGATCCGGTCCGGCCCCTCGCTCGGAAGCCCGGAATGCGTTGCGCCGTCGGGTCAGTTTCTCGACTGATCGACGCTAGACGCCCCGCTCGACGGGCAGCAGCCCACGGTCCACGGCGGCCACCAGCGCAGCGTGATCGGCCTCGGTCTGATCGGCGTAGCGTCGGGCGAACAGGCACAGTGCCTGGTCGACCCGATCGGAGCGGCCCATGTAGCCGGCGATCATCGACGCGCCACTCGTGCGCGCGTGCCCCTTGGCGAGTAACTGCCCCACCACGCCCGCGTAGTCGGTGAGCGCGGCGGCGTCGATGGCATCCAACGGAATGGTGCCCTTCATGTTGCGGAACTGACGCACGTAGTACTGCCGGCCGCCCATGCTTGTCCAGCCCAGCAGCGGATCGCTCACGGTCTGCAGCGCCTGCTGGTACTCCACCACCCGCTGCCCCTGGTGGGCGTGCCAGGCGGATTCGCCGTGCACGTAACGCGCCAGCACCGATCGGCGGGCCTGTTTGAGCTGCAGGAAAATCACGTCGTCAGCAGTCGAACCTTCGAGCAGCGCGACGTAGGCGCGCAGTCCGACACTGCCGACGCCGACCACCTTGTGCGCAACGTCCACGAGCGTGTACCCACCGAGCATGCGACGCCAGTGCGGGGCCAGGGTGGTCAGGTACTCGTCGAGCGCTTCGGCGAGTTGCGCGGCGTCCGGCTCGGACAACCGATTGATCAGCGGCGGCTCCTCCACCAGCCGCCGCACCCCGTCGATCTCCTGGGTGAACCGTGGCAGGGCCCGATCGCTCGTGCGGTTGCGGGCACGCTTGGCCGCGCGGCTCACCTCGCCCTGCAGCGGCCCCTCAGCCTCGGCAGCCAGTTTGTCGGCGAGGATCCGCTGAAACGAGCGGGCGAACAGCGGCTGGTCGGCCAGCCAGCGAATCTGGCTGCGGTAGGACGCAACACAGGCTTGCACCGAGGCGCCGCACTGCTCTTCGGTGGCGCCATTGTGCCGGCCGGCGACCCAGATGCTGGCCACCAGCCGGCGCAGATCCCATTCCCAACCGCCGGGATGAGCCTCGTCGAAATCATTGAGGTCGATGACCAGGTCCCGTTCGGGTGACGCGTAGAACCCGAAATTACCCAGATGCGCGTCACCGCAGACGACGGGGGTGATGCCGGTGGTCGGTAGGTGCGCGACGTCCTCGGCCATGACCACCGCCGAACCACGGAGAAAGCCATACGGAGAGGCGATCATGCGGCCGACCCGGATCGGTATGAGCCGATCGACGCGGCCTTGGTGGTTGATCGAGATCAATTGGACCGGATCGGGGCGACCGACCGGTGGATCCCAGTCAGCCAGCGTGCGGCGTGGCACCCGTTTACGCAACGCCTTGCCGATCCCGTACCGCTCAGCACGCGACACCGGCCGGTGCCGCAGCGACTGATAGGCGGTGCTGTCGGCCTCAGCCAACACAGTATGGCCGCCGTTCTTTCCCGAAGCGCTGGTCACAGGCTGATGGTACGACTTGACACCGCGCGGCCCGGAGGCGAGGAGGGAAAGTCAAACCGGCATGACGATGGTCATCCCTGGACCTGCCGGCGCATCCATGGCAGCCAATGCCGCGCCCGCCTCATCGAGTCCGACCACACGGGTGACCAAACGTTGCGGGTCGAGTGCACCGCTCACAAGGAGCTCCAGCATCGCCGGATAGTCGGCAGCAGGCATCCCGTGGGATCCGAGGATCGCGAGTTCCTGTGCGACCACGCGGTCCATGGGCAGGGCGGTGTGCGCCGCATCACCGAGCAGCAGACCAACCTGGACGTGGCGACCGCGCCGGCGCAGCGACGACACCGAAGCTTTCGCGACCGCGGGATGGCCGATGGCGTCGACCCCGATATGCGCGCCTCCCCCGGTCCGGTGCACGACTTCGCTTGCGACATCTATGATCTCGGACCCATTGATCACTTCGTCGGGTCCCAGCCGGCTGGCTGTTGCGAGGGCTTCGGCGCTGTGGTCGATAGCAACGACCTTGGCTCCGAAGGCTTTCGCGATCATCACCGCCGACAGGCCGACGCCCCCGCAGCCATGCACAGCGACCCACTGTCCGGGCTGTACCCGGCCATGGGTCACGACAGCCCGGAACGCCGTGGCGAACCGGCAACCCAGCGCTGCCGCCGCGACGAACGACACGGTATCCGGCAAGCGCACCAGGTTGGCCTGCGCGCGTGGTATCGCCACCTGCTGCGCGAAGGCCCCCGGCAAGGTGAACCCGGGCTGCAGTTGATCGGGGCACACCTGGGCATCACCGGCCAGACAGAACTCGCAACGCCCGCAACCTATTGCGAACGGCACGGTGACACGCTCGCCGACCTGCCAACCGGACACGTCCGCCCCGACTGTTGTGATGGTGCCGGAGAACTCGTGGCCGGGAATGATCGGAAGTTCCACGGGATCGTGGCCCCGCCAGGCGTGCCAATCCGACCGGCACACGCCCGTCGCGGCCACCGCGAGGATCACCCCATCGGCCGGGCATTCGGGGTCGGGCACCTCGACGACCGTGGGAAGTGCACCGACCTCGGTATACATGACAGCACGCACAGCTGTGATGGTAGGCGGATCATCGCCGACACCGGTCCCGATCGCCGCTCAGCGATGCCGTTTCAGAATGAAACCCACAGTTCGCGCACCTAGTTCGGAGAGCGGGGGCGTCGACATCTCGACCTGCCTGCGGGCCTGTTCGATGACCGGCGTGTCCGGATCGAGCACCGACAAATAGACCTCATGGGCGGCAAGTGAATTCACCGCCAGTTCGGTGTAGCCGTCGACCACTTCACAGTGGGTCGGGTCCGGCCCGTTCTCGAACAGCCATGCCGGTGGCTCGGAGAGGCCGTCAAAGGCGGCCGCGACCGCGTGCGCGAATTCGATGTGATCCCGTTGATTCGGCGCGTCAGGAGCCCAACGGGACCCGCCGTAGATGGTGACGACGACGTCGGGCCGCAGCGCCGAAATGGTCTCGGCGATCTTTGCCCGCAGCGGCGCGGTGTCGCGAATGTTGCTGTCGGGGAAGTTCCAGAACACCACGTCGCGGACACCGACGACGGCGGCCGACCGTCGCTGCTCGCTTTCGCGCAGTGGCCCCGCCTGTTCGGGCGGCATACCGGCGATACCCGCCTCGCCGCGTGAGGCCAGCGCATAGTGCACGTCCTTACCGGCAGCGGTCCACTTCGCGACGGCGGCGCCGATCCCGTACTCGGGGTCGTCCGGATGCGGCACCAACACCAGTGCGGTGTTCCAGCTCGCGGGAAATGGTTGTACGGCTTTTTCGTTCACCACACCAGTGTCAGACCTCAATGACGGTTGACGTCAAGCGTCCATCGATGGTCGAGATCGCGGTCGGCGGCATGTCGGCGGCAACATCTCCGGCCGGGGTGGCCAGAGCACTCGGCGCTGCGGGGAAACCCGCCTCGTGCACAAGTTCGGCCTTCTTCGGTACAGCGCAGTCTTGGTGGCCTGGGCACGTTCGGGACCTTGCCATTCGAGGACCGGGCTGCTTTCGTAACGCTACCGACAGGATCGCAATCACGCCGGGAGGGAAAGCTTGTGGGCACTGAACAGGCCGTGGTGACCGACCCCGCGAGCAGACGCTGCGGTACCGGTTTTGCGGCGTGTCGGGGTACCGACACGTCTTCTCGAAAATGAGGGTGACCAATATGCCACCACCACCCTGCTGCTCGCCCGGGCAGCCGCTCGCGGAGAAAATCACGCCACCGAAAACAGAGCGGACGCCGCGAGGGTCTCGACCAGGCAGTAGAACCAGTTGGGGTAGAACGAGGTCCGGCTGTCGATCACGGCAGAGACGATGCGGCCCAAAGCCATTCCCACGAGAGCGACGCCGATGGTGATCACGATCCCGGTACGCAACTGCCCAGGCGTGGCGGCGGCGTAGCCGAGCACAGCGGCCACCGCCACACCGAAACCGCCGTACACCGCGCGCACCTCGGCGCGGGCGGTCGGCTCGACGGGCACCATGCCGAACGGCCGCAGCAGAGCCCCCGGAGCAGCCAGTGCGTAGAGCCCCATGCCCGCGAAGAACGCGCCAACGACGATGATCACAACCACGGCAACCCCCCTGTTCAGAACGGCCAGGAGACCAGCATGGCACCCCCAGCTAGTACGCCGCGCTAAGACGCACGCTCGCGGACCAGGGTTTCCGCGGGCGCGCGGCCGAACACCATGGACTCCTCGATACGGTCGAACCGGTGGTCGATGGCGTCGAGAACGTAGTTGTGCCGGACATGCCACGGTCGTTTGGTACCCGACCGCGGCAACGCATGTTCAGAGCGTTGGATGTAGCCCGCCTGCAGGTCCCAGGTCCGCTTCTCCTTCATAGGCCCCGGCCCCAGGTGTGGATAGGCGTGTGTGTAACCGTGGGAGTCCATGTACGCCAACAACTTCGCCACAGCGCGGGCCGTCATGTCGGCACGCAATGTCCACGACGCGTTGGTATAGCCAATGCACCACGCCATGTTGGGGACGTCTTCGAGCAGGAACTCTTTGTAGACGAACCGGCCGGTCGGCGTGAACTCGGCGCCGTCGATGCCAAGGGCGACGCCGCCGAGTGCCTGCAACTGCAAACCGGTTGCTGTGACGATGATTTCAGCGTCGACGCGGTCACCCGATCGCAACACGATGCCGTCGGCATCGACGTGGTCGATGTGGTCGGTGACCACGTCGACGCGGCCCTCGCCGATGTGCTCGAACAGATCCCCGTCGAGCACCACGCACATGCGCTGGTCCCACGGGTTGTACCGGGGCTTGAAGTGCACGTCGACGGGGTAGCCTGCGGGCAGCGCCGTCACTGTGCGGTTGCGGATGAGTCGCCGCCCGAAATTTGGCGCCTTGCGAAACATGCAGTACACCAACGCGTGGATCATCGCGTTGCGGAACCGGACAACATGATGAGAAATACTGCGCGGCAACGTCTTCCGAATAGTCTGCACAGCCGGGTCGATGCGTGCGATCGACATCATGTAGGTCGGCGAACGTTGCAACATGGTCACGTGGCCGGCTCGGCGGGCCAGCGCCGGGATGAGGCTGATCGCGGTGGCCCCGCTGCCGATCACCACGATGCGTTTGCCTGAATAATCCAGCGTTTCAGGCCAGGACTGCGGGTGCACCACCACACCGCGAAAGTCCTCGATCCCGCGGAACTCCGGCGTGTAGGGCTCGTCGTAGTTGTAGTAGCCGGTTCCGAAGAAAACGAACCGCGCCCGGTGGACCTGCACCGAGCCGTCCTGCTGCGCCTGCACGGTCCAGGTATCGGTGCTCCAATCCCAATCGGCAGAGAGCACGCGCGTATCGAACCGGATGTGCCGATCGATGCCGTATTTGCGCGCCGTCGCGGTGAGGTATTCGCGGATGTCGGCGCCTTCGGCCACGTTCTCGGGCCGGGTCCACGGTTCGTACGGGAAGCTCAGTGTGAAGATGTCACTGTCGGAGCGGATTCCCGGGTAGCGGAACAGGTCCCACGTTCCGCCGATACGACTGCGGCGCTCCAGAATCGTGTAGGTCAGGCGGGGGTTTTTCTCATGGATGCGATAGGCCGCACCGATTCCGGAGATACCGGCACCGACGATGAGCACATCCGCGTAATCAGGCTTCATGGCAGCCATCGCGAACCTCCCTTGGGCGCGCTGCGTACCGTCCACATTAAGACCTCAAATATGGGGAGCGTCAACGATCTCAGCCAGCGCGTGGCGTGAGAGCCTGGTCAGATGAGCATCCCGACCAACGCCGACGTCGTCATGGTGGGGCCGGGTGACGAGCTCTAGCTGACGCGCTCCCGCGGGACCACCGATTCGGCCAAGACCCGTAGCTGACGGTTGACCTGCTCAGGGCGTTCCAGGATGGCGCAATGGCCACCGGTGAGTTCGACGAACGCGGCCAGGTTGGGCGCGTCCGCAGCAATCCGCCGGGAGGCGTTGATGGGCAGCAACCGGTCCTGCTCGCTGCCGATCACCAGCGTGGGCACCGCCAGGTTGCGCAACGAAATGTGCCGGGACCCCAGGTTGTCCACCAACACCCGCGCCCAGCCGCCGCGTCCGGCCGCCGGGGTCGAAGCGAACAGCTCGTAGACGAATTGCGCTACCCACGGGTCGGCGTCACGGCCCACCGCGAGGTAACACACGAACCGCTTGTTGGCGCCGTCGACCAGCCGCGGTATGGGCGTCGCACCGAACGTCCTGAGCAGCGTCCCGGCGGCCCGGACCCGGGTGGCGGTCAACGGTGCGGGCACCTGAGCCAGCTGCACGTCGCGCAGCAGGTCACCGGTGGTGGTGTTGATCAGTGCGACAGCGGCGGCACGTTCGCACACCCGGTCGGGGTAGCGCTGCGACCACGCACTGATCGCGATGCCACCCATCGAATGGCCCGCGATGACGGCCCGCTCGCCCGGTGCGAGGGCGGCGGCCAGCACAGCATCCAGATCGGCCGCCAAGTGGTTGAGGCTGTAGCCGTGTCGCCCACGCGGGGTCTCGCTACGACCGTGCCCGCGGTGGTCATAGGCGATCACGCGATAATCGGTGGCCAGATCGACGATCTGATGTGCCCACACCCTGATGGCGCAGGTGATGCCGTGTGCGAGCACGATCGGTTGACCATCGCGCGGCCCGAACACCTGGGCATGCAGCCGGACGCCATCGGTGCCTCGAACCTCCAACGGACGTCCCGGTGGTAGCTGTGGAAGGTCTCCGGTGGTCATGGACTGCTCCGATCGTCGGCGTCGTTGCCTTCAAGAAGTGCACTTATTGTCAGCCTACCCGCCGGTAACTAATCGGGGTTTGACCAAATTACGTTTGCGGTTGGCCCCAGTTTCCGAACCGGACGAGAGCACCGGCGGCGGCAGGCGCAGAATTGGTCCTGATCCGATACGGAAAGAGACCCGATGCGCGCAGCACAGATCACTCGGCTCGACGGACCGTCTGCGGTACAGGTGGCCGAGATCGATGAGCCGTCCGGCGACGGGGTGGTGATCGACGTTCACGCGGCGGGGGTGGCATTTCCCGACGCGCTGCTGACGCGTGGCCTTTACCAGTACAAGCCCGAGCTGCCGTGCACCCCTGGCGCGGAGGTTGCCGGCGTGGTGCGCCGTGCACCTGCAGGCGCCCACGTGAGCGCGGGCGACCGGGTGCTGGGACTGACCATGCTGTCCGGCGGTATGGCCGAAGTCGTTGCGCTGCCGCCCGACCGGGTGTTCGCCCTGCCCGAATCGGTGTCGTTCGAATCCGGGGCCGGCATCCTGTTCAACGACATGACTGTGCATTTCGCACTGCGCACCCGCGGCCGGCTGGCGGATGGTGAGACAGTCCTGGTGCACGGCGCAGCCGGAGGAATCGGTACTTCGGCGCTGCGCCTGGCGCCTGCGCTGGGCGCAGCCCGCACCGTCGCCGTGGTCTCCACCGAGGAGAAGGCCGAGATCGCCAGGGCGGCAGGGGCTTCCGATGTGGTGCTGACCGAAGGCTTCCGTGCTGCGGTCAAAGAGCTGACGGGCGGCCGCGGCGTCGACGTCGTGGTCGACCCGGTCGGCGGTGATCGGTTCACCGACTCGCTGCGGTCGCTCGCCGTAGGCGGGCGGCTACTGGTGATCGGCTTCACCGGCGGGGAGATCCCGACGGTCAAGGTGAACCGATTGCTGCTCAACAATATTGACGTCGTCGGCGCAGGCTGGGGTGCGTGGATGTTCTCCCACCCCGGCTACGTGGCCGAACAGTGGGCCGAACTCGCGCCGTTGCTGGCCTCCGGCGCGATCCTGCCGCCTGCTCCCGAGGTCTATCCGCTGGAGCAGGCGGGCGAGGCCATTGCGTCGCTGGAAAACCGCAGTGCCAAGGGCAAGGTGGTGCTGCGCCTGCGCTGAATCGTGGCGTCAGGACAGGCTGCCAGAAACCCACGAATGACCGCCTGCGTCGATATCGTTTAGATGTCCACGTAAGGGAGAAACATGCCGAGACGCCTGGTGCTGTGCTGCGACGGCACATGGAACACCCCCGATCAACAGGCGCCGACCAACGTCACCAAGGTCGCCCTCGCCGTGGCCGATCATGACGCCAGGGGAACCGAACAACGAGTCTTCTACTCCCTGGGTGTCGGCACCACACGAGGTGAGCGGATCATTGGCGGTGCGTTCGGATACGGGCTGTCGCACAACGTCATCGAGGCCTACCGATTCCTGGTGGAGAATTACGTCCCGGGTGACGAACTGTTCTTCTTCGGGTTCAGCCGGGGCGCCTTCACCGTGCGCAGCGCCGCGGGATTCGTCCGCAATGCCGGCATCCTGAGGCCGCAGCATGCCGACCGGATCGGCGAGGCCTACACGCTCTACCGCGACCGGACCAGTAAGACACATCCGCGGAGCACCGAGGCGACCCTGTTCCGACGGTCATTCTCGTATGAGTCCCGAATCCGTTTCATCGGCGTCTGGGACACGGTCGGTGCACTGGGCATTCCCGTGACCGGCCTCGCCAAGCTGGTGAACAAGCGATGGAGGTTTCACGACACGGACCTGAGCAGCTACGTCGACGCGGCCTTCCAGGCGCTGGCCATCGACGAGATGCGCGGCCCGTTCCGCCCGACGCTGTGGGCCCATCAGCCGGATCCCCCGGAAAACCAACGGGTGGAACAGGTCTGGTTCTCCGGCGTGCATTCCGACGTTGGCGGCGGATATCCGGAACACGACCTGAGCGACATCACGCTGCTGTGGATGGTGGGCTGTGCGCGTGACTGCGGCCTGGCTTTCTATCCCACAGCGTTCGACCAACACCCGCCGGGCGCGGCGCCGCCGGCCCCGGAGGAAGAGACCCTTGCCACCCAGACGCAGGTGTACCCCGACGCGTTCGGCAAACAGCACCAGACCCGAACCGGCATATACCGGCTGATCACGCGGTACGTCCGCCAGCCGGGCGCCACCGATCCCGACACCGAGTATGTCGCATCGAGTGCGCTCACGCGCAGTCGTGCGCTGGCGCCCGCCGCGACAACCACGCTCGGCTTCCTCGAAGGCAGTCCACGCTCGATGCCGGTGCGGTACCTGCGGCGCTGACACCGTGCCGGGCACGGCCCGCTCGGGTGTCTACACCGGGGCATACAGGTCTTGTCCCGCCATGAATGGGTGTCTGACCCGATGGTGATCGACCGTCCTACCGAGAAGACTGGCCTCACACCAAGTTGCTCTGCCGCCCGGCGGAGATCACCGATTTGGGAAAGGTGTCTCGAACTTCGGAGTAGCACATGCAGAAGGGTCCGACCGACAGACCGGCGGTGTCCAACCGGGCCCGCATCCTGATCAGCGCAGCCGTCGCCGTTGTCGTACTCCTGCTTGTCGTTTCTCGGCTGTTGAACTCATACCTCGACTGGTTGTGGTTCGGAGAAGTCGGTTTCCGCAACGTCTGGATCACCGTTGCGTTGACGCGGGTGGCGCTCTTCGTCGCGGTGACCCTGCTCGTCGGCGGCAGTGTTCTGCTGGCGATGAGGTTGGCATATCGCAGCCGGCTGATTTTCGTCCCGACCCGGCGCGACAACAACTCGGTCACGCTGTATCGGGCCCTCGCAATGCGCCGGCCACGCTTGCTGTCATGGGGCGTCGCATCGGCGATCGCGGCGCTGTGCGGTCTGGTCGGGCAGACCAGTTGGGTCACGGCTCAACTGTTCCTGCACGGTGAACCCTTCGGTATCGCCGATCCGGAATTCGGGCGCGACATCGCCTTCTTCGTGTTCGACCTACCCTTCTACCGATTCGTACTCAACTGGCTTTTCGTCGCCGTATGCCTGGCCTTGGTGGCAAATGTAATGACGCACCACCTCTTCGGCGGCATCCGACTGACCGACGGCAAGGCCACGCTCACGCAGGCCGCCCGGATGCAGATCGCCGTGCTGGCCGGCACAGCCATCCTGCTGAAGGTTGTCGCGTACTGGCTCGATCACTACGAATTGGTGTTCAGCACCCACAAAGAACCGACGTTCACCGGTGCCGGCTACACCGCCATCCATGCCGAGCTACCGGCCAAGCTCGTCTTGCTCGTGATAGCGGTGCTGTGCGCATTGGCAATATTCGCGGTGATCTTCCTGCGGGACATGCGGATTCCGGCGATGGCGATCGCACTGCTCGTGCTGTCATCAGTTCTGGTGGGCGGCGCATGGCCGCTGGTGTTGGAACAGTTCTCGGTGCGGCCCAACGCAGCCGACGTCGAGCGCCCCTACATCGAACGCAACATCGCGGCGACTCGCGACGCGTACCGGCTCGGCAACGACTGGGTCGAATACCACGACTATCCCGGCATCGGGACCAAAAATCCCCGTGACGTCGCCGCGGACGTCACCACCATCGCCAATGCGCGGTTGCTCGACCCCAATGTGCTCTCCCGGACGTTCACCCAGCAACAGCAGCTCAAGAATTTCTACAGCTTCCCAGCCGAATTGGACATCGACCGCTATCACATAGACGGCCAGCTGCGGGATTACATCGTCGGCGTCCGCGAACTGTCACCGGACAGCCTGACCGGGAATCAGACCGACTGGATCAACCGGCATACCGTCTACACCCACGGCAACGGTTTCGTTGCCGCACCGGCGAATCGGGTGAATGCGGCGGTCCGTGACGCCCCGAACACCTCGGAACCCTCCGACAGCAACAGTGGCTACCCGATCTACACGATCAGCGACATCGCCTCTCATGGGTCCGATCGACAGCTCATCCGGGTCGACCAACCACGCATCTACTTCGGCGAAGTGATCGCCCAGGCGGATCCGGACTATGCAATAGTCGGCGGAACGCCGGATGCGCCGCCCCGCGAGTACGACACTGACACCTCGAAGTACTCCTACACCGGTGCCGGCGGCGTGCCGATCGGCAACTGGTTCAACCGCACGTTGTTCGCCGCCAAGTTCACCGAACGCAACATCTTGTTCTCGCGCGCGATCAGTGCGGAATCGAAACTGATCCTCTACCGGAACCCGAAGGAGCGCGTGCAGCGCGTGGCCCCGTGGCTGACCACTGACACCAATGCCTATCCGGCAGTGGTCAATGGACGCATCGTCTGGATTGTCGATGCATACACGACCCTGGAGCGGTATCCCTACGCGCAGCGCAGCTCGCTGCAAGGACCGGTGACCGGCGCCGGCGGCATCACTCGACCCGGCGCACCGGTCGGGTACGTGCGCAACTCCGTCAAGGCCACCGTCGACGCCTACGACGGCACCGTGACGCTCTACCAGGTCGACCGCGACGATCCCGTGCTACGCGCATGGATGCACGCCTTCCCCGGCGTCGTGCAATCCCCGGACAAGGTGTCTGACGAACTGCGCGCGCATTTCCGCTATCCCGAAGATCTGTTCAAGATCCAGCGGGAGATCTTGGCGAGATACCACGTCGACGAACCTCGAGAGTTCTTCACCACCAACGCATTCTGGTCGGTGCCCAGCGATCCGACCACTGACTCCGACGAACCGCAGCCACCGTCCTACGTCCTCATCGGTGACCAGCAGAGCGCACGACCGTCGTTCCGGCTGGCCAGCGCGATGGTCGGGTACAACAGGGAATTCCTGTCGGCCCACATCTCGGTGTATTCCGATCCGGAGAACTACGGCAAGATCAGCGTGCTGCAGCTACCGACGGATACGCTGACACAAGGTCCGCAACAGATCCAGAACTCGATGATCTCCGACACTCGGGTCGCCTCCGAGCGCACCCTGCTGGAGCGATCCAACCGAATCCACTACGGCAACCTCCTGACACTGCCGATCGCCGACGGCGGCGTGCTCTACGTGGAACCTCTTTATACCGAGCGCATCCCGACCACACCCCACAGCTCGACATTCCCACAGCTTTCCCGGGTGCTGGTCGGCTTGCGCGAACCCCGTGCCGACGGTGGAGTCCGAATCGGCTACGCCCCAACGCTGGCCGAAGCCCTCGATCAAGTATTCGGTCCCGGCGCTGGGCGCGCGGCGACCGCCCCCGGTGGCGATGCCGCCGCGACACCGCCACCGGATATGCCGCGGCCACAATCTCCCCCACCCGCCGCCGTGCCACCGACCACCGGTGGTCCACCCCAAACAGCGACTGAACTCAAAGAGGCACTCACGGAGTTACGCGCGGTTCTCGATCGCCTCGAAAAAGCGGTCAACGCACACGAAAACGCGGGCGGACAGTAATCACTGCTCGCACACGCAAGAAAGCGCACCATATGAAGACCAAGCCACTGGATGCGGTCCAGCCGGCTCAGGACGTCGCCGCGAGGCTGGCAACGGAATTCGACGGGCTGCTGCCACCCGAACTCGTGACCCGCATCGTGGTGGAAGCCATCCGCGATCTCCACGGACAGGTGCAGCCCAAAGCCTTCCCCGAACTACTGCACCGGCTCGCCCACTATCGACTCGACATCGCGTGCGGCAGAACTCAGGCTTCGACGGTCGCGTCCCCGTAGAAGACCGACATTTGCAGCCTGACCTACATCGGCACCGGCGAGCGAGCCCGCCATTGACACGCAGCAGCACGACACGCTTGACATCAGGAGGCGGCTACGGCGACGCCGGCCAATATTCCGGGGACGACGACCGCGAGCGCCAGGGCGAGCCCGAGGAGCCTACGGAACAGCATGTCCTGGTGTTTGACAGCGCTGTTGCCGATGATCAGGGTGCCGGCCACGTGGATGGGGTTCATGACCATGAGAGCAGCCGGTGCGCAGATGGCCGCGATGACCCAGAACACTCCCGGTGACCCACCGAAGGCGGTGAATGCCAGCGGCATCATCAGCCCCAGGACTCCAAGGGTCGAGCTCTCGATGTTGCACAGGAACGCCGTCGTATAGGCCAGGACGAAAATGAGCAGGACCCCGGCGCCGAGGTGCTGGAGGTCCTTCTCGATCGAGTCCATGGTGCCGATCTTTTCCATGAGCCCGAGGTAGGTGAGCAGGCCGCACAGGAGCAGCACGCTGTTCCAGGGGATCCGAGCGAGCAGCGCATGCTCCTTGGGATGAAAGACGATCTGGAGCAGCGCAGCCAGGCACATGGCCGTCACACCGACATCTGTCTTGGGGACGACGACGAGGACGACGAAGAGGATGAGGGAGAGACCCGAGCACCAGGCATAGGTCTTGTGATGCTGTTGCCCCTCCGACGACTCGGCCAGTGGTGGTGCGGGCCATACGACGAAGGCCTGTCCGCGCCGCGCTCGGAGGGCGAGGATGAGCTGGAGGGCGATGACGACGATGACTGCGACCGCGACGGAAACCGCCCACAGTCCCCAGCCGGAGTAGTGCACGTGGAATTTGTCCGCGGCGGTGCGCACGACGGCGCCGGTGGGGTTGAGCGGTGAGAGTCCGGCGCTATTGGCCCCGATGATGACGGCGAGCTCGCAAAGGTAGAAGCTGCGGCGGTAACGCTCACCGAGGTGGGCAACCATTGGCACGAGGAAGGCGATGGGCGCCGTGGAGAAGGCACCCGCCGTGGAGAGAGCACCGGCGATGAGGAAGCCGGCCCATGGCAGCAGCGCCTCACGATCGCCGACGGCCGCGTAGATTTTCTCCACGACGTGCGCAAGGGCGCCGCTGCGTTCAAGGTGCGCGAAGAGCAGGGAGACGCCGGCGATGAGCACGAAGATGCTGCCGGGGAAAGTCGTGTACATCGTCGTCGGGTTCAGGCCCGAAACGGCCAGCACGGGCAAGGCCGCGGCGAGCGCGAGCGCGCCGATGTTCATCCGCCGCCAGATCGCCACGATCAGTACGACGAGAAGGAGTGCTATGGATAGGATTTGGGCCGACGACATCGGTGGCCTCCTCGTCGTAGACACGCGCTCCGGATCACCTGCGGGCTTCCTCCGGAGGTTATACCGATGACGTTGGTTGCGTGCTCATTTCGCGTAGCTGTGCGTCTACTCCCCTGTCGACTTCTCACCGCTCCCCGGAAGTCCGGAGCAGGCTCGATTCAGCCCGAGCTTGACGCCGCAATCGACTGCACTGCAACATATTTGACCGGATAGAATCGTCATTTCCCGGTCAACCTTTCGTTGGCAGCAGCGTCGGGTCGTTCTGGCAATGAACATGATTCCCGGTGGCCGCACACCGTTCGGCACCATCAGTCGTCGTAGCTCGGGCGCCACCGAATGCCCTCGATAGCGCGGCCGATGTTGTCGTAGGTCTTTCTGGCCACGCCGTCGGCGACGGCCGCGTGGTACACCGCCTCCGTGACTGCCGTCGATATGGCCGGCAGATCGGTGACGCTGGGCAGCAGACCCGCGCCGGGTGCGGTTGGGTCAGACTGGCGGGCAACGGCTTTGGCAGCGGCGTCGAGCATCCGGTTGGTCACGCGGGTGGCACCGGACACGGCCACTCCCAGTCCGATTCCGGGGAACGTCAGGACGTTGTTGGCCTGGCTGACGGTATAGGTGACGCCGTCGTATTGCACTGGGGCCGAGGGTGAACCGGTCGCCACCAAGGCACGGCCGTTCGACCATGTGATCACCTCGTCCGGGGTGGCCTCCATGCGAGAAGTCGGATTCGAGATCGGGAAGACCAGCGGGCGGGCGGTACCCGCTGCCATCGCTTCGATGACCTCGCGAGTGAAGGCGCCAGGCACACTCGCGCAACCCAGCAGAATGGTCGGTCCGGCCAGCTTGACGGTCTCGAGCAGGTCCACCCGCCGATCCGCCGGGAACCCGAGCTGCTGCCGGTTCTTGGCGTAGGGCACTTGAAATTCGTGCAGCCCGTCCATGTCGTCGAACAACAAGCCTTGCTTGTCGATCGGCCAGATGCGCGCCGCCGCCTGCTCTGCGGTCGCCCCGGCGGCGATCATCGCGTCGCGGATCTGGTCGGCGATCCCGATCCCGGCACTGCCTGCGCCGAGCACCACCACGGTCTGCTCGGTCATCGGGACGCCCGTGACCTTCAGCCCGGCGTACAGGGCTGCCATCACCACCGCGCCGGTGCCCTGTACGTCGTCGTTGAACACGCAGTACTCCGATGAGTACCGGTTTAGGATCGCGCGCGCGTTAGCCGCACCGAAATCCTCGAAATGCAGCATGGCGTGCGGGAACAGGCGGTGCACGGTCTTCACGTAGCGCTCGATGAACTCGTCGTATTCGGTGCCGCGCCGGCGCGGATGACGATTGCCCACGTAGAACGGATCATTGAGGAGCTGCTCGTTATCGGTGCCGACATCGAGTGACACCGCGATGGTTCGGCGCGGATCGATGCCACCGCCTGCGGTGTAGAGAGCAAGTTTCCCGGCGCTGATCTGGATGCCGCCCACCCCCCAGTCACCGATACCCAGTATCGACTCGGCGTCAGTGCACACGATCAAGTCGACGTCATCGGGACCCTGGCGAAGAGTTTCGAAGGATTCTGCGATCTCATCGGGATGGTCGATGGAGAGGTAGATGCCCCGTTGCCCACGGTATTCGCCGGAGAATCGCTGGATGGCCTGGGAAACCGTCGGGGTGTATACCACCGGCATCAGCTCGGTCAGATACTCGGAAAGCACCTTGAAGAACAGGATCTCGTGGCGGTAGCGCAACTGATCAAGAGCCAGGTTACGCGCCATATCCGTTGGCATTCCCTGCAACTGGCGCCACACCCGCTCGGCCTGCTGGTCCAGCGTCAACACACCGGAGGGCAGTCTGCCCGTCAGCCCGAGCTGCTGCCGCTGCTCATGGGTGAACCCCACCCCACGATTGAGACTCGGAACGGACAAAGCGACGGGAACATGCGGTGTGCCGGTCATTTCACCTCATCATTCGTTGATTTCGGGCAGGGTCATACGGCGTAGAAGGTGAGTCCGAGCACCGCGTAGATGGCGAGCAGTTGCAAGCCTTCGAACCATGTGGATTCACCGCGCTGGGTGACCTCGTTGCCGATGATGACCGCCAAGAAGATCGCGCCGATCTCGAACCCGTTGAACACCAGGGGCATCGGGAACGGTCCGAGCACGAACGACGCCAGCACCAGCACCGGGGCGACGAACAGCGCGATCTGGGCAGCCCGGCCCCCAGCGCGAACAGCGCGATGATCAACTCCGGGGCGTTGCCGAATGTCACGTTGAGCAGAGCACCCAGCCCCGGACCCGAGCGGGCCGCCAGCTCCTCGGTTGCGCGGCCCATCAGCGCTGCCGTCGGTATCACGCCGAGCGCGGACGCGGCGAACACGGCTACCGCGTCGGCGTGCACGAATTCCAGCAGGATCGCGACCGGGATCAACGGCACCAGCAGGTACGGCCAGCCCTCCCCCGTCAGCAGAAACGGCTTGGGGCGTTCAGTGGCCGACGTCACAGCACTCGTCATCGTGTCCCTTCGGCAGTTCGTCCGTGAGGACTCACTTTTCGATGGGTCCCGCAATCAGCCGGGACTCACCGCAGCGCGTACCAGCGCGGCGGTCTCGGACGGAGTCTTTCCGACCTTGACACCGATGGCCTCGAGCGCGGTTTTCTTTGCCGAGGCGGTGCCGGATGATCCCGATACGATTGCGCCCGCGTGTCCCATGGTCTTGCCTTCGGGGGCAGTGAATCCGGCGATGTAACCGAACACCGGTTTGGTGATGTGCTCGGCGATGTAACGCGCGGCACGTTCCTCGGCGTCTCCGCCGATCTCGCCGATCATGACGATCAGGTCGGTTTGGGGATCATCTTGAAATGCTTGTATGCAGTCGATGTGGGTGGTGCCGACTACGGGGTCGCCACCGATCCCGATGCATGACGAGAAACCGATGTCGCGGAGCTCGTACATGATCTGATAGGTCAAGGTGCCCGACTTCGACACCAGGCCGATGGAACCCGCACTGGTGATGTCTGAAGGAATAATGCCCGCGTTGGATTGGCCGGGGCTGATCAGGCCGGGACAGTTCGGCCCGATCACGCGAGTGACGCCGGAATTGGCTGCGCGCTGGACGAATTCGGCGGTGTCCCGCACCGGAACACCCTCGGTGATCACCACGACCAGCGGTATCCCTGCATCGATCGCCTCATGGACTGCGTCTTTGGTGAACCGAGGCGGTACGAATACCACCGATACGTCGGCACCCGTCTCTTTGGCGGCCTCGGCCACGGTCGAGAAGACAGGTATGCCGTCGATCTCCTGACCACCCTTGCCCGGTGTCACGCCCGCCACGATATTGGTGCCGCCGGCCACCATGCGCCGGGTGTGCTTGAGACCTTCGGAACCCGTAATACCCTGCACCAGAACCCGGCTGGCCTTGTTGAGAAAAATCGGCATCGTTCAGGCTCCTTTACCCGTGGCCCCGGCAAGTTCGGCGGCCCGGCGGGCGCCTCCGTCCATGGTGTCGACGCGTTCGACGAAATCGAGCGCGGACTCCTCGAGGATCCGGCGCCCTTCGGCGGCATTGTTGCCGTCGAGCCGTACGACAAGCGGCTTGTTGACCGCGTCGCCCTGGCGTTCGAGCATGTCGATGGCCTGGACGATGCCGCCGGCCACTTCATCGCATGCCGTGATGCCGCCGAAGATGTTGACAAATATGCTCTTTACGGCCGGGTCGCTCAGGATGATGCCGAGCCCGTCGGCCATGGTCGCAGCTGACGCGCCGCCACCGATGTCGAGGAAGTTCGCGGGTGCGACACCGCCGAATTCTTCGCCGGCGTACGCGACGACATCTAGCGTCGACATCACCAACCCCGCGCCGTTGCCGATGACGCCGATCTCACCGTCCAGCTTGACGTAATTGAGGTCCTTTGCCTTTGCCTTGGCTTCGAGCGGGTCAGCGGCTGCACTGTCCTCCAATTCAGCGTGACCGGGCTGGCGAAATGCCGCATTCGAATCGAGGGATATTTTCGCGTCGAGTGCCAGTACGCGTCCCTCCTTGGTCTTGACCATCGGGTTCACCTCGACCAACGTGGCGTCCTCGGATACGAAGACCTGCCACAGTTGTTCGATGATCGCGGCGACTTGCTCACGGACATCGTCGGGAAAGGCTGCCGCATCGACGATCTCACGTGCTTTGTCCGCATCAACTCCGTCAACCGCATCGATGGGTATTCGCGCCAGTGCGGAGGGCTTGGTCGCGGCGACCTCTTCGATGTCCATGCCTCCCTCGACCGACGCCATGGCGAGATACGCGCGGTTCGCCCGGTCGAGGAGCAACGAGAAGTAGTACTCGTCGGCGATATCGGCTGCCGGAGCGAGCATCACCCGATTAACGGTGTGCCCCTTGATATTCAGCCCCAGAATCTCAGCGGCCTTGTCCTGCGCGTCATCTGGTCCATCCGCAAGCTTCACCCCACCGGCTTTACCCCGCCCTCCGGTCTTGACCTGAGCTTTCACCACGACGCGACCACCGCCGAGACGCAGTGCTGCCTCTCTGGCCTCGGCGGGGGTTTCAGCGACGGCGGCGTCCAATACCGGTACACCGTGTTTGGCGAATATGTCTCTTGCCTGATGTTCCAACAGATCCATTTTGCCGCCTATCTGAAAGTGTTACCGAGATCTTCATTGCCTGTGGCCGACACTGCGGTACGAACAATGTCGTTGAACACATCAGGACGCTCGATCCAACAGAGATGTCCGGCTCCGTCCAACGTGATCACCGACGCATGGGGGTGTCGGCGCTCGAGATGGGCGACATTCGCGTACGGCACGACGCGATCTGCGGTCCCGTGCACAATCGTGATCGGCCGGTTGATGTCGCCCTGCGGCAGACCGTCATGCAGGAAGACTGCACTCGCCTCGAACTGCAACCGCCACGTGGCCGTCGGTGTGCTTGCGTGCAATCGAAGCGCCAACAGCTCTTCGAACTCCTCCGGGTGCTGTCGTGCCCAGCCGGGGGTAAAAGACATCGGCATGGTGGCACGCGCGAACTCGGCAGGACTGAGCCCCGACGCCCCTATCCAACATCTCAATGTCTCGTCCGGGACCGGGGTGCACCCCTCGCCACCGCTGGTGGTGGACACCAGAATCAGCGATCGGACCACGTCCGGGTGACGCAGCGCCAAACTCTGCGCGATGTAGCCGCCCATCGAGGTTCCCACCACATGAGCCGGACCGCGCGCTTTCTGCCGCAGCACCTCGTAGGCGTCGTCGGCCATCTGCTCGATGGAATAACGGTTCCGCGGCTTGTCTGAATGTCCCACGCCCCGGTTGTCCATCGCCAGCATGCGGGCGAACTCCGAGATCGGACCGACCTGACGCTCCCAGCACCATCCGGCATATCCCAGGCCGGGAATAAACAGCACATCGTCGCCTTGGCCGTGCTCCGACACGAACAACCGGGTGCCGTCTGACGCCAGCGCCATCTCGCTGTCGACTATCACGCTTGCTCTACCATCGTCGTTGACGTCCTTCCCACTGTTGTCCGCCGACTGTTCGTGCACTTGTCAGATCAGCGCCATCTCTCGCGCGGCGGCGGTCAATTCGTCGCGGAAGTTGGGGTCTGCGATGGCGATGAGGGCCCGCGCACGTTCGCGCAGCGTCTTGCCGCGCATCTCGGCCACCCCGTATTCGGTGACGATCTTGTCGACGGTGTTCTTGGACGTGGTGACCACCGACCCGGGAGTCAGCGTCGGTGTGATCTTCGACTTCGAGCCGTCCCGAGTGGTCGACTGCAACACGATGAAACCCTGGCCGCCATCGGAATACACTGCGCCGCGGGCGAAGTCATACTGCCCTCCGCTGGAGGAGAAGTACTTTCCGGCCACGGTCTCCGAGGCGCACTGCCCGTAGAAGTCGACCTCGGTGGTGGCGTTGATGGAAACGAAGTTCGGCTCCCGGGCGATGACCCGCGGATCGTTGACCCAGTCCACCGGCGCGAAATCGACCGCCGAGTTCTCGTGCAGGAAGTCGTAGAGCCGCCGGGAACCCAATGCCAGGGTGGTCACGATCTTGCCGCGGCGAAACTGCTTGTGGGTACCGGTCACCACACCGGACTCGACCAGGTCGATCACGCCGTCGGAGAGCAACTCGGTGTGTACACCAAGATCCTTGTGCCCCTTGAGCATCGACAACAAGGCGTTGGGCATGCCCCCGATGCCGGCCTGAATGGTGGCCCGGTCCGGGATCCGTTCGGCGACCAGCGCGGCGATGGCCTGATCCTTGTCGGTAGGCACCACCGCATGACCTTCGATCAAGGGGTAATCCGTCTCCGTCCAGCCCACCACCTGGCTGATGTGCACCTGATTGCCACCGAAGGTGCGCGGCATCTGCGCGTTGGCCTCCAGGAAGAACGGTGCCCGCCCGATCAGCGACGCGGTGTAGTCGCAGTTGGTGCCCAACGAGAAGTAGCCCTGCCGGTTCGGCGGCGACGCCGCGGCGATCACCAGTGAGCATTTGGTGTAACGCTGCAGCAGGTCCGGTACCTCGCAGAAATGGTTCGGCACCAGGTCGCACTTGCCGGCCAGAAACGCCTTGCGCGACGCCGGCGCCAAGAAATACGACACATACCGCAGATGATCGCCGAACTCCCCGTTGATGTAGCGCCGTTCCCGCAGCGCGTGCATCTGGTGAATCCGTACGTCCTGCAATTCTTGCGCGTGTTCCTCCAGGGCGTCGACCACCTTGACCGGCTCGCCGTTGGCATTCGGCATGATGAGGTCCGCGCCCGGTTTGATGTGCTCGAGTACAGCCTCAGGTGGCACCGGGGGGGTGAGAATGTTGTGAGAAGTCATCGGTCGTCGTCTTCCTGGCAGCATGGCAATGTTGTTCGTGGAGCGAATGTTGTTGCGGCGAATCGTTGGGAACCCGCCTCGGATGCGCGTCCGCAGCTGAGAAACCTATTTGACCGAGTCCCGGGCAGCTTTGACGTACGCCGCACTGATGTCTTCGACGAATTTTGTGTGTGCCGAGGCCAACGCCGAGATCCAGTCGAGCTGATTTCCACCGCGAGCTACGCGTTCCTGAAAATCGACCATGCTCCGCAACGCCTTCTCGTAGGCGTCCAGTGCGGCCCGGCCGGCGGTCCTGTTGGATTCGATCAGCTTTTCTGTCATCTGCCGGATCTGCGCGATGGTCTTGTCGAGACTCGCCGGGTCGAAGTTGGTGTTGGTGAAGTCACCGGGGTTCATGAGTACAGCCTCTCTACTTGGTTGGATGCCGGAGGGTGGAAGCTACGGCGGTAGGCCCGAAGCCGCGTCAGGTATCGCGATCCGCCAGCCACTCGGTAATGCCGTTGCCGACTATTCCCTGCGATTTGGAGGAGACGAACAGCCCGATGTGACCACCGCGTAGGCCCATCTCGGTGTAATCGCTCGTGCCCAGTTTCCCGTCCAGGGCCTTCGACGTCGCCGGCGGAATGATGTGGTCGCCCGACGCGAAAATATTGAGAACCGGCATGGTGACCTGCCGGAGATCGACATTGCGGTCGCCGAGCTTCCAGGTGTTCTTGATGAGCTTGTTGTCCTGGTAAAGATCCTGCAACCATTCCCGAGCGGCTTCACCGGCATGGTCGGGCCGATCTGCAAGCCACTTCTCCATGCGCAGGAAGTTCAAGAATTTGTCGTCATCATCGATGACATCGAGTATGTCCAAATTATATTTGGTGGCGGATCGTACCGGTGTAAGCATCGAGAAGACAGCACCCATGAATTCACCGGGAAGCACTCCCCACACGTCGATCATCTTGTCGATGTCATCCTTGGTGAGGCTGCGTGTCCATACGTTGATGAACCCCTTCCCGGGATCATCCTCTTCCTCGTCGGCGTGAAAATCGAGCGGTGTCACGGCCAACACCAGGTTTCGCACTTTCGCCGGCTCCAGGGCCGCGTACGCGAGTGTGAACACACCGCCCTCGCAGATACCGAGAAGGTTGACCTTGTCCGTTCCCGTGACGTCGCGCATGGCGGTCACACATTCGTCGATGTAACCCGACACATAATCGTCGATACTCAGCCAGCGATCCGCACGACTGGCGTTGCCCCAGTCCACCACCCACACATCGATGCCCAGACCCAGCAGTTTGCGGACCAGCGATCGATCCTCTTGCAGGTCGGTCATCGTGTAACGGCCGATGAGGCTGTACACAATCAGCAACGGGGTCCGGATCCGCTGTTCTGCCAGGGGTCGATACCGCGACAGCGTGACCTTATCGGTGCGCAGGATCTCGTCCTTGGGGGTCGTCGCGATCTCGACCTCGGAGTCCTTGATACTGCTGAGCCGCTCCATTCCCGCGGCGATCTTTGCATTGAGAGCCGAAGCCTCTTGCATGAGCTCGGCCGCATTCGGAATCGGCATCATCGTCACTCCTCACCCTTGTCACCGGACGCACTCGACTCTGCGTCTGTCAGTGCCCGCAGAGTTTTCTGCAGCGCTTTGACCTGCTTTTTGAGTTCGTGTACGTTCAGATGCACTTCGTCGATTTCAGATCGCGTCGGCAGGCCTATCGGTTTGACCAGATTCTCGATGAATTCGCGTTCGACACGGATGAAATCCAGTCCATCTCGCAGCAGCTGCCGCTGTGCAGCCAGAAACTTCTCCGACCGCTGTGTCTCGAGAAGAACCTGATTCGAGATATCCAACCAGACCTTGAGTGCTTCTTTTGCGTCGAGTTCGCCTTGCCCGGTGCGATGGCGTTCCGCCATCTGCCCGGCATAACGGGTATTGGTTTCGGCCCAATTGGCCGCCAGGATTAATTCATACTCCTGAGTGGATTTCTGGACCGCCAGCCACTGTTCCATCACCCTGGCCATCAGTCGCTCGGGCGCACCTACGTCGGCGAAACTGGGTCCTTCCGTCACTCTTCGCAGTACGTCACTGACGACACCGCCACCGGCCAACGACAACGAGATCGAATCCGGCAGACCCCCCATCACGCCGGCACCCGGGAAACCTTTGCCGACACCGTTCGCCGATGACCCCCACAAGGAATTACCCAGCGTCGTCCACGACCGCCATAAATCCGTGAACGCCGGGGCGCCCGGCATGGTGGCCTCGGACTGGTTGAACCAATTCTGTGCCTGCGCCGCCTGGTCCACGTACATCTCGCGCCACCGTTTGGCCTGTTCCTCCCAGGATTCGGCGGTCATAGTTCGATCACCTGGCGGATCGCCTGACCATCGTGAAGACGATCGAAGCCTTCGTTGATGTCGTCCAGCCCGATGGTGCCGGTGAGGAGTCGGTCGACAGGCAACCGGCCCAACCGGTACAGCGCGATGTAGCGCGGGATATCGCGGGTGGGCACGGCCGTGCCGATGTAGCTGCCCTTTAGGGTGCGTTCTTCGGCCACCAAGGTAACCGGTGCCAACGGCATCGTCGCGTTCGGTGCGGGAAGCCCAGCCGTCACCGTCATGCCACCGCGG
Organism: Mycobacterium sp. 141; assembly: GCF_000382405.1. Classification (GTDB taxonomy): domain Bacteria; phylum Actinomycetota; class Actinomycetes; order Mycobacteriales; family Mycobacteriaceae; genus Mycobacterium. The sequence goes on from NZ_KB908261.1 coordinate 164,241, forward strand.
CGCGTGATCCGGTAGCCGAGGTCAAGCGCCCGCGTCGATCCGGTGAAGTCGAATGCATACTCCACGCCGCCGCCGGTCGCGGCCCGCACTTGCTCGGCGGCCTCGGGGTCGGCGGCGTTGATCGTCGAGGTGGCACCGAGCTCACTGGCGAACTTCAGTTTCTCGTCGGAGAGATCAACGGCGACGATCGAACGTGCACCGGCGGCCACGGCGCCAAGAAGCGCCGCCAGACCAACGCCACCGAGTCCGATCACTGCAGCAGAGGCGCCGGCCGGCATCCGTGCGGTGTTGATGACCGCACCCGCCCCGGTCAGAACCGCGCAGCCGAACAACGCTGCTTCGGTCAGGGGCAGGTCCGGGTCGACCTTGACCAGTGAGCGACGGGACACTGTGGCGTATTCGGCAAATCCCGATACACCCAGGTGGTGATTGACGTCAGTCCCGTCTTCACGGTGCAGCCGCCGTGCCCCCGAAAGCAGTGTGCCTGCCCCGTTGGCCGCTGCGCCCGGTTCGCACAACGCCGGACGACCTTCGGTGCACGGCTCGCAATGCCCGCAGGACGGCACGAAAACAAACACCACATGATCGCCGGGCCGCAGATCCGGTTCCCCGCCTCCCGCCGACGGGCCGACCTCCTCGACGATGCCCGCGGCCTCATGGCCCAACGCCATGGGCATCGGGCGGGGGCGGCTGCCGTTGATCACCGACAGGTCGGAATGACAAAGGCCCGCGGCTTTGACCTTGACCAGAACCTCACCCGGGCCGGGCCCATCCAGCTCCAACGTCTCGATTTTGAGGGGTTTCGACGACGCATACGGCGAATCGACACCCATCTCATTCAGCACAGCGGCTCTGGTGATCATGACGAGAACACCTCCAAGGGAGCGGGAACACGGTTTTGAAGCTCGTCGACCAGAACCCGGGTGTTCTCCGAATAGTCGACCGGTACCACCACCAACTGCACGCCGCCGCGCTCGAACGCCGATTCCAGGACGGAAACGAAATCCTCACACGACTGCACGAGTGATCCCTGCGCACCGTACGACTGTGCATAGGACACAAAATCCGGATTGCCGAACGTCATACCGAAGTCGGGGAACTTATCGACGGCTTGTTTCCAGCGGATCATGCCGTAGGCATTGTCCTGAAGGATCAGCACCACGAGGTTCAGCCCGAGCCGGACCGCCGTTTCGAGCTCCTGCGAATTCATCATGAACCCGCCGTCGCCGCACACTGCGAGAACCCGGCGCCCCGGACAGGTGATCGCGGCCATCATCGCCGACGGCAAACCGGCTCCCATGGTGGCCAACGCATTGTCCAGCAGCAATGTGTTCGACATGGGAGTGCGGTAGTTGCGGGCAAACCAGATCTTGTACATACCGTTGTCCAGCGCCACGATCCCGTCCGCCGGCATCACCTTGCGGACATCGGCCACGATGCGCTGCGGCACGATGGGGAAACGGGCGTCGTCGGATCCCTCCATGACCTGGCCGAGGATGAAGTCCCGCAGCGCCAGCAGTGCCGAACCGTTCGGCAGTTGCCCCTCGAGCCGGTCGGCCAACAGCAGCAGATCGGGCCCGATATCACCGACGAGAGAGGCGTGCGGGAAGTACACCTCTTCCACGTTGGCCGCGGTGTATCCCACGTGAATGACCGTGGGGCCGCTCGGTCCCATCAAGAATGGTGGCTTCTCGACCGTGTCGTGACCGATCGCGAGGATCACGTCAGCGCGATCGATCGCCTCGTGCACGTAGTCGCGCTCCGACAACGCGGCGGTGCCCAACCACTGTTCGACGGGCGCTCCGTCCGGATCGCCGGCCACCACGCCCTTGCCCATCTGGGTGGTGATGAACGGCATCCGTGTGCGTGTCAGGAACTCGCCCAGGAATGCGCCGAGCCGCGGCCTGCTGGCGCCGGCTCCGAGCATGACGAGCGGGCGGGCCGCCCCGCGGATCATCTCGGCGACCCGGTCGATGGCTACCGTTGGAGCTATCGGCAACTCGACTTCGTGCGGAGAAATCAGCGGCACCTCAGCACACGACTCGCCAGCGATGTCTTCCGGCAACTCCAGGTGCACCGGACCCGGCCGTTCCTCCGTGGCCACCCGGAAGGCCTCCCGCACCACAGTGGGGATGCTCGACGTGCTGGCGATCTGGCGGGAGAACTTGGTCAGTGGCTTCATCGTCGCCACCATGTCGACGATCTGGAAGCGCGCTTGTTGGCTACTCCTGACGGCCTTCTGTCCGGTGATCAGAATCATCGGCATCGCGCCCAGGTGTGCGTAGGCCGCACCCGTCGCGAGGTTCAATGCACCTGGACCCAGTGTGCTCATGCAAACACCGGGCCGGCCGGTAAGCCGGCCGTATGTGGCAGCCATGAACGCCGCCGATTGCTCATGACGGGTGACGACGAGCTCGATGCTCGACGTCCGTAGCGATTCGACCGTGTCGAGGTTCTCCTCCCCCGGCACGCCGAAGATGCGCTCAACGCCCTCGTTCTCCAGCGCCCTGACGAACAGATCCGAACCCTTGGTCATGCGATGATCCCTTTACGTGTGAAGCTGTTCATGTCAAATGAGTGCATCGCTGGCGGAATCGTCGGCGGGGGGCGTCTCGACGCCGGCGCAGTTTCGCGACGACGACCCAGCCCGGACCTGGTATGCAACGTGTGCGCTCCGCTCGGAACTAGTTGCAGGCCATCGGAAGTCGAAAGTGATTGGCACGAGGTTCGTTCTCCGTCGGCACCCGTGCTCATCATTTTCCTGAACCTCCGCGTGGTCGGTTGGTCGGACCACAGTCCGAACCTGCAATGCAGATCGGTACAGAGCATTGAAGACTGTCGCCAACACTCTATGCCGACAGCCGAAGTTCCAAGGCACATTTCGGGTTTGCGGTATCGAATGCCAACCGGTCACAGCGGCGCTCTGGACGAAGGCGATCCGCGACCGGTTCCCCATCCGCAGCAGGCGATCGACGCAGAACACAATCCGTTCCAGGCATGCCAGAATGCTCTCGACACACCCGGCGGCGCGTCAACAGTTCGATCGGAGTTTCCATCCAGTGAGATTTGAGCTGTTGTAGTGCTTTTCAGACACCGCAGCCACACCGAGACAGTGGGTAACTCCTGGCATGGCCAGGACACTTTGCTGCTGTCGCACGCCGGTGGCGGATCAAAGGTGCTCACCCCGAATCGCCCAACGTCATTCAGGCTCAACAGAACTCACACCTGCTCATTGAGCAGGAAGGTTAGACCTCGACTCGGCCTGTCAGCGCGGCGTTGAACGTCTTGCTCGGCCGCATCACTGCAGCGGTCGTCTCCTTGTCCGGTGCGTAGTAGCCTCCGAAATCCACCGGCTTGCCCTGTATTTCTGCAAGTTCGGTCACGATTGCCTCTTCGTTCTCGGCCAATGCCTCGGCCAGCGGCGCGAAGTGTTCGGCCAGCTCCTGGTCGTCGGTCTGCCGGGCGAGCTCCTGTGCCCAGTACATGGTGAGGTAGAACTGGCTGCCGCGGTTGTCGAGTTCACCGGTGTTGCGCGACGGACTCTTGTCGTTGTCGAGCAGCTTACCGATCGCGGAGTCGAGGGTCGTGGCCAACAACATGGCCCGCTTGTCACCGGTCTTGTTGCCCACGTCCTCGAAACAGGCACCCAGAGCCAGAAACTCGCCGAGCGAATCCCACTCGAGGTGGTTCTCCTCGACCAACTGCCTGACAAGCTTGGGTGCTGTGCCGCCGGCTCCCGTTTCGTACAATCCGCCGCCGGCCATCAGCGGCACAATCGAGAGCATCTTGGCGCTGGTACCCAGTTCCAGGATCGGGAACAGATCGGTGAGGTAGTCGCGCAGGATGTTGCCCGTGACAGCGATGGTGTCGAGCCCGCGAATCAGGCGCTCCATCGTGTACCGGATGGACCGCACCTGCGACATGATCTGGATGTCGAGGCCCTCGGTGTCGTGATCTTTCAGGTAGGTCTGGACCTTCTTGATCATCTCGTTCTCGTGCGGACGGTAGGGGTCCAACCAGAACAGTGCGGGCATGCCGGAGTTGCGTGCCCGGGTCACGGCGAGCTTGACCCAGTCGCGGATCGGCGCATCTTTGACAGTGCACATGCGCCAGATATCGCCGGTTTCCACGTTCTGGGTCAACAGCACCTCGCCGGTGTCGAGATCCACGATATTGGCCACGCCGTCCGCGGGGATCTCGAACGTCTTGTCGTGGCTGCCGTACTCCTCGGCCTTCTGCGCCATCAGACCGACATTGGGCACGGTGCCCATCGTCGTCGGGTCGAACTGGCCGTTGGTCTTACAGAAGTTGATGACCTCCTGGTAAATCCGGGAGAAAGTGGACTCCGGGTTGACCGCCTTGGTGTCCCTGAGCTTTCCGTCGGGCCCGTACATCTTGCCGCCTGCACGAAGCATCGCAGGCATCGATGCATCGACGATCACGTCACTGGGGGAATGGAAATTTGTGATACCCCTGGCCGAATCCACCATGGCCAGCTCGGGCCGATGCTCATGGCACGCGTGCAGATCCTGGATGATCTCGTCGTGTTTCGCTGCCGGCAGTGACTCGATCTTGCCGTAGAGATCCGACATGCCGTTGTTGACGTTGACGCCCAGCTCGTCGAACAGCTGCTGATGCTTGGCGAAGGCGTCCTTGTAGAAGATCTTCACACAGTGGCCGAAGACAATGGGGTGGCTGACCTTCATCATCGTGGCCTTGACGTGCAACGAGAACAGCACGCCGGTCTGGTATGCATCCTCGATTTGTTCCTCGTAGAACTCGCACAACGCCTTCTTGCTCATGAACATCGAATCGATGATCTCGCCCGCGTCCAGCGACACCTTGGGCTTGAGCACGATCGTCTCGCCGCTCTTGGTCACCAGCTCCATCTTCACGTCGCGTGCGCGGTCCAAGGTCATCGACTTCTCGCCGGCGTAGAAGTCGCCGTGGCGCATGCAGGCCATGTGGGTGCGCGAGGCCATCGACCACTTGCCCATGCTGTGCGGGTGCTTGCGCGCGTACTCCTTCACCGCTTTGGGTGCGCGACGGTCCGAGTTGCCTTCCCGCAGCACCGGATTCACCGCGCTGCCGAGCACCTTGGCGTACCGCTCCTTGATGGCCTTTTCCTCGTCGGTCTTCGGATCCGCGGGATAGTCCGGAATTGCATAGCCCTTCTCCTGCAACTCTTTGACAGCGGCGGTGAGCTGAGGCACCGAGGCGCTGATGTTCGGCAGCTTGATGATGTTGGTGTCCGGTAGCTGCGTCAGCCGAGCCAAGTCGGTGAGGTCGTCCGCCACCTGCTGAGTGTCGGTCAGGTGGTCGGAGAACTCGGCGAGGATGCGAGCGGGCACCGAGATATCTTTGGTCTCGACCGTGATGCCGGCGGGCCGGGTGAAAGCCTGGACTATCGGTAGAAAGGCGTAGGTCGCCAGCAGCGGTGCCTCGTCTGTCAGCGTGTAGATGATGGTCGGTTGCTCAGCACTCATTCTGGTTCTCCCGGCGTCAGTTTCGGTGCGGTTCAACGGCATTTCACGTTGGAGTGGTCACTGGATGCGTCCACGCGTGGCAAGCCCGGAGTTCCGATTCTGCGCCCTCATTCTATGAACTGCTCCGAGCCGACTCAATGTCGGACACTCTCTATCTCTCGTAGTGGGGCGTCAGCCGATGGGGACGACACCGATGGCGATTGCGACGCCAAGCATGACCACTGAGCAGACAGCCGCTCGCCAGATGGCCTTCTTGTGGAAGTCGGCGAGGTCGACCCTGGCCAGGGAGATCAGCAGGAGCATCGCTGGAACGAGCGGACTGGTCAGGTGGACGGGTTGCCCGACGATGGAAGCCCGGGCCATCTCGACAGGTGTGATGTCGTACTGGGCCGCGGCCTCGGACAGGATGGGCAGAACACCGAAATAGAAGGCATCGTTGCTCATGAAGAACGTGAGCGGCATGCTCAAGAAACCGGTGATCACCGCGAACCAGGGCCCCAGGCCCGATGGCACCACCGCCACGATGGCATCGGCCATGGCCGTGACCATCCCCGTGCCGTCCAAGATGCCGACCAGGACTGCGGCAGCGAAGACCATGGAGACCACTGCAACGATCGAACTGGCGTGCGCCTTGATCCGCTCGGACTGGTCGTGCGGGTTCGGGAAATTTACAACTAGACCAATGGCCGCGGCGATCATGAACAGCAGGCCGAGTGGGAAGATGTCCATCCCGAGCATGACCAGCAGGACGATGGTCAACGCGGCGTTGAACCAAATCAGCTTCGGGCGCAGCGTCGATCGATTCGGGTCCAGCCCGGTGATCATGTCGGGATTGTCCTCGGCGTAATCCAATTCGGCGTCGGGATCACCCACGTGGGGCGGGAGGACGTCCAACCCTTGATGGCCGCCGTGGCTTCGGCTGCCGCCGCCACTTCCGCCTTCGGCGACTGCGGTGGCGGTGGTCGGTTTGCTCACGCGGAGCGATTCGGCGACGGTATCCAGGGTCTTGCCGGAGGCCAGCAGCCGTTTCTTCTCCGAGCGCCCCAGCATGTACGCCAATATCAGCACCGCCACCAAGGCCACCGCCATGCCGGGCACCATGGGGAGGAAAAGATCGTTCGGGGAGACCTTCAACACCGTCGCGGCCCGTACCGTTGGCCCACCCCAGGGCACGATATTCAGCACGCCGTTGGCCAACACGGCCACCGTGGTGAGCACGACGGGACTCATCCCGAGCCGCAGGTAAATGGGCAACAGTGCCGACACGGTGATGATGAAGGTCGTCGAACCATCGCCATCGAGCGAAACCATCGCCGCAAGCAGCGCGGTCCCCAACACGACCCGCACGGGGCTGTTACCGACCACTCGGAGAATGAACCGGATCACCGGGTCGAACAGACCCACATCGAATCATCAACCCGAAATAGGTGATTGCAAAGAATAGCAACGCCGCGGTGGGCGCAAAATCCTTGATTGCACTCATAATTGCGGCGGCCACGCCCTTATCGGCTACGTTCGCCGCCCCGAGTTGTACGGCGAGGATCCCGAAGGCGATGGGCACGAGTATCAATGCGGCCACTGGCGCCCATCGTTTAGTCAGAATCAAAGTCATGAATACAGCGATCATGAGAAATCCGAGACCGACGAGCATCAGTTCACCTCCCGAGAAGAACTCTCGAACACCGTGGAGAAGGACTGACAGGAGTCGCGTGCACAGTGGCCGATGGCGACGACCATAGACCCGACAAGCACTGTTATGAGCTAGTTTTGGACCAATCCGCCCAGATCCGACCTACCAAGAGATGACTTCGTAGTCGCAAGATGCGAATTGCGTCATCTTGTGTTTCACTCAGCGGAAAGTAGTTGTGCCACAAGCAACTTGCCTATTTTATCCGGCAGGCGCGGAATAGCTACGTGATCTTGCCCAAAATGATGACAGCACACGCCGCTTAGCGCGAGACTGGATGCGAGCGACCGGGCCTGCCTTGCTTACAGCACGATGGCGTCAGGGTCGGAAACTCCGCCGACACAGCCCGTCGCGGCGATGATCTCTAGCCGGGAGTTGACATATGAGCAGCGCGAATTCGGTGAATACTTTTGGTGCCCGTGACACTCTGATTGTCGGGGACCAGAGTTATGAGATTTATCGTTTGGACGCGGTGCCCGGAACCGAGAAACTGCCCTACAGCCTCAAGGTGCTCGCCGAGAACCTGCTGCGCACCGAAGACGGCGCCAACATCACCACCGAGCACATCGAGGCCATCGCCCACTGGGACCCCACGGCCGATCCGAGCATCGAGATCCAGTTCACCCCGGCCCGGGTGATCATGCAGGACTTCACCGGCGTGCCCTGCATCGTGGACCTGGCCACCATGCGCGAAGCCGTCGCCGCGCTGGGCGG
>NZ_KB908262.1 GCF_000382405.1 Mycobacterium sp. 141
ACACACATCCACCCCCGAGCGCCGCGACGCCCCCACCACCTCCTCGCCTTCCCGAACCAAAAGATCAACCAACAGACTCCCGATAAGACCACTCGCCCCCAACACCGTCACCTTCACCCTGCCAACACCTTCCATCCACACCACCAACCCAAACAACGGAAACCCAGACTACGTCGCACACCACACCACAAGATGCGAAAAGAACCTCCGCGCTGCGATCCGGTCATCTTCGATGTCGTACTCACTCAGAATGTCGATGCTTACGCCGCCCAGTTCTGGCATGGGGATGAACTGGACCTCGGCACCGTCGAACTTGACTGCCTATCCGCTGAGTAGCGTCGCGTTGCCGGACTTGGAACCGAACCGCCCTCGCCGAAAGGTTCGATCCTCGATCGTCGAAACCTACTGTGGTGCAAGTGTTCTCAAACGAGAACATGACGCACTACCTGTTGGCCTCACGTGGCGGTGCGTTCGGCTATCTCGAACGCGAGACACAGTTCGGCGAGTTCGCGCGGCACGGTCAGGGAGCGACCCGTGCGTTCCTCTATGCGCCGCAACCGGTTCCGCACGGTATTGGGATGGCAGAGCATGGCATCCGCGGTCTCCGAGATTGAGCCGCCATGATCGAGCCAGGCCGCGAAGGTCTCGCTCAGGGTGAGTCGTTCGTCGCTGGGCAGCGAACCGAAAGGGCCCAGGATGATCTCGGAGAGCTTGTGGGTTACCTCCGGCGCGCTGACCGCAGCGATACCCAGTACGGAATCATCGAACAGCCGCACCCTGCCATCCCGCCTGGTCGGCGCGTCGAGCGCCACCCGGGCGTAGCGCAGCGAGGTCGCCGTGTCGGCGAGATCGTTGAAAATCGGGCTGACACCGATATCAGTGGTCGTCACCTGTCCCAGCAGCTCGACGACGCGGGCGAGCAACGCGCTGGAGGGCAGGTGGGCAATACCTATCTGGAGATCGGGAAGCAGCCGCCACGCGGAGTGCACGTCTAAGTTACGCAACATGCCCGCGGCGCTGCGAAGTGCGTGCTGGCCGATGTTCGGCAATCTTGCGACGACCACAATATAGGGGCCGCGGGCGGGCAACCCCAGCAGCGCCGCAACATCCCACAGGCTGTACTCCCCCAGGGACCGACCCTGGAGCAACGCGCTCGGGCCGGATGGCTTGGTGCTTGCCACTATCGGCTCGCTGACGGAGAACTCCGACAACGGCGATCATCACACCCCGGCCAAACTCAACACCGGACCGGCGCCCGCCTGGGATTTGTGGCGCAGGATCGCGGCCAAGGATCCGTCATTCGGGCACCCCGACGTGTTCGGCGGCGACATTCCCAAGACCAAATGGGAGTCGGCCACCGTCACCACCTTGGATCACCGTATCCCGGAATACATTCAGAAGATCTGCAAACGAGATCCGTTCAGCGGCAAGGTGGTTACCGGCGGTATCGTCACGGTACGTGACTCGAAGTGGTTGATGAGCTGGACGGTCAACCGCCAGCCACACTTCAAACAGCAGCCCAAAGACCAGATCGTGGTCTGGGTGTACGCGTTGCTCGTCGACGTGCCCGGCGACTACGTCAAGAAACCGATGCAGGAGTGCACCGGTGAGGAGATCACCCAGGAGTGGCTCTACCACCTCGGGGTACCCGAAGCGGACATTGCCGACCTGGCCGCCAACGCGGCCAAAGCGGTGCCGGTGATGATGCCGTATGTCACTTCGTTCTTCATGCCGCGCCAGGCCGGTGACCGCCCCGACGTGGTGCCCGAGAAGGCGGTGAACTTCGCGTTCATCGGACAGTTCGCCGAGACCAGCCGGGACTGTATCTTCACCACCGAGTATTCGGTGCGAACGGGCATGGAGGCCGCGTATCGGTTGCTGAATATCGAACGGGGCGTACCCGAGCCCTTCGGATCCACCTACGACGTACGCAAGCTCATCGAGGCGTCACTGCATCTGCGCGACGGGGAGGAGATGCACCTACCGGTGCCCGAGATTCTGCGCAAGCGGATGATGGCCAAAGTGACCGACAACGAAGTCGGCACACTGCTGGTTCAGCACGGCCTGCTCGCGGAGTAGCGGCTCGCCGAGAACTCGCACCATGCGGTGCCAGCTCCCTCCATCTATGCCGTGCTGCTCCGATCCTCGATCCATTTCGATGATCGGAGCACGCGTGCTTTCACCGACCGCACCGGTAGAGGCGTTGTCACCCCGCCTTGACGATGTAACGGTCAGAGTGCCGCCGGAGCGGCGGATGGCGGTGCTACGAGTTGCGCGTTCTGGCCTCGTATCGGTGCAGCTGAGGCGTTCGCGTCAGACGCCAGCGCCCTGTCGCAGCTCCGCCTCGGCTCGGTGCCAATTCTCCTCATCTGTCCCACGTACTTCCGAAAGTGAGATGTGGTAGGCGCGTTCGGCAATCATCTCGTGGGTGAAGTCTGGCAATTTGGCGTTCACCGTCGCCCTGCTGGCGGTCGGCTTCTTCGCCCTCGCCGCCGGCTTGCTGTCCGGCGCCGCAGTCCTCTTCGAGGGTGCGCGGCGGGCGGGTGGCTTTGCCGTCCCCGCGTCCGTCAAGGTCTTTTTCGCTGCCATAACGGCACTCCTTTTACGTGCAATAAGCCGAGGCGTCGATGCCCGGCGGAAATCATTCTTCCTCGGCAGCCGGTGTTCATCGGTCACTGCGCGTGCGTGTCGCGGTGGGATGTCATCCCGTCGATCGACCGTTGTCGGACGACTACGCGTTGGGTGCTGTCAGCGGCCGGGGCGCACTGACACCCTAATTGGAGCCTCCATGTGCCCTCGGCTTGCTTAAATGAATGCGTGGGGGCGCTAGACCATGGATGACACAGTGATCGACGACGGTGACGCCACTGAAGAACCAGGGCCGGCGGGAGAGTTCGGCCGCTACGAACTGCTGTCTCTGCTGGGTGCGGGCGGTATGGGACAGGTGTGGCGAGCGCGTGACACACAGACCAACCGAGTGGTGGCGCTGAAAGTACTGCCCGAGAATTCCGCCGATGACGAGGAGCCGCGCGAACGCTTCCGGCGCGAATGCCAGGCGGTGGCACAGCTGACCGAGCCGCACGTGATTCCGATCCACGACTTCGGCGACATCAACGGTCGGCTCTATCTGAACATGCGCCTGGTCGACGGCATCGACCTCCGCACGCTGATCAAACAAGAAGGCGCCATGCTGCCGCGGCGTGCGGTGGCGATCGTCGCTCAGATCGCCGGCGCACTTCAGGCAGCCCACGACGTCGGGCTGGTGCACCGCGACGTCAAACCCTCCAATGTTTTGGTGTCCGCCAACGACTTCGCGTACTTGATCGACTTCGGGATCGCCCACGCCTCGGAAGACCTCACGCTAACCAAGGCCGGCCAAACCATCGGTACCGCAGCCTATATGGCCCCGGAGGCCATCGGCGCTGCGATCAAAACCCATTCCCGCGTTGATGTGTACGCGCTGACTTGCGTGCTGTACGAATGCCTGACCGGTCAGCCGCCGTTCAGCAGTGACATCGGTGTGCAGGGCATGATCGCCCACCACCTCCACACCCCACCGCCGAAACCCAGCGTGACCAAGCCCGGCGTGCCGGCCGCGTTCGATGCCGTCATCGCCAAGGGAATGGCCAAGAACCCAGACGATCGCTACCAGACCGTCCAAGACCTGGCTGCGGCCGCTCGCGTCGCAGTGGACGATCAGGTGGTCGACACCCCCGAAGCAGCGGAGTCAAAACAGCAACGAAAGCGATTGCCCGGTACTGCAATCAAGTGGATCGCCGCGGCGATCGGCGCGGCTGTTGCCATCACGGCGGCGCTGATCATCGACGGCCGGCTGTCGTCCGACAAGGGCGGCACGTCCAAAGTGCCGACCACGCAGGGCTTCTCGGCGCAGACGCCGCTGGGATTCGTCGACGTGCATCTCGCCACCGGTGTCGCGGTCGATGGGACCGGCGACGTCTACGTCACCGACATCGGTACCGACCGAGTGCTCCGGCTGTTGGCCGGCAGGGAGACAGCGGACACGCTGCCCTTCAGCGGCTTGAAGAACCCGCGGGATGTGGCAGTCGATTCGGCGGGCGACGTCTTCGTCGCCGACTCGGGCAACGACCGGGTGCTGCGACTGGCGGCAGGAGCGCCGGCCGCAACGCCTTTGCCCTTCATCGGGCTCAACGATCCGCGCGGTGTGGCGGTGAATGCCGCGGGCGATGTTTTTGTCACCGATCGCGGCAACGATCGGGTGTTGCGGCTGGACAAGGGTTCGGCTACTCCGACGGCGCTGCCGTTCACCGGTCTCAACGATCCGCGCGGCGTTGCCGTCGACGCAGTGGGTGATGTCGTCGTTACCGACACCGGCAACAATCGCGTGCTACAGCTGGCCGCGGGCGCGGCCGCGCCGACGGTGCTACCGTTCGCCAGCCTCAATGATCCCCAGGGCATAGCGATCGATGCCCGCCACAACGTCTACATCACCGATCGCGGGAACGCCGGAGTGCTTCAGCTGCGGCCCGACGCGCCGGGTGCGATACCGCTGCCCTTCACCGGCCTCAACGATCCCCAGGGTGTGGCAGTCGACGGGATAGGCGACGTCTACGTGACCGATGTGGGAGCTACCCCCGTGGTGAAACTCCCGGTCAGCTAGTCACAATGACGTCGTGGTCCTATCGGGTCTAGATTTTGGCGTCCTCGGTCCGCTGCAGGTGAGCGTCAACCGCGAGTCGGTGCCGTTGGGTACGCCCAAGCAGAGTGGCGTGCTGGCGCTACTGCTGATAAGTCGCAATCGGCCCGTGTCGAGGGACTCGATCATCGACACGATCTGGGACGACTCGCCACAAGCCGACGCGATCCACAATCTGCACGTCTATATCGCAAACCTGCGCAAGATCCTCGGCTCATCCGGGAGCGATCCCAAGACCATATTGGCCAGTGCGCGGCCGGGCTACCAGCTCAACGTGCCCGACCCCGCCTGCGACCTGGGCCGGTTCAACACCGAAAAGGCCGCTGGCGTGCAAGCCGCCGCCGCAGGTCGTTTCCCACTAGCCAGCGACCGTCTGTCGGCGGCGTTGGCGCAATGGCGCGGCCCGGTCCTGGACGATCTACGTGAGTTCAGGTTCGTCGAACCGTTCGCCGCTGCCCTTGTCGAGGACAAGATGACCGCCCACGCGCTGCGTGCCGAAGCCGAAATCGCTTGTGGGCGGGCAGGTTCAGTGATCAGCGAACTCGAGGAACTGGTCACCGCGGACCCCTATCGGGAACCGCTGTGGGCCCAGTTGATCACCGCCTACTACCTGACCGAACGACAAACCGACGCCCTCGACGCATACCGGCGACTTCGATCCACGTTGTCAGAGGATCTGGGCATCGAACCCGGACCCACCGTGCGTGCGCTGCAGCAGCGGATCCTGCGACAGGAGCGATTGGACGTCCAACAGATCGCCCAAAACGACGCGTCCGAAGTCGCCACCATGCTCGAGCTCCACACCTCGACGGTGAACCCGGCGCCCTCATCGAACCGTGCACAGCTGCGCGACGCCGGCGGCCGCTACTATCCGCTCGAAACGGTGGTCACCGGGATCGGCCGGCGCGCCGACAACAGCGTCGTGATCGACGACCCGAAGGTGAGCCGCTACCACGCGACGATCATCGACACCGGAGCCAGCTTTGTGATCAACGACCTGCGCTCGGGCAACGGCATCGTGGTGGGGGGCCAGCGCGTCCGCGGCAGTGCGACGCTGGCCGATGGCGACGTCATCCGCATAGCCGGCTACACATTCACCTTCGAAATCGCGCCGGCCGAGCCAGCCTGACCTCGCAATTTCGGCGTTGAGGATCCGTTGAGGATCCCGTCCGATCCTTTTTCTCGACCAGCCCACAGGCTTCGAGAAAAGGACTCCACATGAGCACCGACAACTTCGGGTACAAGCCCGAACTCAAAAGATCGCTCGGGTCTTTCCAAGTGTTCGCGATCTCGTTCGCATCAGTTTCCGTCATCATCGGCATCTTCTCGACGTTCGGCAACGTCCTACAGAGCTCCGGCCCGGTCGGAATCTGGCTGTTTCCGGTCGTTGCCGTCGGCCAGATCCTCGTCGCGTTGGTGTACGCGCAATTCGCGGCCCGCATCCCGCTCACCGGCTCGTCCTACCAGTGGGCATCGAGGCTGGCCAATCCGAAGATCGGCTGGATGTTCGGCTGGGTCACGACGTGCAACGTCGCGATCAGCGCACCTGCGGTCGACAACGTGTTAGCCAGCCAAGTTCTGATGCCGTTGTTCAACATGGCGCCCAATGCGCACACCGCAAAGGTCATCACGATCGTGCTGCTCGTTGTCCAAGCCGTCATCGTGATCATGTCGATGAGGGTCGTGGGCTGGATGAACTCGCTTTCGGTGGGCATCGAACTGATCATCGTGGTGGTACTTGGCGTCGCATTGGTTATCGCCGTCGTGCTCACCGGCCACGGCTCAACGGAGAATCTGGTGTCGCAGGGCATCGCTGCGGGCGCACCGAACTACTACGCGATCGGCGGTGGGCTGATGGCCGCGATGATCATGGGCCTGTCGACGCTCCTCGGCTTCGATGCCGCGGCGAATATGGCAGAGGAAGCCAAGGATCCGTTCCGCTCTATTCCTCGGGCGATCGTCGGATCCGTCGTCGCCGCAGCGATCTTGGGAACACTGTTCGTCGTCGCGCTGACCGTCTCGATCAAGGACATGGGTGCGGTATCGCACAGCGCTTCGCCCGTCGCCGAGATCATGAATCAGCAGTTCGGTCCCGGACTGGAGCGGCCCTTCCTGGTCGTGATCGCCATCGCGTTCTTTGGCGGCGCAGTCCTGGCCATGGCTGGGACTTCTCGGATGATCTACGCAATGGCACGCGACGATCGCTTTCCCGCACACCGCGTCTTCAAGCGGGTGAATCCCCACACGCACACGCCGATTCAAGCGACCCTTCTTCAACTCGGGCTCGGCGTCGCGCTGATCACGGGGTTGAGCGACGGCGTCATGATGCAGCTGATCCTCGCTGGCGCGATTATCGTCAACATTCCCTACGGCATGACTGTCGGCCTGTACTTAGTGGTGCGAGGCAAGCTCGAGCGCACTGAGGGAGCCTTCAACCTCGGCCGCTTCGAACTGCCCGTCGCAGTCACCGCGCTTCTCTGGCTCGTGTTCGCCGCATTCGTGTCGATCGTGACCTCGCCGTCCATTGTCCCGATCCTGATCGTCGTCGGGATGCTGCTCGTCGGCGGCATGTACCTCGCCTACCTCCTGGTTTTCCAGCGACATGTGCTCGAGCACGAGCCCGGTCAAGCAGTGGGTGCCGCCCTCACCGAGGACGAGCAGGAGACGCCGTCGAAGGAGAAGGAACTGGTCTGCTGCTAGCTGGTCCGTCCGGACAGGAATTGCCCGAACCCTCGCTGAGGGTTCGGGCTTTTTCTTGGGGAAATGCACTGCGCCACAGCGATAACCAGTAGACCGTCCGCATCAGCGAAAGTTCGTCGAACCTCATCCCGGCTTGCGAGCAGGTCGATGGCAACATGGCGCGCTGCAACGCTTTCTGCCACGCATTGAATTCTGACCTGCCCCAGTGCCTAGTTGTCGGACGGCGGGGATTTCGGTTGGAAAGGTTGATACCACCACCAGTCGGCGCGTTCGCCGGCGGGTCCGGGGCATGATGGGACATCGGGTGGGGGTGTGGTTGGTGGGCGGGCCAGCGACCCCGCGTGCAGTGCTCGACCGTTACTGTCGGTGACGATGAGGTGGTCGGCAGGTCCGCTGATGGTGATGTCGCCGCGGTGGTGTGCCCGATGGTGGTGCGGGCAGAGCAGGACAAGATTGTGTAGTTCGGTGGGGCCGCCGTCTTCCCAGTGGTGGATGTGGTGGGCATGCAGTCCGCGGGTCGCGCCGCAGCCGGGCACTGCGCACGTGGCGTCGCGGTGTTCAAGTGCGCGGCGCAGCCGCCGGTTGATGGTGCGGGTGGTGCGGCCCGCACCGATGGGTTGACCGTCGCGTTCAAACCAGACCTCACAGGTGGCATCACAGGTCAGGTACTGCCGTTCGGCCTGCGTAAGAAGAGGGCCCAGATGTAGTTCCCCGGTGCGCTTTTCGACGTCGAGGTGGACGACCACGGCGGTGCGTTGACCGTGGGGGCGGCACGCAACTTCGGAGTCCCAGCCGGCCTCGACCAGGCGCATGAACGCGTCGGTGGTGTTCGGGAGAGGTGGGACGCTGTCTGTGGCGTGGTTGTCGTGGTCGCGTTTGTATTCGACGACCAGGGCATCGAGGTGCGACTGTAGTGCGGCATCGAAGGTGGCTGCTTCGTCGTGGGGAAGGGTGATCCTCCAGGTAGTCGTATCATCGCCCGAGGTTTTGGTGATCTTGCGCTGCGGTTCTGGCCGGGGAGCGTGGTCGGGGCGGGGTTCGAGTTTGATCGCTTTGCGCAGCTGTCTGACCGTCGCAACGGCGGCCTGCTGTGCGTAGTGTTCATCGGAGCCGTCGGCGGCTCGTTCGGCGATGACACCGACCTGATCCAGTGACAACCGGCCCTCCCGCAACGCTTGTGTGCAGCGAGGAAACTCCGCGACCCGGTGGGCGATGGTGGCGATGGTGGCGGCGTTCGTCGAGGAGACACCGAGTTTCCACGCCACCACAGCCGCCACCGACCGCGCCGCGGTCATACCGCAGAGGTTGCCGTGGTCCAGCTCGCCCACGAGCTCCACGATGCGCCCATCAATCGCATTGCGCTGACCGGCCAACTCCGCCAGCTCCTCGAACAACGCCTCGAGACGCTCTTTAGGACTGACTACCGCGTCAGAGGTTGCCGTCACGGACATAACGACATCATTGCAGTGGGGTACGACAAGTCTCGGCTGCGCGAGTTCTGATGCTACGAGTGCAATGAGGCCCCGGGTACGACGAGTTCGACGCGGCGAGCGGCCTCGTGGTCGCCGGCGATTTCCGCGGTGACGCTACGCACTTGCTCGTACCCGGTGAGCGCCAAGAAGGTTGGTGCGCGCCCGTAGGACTTCATGCCGACCACGTACATACCAGGCTCGTCCGGATGTGAGAGTTCCGCGACGCCATGCGGTAGCACGCTTCCGCAGGTATGCACGTTCGGGTCGATCTGCGAAGCCAGTCTGATTGGGGCCTGCAATACCAGGTCGAGCGCCAAACGCAGTTCGGACAGGATCGACAGGTTCGGTCGAAAGCCGTTGAGTGCCAAGACCACATCGGCCGCAGGAAGGGAACATCCGTCCTCCCCGACAAGAACCACCTGCGTGCCGTCGACGTCGACGCGGTCGGTGCGAAACCCTGTCACCACGCTCAACAGCCCTTCGTCGACCGCGGCGTGAACCCGGGTGCGCAACGCATCTCGCTGGGGGAGAACGGAATCAGCGGGTCCGCCCGACGCGCCGCGGCGAAGCGCCCATGTCACCCGTGTCGTCGGCTCGCGGCGCACCGTCTCGACAAGACCGATGAGCGCAGTCATCGCAGAATGCCCACTTCCGACCACGACGACGTGCCGGCCAGCCCATGACATGAACGATGAACGGCGCGTGTCGGCGGCCCGGCGTCAGCACCCGGTCGTGTCCCTGACGCGAGACACCGGTCACTCGCTGGACATACCGCACGCGTTCGCCCAGCGGCACCAGATATCCGTCGTGCCATTCGCCGCCGGTCGGATACCCAGATGCCGGTGGGACCCAACCCGTGGGAGCCAGCAGTCGTACCGCCGCCTCGTCCACCAATTCGGGCGACGGCGAGAACATGCGTACGTGACCCCACTGCGCTACGGCGGCCCCGGGGCCGTCGCCGGCTTCGATGACCACGGGCTCCAATCCCTGTTCCAGCAGATGAGCTGCTGCCGCGAGCCCCTGCGGTCCCGCTCCAATCACAACGACAGGCAAATCGGTCATCGTGCATTCCTTCGATTGAGCGTCAATAGTTTTGACGGTTGCCTCAATGCTTGTGGCTGGTCCTCAACGGAACCTCAATGCAAGCTCGGCGCAAGTGCGGTCTGTTCGCCGTCCGACCGGGTGGCGGCACTGAAGGTACTGCCCGAACATTCCGCCGATGACAAAGGTCTGCGCGAACGGTTCCGGCGGGAGTGCCAGGCGGTAGCGCAACTGACTGATCCTCACGTGATTCCGATCCACGATTTCGGCGATATAGATCAAACTTGCAGGCAACTAGCCCGTTATTCGCCATTGAGGATCCGTTGAGGGTCCCGCTCGATTCTTTTTCTCAACCAGCCACACCAGGTGGCTTACGAGGAAAAGGAACTCCAATGATCAAGACCCGCATCGCCAGCACCGCAGCAATCTTCACGTTCGGGCTCGCCGCCCTCGGCGGGGCCGTCTTTGCCGCACCGGCCAGCGCCGCGCCCGAGACGACCGTGACCGTGGATGGAACGGCTATGAAGGGGACCGCCGGACCGTCCGTCGAAGACGCCGGGCGGGTCGCTAACGAGTTGGAGAGCGCGACCCGGGGTCCGAACGTCACCGGCGTGTCCGCACCGGGCAGCGCCGCGACCAAGGTCCACGTCCTGTTTCCGCACGACCCCGCGCCGCACAGTGACCACAATGGTCAGGGGCATAAGGGCGGCAACGAGACGCGGCCGGAGCCTGGACAGCCTCCGTCATCCATCGGACACACGGACACGGTGCACGGACGAGGTTAGACGTTCGTGCCTATGGCCTGTAAAGCGTTTTGGGACCGTCTGCCACACTTTCGCCCCGTCGGGCGCAGTGCACAATGTGGGTGATCCGGCATCTGAAACATGTTGATACGAATCTGAAATCTGTAGACGCAGGGATTCGGCTCTTCCTACGACGTGCGCCCGCTCCGCTCGAGTGTCAAGGCAACGGCTATTGCGGGAAGGCGTGTGAGATGCGGATTTTCCAAGCACCGTCGGGTTGGCGCTGGAAGATGTCGACCCCATCCTCGCGGGTGGTTTCCAGCGTCTTGCCGGTGGTATCGGTGACGGTGAGCGGCCAGATCAGGCGGACGGCGGCCAGGTCCCCGTCGACGAGAATCTCGGAAATCTCAGGTTCGGCGTAGGTGTAGCGCCTGGCGGGATCGGCAAACAGGTTCTGCATCTGGTCGCAGAATGCGCGGTGGTCGCGGTCGCGGCTTTGCGGGTAGGCCAGCACGACGTCATCGGCGAACAGCCCGCACACCGCCGACAGGTGGCGGTCGTTGAAGTCGTGCGGCCATTGCCGTAGTGCGGCTTCGATGGCCGCCCGGTCGGCGGCGGGATCATGCCGGGGCGCGGCCCGGTTGTCGCAGGCTGTCACCATGGCAACCAGCATGACCACTGAGACGAGCGCTGTGCGCATCCCCACAGGCTAGTACACACTCAAAAGGATAATTGGGGGTTGTGCTGCTCGGCGAGGTTGGTCGCGTTGAGGCGACGCTCGCAGCTGATGCGGGCGTGGCATAGAACACTGGGATAAACAGTGCCCCAACGGATTTGGTGCGCCACTGGCGGATCGTGGGTGACTGCCGCACATGGCGATACGGCCTGGGATCGCGGACGACGCTACCGACGGGCCGGATATCACACCAAGTCATTGACGAACATGGGCTGCAAGATGTCCTGCAGGCGCACGTAGTTCGCGAAGGGCCGATTGTAGATCCTGCAGGTGGGGTAGCACGACGAGCCCGTCACAGCCCGGGGCGCCGCTCTCCATGCCGCCGGTGGAGAAGTTTTGCAGGATGTATTTCCCGGGGACCGCCGCGGCAAAGCACGGGACCTGCGCCGCCGGGTCGAGTGTCAACTCATCCACGCCAGTCACGCTGGCCAGTGCCGATCCGGTGCTCTCCGAGAACGTGCCCGGTTCGAGGTTGGCGATGAGCTCGGTGGCAACGCGTTGGCGTGCTCGTCATCTGGAGTGACGGGCGACAGCAAGTGCGCATCGAGAGCGCACAGATAGAACGGCACCCCTCGAAAAGGCATCAACTGCAACCAGTTTAAATACCTCGGCGACTACTTAAACTGGCGCACGAGCGCGGCGGTGCCGCGCACCGGCGCACCCGAACCGCTCGCCAATGTAGCCACCCACTAATCAACCCGCGGTTCGGATCAGCTAGTACGATCACCGGGCGTCCGAACGACAGTCCCCGACAGAACCAGGCGATTCACTCAGCCAGGCGTCTGGACACTACGAGGAGGCGGGGAGGTTTTGGCATACCTCGTGGAGTTCGGAGTGGTAGGTGTCCGAGAGGTGTGTCCGCAAGAGTTCAGCGAATCCGCCGGTATCGTGTGCCTTTATTTTTTCGACCATTGTGTGGTGTTCGGCGATGATCGCCTCGCACCGGGTGAGAAGAGTCTCGCCGTAGCTCAAGAGTAGGAAGCGCTGGCGGTCGCCGACCTTGTCGTACAGTTCCAACATCACGCGGTTGTCGCCCGCTTCGACGAACGCCCGGTGGAATTCGATCGTGAGTTCGATGAAGCCGACAGCATCGCGATCGGCAAGGCTGGCTCGTTGCCGGTGGATTTGGGCGCTGAGCCGGCTAACCAGCGCATCATGTGCCACGGATGTGGCACGTTGTACCGCAGTGCTTTCGATGATCAGGCGTGCATCGGCGAGGTCCCTGACATCCCGGGCGCTCAGGCCGCGGACCAACGCTCCGCGCTTGGGATAGACCGTGATCCATCCTTCATCTTGAAGGAGAGCCAGCGCCGTGCGCACGGGTGTTCGGCTCACCCCGATCTCTGCTGCTAGCCCGGCTTCTCCGAGCATCGTGCCGGGTTCGTAATTCCCCCGGAGAATGCCGTCGAGTATCGCATCGTAAGCGCGCCGTGTAGCACTCCCAGTGTCCGCCATGGATACATTTTGTCCCCTCAGGCGTACAACGTCCAGTTTTAAAGGGATAAAACGCAAATCACAGCCGACCAATAGGGGTGAATATCGCGATTCCATTTGTTGGATGCATCTTGTATCCTAGCTTTATGAAGCGAAACGTGATGAGAAGGGGACTAGGTACAACGATCCGGTCGGGCGGTCGCGATCTAGCGGCGGTGTGGGTTGCGCTGGCCGTCAGCCTCGTGCCATTCCCAGAGGCATCTGCGGTTGGCGCGACACTTGCGGAAACTGGTCCAGATCCGGTGTATGACCAGGTGTGCATGAATCTGGCGTTCCGCCATGCGACGCACGGTGTCGGGATGAACGCGCATTCCGCGAAGTGCGCTGCTGCACTGAGTCCGCCTGACTACAACTGACAGGTGGCAAGCGCATCGGGAGCCACCCGGGGTGCTTTCGGCACCGAGCCGTAACGACCAGTGGTCGCGCTGTTCATCTAAAGACGCTGCAGTCTAACGCTTTTCAGTGAACCAGCAAGGCGATTGCCCGCATGGAAAGCGGAGTTAATGGCGCTGGGCAAATTCTGTGCCGCCACGCCAGCATCCACCCGATCTGGCGACCTGGGCGTTACGCTCCTCGGGACCCCAGCACCTTATGTCTGCGAGGGCCCTTGCTGTTCGCGGCACGTTGGATCATAGCGATTGTGAATGAGTCAAGCGTGTGTGAGGCTTGTGGTGAGACATTCGATCGCAGCGGCGATCGGTGATTCGGGATGCCACACCGCCTCGTAGAAGATCTCGACTTCCTGACCGTCTTCGAATAGGGCTCGATGGACGGTGTCGGAGGACGTGATCTTCGATTTCGGCAGGATGGCTAAGCCCAAACCCAAACCCGCCCACTGTTCGAGGACGCTGTAGCTGGTGGCGGCACCGGGGTAGGTGTGCAGGTCCAGTCCCTGCGCCTCGAACAACTGTTCAGTGAACTGGCGCAATCCGCAGGTGTTCGGTACCACGATGAATGGGCCACCGGCTGCCTCGGTGAGTTCAACGGGGGCAGCGTTGGCTTTTTGGCGAGATTCCTTTGGGCTGACAAGGACTACCGGTTCCGAATCGATGATCCGATGTTCGAAGCGGGGCAACGGTTCTACGGACGGTATCAGGATGACGTCGAGCTCACCGCTGAGCAGCCCCTCGCGCAGTTCGGTCATGTCTGCCTCGAGCAGCACAAGTTGGCGGGGATGGTCGAGCCCGCACACACCGGCAAAAGCGCGGGCAACCAAGGCTGGGTTGATCAAGGGCGACAGACCCATCCGGATGCTGTCACGCTCTGGGGTCCGGGTGAGCCGTCGTGCCTCGGAGACGATGGCGTCCAGTTCCCATAGCGCACGTTCGATCAGGGGCACGATCTTCTCGCCGAACGCGGTGAGGGTCACCCCGCGGGGCGAGCGGTCGAAAAGCCGTTCGCCCAGCCGCTCTTCGAGTTTGGCGATTCCGTTCGACAACGCCGGCTGCGTTACACCGTATGCGCGGGCTGCTGCGCTGAAGGACTTGGTCTCCGAGACCGCCTGAACGTATCGCAGACCCTCTAGGCTGAGGCGCTCTGTCATTACCGTAGTTTATCGCGACAGCGACGATGGTTAGACCTTCAGTGCCAGCACCCAGCGCGCGGGGCGGGGGTCACACGTTGCCCAGGGTTCCTCCGTCGACACAGATGGTTGCATCGTTGATGTAGTCGCGTGCGTGCTTGCAAGATAGACAATCGCCGCGGCAATCTCTTCGGGCCGGGCGAAGCGGCCAATGTCATTGGGATACCACTCTACTGATGCGCGGTGCTCGATCGCGTCCCAGTCGTGGACCCAACCACGTTGGGCGGCAATCTCTATCGCCATCCGGCGGAAGGGTTCGGTGAGGATGATGCCGGGGAACGGTGTTCGAGGTCACTCCCCTGCCGGCCAGGTCCCGAGCCAGCGAAGTCGCAAGGTTGTGGCGAGCAGCCAGTGCTGCGCTGTAGCGCGGTTGGACAGGACCGGGTTGTATCGCGAGCCTGCACTGCGAATGGCGGCGGCGACATCTCTGGTGCGGCTTTCGTTGCGGCCGTGCACAATGACCGACGCTCCTTCAGCGGCCAGCATCTGGGCGATCGCACCCCGTCAACCGGTTGCGTGGGTCGGTACTAGACGCGGACCGCTGCTGCCGGGACGCCGGTTGCGTGACTGGCCGTCAACGCATTCGACAACCGCTGCATGTAGGCCTCGGTCAGCGGGGTGGGGCGCAACGCATACCGTTCATTGAGTAGCGATCTCCACAGATCGGTCAGGGAGGCGCGTTCGGCGGCGACGAGCACCGTTTGCGCCAGGATGTCTCGCTGCGCGTGGGAGGCGCCGATCCGGATGACCCGGTAGCGGACAGGAAGAAGCCTGTCCACCGCCACCGCGTAATTGCCCTCGGCGAATGCGAGTGCGCCGTCGATGAGACGCCTGCCGATACTCACGGTGATGTCATGGTTGTCGCCGACGCCCTCGCGTTCAAATCGGTCCAGTGAGTCGCGCACCCGTGCGAGGTCGCCGGCACTCCCTCCCCGGGCGACGCTGATGGCCAGGTGAAGGTCGTTGAACGCCAACACATGATCGTCAACCCGGGCCATCCAGGCCCGACTCAACTGCGCCCACCGGTCTCCGACGGAAGCACCCGCCAACTCCACCCGCCACAACATCGCCGTGCCGTCGATCATGGCCAGAAGGTCGTTCTGGGCGACCAACGGTTGCACAAATTTGTCGTAACCGGCCAGCGCCTCATCGAATCGGCTGTTCTCGATGAGATAGAGCGCCAGGTGCCATCCGTTGTGGACGGCAAGATTGTGCGATCTGCTCCACCCCGGCTGGGCACCTTTGAGGAAATCAATACCCTCTTCGTGGCGGCATTCGTCCTCCAACACGTGAGCCAGTGCATGGACGGCCCAGCCGTCTTCGGGGTCGAGTGCGATCGCGCCGCGTGCCATGTCTTCGGCGCGGCGCAGGTCGCCGGCTTCTTCGAGCCCGAACGCATATTGGCCCAAGATCCGACCGTAGAAAGCATCCGAAGAGCTCCAGAACGGCAGCGTCCGCGCTACCGAATCGCGAATCTTCTGAGACTCACCCAGATACAGGTACGCCTCCTGAGCGAATCGGCCGGCCAGCGCGTCACGGGGATTTTCGAGCAGAATCGATTCCCAGATGTCGGTGGCCTTGTGCATCTTCCCCGCAGACAGTGCGCGTGCGGCTTCCAGATGCATGCGCTCACGTACTGTCGCCGCTTGCGCAGTCACCTCGGCGGCCGAGATCGCCTCAGTCACTTGACTGTTGATTCCCGGGTTCCCGCCGAGCATCAGCATGCTGGCGGCCATACTGTTGCCGAGAGAGAAGCCGGGGTCAGCTGACGCTGCGTCACGCAGTGCCTGCGCGGGTGCGCCCCGCCAACTGCAGTAATCGACGATGACCGTGTCGAGGACCTGCACGCTGGATGCCGAGCCGGTCACGTCAAGTCCGTGCGCATCACGTAACAGCTGAATCACCTTTCCATTCAACGAGTGTCACCACCAGGATTTGTTTCGATTGAAGGCGGGTCGACATTGCAGCGGCCGCAGCGTTGGTCGCCTGTGGCGGGCAGTTGGCTCCCGCGGCCGAGTCGCTCGACGGTTTGCCCGCGCCGAACCGATATCGGCGGTGCTGCCTCTACGACGATGAGCGTCGCACATCGGTCGCGGAGTCCGCAACGAAGTCCATAACTCCTCGTTATGGTGCGATATTCAAATCGCCTCTACTGCAGGTATTCGACACCGCTCTACGGTGGTCTTGGCAATGAGAGGGCCGACGGTAGCCCTCGGTAGACGCGAAGAGGATGTGAAGGCAATGGTCGCGGTCGCCGACTTGCTGCGTGAATACGACCGCGCCCGTGCGTATACCGACGACCTGTGGCGCGATCTGTCCGCCGACGAGGTGATTTGGCGGCCACATGAGAATTCGAGTGCGATCGGCTGGCATCTTGGGCATCAAGCGCATGTGGCGCACTTCATGGTGCGCAACCTGACCGCCGCGGAACCCTCGCCTGACCCCGAACTGGACGCGGTGATGGATTCCGCTCAGCCGGAACAGTTTCGGGGCGCCCTACCAGCGGTTGAGAGGATAGCGCGGTTTCGCAGTGCGGTGGCCGCGCGGGTTCATGCCCGTATGGAGGACATCGCTGCTAGACGCGTGAAATCCCCGGATCAGATGACCATCGTTGCGACACACTTGATGACTGCATTGATCAACCACGAATACCAACACGATCAATGGATCGGAGAGGTCCGGACGCAAGCGTTGGGCCAGGAGCTTCCTCCAGATCCGGATACAGACAGTGTCACCCGCGTCGACGGCTACCTTGTCTTGGCACCGCCGATCTGACCTGACTCGCCTGTACACAACTGCGGTGCAACAAGAACGACCGCCCAAACTGCTGCCCTCGTAAAAACACAACGAATCACCAGGAGAAGCCATGTGCTACCACGAACACACTGACGTCAAGTACGCGCGCAACATCCGCACCTCCATCCCGGAGGCCTTCAAGGCCTACATGGAATGGGACGAGCACGTTATGCGCAACCCCGACAACGAGATCCCACCCAAGTATGCCGAGCTGATCGCCGTCGCCGTTACCTTGGTCACCCAGTGTGCGTACTGCATCGAAACTCACGCGAAAGCCGCTCGGCGACTCGGCGCGACCGAGAAGGAACTGGCCGAAACCATCATGATCGCAGCCGCGCTGCGCGCCGGCGGCAGCTACGGACACGGATTCATGGCCATGAAGTTCTTCCACCAGGACGACGAACAGGCGTAGCTGTCGAGCTGCCCCGGACCGCTCGGTTGCCCGCACCCCTAGCTGTGGGCAACCGAGCCCACCGTCATCGTAGGGGCGTCCGCAACGTCAACAACGGCTCTCGCCAGAACGCGTTACTGTTCTGACGAGGGCCGTTGTTGGCTTTTTCCCTTATGCCCGCGGCAGATTCGACCTCGAATACGTTCGGGGATGTCCAAGTGCGTGACGGCTCAGGTGAGCACATCGCGCAGGTGCGCCTCGAGCGCCTGCTTGGACAGCGCACCACTGATCGACTTGATGATCTGTCCCTTGCGGAAGACCTTCACCGTCGGAATCGTCGTGATCTGAAACCGCGCACCCATCGAAGGATTCTCGTCGACATTGACCTTGACGACCGCGAGCTTGTCAGCGTATTCGGAGGCAACGGCGTCGATGATGGGTCCCAACGCCCGACACGGCGGGCACCACGCGGCCCAGAAATCGACGAGAACTGGCTTATCAGAGGTCAACACCTCGGCGTCAAATTCAGCTTCAGAAACAGCACGTGCTGGGGACATGGTTCTCCTTACGTTCCCACTGTGGTTACGAGCGATGCTGCGGCACAGCGCTATTCATTGGTGTGCGGTTTGGCGCGGTGGTCAGGTCGTCGCAGGTTGCAGAGCGTTGTCAGTAGCGTCGTCGAGCGCCGCCAGATACTGTTCAGCGTCAAGCGCGGCGACGGCTCCCGATCCCGCGGCGGTGATCGCCTGCCGGTAGTGCGGATCGATGACATCGCCAGCGGCGAAAACGCCGGCAAGGTTCGTCCGGGAGCTGCGGCCCCGCACGGCAATCGTGCCGTCGATGGTCAGGTCCAGCTGACCGTGTACCAAGTGCACCCGGGGGTCGTTACCGATGGCCACGAACACCCCGCCGACCGCCAGACGGCGCTCGTCGCCGGTCACGGTGTCCCTCAAATGAATGCCCTCGACCCGAGATTTCCCGGAGATGCCGGTGACCGCGCTGTTCCAAACGAAGGCGATCTTCTCGTTGGCCAATGCCCGCTGCTGCATGATCTTCGACGCCCGCAGGGTATCTCGCCGGTGCACGACGTACACCTGCGAGGCGAACCTGGTCAGAAACAGCGCCTCTTCCATGGCCGAGTCGCCGCCGCCGATAACCGCGACCGGCTGGTCGCGGAAGAAGGCGCCGTCGCAGGTGGCACACCACGACACGCCGTGTCCGGACAGCCGGCGCTCGTCGTCCAAGCCCAGCGAGCGGTACGCCGAGCCGGTCGCGATGATGACCGCAGGCGCCTCATAGGTCGCACCTGAACCGACCGTCACGGTTTTGACCGGCCCCTGCAAGGACACCTCAGTGACGTCGTCGTACAGGATCTCGGCGCCGAATCGCTGCGCCTGCGCCTGCATCTGGTCCATGAGCTCGGGCCCCATGATGCCCTCGGGGAACCCGGGAAAGTTCTCCACCTCAGTCGTCTTCATCAACTCGCCCCCAGCCTCGACCGCCGAGGCCACCACCAACGGTTCCAGGTCAGCGCGCGCGGCGTAGATGGCCGCGGCGTACCCGGCGGGACCAGACCCGACGATGATTATCTGTCTCATACCCGAACTCTTTCTGTCGTGTGCGTAAACCGCCGTTGCTGCGGCCGCCGGGAGGCACAACCCGGGACGGCCCGGCTCACCGCCCCGCGCCCGCAGGCCATCGCGGCGTTTAGGCCGTGGTGTAGACCCGGACCTCGGGGTCCGCCTTGAGCAGAGGGCCCAGCTCGCCCACGACATCCTTGGTGAACAGCTCCGAAGACAGGTAGGCCTGCGCCTGTTCTGCCGTATCGAAGCCGTGCAACACCTGGACGTCATCGTCACGGACCAGCAGCTCTTTGCTCGTGGCGCCGTCAATCGTGTCCAAGAACGGCTGCTTGTAGCGTTGGTAGACGCCGGCGGCGGTCGCGCGGTCCGCGTCGTCGATCGTCAGCGTGATTTCCAGATAGGCCATGTAGATCTCCCTGATTTTCTGCAGATGGCAAGGTTTTGCCACATGCAAACGTTATGGGAGGGTCGTGTGCCCGGGTAGACACTCCACCTGAATGGGGATATCAATTGCCGATATGCCCCCGTTGGTTGCGCCTATCGCAGAGCGACGCGATAGCCAGCTATTTGAGGGACTGTTGATCAAACGTAGTGCATGGCGAGGCGGGTGCTGTTGCAGCCAGTGCTCAATCATTCATATTCGTTATTGCTTGATTCGTGTACCGCACCTACCTTGACGCCCGCCCGACCCCTAGGCTTACTCGCTATCAGGTCCTTTGTCGATAATGCTCCCGCATGGGACAGAAGGGTGCTGCCGGATGGTCAGCAGTGCTGTTGTGATGCGTGTCGACGCCCCAGGCGGGCCGCTTGAGCCGCACCGTGTCACGCTCACCTCACCGCAGCGCGGCTGGGTGCGTGTGGCGGTTGCTGCCTGCGGTGTCTGCAACGCTGATATCGGCACGGCGAAGGCCGGCGGCGGCGCTCAACTGCCGGTGACACCCGGCCACGAAGTTGCCGGTGTGATCGCCGAAGTCGGCGAGGGTGTCGACGGGTGGGTGACAGGCGACCGAGTGGCTGTGGGGTGGTTCGGGGGCAGTTGCGGTCACTGCGGCTTTTGCCGCCGGGGTGATGTCGTCCATTGCCCGGAGCGGAAAATACCCGGCCTTTCGTATCCGGGCGGCTGGGCCGAGTCCATCACGGTCCCGGCCGACGCGTTGGCGCGGATTCCTGACGGGTTGGATCTGGATGAGGCAGCTCCGATGGGCTGCGCGGGCGTCACCACGTTCAACGCGATCCGACAGGCCAATATCGGCGCCGGCGGGCGCGTCGCGGTGTTCGGCCTCGGTGGTCTCGGCCACCTGGCTGTGCAGTTCGCCGCGGCGATGGGCTATGACGTCTGCGCGATCGCCCGCGGCCCGGAACGGGCCGACATCGCTCGGCAGCTCGGCGCGTGCAGCTATATCGACAGCCAAGCAACCGCCCCCGGTGCGGCGTTACACGCCAGCGGGGGCGCGGATTTGATAATCAGCACGGTGCCCACGACCGAGCCGGTCGCCGAGCTCATTCAGGGCCTGCGTGTGCACGGCCGGCTGACCCTGATCGGAGTCGACGGTGGATCACTGCAGATTCCCGCCGCTCAGCTGGTGATGAATTCCCAAGTGATTACCGGCCATCTCACCGGCAGCCCCGCAGACACCGAGGAAGCGATGCGTTTTGCCCACATCAACGGTGTCCGGCCCTTGATCGAACGGATGCCGCTGCAGGCGGCAGGCCAAGCCGTCGACCGCCTGCGCAGCGGCAAACCACGTTTCCGCATCGTGCTCGTCGGGCCGCCGCCACGATGAGCCCGGACGTGGCTCACTGCGAGGTAGTTGTTGTCGGTGCAGGGATTTCCGGACTCGCCGCTGCTGACGCGTTGACCTCGGCAGCCCACTCAGTCATGGTGCTGGAGGGGCGCTCTCGTGTCGGCGGCCGCGCCCTCAGCGTCGATTCTGCGGCAGGCGGTGTCGATCTCGGTGCCACCTGGTTCTGGCCCAACGAACCTCTCATCCGATCGCTCACCGACGAGCTCGGCGTCGCCACCTTCGAGCAGTACTTGGCCGGTGATGCGCTCTTCGAACCCGATACGCCCGACTTCGTCCGGCGCATCGATGGAAATCCGATCGACATGCCCGCCGCGCGGTTCACGACCGGGGCTCACACGCTGGCACGCCGGCTGGCAGACCGAGTGGGCTCAGCCGCAGTTCTGCTCAACCATCCCGTCCTCGGTGTCACCGTCACCGGTGACGGTGTCCTCGTCGAGACACCCACGATGACGGTGAGCGCAGAGCACCTCGTCCTGGCCGTCCCCCCAGCGCTGGCCGTTGAATCGATCACGTTCACACCGCAATTGCCCACGCAGCTGCGCAGCACCGCCGCGGCGACTGCGGTGTGGATGGGCGACATGGTCAAAGCCGTGGCCATCTACGATGAGGCATTCTGGCGCACCGATCGGCTGTCCGGGTCGGCCATCAGCTACCGCGGCCCGTTCCGCGAATTCCATGACCACAGCGGCTCAGATGGTAATCCGCCGGCGCTGTTCGCCTTCGCCCCGGCTCAACACTTCCGCGGCGTCGACGCCGACACCATCGACTGCGTATTCGGCCAACAGTTGGTCCGCCTGTTCGGCGTTGCCGCCACCCGAGTTCGCCAAACCCACATCATCGACTGGAGTCGCGAACAATTCACCACCCCGGCCCAGCCGGCCCACAATGCCGGCACTCACACTTACGGTGCCCGCGCCTTCCACCAGCCGGCCCTCGGAAGAATCCATTGGGCCTCAACGGAAACCGCCGACATGTACGCCGGGCACCTTGAGGGGGCGATCCGCTCGGGCCTGCGCGCCGCACGCCATATCACCCGCCAGCTGGTACCCGCCTCTACCGATTCCTAGCGACGCATCCCGTCCGCCACCGGTCAGTACCCGGTGCGCAGGCAGTTCCGTACCGCCACCACGGGTGGTGGCCGTCGCTGACACTAGGGAAAGAAAGACGACGAATGCTGCAGCGCACGTTCGGTGCTCCTGATGATGAGCCATCGGTGAACGCCGGGAGCGCGCGGCGCCAGCGCAACCTAATCGCCGTCGCGGCAGTAGCCGCCTTGTCCTGCTGGTTCTCCGCCTCGGCGGTCGGACCCAGCCTGGCCGGTTTCCTACACATCGGCACGGCCGAGTCTGTGGCGTTGACATCGATCGTTCAAGTGGGTTTCGTCATCGGCGCGTTCGGCTCTGCCGCGTTGAACTTGGCCGACCGGTTTCGCCCCAACTCGATGTTCGCCGTGAGTGCCGCGCTCGCGGCCGGATTCACCGCATTACTGCCGTTGTGTGCCAATACCTTTCAGGCAGCGCTGGTGCTGCGGTTCGCGACTGGGTTTGTCTTGGCAGGCGTGTACCCGACCGGGATCAAGCTGATGACCAGTTGGGCCTCGGAGCGCACACGCGCGTTGTCGCTGGGCATGCTCATCGGCGCCCTCACCATCGGATCGTCACTGCCGCAATTGATTCGCGGACTCGGACCGCTACCATGGCAGACGGTCATGCTCGTAGCGGCAGGGATCACCGCGTGTGGGGCATTGACGGCAGCGTCACTCATCAAGGTCGGACCCAATGTCAAGACCTCCGGCGCAGTGCGCGAAATAGGCTATGCCATCCGAATGTTCACGCAGCGTCGCCCGCGACTGGCCAACCTCGGCTATCTCGGCCACATGTGGGAACTGTATGCCTTGTGGGCCTGGATGCCGGCGTTCCTGATCGCCAGTCAACAGGCACGCGGTGCGGAACCGACTTCAGCGGTGTACCTCACCGCATTCCTGGCGATCGGCATCTCGGGGTTCCTGGGATGTTTGGCCGGCGGCTATGTGGCGGACCGCCGTGGACGCTCCGCTGCTGCCGTCATCGCCATGATCATCAGCGCTGTCTGTTGCGTGCTGTCGTTCGCGGTGTTCTCGGCGCCACTGCCGCTGCTCGCCGTGTTTGCCTGCGTGTGGGGAGCCGCGGTGATCGCTGACTCGGGGGTGTTCTCGACCGCCCTGAGCGAAAGCGCCGACCCGACTCTCGTCGGTACAGCACTGACGGCCCAGATGGCCTTCGGGTTCCTGTTGACCGTCGCCAGCATTCATCTCGTGCCGATCCTCGCGGCCACCATCGGTTGGCGGTATTCGCTGACCGTTCTGGCGATCGGACCCATTCTGGGCGCCCTGGCGATGCGTCACTACGACCGCGGCTGACAGCTCGACCGTCGCCGGCCGTAGTCTCGGGCGAGTCGGGTGCGGTGTGACGACAACGAGGTGTTCGGCTTCGTGCCAAAGCGCTGTCCAGGGTCTTCGTGCGGCGCCTGCACCGCGCGTAGGGCGCACTGCACTGGTCGCGGTCGACGGACCACGATCGTGTTGGGCGGGTGGATTACCGTTGTGGCAACGACCCGACAACGATCAGAGTCCTAGCTCTTGGGGGCGAATTGTGACAGGCGCAGGCGAGGTGGCCGCGTCCCCGTTGCGGCGGGACGCTGGTAGGGCGCTCTGGCAGCAGTTGCGCGAGGATGTGTTGCGCCGCCTCGACGCCGGTGAATTCGCTGAAGCTTTTCCTGGAGAGCAGCAGCTGCGCGAGGAATATGGCGTCAGCCGTCAAACCGTACGGGAGGCTCTGCGCGCGCTGCGGGAGGACGGTATCGTCACCGCGGCCCGCGGCCGCCAACCACGCGTCGGTGGCCACGAAGAAATCACCCAGCCGCTCGGCGCGCTCTACAGCCTGTTCGACGCTGTCGAAGCCGCGCACCTGCGCCAGCACAGCCTTGTGCTGCGTCTTCACGAAGTCCACGATGCGCACGCAGCAGTGCGGCTGGGCTTGGAGGAGTCCACGCCATTGATTTACCTGGAACGCTTACGACTGGCCGACGGGACTCCCCTCGCCGTTGACTGCACCTGGCTTCCGGCCGCGATCGCTCGGCCGTTGCTTGGCGCGGACTTCTCCCACACATCGCTGTACAACGAACTAGCCCACCGTTGCGCGATCCGGCTGACCGACGGCCAGGAGGACATTCGGGCGCATATTCCGACCGCGGTGCATCGTCGTCTCCTTGAAATCGGCGACGACACTGCGGTGTTGCGCGTCGAGCGTATCGGTCGAGTGGGCACCGTCGCAGTCGAGTGGCGCATCACGACGATCCGTGCCGACCGGTTTTCCCTGCACGCCAAGTTTTCGGCCCGAACCGGCTACATCACCCAGATCATGCAGTGATCGCTGTCACACGACCCATATGTTCTCGACAGGCCGCCGAGTCGGGGCAGCGACCGTGGCTGCTCGGGCTCGATGTCCGCACCCAGGCACGGCATATTGGTCCTCGAATTCCCTTGAACACGTGCTCCTTCGGGTGTCTCCATTCTGAGCGGATGTGCGTAGTTAAAGAGGGATGCCGTCGAGGTCAGGGAGTGATCAGCCCCAGGCTCTGGATCGCGACGTAGCCGGCGACGACGACGAGCATCGCCGCGAATGTTCTGGCCAACACGGACTCCGAAACATGCTGCGCCACAAGCTTTCCCAGCACCGAGCCGAGGATGGCTGCGGCGGCGACCGGGAGGATGACCGCCCAGTGCGGTGCGCCATCGCCGATTCGCGCACCGAGAGCGACCAGCGAGTTGAGTGCGATCACCAGCAACGACGTGCCCACGGCGACAGGCATCGAATATCCGAGCAGCAGCACCAGGGCGGGCACGATGACGAATCCACCACCGACGCCGAAGAATCCGGTCAGCAGTCCGATGACCACCCCGGCTAGCACGACGCGGGGAAGTGACGTCGCATGCCTTGTGGGGCTCCGCTCGGCACTGTCCTCGACGGGGGTCTGGTAGGTCGCGGCGGTGCCGGCCGGCAGAGGCTGTGCGGCCCAGCTGGCGGCTTTCCGGGGTCTGGTGCGCATGACCAGTGAAAGTGCCACCAGGATCATCAGCACCGCGAACGCGCCGAGGATCGCCGATGCCGGTACCAGTCGGCTCAGCACGGTGCCCAGCGATGCGGCAGCGCCACCGATCACTCCCAGGCTCACACCGGCCCGCCACCGAACGTGGCCCACCCGCGCGTGCGCGACCGTCGCCGCCACCGAGGAGACAGCCACGATGATCAGGCTTTGGGTAACTGCGTCGGCTAGCGGCTGGCGCAGCAGATAGACCAGCGCCGGCACGGTGATGATCGACCCGCCTCCACCGAGCGCACCGAGGCATACTCCGATACAGCAGCCGAGAAGCAGTGAGAGTGCAATCGTCAATGTAGACAACCCTTTTGGCGGTGTGCACCGGGTGATGCCAGCATGCCGTGTGTGGTGCCACAGTTGCCGGTGGAGTTCGGAACCATCGTGTGCTCCCGTTGCTTGTTCGATGTGGATACGCGAGCCGGTTCGACCAGAGAAACGCCGTGGCGGGATGGGGCGATGTCCGTGTCGCGTATGCCGTCGGTGTTGCCCGGCCGACGGTTCTTACGTTAATGTACGGTCATTCAATATATTAATGTACGTACATTAATCAATCTGATTGCAAGGGCAGGCCACACGCGTATGACCTCCACATCCCCACATCACGAGATCGTCATCCTCGGCGGCGGCAGCGCGGGAATCAGCGTTGCGGCCCGGTTGAACAAGCAGGGTCGCAGCGTCTGCGTGATCGACCCCGCCGTCACGCACTACTACCAACCGCTGTGGACACTGGTCGGCGGCGGTTGCGCCAGCATGGACGAGAGTGGCCGACCCGAGGCATCGGTGATGCCGTCGAACGCGCACTGGATCCAGCAGGCCGCCACGGGCGTCGACCCGATGCGGCGCGAGGTTCGAACCACGGGCGACGGCGTGATCACCTACGATCGCCTGGTCGTGTGCCCGGGAATTCAGCTCGACTGGGATGCCATTGCCGGTGCGAGGGAAGCGCTCGCGACACCGTACGCGTCGAGTAACTATGAACGTGCGCTTGCGCCCAAGACCTGGGAACTCATCCGCAACATGCGCTCGGGTACCGCAGTCTTCACGATGCCGTCAGGTCCGATCAAATGCGCTGGTGCTCCACAGAAGATCGCCTACCTTGCCTGCGACTACTGGCGGGCACAGGGTGTCCTTGCTGACATCCGGGTGGTGCTTGTGCTGCCCACTCCGCGTACGTTCGGACTGCCCGCATTCGCCGACGCCCTCGATGCGGTGGCCGCCGGCTACGGCATCGAGGTTCGCACCGGCAGTGAACTCACCGAAATCGACCCAGACATGCGGCAGGTCACTATCGTCGATAACGCCACCGGCAGTCACGACGCGCTCGCCTATGACATGCTGCACGTCGTGGCCCCACAGTCGGCGCCGGATTGGATCAAGGCCTCGCCGATCGCCGACCCGGATAATCCTGCCGGCTGGGTGGACGTCGATCAGTACACGATGCAGCACCAGCGGTTCGATGACATCTTCGCCCTCGGTGATGTCGGCTCGACACCGAATGCGAAAACCGGTGCCGCAGTGCGTAAACAAGCTCCCGTCGTCGTCGCCAACCTGCTCGACAGTCTGCGCGGGCTCCCACTGACCGGGCGCTACAACGGATACGGATCATGTCCGCTGACGACTTCCCGCAAGGCAATGCTGCTCGCCGAGTTCGACTACGACATCAAGCACACCCCGTCGTTCCCGCTCATCGACACCACCAAACCACGCCGTGACATGTGGTACCTCAAACGATACGGGCTGCCCTTCCTCTACTGGAACATGATGCTCAAAGGACGGGCGTGATGCCGTCCAATCATCCTGCTTCTCACGGTATATCGTTTACGCGGTCGCCAATCACACTTCTGCGCAGATGGTTATCCTAATACTATTAGAAATAGTAGGTCGGCATGGAGTGTTGACACATTTACGGCAGACAATGAGCCGGTGTGGGATCTCCGGTGGCGTGATTCGCGGTGAGCTGACCGGCGGCGAACGGGCAACAAGCTAGCCGTACTGGTGCTGGGCTATTTCGCCGGGAAACGCAATCAGGCTGTCTAACAGACTATCTCGGCGCGATTGAGTTTGCGATGAGGCAGGTGGACCGGCGGCGCGCGGTCAGGACTTCCGCGCGACGTAGTAGTAGTTATTCGGATCCGCCTCGGTCTCGGCGACCTGCACGTCGGCGAAGCCGGCGTCACCCAACAACGATATGGCCAGATGCCGACCCCACATCGTTCCTAATCCGGCGCCCCCGAGACCGAGCGAGACCGACATGCAGTGCATTAACGATACGGCGTAGCGATAGGTCGACATGGGAACCCCGACGTTGTCTTCGAGCCGGCTGGACGCTTCGATGTCCACCATCAAAAGCACGCCACCTAATGGGAATTGATCAGCGAGCCTTCGATCGGTGATGGTCGGTTCGGGTGATGCTGATTTCCGAGCTGCTGGTCGGTGAGCACTACTGCCACTTGGAATGCTGGTCGATTCCTAGGCCTAGATCGTGCCCCGGCCGGTTGGTGAGGTCGCCTCTAGCGCTGATGGGGTGTCGTGCTTCGAGCACTGATCCATTAGGTTGCCGCCGGGTGTCCTTCGGCTCGAACAGGTTCCGTTACATCGAGCGAGCAGGGAGGCGAGTTGACGCTATTCATTGGAGACGACTGGGCTGAAGACCACCACGATATTCATCTGATGGACGCCGATGGCACCAAACTGGCGTCGCGTCGATTACCCGAAGGACTGGCCGGCATTCGCGGGTTCCACGAACTGGTCGCCGCCCACGCCGAGGCACCCAACCAGGTGGTGATCGGTATCGAAACCGACCGCGGCCTGTGGGTCGAAGCGCTCGCCGCGGCCGGCTACGAAGTGTTCGCGGTCAATCCGCTCGCCGTGGCCCGCTACCGCGATCGCCACCAAGTCTCGGGCGCAAAGTCTGATGCTGGCGACGCCAAACTGCTCGCCGATCTGGTGCGCACCGACCGGCACAATCACCGCCCGATCGCTGGGGACACGCCGAATGTCGAGGCCATCAAGGTGCTGGCGCGGGCGCACCAGAACCTGGTCTGGAGCCGCAACCGCAACACCAATGCGCTGCGTAGTGCGTTGCGGGAGTACTACCCCGCTGCGTTGGAGGCCTTCGACTCGCTGGCCGACCGCGACGCCCTGGCCATCTTGGGTCGCGCTCCCACCCCGAACGACGCCGCACGACTGAGCGTGGCAAAGATCCGATCGGCACTCAAAGGCGCTGGGCGACAACGCAACCTCGATGTCAGGGCACTCGAGATTCAGACCGCTTTGCGCACCGACCAGCTCGCCGGCCCGCCCGAGGTCGCCGCCGCGTTCGGGGCCACCACCCGCGCCGCGGTTGGGATCATCGCCGAGCTGAACCATCAGATCGCCGAACTCGAAGCCGAGTTGGCGACACATTTTGAGGCACACCCGGACGCCGACATCTACCGCTCCCTGCCAGGACTTGGTGTCATCCTCGGCGCCCGGGTGCTCGGTGAGTTCGGGGACGACCCGAACCGCTACACCACCGTCAAGTCTCGCAAGAATTACGCCGGAACCTCACCATTGACCGTCGCGTCGGGCAAGAAGCGTGCCGTGCTGGCCCGTCACGTCCGCAACCGGCGTCTCTATGACGCCATCGACCAGTGGGCTTTCTGCGCCCTGACCAACAGTCCGGGAGCCCGCGCCTTCTACGACAAGCACCGCGCCGCCGGAGACCTGCACCACCAAGCGCTACGAGCCCTGGGCAACCGCCTCGTCGGCATCCTGCACGGCTGCCTACGCCACCACACCACCTACAGCGAACACAAAGCCTGGTCCCACCGCCAAACCGACTCCGACAACAAGGCTGCTTGACAACTTACGCACCTGGGATGTCTAGGCGCAATGAGCGATGGATATTCGCCAACACTCGCGCGGGGTCCGCCTGATCGTGAATCGCATCGAAGGCCGTGACCGCATCGTACGTGCCAACAACGCTCAGTTCAGCCAGGTTTCGATCCTCGAACGTCACGTTAGTCAGCCCGCGCCGGGCCGCCTCGTGTGTGCCGGCGGCAATCGCGTCACCAGAGAAATCGATACCGGTGAACCGGCTTGCTGGAAATGTCTGTGCCATCAGGTTGACGGCGTGACCACTCCCACAACCAAAGTCGGCAAGATCGATTCCTTCCCGAAGGCGTTGAAGCAGGCCCGGGACCAACGGAATCACCACGTCGATCAGCGATCGGTCGAATACTTCGCCGCTTCGCTCTGCCATGACCCGGTGAAACCGCGGATAGTCGCTGTAGCTCAAACCGCCGCCGTTATGAAAACAGTCGATGATCTTCTGCTCAACTTCGGCAAGAAGGGGGATGTACTGAGTGACACGGGCCAAGTTCGCGGGACCCGCTGTGCGGGTGAGGACTTCGGCCCGATGCGCTGGCAATGTGTAGCTAACGGTATCCGGGTCGTAATCGAGGACGCCTGCCACGGTCATCCCACCTAACCACTCACGCACGTACCGTTCATCGAGGTTGGCCGCGCGAGCGATCTGGCTGCTAGTTGCAGCACGCTGTTCCGCCAAGACATCCAACAGTCCCAGTTGATGCCCGATGCTCAGTAGCAATGTAAGGCCCGCACTGTCAATTGCCGACACCATCCGCTGCGCGAAAACATCCGCGGTCTCACCGACTCCACACGACATGTCACCATCAGCGCTCACGTCATGAGATGCTACCCCGATCCTGGAAGCAAGTCGCACAAGACAATTCGAAAAGACGTGCGATGCAGGTCGATTCAGACGGACCGTGACATGTCGTGGGGTGTAGAGGCGTCGTTTGCCCATCCACCCACCGCCGTCGGCACGAACCACCGTGCTATCCGCAGGCGGTGGGCAGTCGGCGCGACAACAGTCATCGTGATGGCCGCCCTCACCGCCGTGGTTGCTGTGAGCCTGAACTGCGGCGAGTATCAGCGCACTCACGACGCCGGCCATCTCGCAGCTAGTTCATGGAACGCCGCGGTCACCTGGTTGCGCGAGCAGTGCGGGTGACTCATCTCACCGGAGCGGTGGGGCGGGATCGGGGTTTGGGACAAAATCACGAATGTTGTTCCTAATTCTCGCGACTGGCGTGTCTCGTCGGCAAGTTGCTTTTTGCGAATCACGTTGTTCCACAACGTTATTTCATTTACTGAAAATGGACAGACGTCGACATGACGGTGAGCCGACCGGAATAACAAGGGGCACAGTTACTTTCGGTTACGCGCGAGAGTCACTCATTCGACGGAGGCCTCTGCGATGGACTCTCGCACCCAATTGTTCCTTCCCCGTCCACGTGGGGACGGGCTTCGGATCGCGAGGCGCAAACAGATGGCATCTTGATCCGAACGTGGTGCGGCCACCGGAGCGGTGTGTGCAAAGCTCACTCAGATCGGGATAGTGCGCCGGTCACTTCGTCGGCTGCATGCTGAAGCTCGGATCGGGGCACAGCATGCGCAGGTCGGTGCCATAGGTCTCTCCGAGGTGCCGGCGCAGCGTCTCCGCGAACGCCGTAGCATCGCCGTCGCGCAGCTCCTGGACGAGCACGACGTGCTCGTTGATGATGTCCGCGCACCGCCCGAGCAGGGCGTCGCCGTAGCTGAACAGGAGGAACCGCTGTCGATCGGCGAGGCGGTCGTTCAGTTCGAGCAGGACCATGTTCTGGCCCGCCTCCACGAAGGAGCGGTGGAACGCGATCGCGGACTCGATGAAAGCGCGCAGGTCGCCGCGCGACAGTGTGTTCCGTTGGACCTCGATCGACTCGTCCAGCCGCGATGTCAAAGCCTCCCTGCTCGCGGCGTCGGCGCGCTGCACCGACGTGGATTCGAGGATCAGGCGCGCGTCGGCCAGGTCGGCGACCGCCCGCTCCGAAAGGCCTTTCACCAACGCTCCCCGCTTGGGATACACGGTGATCCAGCCGTCGTCTTGCAGACGCGCGAGAGCGGTGCGCACAGGTGTGCGGCTGACACCGATCTCGGCGGCCAGAGGTGCCTCGGCCAGCATCGTGCCGGGCGGAAACTTGCCGTTGAGGATCCCATCAAGGATCGTCGAGTAGGCGCGATCTAGGGCACTCTGTGGGGTCGGCATCTACCTCATCCTCTTTGAACGCTCGACTTCCCGGGCGCCGCATCCATTTGGCCTGACTGCGAGTCGGTCTGCCGGGCTGTCCAGGGATTCAATTCAAGATACATGTTGCGGCAACAGATGGATCCATCTAGGATGCAACAGGATCCAAGTGCGTCTCAACCCGCGGCTCGGTCAGCCACTACGTCCTCACCCACTCGCCAGTTCCGGTCGTCGTGGCGCCCACCGACAATGCCCGCGACTGACAGTTCGGCACCACCAGAAATGACCACCAGACAAGGAATGACAGATATGTCCACACGCGACCTCACAGCAACCGACTTCACCGACACGATCGAGGGTGACGGCATCGTCCTCGTCGACTTCTGGGCCGCCTGGTGCGGCCCGTGCCGGATGTTCGCTCCCGTCTACGAGGCGGCCTCCGGCGAGTACGAGGATGTCCTCTTCGCCAAGGTTGATACCCAGGCCAACCAGGATCTCGCCGGAGCGATGGGGATCACCTCGATCCCCACGGTGATGGCGTTCCGCGACGGCATCTGCGTGTTTTCCCAGGCCGGGGCGCTCCGCGCCGCCGCGCTGGACGACCTCATCACTCGGATCCGCGCGCTCGACATGGACGAAGTCCGAACCCAGATCGCACAGCAGAGCTGAACCTGGGCAACGGGTCGCATCGAGCGGGGAACTCATACGCGGTAACTAGGATGCATATCGCATTTATTCGGGATGCGTAGCCGGGACGCAGCTCGCGCACCAACCTGGCTGAAGTGTTCGCTGCCGGCGACGTGATCGACCCGCATTACCGGCAGGCCGCTACTGCGGCCGGTTCCGGGACCGTCGCCGCTCTCGACGCTGAGCAGTACCTGGCTTCTCTGGAGGGCGGCACCGCAGCGGTAGACCACGACGTGCTGGCTGGGACGGTCCAGCGATGAGGCGAGGCAAGCACGCCGACCGGATCGACGTCCTCAAGCTCGACATCGACGAGAACCGCGGCTCCGCGTAGCGGTACGCGATCCAGTCCATCCCGACGATGAAGCTCTTCGTCGGCGGCGAGGTCGTCAAGACGATCACCGGCGTCGTGTCCCGCCGAACCGTCGAGGCCGAGCTCGCGGACTACTTGACCACCAACCGAACCGAATCGAGATAGGCCACCGAAATGACCGAACAAGGACAAGTGCAGACACAATCCGCGCCGATAGGGGAACGCTGGACCGGCGCAGCATGGGGCCTGATTCTCATCGTTGCCGGCGCGTTGTTCCTCGACGGGTTGGACCTGTCGATGGTCAACATCGCCCTGCCCACGATCGGCAGAGAACTCCACCTGGAAGCCGGGGCGCTGCAATGGATCGTCAACGCCTACATCCTCGGCTACGGCGGTTTCCTGCTTCTCGGCGGTCGCGCGTCCGATCTCTTCGGCCGACGCACCGTGTTCCTCGTCGCGGTTGCCGTGTTCGGTATCGCCTCCGTGGTCAGCGCCTTCATGAGCGACATCGGCTGGCTGATCGCGCTGCGCTTCCTCAAGGGAGTCGCCGCCGGTTTCACTGTCCCGGCGGGCATGTCGATCGTGTCGACTGCGTTCGCCCCGGGCGCCTCACGGATGCGCGCACTGAGCATCTATGCCGTGTTCGGGACGATGGGCTTCACCCTCGGCCTGGTGATCGGCGGAGCATTGACCCAGATCGGGTGGCGACTGACCCTTCTCGCGCCTGGACCGATCGCCCTGGTGTTCTTCGTTCTCGGCCTCAAGCTCGTGCCCACGACGGTGCGGCCGGTCTTTTCGTGGAGGCAGTTCGACCTGTTCGGCGCGGTCACCCTCACGGCCAGCTTGCTCCTGCTCGTGTACGGGCTCGTGCAGGGACCGGCGCTCGGCTGGGGCAACCCAGGAACCTGGGTTCCGATCGTGGTGGCGATCGTGTTGCTCGCCACGTTCCTCGTGATCGAGTCCAAACACCCGCACCCGCTCATGCGACTGGGCATCCTCACGAATGCTGGCGCGGTCCACGCGAGCGTATCGGCGGGTCTGTTGCTCGGCGCGTTCATGGGCTTTCAGTTCCTGGTCACCCTCTATGTGCAGGGCGGCCTGCTCTGGATTCCGATCATCGTCGCGCTGGCGTTCCTGCCGTCGGGTCTGCTCCAGCCGTTCCTCGGCCCACGCATGGGACCGATCCTCGCGCGCCGAGGATCCACCGGAGCCATCCTCGTGGCCCTCGGACTGCTCACGATCGGATACCTCCTCATGCTCCGGACCGAGCCGGGAATGTCCTACTGGGAGTTCCTGTTCCCGACCATGCTCCTCATCGGCCTCGCACACTCCATCGGCCTGCCCGCAGTGACCGTCGGCTCCACCCACGGCGTGCCGGAGCACGAGCACGGCCTGGCCTCCGGGCTGCTCAACACGAGCTTCCAGGTCGGAGGGGCCATCGCCATCGCGGTCGTCGCGGCAATCCTCGCCAGCGCCAAGTCCACGCCCGTCGAAGGGGAACTGCTGCCGAACTTCCACCAAGGGATGTTCGCCGTCGTCATCTTCGCCGCCGTGGGGGTCGTACTGTCGGTGATCCGGCTCATCCGCGAACAACGAGAGCACCCCCGCCCAGAAGCACTGGCGCACTGAAGTGTCGCCGGCGGGGTCCCGTCAGCGACGCCCTGAGGCGGACCGACGGATACCTGCTCCTCAACCCCCTACGCTGACAAGCGGCCGTACCGGCCGGACAGGTGAAGCAGCTGACCGACGACTCACCACCGTGCGGCTGCGCCAGTTGGTCATTGAGTGGATTGTCGGCACGTCTCCTTGCAGATGTCACTTCTCGTGACCGCGGCTTCGACGTTCCATCGGGCCCAGAAACCTACTATTACGTATAGTACTTAGTCAGATAGTAGGAGTGGATCCAGTGGGGTGATGGGACCTGTGCGGCGTGGAATGTCTTCGTGGTTGCGGAATGTCGGCGGGTTGGCGCCTGGACTAAAAATGTGGACACCGCGCCAGGTGTGGTCCGCGGCGGCGGCGGCCGCCACGTTCGGGTTGATGATCGGCGTGGTAACCGCACTGATTCCGAATCCGATCTTCACTCGCGACATACCCCCGCTCTGGTGGAATTACCCAGTTTGGGTATTGACGTCGGTGTTGTCCGGGATGTTGGTGGCCACCTACGTGCCCGGGCAAGCCGACTCGCAGGCCAGGAGGGGTGCGCATCCGGACGACGGTGACGACTCTGTGCCCTCGGAGCGGACAACGGGCCGGTTCGGGATAGCCGGTGGCATGTTGGCGTGGTTCGCGGTGGGCTGCCCGGTGTGCAACAAACTCGCTGTGCTGGCGTTGGGCTACTCCGGTGCGATTACCTGGTTCGCGCCGGTTCAACCAATCCTCGCCGTGGGTGCACTGATCTTGACCGCTACGGCTCTGACCTGGCGGCTGCGCCGGCAGCTTGTATGCCCAATTGAGACCTGAAAGATCCCAACCTGCCATTCCGGTCAGACCTGACGCCCTATGCCCGGCCTACCACCCTCAACGGAAAGAACGACTCAGCCGCACGCAGGCAAGCCGCTGTTGTGGCAGCGAATGTCGTTGCGGCACTGCGCAACCGGATACCAACTGCCCGGTGTGGTGGTTATATCGCCCGCCCGAGGGCGTTGACCGCACTGCAGGGGCCAAGACGCAATCGTTTGCCACCCTCGCCCATACGGCGTGAGTGTCATGGTTGTGGACTGAGCGCCGACCTCGCTCTGGTGCCGTCGGCAACGCGTCAGGATGGCAGACCGCTCGCCGTGTGAGTCTGCCCCTCATGTTTCGATGACGCGGGTGACGTAGGGCGTCATCCCAGAGGTGCGCACCGGCGACACCTTGACCGGCACCCCGGTCTGTTGCGCTTCGAGCATCTGTCCGGCGCCGAGGTAGAGCGCTTCATGCTGCCCGCCGCCGGGGCCCCAGAACAGCAGGTCCCCGCGTTTGGCCTGCGATGGAGGAAGCTGACGGCCCGCCCTGTACTGGTCGCCGGAATACCGGGGCAGCAGCACTCCTACCCCGGCGAACGCATACCGCGTCAATCCCGAGCAGTCGAAGCCGACGGTGTCGGCGCCGGAGTCCACCCCGCGGCTGGGCCCGGTCAGGCTGCCACCTCCCCAGGAGTACGGCACACCCATCTGCGACCCTGCCCGGCGTATCACGTATTCGATTGCTTGCGGGCCGCGAATCCGCCCGCCGGGCATCGAGTTCATCGCGGGTGTTTGGGTACCCAGAATGCCTACGCTGCCAAGGAATTTGCGGCCAAGTTCGAGAGTCGTTTGAGTCGACAGCTGCATGGCCTGCAGTGTTGCGTTCGCGATCGCTACCGGATCACCAGGTGCCCCTGCGCTGACCCGTTGAGGCAGCGTGGGATCCCACGCCCCGGGGTCGGCTACTGCAGTTCCGGCGGGCATGCCGATC
This sequence comes from Mycobacterium sp. 141, assembly GCF_000382405.1. Classification (GTDB taxonomy): domain Bacteria; phylum Actinomycetota; class Actinomycetes; order Mycobacteriales; family Mycobacteriaceae; genus Mycobacterium. Next base: position 35,661 of record NZ_KB908262.1, read on the forward strand.
ACTAATCCGAGTGCAGATAAGCACCCGATGTGGATTGCTGCGCGGCGATGCAACGCTGTCTCCCGTCGTCGACAAACGGTCTATCTACGTACTTACTACATACGTAGATAGACCGTAGCTAGTGGAGTTGCGACGACTGAGCACGAATGTGTTCCAGTTCGGTAAAGCTGCGCCGCGGCATGCTCGGCGCCACCGCCGCGCCCGACCGCCCGCGGCGCCTGGCGGTCAGTCCTACTGGCAGCGGGTCACAATGTGCACAGAGTGAGCGCGACGGGCAGGAGTCCGATAGTCGCCATCATGATCGCTCTTAGTACGAGTCCCCGAGGTTGCCACCTGAATTGAGGCGGCGGCTGTGCCAGTCGGATGGCCCGGTCCAGCACCGCGGTACCCGCCGCGGCCAGGACCGTGCCCTCGCGCGGTTGCCGAGTGCTCAAAGCGACGATGCTGGTCAACAACGCATCGCGGGAATGGTGGCGGGTCGCAACGTCGTCGGCGCACATCTCCAGCAAGGTAGGCACCGTACGTGCGGCGTAAACCATCAGCGGCAGCCGCGGTAACGCTGCCGCCAGCGCGTGCAGTGTGGCGACGATGAGGTGATGTCGTCCACGCAGGTGCGCCCGCTCGTGCGCCAGCACCGCCGCCAGTTGACGAGGATCCAACAGTTCTAGAGCCCCGGTGGTGACGACGACCGCAGTCTTGCCGCCGCCCGCAACGCAATAGGCCGTCGGCTCGGCTGCCGTGACCGCCACGACACCGTCGTACTCCGACGGCCGTCCCACGATGCGGACCGACTCCACGTGGTGCCGATTCTGCCGCCGCGTGCTCAGCAGCGCGCGCACCAGACGTCGCGCGGTGTAGACCGCAACCGCCGCCGTGAGCGTCAGCAGCACGGCCACAAGCACGGTGGCGACAGGTGGCGGGGATGCCAGCACTCTGGTGATCCCCAGTGTTTCCACGCAAAAGGTGGGGGCGGTGTGGGTGAGCAAGCTGCGCGACGCACCGATGACAAGGATCGCCAAGGCGCCGAGCCAGGCACACAGTGCCGATCCGACCGCAGTCAACCAACCCGCAACGGACAGTCGGGGCTTGACGTCCTGCCACACCGGGCTGATGAGGAGGACCGGCGCCAGCCAGGTGAGGGCCGCTGCGTACAGGAGAAGAAACGTGACCGCGTTCATCGCGCGGATCGGTTCTTCTTGAGCCGCGCAAGCGCCTGACGCAGCTTCACCGAATCATCTTCCCCAATCTGGTCGAGAAAAAAGTTGAGGATCAACTCGCCGTCACCGCCGGATTCGAAGACGGTACGCATCAACTGCGCGGAGTGCTCCTCACGGCTCATCACCGGCCGATAGTGATAGGCCAGTCCGACCTTCTCCCGTAACAGCCAACCCTTGCGGAAAAGGTTATCCATCGTCGACATCACTGTGGTGTAGGCGATCTGGCGGTGCGTCGAAAGCTCGTCGTGGACCGCACGAACCGTCGTGGGCTCCGCGCGTGACCAAAGCACCTCCATCACGACGGCTTCCAAGTCACCGAATGTTCTAAGACTCACTGTCGCTTCCCGCTCGCTGCGAAATCTCGGGACCGGACGAGTTGGTTTCGCGTCGACCGTCTGCTGTTCGCACCCCGCTAGCGCGATCGTAGCCGGTCTCGTTCGGCGCCTCGCTGGTCTCGGTCGAGTCGCTGTTGGCCGGAAGCCGTGTGCGCCGGCGGCGGGCGCGGATGAGGCGCCACCCGATGAGAACGGCCGCCACGAGCAGGATGAGCACTGCATCGTTGATATGCGAAGACAATTTGGCCAGCCAGACCTGCAGGTCGTACTCCGAATCGACAGTCAGCACACTGCCGAGGCTCGCAGTTCCGTCGGTGAGAAGAAATGCCACCCCGAGGACTATGAGGATCAGCCCGCTCAGCAACGATGTGGTGTGGGTGCGGACGGGTCCCAGCTGGATTGGACGTCCCCGCAGCCAGGAGCGTTCAGAGAGCCGCAAACGGTTCCACATCCAAGCCAGCAGAAACAGCGGCGCGGTCATACCGAGCGCGTAAACGGCCATCAGCAGTCCCCCGTAAACGGGGTCCGCGCCCATCGCCGACATGGTCAGCACCGCGCCCAGCAACGGCCCAGAACAGAAACCGGCCAACCCGTAGACGGCTCCCAACGCCAGCACCGACATGGTGCCTGAGATGTCGATCCGGGCGGTCAACCGTTGTATTCCCGGCAGGGCAAATCCTCTACCGAACAGCGTCACGACTCCCAACCCGATGAGCACCAGCCCACCGACTGTGGTGAGTTCGCTGCGATAGCGGGTGATCGCGCCTCCTAGTGCGCCGACGCCGGCACCCAGGGGCACGAATACGAGGCACATGCCCGCCCAGAACGCCAGGGTTCGGCGCATCAGCACCTGCACGCGGTCGAACGCGTAGGCGAAAAACGAGGGGAGCAGCATTGCTGAGCACGGGCTGAGCAGGGAGGCGACCCCGCCGAGGAAGGCGCCGAGGAATCCGATTCCGGTCATCGGCGGTTGAGAGCGTTGTCGATCGCCTGAACGAAATCGGCGGTGGGTTGTGCACCCAGCATGGGTCTGCCGGCGATCAGGAATGCCGGCGTGCTCGGGATACCGATGCTGTTTCCTTGTGCGAAGTCCGCGTCGACGGCCGCATCGAAGGCGCCACTGTGCATCCCTGAGGTAAATCGGTCGATGTCGGGAACCCCGGCCTGCCGGGCAAAGCCGATCAAAGCCTGTTCGGTCAGGTCGGGCTTGGATCGCTCCGGAGCGGCGGCATAGACAGCTCTATTGAATTCCCAGAACTTGCCTTGATCGGCGGCTGCTCGCCCAGCCAGGGCCGCCAACCGCGATTGCTCACCGAAGATGGGGAAATCACGCCACTCGATGCGCAGTTTCCCATCATTGACGAAACGCTCTATCAGCACGGGTTCGGTATCGCGGCTGAATTTGGCGCAGAACGGACATCGATAGTCGGAAAAGATCACCATTGCCACTGGCGCGCGGGGATCGCCCAAGGCCAAGGGGTCGCCGGGTTGACGACGCTCTATTGCCGCCGAAAGGCCGCCGTCGGGGCTTGTGGTCGCCGCGACACTGTGTTCGGTCACCGACGGACCCGCCACGGTGGCCGGATCACCGTTGAACTTCATCATGACCACAACAATCAGCACCGTCGCGACGACCAGCAGGCCAATCACGAACCGGACATCGTTCTTGCCGTCGACTCGACGACCACCCATCGGCTCCTCCTGCTACCTTGGCCTACGTACCTACGGCGTATCTACGTAGATATTACATACCGGGAATGTTCGTACCGCATCGTCAGATGGGAAGTGCTCACGTGTCGCGACGCATCCACCAAAGTCAGCGAGCGGCAACAGGACTGATCACTGTTCCGCGATCGGCGCATCCTCGGCTGCAGCGCAAGCATTCGAGGTCCGTGCTGGCAACACTGCTGGTGGTTTTGACTATGTGCGGCTCGATTGCGACCGGTAGAGGACATGCCTTCGAGGAGTCTCCCGAGATCGTGGCACCGCCCAGACTCGACGTCACCGTGGTGCCGCTTGGCCACGGATACCGCGAAGACGCACCACCCGTGCTCACGCCGCCCCCGCCCGACCCTTCGTTGCAGAACCCGGTCACCTTCACATCCACCTCGGGGGCCGCGTTGCTCGAGGGAAGCACATACGGCGTTGGCACCGTCATCGTGGCCAGATTCGACCGAGCCGTCACCGACCGGGCGGTCGCCGAGCGTGAACTGTCGGTCAGCACCGACCCGCCCGTTGCGGGTTCGTGGTACTGGATGGACAGCCGGCACGCTCATTGGCGACCCCGCGACTATTACAGCCCAGGCACCCAGATCCTCGTCACCGGGCCGGACGACAGTCGATCCGCCATCAGGATCGGAGATTCGCACGTATCGATCGCCGACGATAAGACCAAGAAGATCGCCGTCTACCAAAACGGCGAACTGGTACGCACCATCCCCACGTCGATGGGAATGGGCGGATCCGAAACCGTTTCCGGCAACACCATTTCGTTTTGGACGCAGCCGGGCGTCTACACGGTGATGGACAAGGCCAATCCCGTGGTGATGGATTCGTCGAGCTACGGCCTGCCCGTCAACTCGCGGTTGGGTTACAAACTCACCGTGAACTACGCGGTGCGGCTCACCAACAGCGGCATCTATGTACACCAGCTCGAGGACACCATTTGGGCGCAGGGCAACACGAACACCTCGCACGGATGCCTAAATGTGAACGCCGCCAACGCACAATGGTTCTACGACTTCTCCCAACCCGGTGACGTGTTCGAGGTCCGCAACACCGGCGGAGAACCCCTGCCGATCTGGCAGAACGGTGACTGGAGCGTGCCGTGGTCACAGTGGCGCACCGGCAGCGCGCTGCAGTAGCCGATACAGCATCGTGGCAGAGCGCGCCGGCGCTGTCGATCACGAGTGTGTGGGGTGGTAGGCGACCGCTCGGTGAAAAGCAGACGCCGGAATCACTGCGCCGGGCTCGGGTGACGGCCGCGCGGCCTGCTGGTCATCCAACGTCTTTGCGTCAGTGAGGAAATTTCTTCACCGGGCCGGTTGGGTAGATGAGAATATGTTGCTGTTCAATGCCTTTAGAGTCGCCAATGTTCATACAATTGAGGTGCGCATATTGCTTCGCGCCGGCCCTGCTACGACGTAGAAGCAGCGGGTGAAACTCGCCGCTGTAGGTCTTGACGTGTTGCGGGGCAACAAGAAACATCCCGTCGTGACCGGTGCGCTCGGTGTTGCGGGATTCGGTCGGCGAGAAGTCCCAGTGCGCTGCGAACAGGCTGTCCGCGAAAGCCGCGATCTCGGTTGCGCCCCGCCACGTTTCACACCACTGCTCGATGATGATCCGCCCGGCCTTCTCCTGCTCCCGAAACCAATTCCAGACGTACATGAACATGTACTTCTTGTTCTTGCGCTCACGTTCGTTGGTCGTCATGATGGCCTGCCGGACACCACCGACCATTTCTACGGCAATCCCCGATGTAATAAGAAGTTTTAGGATTTCCAAGTCGTAGCACGGTCACCGGGAATCGCCGTCCCCTCTTACGAAGCGTGACCTTTGTGTGCACCATGCACGTTCCGTGAATATGCGCGACACGAATCATCATCCCCTGAAGGCAACTTGGCGCGCAGACTTGTCGCCATGAATGCTTGCCGACCCTGGCGCAGCACCCGCGCCGCCCTCGCGTTCTGCGCACTCCTTCCAATACTGAGTAGCTGCGGGTCCGGCGGACACCCTCCCAACGGTTCGAGTGAACAGACTCAGGCGGCAGGTCAAGTGGTGGTCACTGATGCGCGCGGACCGGAAGGGCCCCTGTTCATCGATGGCAAGCTCTACTATCTACAGTGGGTATCCGGCACTCTTTCGGTCTGGGATGGCCAAAAGAGCATGGTATTGAACGATACTGCCGATTGCGGTCACAACGGTTTGGCGCTCACCAAGCAGAACACCTTCTTCGTGACCTGCAGTCACGACCCGGGCGCGATCCTTGAACTCGACAAGACCGGAAAAGTACTGCGCAGCTGGGATACTGATGGCACCGGTCAGAAATTCGCCGGCGGTTTGAACGACGTAGTGATCGCAGCCGACGGCGGTGCGTACGCAACGGCTTTCGGCCCAGCACTCGCCACCCCCACGTCGGTGGCCGGCAAGCTGTTCTACTTGCCGCCGGGCGGATCGAACTGGACGAAAGTGGCGGATGACTTGAACTACGCCAACGGTGTAGGTATTTCGCCCGATCAGAAGACGCTCTACGTAAGTCAAACGGTCAGCAACTCCATACTGCAGTTCAACATCGGGAAAGACGGCACGCTCAGCGACCGCGCAGACTTCGCCGTCCTCAGTAGTCTGACCGACTCGGGGAGTAGGTCGCCCTGGCTCGGTCCGGACAGCATGAAAGTAGACGGCGAGGGCAATGTTTTTGTGGCCCAATGGTTCGGGGGCAAGGTGCTGAAGCTGTCCCCCAAGGGGGAACTCCTGCACGAATTCGACATCCCCGAGGGTGACGGTACGACGAACATCGCGTTCAGTCCGGACGCGACCGACCTCTATGTGACGGTGGTAAAGGATGCCAACGATCCCGACGCCAAAGGCAGCATTGTGAAGATCAAGAATGTCCAATAGTGTGCCTCGACCGCTACGCCAGTGCTGACTCCTGCCCGCAGACCGAGGGTTTCTGACTGGACGTTTCTTAGGGTAAAACGCTCGCCTTATCGAACAGGACTACGTCGAGTAGGAGCTGTGGATGCCGAGTTGGACCAAAGACCTGGCTACTCAGCGGAGTACTTCCTTGACGTGGGGTATCACGTTGGAACCCCATGCCCCCAACCGTTTTGATCTAATGCGAGCTTGAGTGGCTGGTCGTCCAACGGGCCGGTCAGCTCGGACATTTTGTCATTGACCGTCTGCAAATGGGGCGAGGCCACCTCGCCGCCCGAGTCACTCCGCTACGAAACTAACCGGTCGACGAGAACCTGCACGGAGCCGGCTCAAGACGTCTGGCGACACCCTTATCGTTGAGTCACCCGTCCCGGACTACCGCCAGCAGTGGGCGTGACAACAGCCGATTTAACGATACCCCCACGGGTCCAGGCATTGGACGCCGAGTGGTTCGAAGTGTCGGGTGTTGCGGGTGACGACGATCTTGTCCGTGGCCTGGGCGACGGCCGCGACTAACGCATCGTCATACGGAGCGTGCTCGGGCACGCGGTAGGTGGCCAGTGTGCGGGCGGCGGCGAGATCGAAAGCCAGTGTCCGCCGGGCGAACACGGGCAGCACTTTGTTGTCGAACCAACGTCGTAGGTGTTCACCCTGAGCTGGGTCGGTCCGTTCCTTGGCGATCACGCCGCGTTCGATCTCAGCCAGCGTTGTGGCCGCGATGAACTGTTCGGACGCTTTTACCGAGTCTGCCCACGCTGCCACCGCCGGATTGCGTCCCGGCACGCGCAAAGCCGACACCACGTTGGTGTCGAGTACGTAGGTCACAGTTCTGGGGTGCGTGCGGTCAGGCCGAGGCGTTCGGGCTCGAAGTCGATGTCATGACCGGTGTCGGCAGCCAGCAGTACCGACATGGGGACATCCTCGCCCGACAGTCCCGCGGTGAGGATCGCACGGGCTTCGGCTTCGACGGAGTGATGGTGCCGTGCGGCACGTACGCGCAGTGCGGCCTTGGTTCCCTCGGGAAGGTTGCGGATCACGATCTGCTCCATACGACAATGATATCAAAAAAGTGATATCAAATTGCGATACCTCCCGCGGCGGTGACTCCCAAGTTCGTGATCAAACCGGCTGGCACGGTGATCAGCGGCTTCGGCCGCGACGGTCATGACATAAGCGTATCTAATGTATAGTAAGAATTATTAGCTTCACTGAAGCACCGGAGCGCCCTACGGTCGACCACATGGCCTCCCCTGTCCTGCTCGGCTTTCTGACCGCGATGACGCTTATCGCCGCCATCGGCGCACAGAATGCGTTCGTGCTGCGTCAGGGCATCCGTGGAGAGCACGTAATCCCGGTGATCGCGTTGTGCACGGTCTCGGATCTGATCCTGATCGCCGCCGGCATCGCCGGCGTCGGGGCGTTGATCACCGCCCATCCCGACGCGGTGATGGTCGCCAAGTTCGGCGGTGCCGCATTCCTCATCGGATACGCCGTACTGGCAGCCAAACGGGCCTACCAACCGTCGACCCTCAACCCATCGGAGAAGACGCCGGCACGCCTGGTTGAGGTGCTCCTGACGTGCGCAGCACTGACCTGGCTCAACCCGCACGTGTACCTCGACACGGTGGTCCTGCTCGGCTCGCTGGCCAACGAACAACACGAGCAGCGTTGGCTTTTCGGTGCGGGCGCGGTCACGGCCAGCGCCGTGTGGTTCGTCAGCCTCGGGCTGGGTGCCCGCCGGCTCGCCGGGTTGTTCGCCACCCAGCTGACCTGGCGCGTACTCGACGGCGTCATCGCCGTCACGATGGCAGCGCTAGGCGTGTGGATGGTGGTGTCTTGACGCATCCGCGGGGTCGCCGCCGCGCCGACCCGCTCCTTCGGCAAGCTGGATACCAACCGAAACCCGAGGAGGAGCATCCGTGGACTTCACGACGATCCGGCACCAGCTCGACGACGGCATCCTCACTGTTGTTCTCGACCGCCCGGAAAACCTCAACGCCTTCACCGTCGAGATGGCCGACGAGTTGGAACAGACCTTCGTGGCAGTCAACGATGATGACGCGGTCCGCGCGGTCATCGTCACCGGCGAGGGCCGGGCGTTCTGCGCGGGCATGGACTTGTCGAGTGAAGGCAATGTTTTCGGCCTCGATGAGTCGACGTCGCCGTCCCTGGCTGACATGGCCGATCTCGACTCCCCCGAGTTGCGGCGGATCCGCGATACCGGCGGTCGCGTGACCCTGGCGATCTACGCCTGCCGTAAGCCCGTGATCGCCGCCATCAACGGGGCCGCGGTGGGCATCGGCGCGACGATGACGCTTGCGATGGACGCCCGGCTCATGTCGACCAAAGCCCGGTTCGGCCTGGTCTTCGGAAAACTCGGTATCACCCCGGAAGCGTGCTCGACGTGGTTCCTACCCCGGATCGTCGGTATGCCAACAGCTTTGGACCTGGTATACCGCTCTGACATTCTCACCGCAGACGCTGCTCGCGAGATCGGGTTGGCGCAGGCGGTTCACGAACCCGACGCACTTCTCACCGAGGCGCGGGCCGTGGCCGATGCGTGGACGCGCGACCGCTCACCAGTGTCGGTCGCGCTCATGCGTCAGATGTTGTACCGGAACTCAGCCGAACCACACCCGGTCAACGCACACCGGGTGGACTCGCTGGCCATGTTCTACACCAGCATCGGCGACGGCAACGACGGTGTCCGGGCCTTCCTGGAGAAGCGGGCCCCGCAGTTCTCCGCCCGCGCCTCCGAGATGCCACCGTTCTACGGGGAGTGGATCCGCAGCGAGTAGCCCGCTGCCAGAAGCGCTTTCGAATTGAGCTTCGTCGTCGTGAAGGCGCCGATCGAGTTCATCCATCTACGGGGTAGTGCGGGCCGGCCGCCGGCGGCCGCAGCCGTCACCGCAACGGCGGTCGGTAACTCTTCAGTGACGCGACCACTGCAAAGCAGTTACTCTGGCTAAGTGCCGACAATTGTGTCCCGGCGGGGGTTTCTGGCTATCACCGCGGGTATGGCGCTCGTGGCCGCATGCAGTTCGGAAAAACCCGGCGAGGTCGCCAGGGACGGTTCCGTTACCGTCCGGCACGTCTTCGGCGAGACAAAGATCCCGGCCGCGCCGCAACGGGTGGTCAGTGCCGGCTTCACCGGCCAGGACGACCTCCTCGCGGTCGGCGTCGTACCGATCGCGGTCACCGAGTGGTTCGGCGGTGAACCGTTCGCGGTATGGCCGTGGGCCCGCCCCGAACTCGCGGACGCCCAACCCACCGTGCTGAGCCTGACCGACGGCATCCAAGTCGACCAGATCACGAGGCTCAAACCGGACCTCATCATCGCCACCAACGCCGGGCTGGACGCCGACACCTATACGAAACTGTCCAATATCGCCCCGACCATCGCGCAATCGGGCGCCGATGCCTTCTTCGAGCCATGGAAGGACCAGGCCACCAGCATCGGCCAGGCGGTGTTCAAGAACGACCAGATGACGGGCCTGATCAACGGTGTCGACGAGAAGTTCAAGACCGCCGCCGCCAACAACCCGCAGTTCAACGGCAAGAAGGCGCTGTTGCTGGGAGGCACGCTGTTCCGCGACAGCGTCCAGACGACCACCCCCGGCTGGCGCACCGACTTCCTGACGCAACTCGGCTTCACCATCCCACCGGTCGAGGAGCTGATTCCCCGCGACAAGATGGCCGCCGTCCTCGACAGCGCCGACGTACTGATCTGGACCACCGAGAGCGATCAGGACCGCGACGCGCTGCTCGCCGACCCCACCATCGCCGGCCTGCAGGCCACCGCCCGCAACCGCCACGTGTTCACCACCAAGGATCTGGCCGGAGCGATCGCCTTCGCCTCTCCGCTGTCCTACCCACTGGTGGCTGATCAACTGCCGCCGCTGCTGGCCCGCGCGCTGGCCTGACAAGATAGCCCGGTGACAAGCACCCAAGAGCAGGCGCACCGCGGCACGGCAGCCATCGGCTCCGCCTACTATCCGGTACTCGTCGCGGTGTTCACGGCGCTGGTGATCATCTCCAACGTCACGGCCACCAAGGGCGTCGCGTTCGGGCCCATCATCACCGACGGCGGGTTCATCGTCTTTCCGCTCACCTACATCATCGGCGACGTGCTCTCGGAGGTGTACGGGTTCAAGGCCGCCCGCCGCGCGATCTTCCTCGGCTTCGCGATGAACGTCCTGGCGGCATTCATCTTCTGGGTGACCATCTATCTGCCGGCTGCGGACTTCTATACCAACGAAGAGCACTTCGAGAATGTCGTGCACGCCTACACGCAGCTGATCGTCGCCGGGCTGGCCGGTTTCATCGTCGGGCAGACCATCAACGCGTGGGTTGTCGTCGCGATCAAGGAGCGGACCAAGGAGAAGCACCTGTGGGCCCGCCTCGTCGGATCCACCTTCGCCGGACAGCTGGGCGACACCCTGGTGTTCTGCAGCATCGCCGCCGGCGCCATCGGCATCTCGACCTTCAAAGACTTCGCCGTCTACACCGCGCTGGGCTGGTTCTACAAGACTGCCGTCGAGGTGGTCATGCTGCCGGTCACCTACCGCGTGATCGCTTTCATCAAGCGTCGAGAGCCCACATATCAGCTTGCGGTGTGAGGCTTCGGTAAGGCAGCTCTGGCAAGGCTCATAGAGCCGCCACTTTCATCCCTACTCGCAGGTAAGTTCGGATTATGAGTGTGACATCAGATGTGGTGGACGCGCTGGTCTTGCCAGCCGTTCACGAATATGGGGATCATGGGCTGCTGTTCGAGTTCGACAGTACCGCCGAGGTTTTGGCGTGGACCGCCAAACTGCAGGAGACCGATCTGCTCGGCGTCGTCGATATCGTCCCAGCATCTCGCACCATCCTGGTCAAGCTCGCCAGCCCGCGCTACCAGCCCGGCGCCCGGCAGCGGCTGAGCAAGCTCCGGCTGGCGCCGGAATCGATCGTGCCCCAACCCGCGAGCGGCAAGGTCGACCTGACGATCGATGTCGTCTACGACGGCGCTGACCTGCAGGAAGTGGCCACACTGACCGGGTTGACCCCTGCGGCGGTGATCGCGGCGCACATCGGCACCCCGTGGCGGGTCGGATTCGGCGGTTTTGTACCAGGTTTCGCATACCTGGTGGACGGCGACCCGCGACTACAGGTCCCCCGCCGCGCCGAGCCGCGCACCAGCGTGCCGCCCGGAGCCGTCGCGCTGGCCGGCGAGTTCAGCGGTATCTATCCGCGGCAGTCACCGGGCGGCTGGCAGTTGATCGGGCACACCAACGCCGTGCTGTTCGATGCCGATCGCGACAAACCGGCGCTGCTGACACCGGGCATGCGGGTGCAGTTCCGGGCAATCGGCTGACCGGCCACAGACGTAGGAGAAGTCGATATGACCACGACATTGGAAGTTCTGCGCACCGGTCCCCTGGCACTGCTCGAAGACCTGGGCCGGCCCGGCCTGGCGCACCTGGGCGTCACTCGCTCGGGTGCCGCCGACCGACGCTCCCACACGCTCGCCAACCGGCTGGTGGCCAATCCGGGTGAGCACGCCACCGTCGAGGTGACCTTCGGCGGGTTCTCGGCGCGGGTGCGCGGCGGCGACGTCGCCATCGCCGTCACCGGTGCCGACACCGATCCGGCGGTGAACGGAGTCCCGTTCGGCACCAACAGCATCCACTACGTGCATGACGGTCAGGTGATCTCGTTGGGCGCACCGCACTCGGGTCTGCGCAGCTATCTTGCGGTGCGCGGTGGCATCAACGTCGAGCCGGTACTCGGCTCACGCAGCTACGACGTGATGTCGGCGATCGGCCCGACCCCCCTGCGGCCCGGGGACATCCTCCCCATCGGGGAGCACACCGACGAGTTCCCCGAGTTGGACCAGGCGCCGGTCGCCGCGATCAGCGACGAAGTGGTCGAGCTGCGGGTGGTGCCCGGTCCACGCGACGACTGGTTCGTCGACCCCGACGTGCTCACCCATACCAACTGGCTGGTGACCAACCGCAGCGACCGGGTCGGCATGCGCCTGGTAGGTATGCCGTTGGATTACCGCTGGCCGGACCGCCAGCTCCCCAGCGAAGGCGCTACCCGCGGAGCAATCCAGGTACCGCCCAACGGTTTTCCGGTGATCCTCGGGCCGGACCATCCGGTCACCGGCGGCTATCCGGTGATCGGTGTGGTGACCGACGAGGACATCGACAAGTTGGGCCAGGTGCGGCCCGGCCAGACCGTCCGACTGCACTGGGCGCACCCGAGGCACCCGTTCGAATGAGCCGCACTGGCCATTGACCGGGTACCGAGCCGAGACACCCGCGCGCGTCACTGGTAGAAACAGGGTGTGCTTACCGGGGATTCTGCTCCTCACGTCCGTGGAGACTTTGGTGCTCGTGTCCGGGACATCCACACCGCACGCCTGGTCCATACCTCCGACCTTGACCACGAGACCCGCGAGGACACCCGCCGCATGGTCATCGAGGCGTTCGGTGGAGACTTCACCGACGCCGACTGGGAGCACACCCTCGGCGGTATGCACGCGCTGATCTGCCGTCATGGTGCGTTGATCGCGCACGGCGCGGTCGTCCAGCGGCGGCTGCTCTACCGCGACACCGCGCTGCGCTGCGGTTACCTGGAGGGTGTCGCGGTGCGCGAGGACTGGCGCGGTCAGGGGCTGGCCACCGCGGTCATGGACGCCCTGGAGCAGGTGCTGCGCGGCGCCTACCAGATTGGTGCGCTGAGCGCATCCGAAGAGGGCCGGCCGATGTACACGGCGCGCGGCTGGCTGGCGTGGCAGGGTCCGACCTCGGTGCTGCAGCCGGCGGGCGTGGCGCGCACGCCCGGCGACGACCGGTCGTTGTTCGTACTGCCCATCGATCTACCGGACGGCCTTGAACTGGACACCACCGCCGAACTGACGTGCGACTGGCGCGACGGCGACGTCTGGTAACCGCCTCGCACGTCGGTCTACTGCTGGTTCCACCTGTCCGCCGCAACAGGCGTCACAATGGTCCCGACAAACCGACACTCCTCGGTAATGGCCGAGGTAATGACTTGGAAACACGGCGTCCCATGACTGGAAACATGACCGAGCCCGACTGGGCACCGCTCACCGGCTTTCGTGTGGCGGTAACCTCCGCCCGACGTGCCGATGAGCTGAGCACGCTGCTGAGACGGCGTGGCGCGACGGTGACCAGCGCGGCCGCCATCACGATGGTTCCCCTGCCCAACGACGACGAGCTGCGCACCAACACCGAGACACTGATCGCGAATCCGCCCGACATCGTGGTTGCCACCACCGGGATCGGCTTTCGCGGCTGGATCGCCGCTGCGGCTGACTGGGGCGTGGACTCTGAGCTGACCCACGCCCTGAGCCAGGCGCGCGTCGTATCCCGCGGGCCGAAGGCCACCGGCGCGCTGCGAGCCGCCGGTCTGCCGGAGGAATGGTCACCGGATTCGGAATCCTCCCGCGAAGTCCTGCGCTACCTCGTCGAGCAGGGAATCGCGGGCTGCCGCATCGCCGTCCAGTTGCACGGTGCGACCGACGAATGGGATCCGTTCCCCGAATTCCTCGACGAATTGCGAAGTGCCGGTGCGGAAGTGGTGCCGATCAGGGTATACCGCTGGCATCCCGCGCCACGCGACGGCGAATTCGACCAGTTGGTGACCGGTATCGCCGAACAGCGTTTCGACGCCGTGAGTTTCACGTCGGCGCCGGCCGTGACCGCGGTATTGATGCGGGCTGCGGAGATGGGAATCGCCGATCAGGTGGTGGCGGCACTGCGCACCGACGTGCATGCGATGTGCGTAGGACCGGTCACCGCTCGGCCACTCGTCCAGCTCGGGGTGCCCGCCTCGGCACCCGAACGCATGCGGCTGGGTGCGCTGGCCCGCCACATCACCGACGAATTGCCTCTGCTGCAGGCCCGCACCGTCCGAGCCGCCGGTCACACACTGGAGATCCGGGCTACCTGCGTGCTGATCGACGGCGTGGTCAAGCCGCTGTCCCCGGCTTCGATGGCGACCATCCGCGCGCTGTCGCACCGACCGGGCGCGACAGTGTCCGAATTCGACCTGCTTGCCGTCTTGCCGGGTAGCGGAACCGACATTGACGCCGTGGAAACGGCAGTGCTGCAACTACAAACTGCCTTGGGAGACAAGAACATCGTGTCGGCGGAGGCGAGCCGCGGCTACCGGCTGGCTGTCGACGAACCACACTCTCCGGTGGATGCAGACCTCTCCGATGCGCGATAGGCCTGGCACTACTGTCAACCGTTACCGGCCGATCGCATAGAACTGACCTATGCCGCCACCGGCACGCTCAGCGTCGCCGAAGCCAGCGCGCAGCGCCAGCGCAGCGGCCGCCTTGTGGTGGCGTCCTACCTGTTTGCCGACGGGCTCTTCCAGGATCGGTTGTGTAATGCCGGTGAGGATATCGTCAGCGAGCCGCTGGGCTGGCACCCCGGCATGATTCGGCTGATCGCCAACCGGTTCCGCAGAGCCGGTGTGCTGGGCCTGCCGGCCGCGGCGTGCGGCCTGTGCGCCGACCACGAACGGCCCGGCAAGCACAGCCAGCAACGCCACTGCGCCACCTCCACCGACCGATAGTGCCGCCGTCCGGCGCTCGGCGACCAGCCCCTCGCACTGCTGGGCGTAGTCACTCATCGCATAGCCCGGCCCGGCCAGGGTGTGCTGGTCCAGATTGAGCAAATCCTGCTTAGCTGCGACGTCGTAGGACGGGTGCATACCGGTGCCGCACGGAATCGGCGCACCGGTGCGGTCGACCACATCAAGACCAAGTGGCAACGTCAGCGCGATCGCCGCGCCGAGCACGGCGGCCGCACCGAGCAAACCGACCATCTTCGCCATGGAACCCGCAAACGTCATCCTCGTCAGCCCCTTTTAGAAGCACCCTGCTACGCGATAGTAGCGGTCTACAGCGAACTTATCTAGTTAGCCATAAAGATCCGCCGGGGGTCGCTCACACTTATTCAACTACTGTTCATCGCGATGCTCTGCGGTATAAAGACCGTGTGTATGCCGATATTTGTCCACGTAGCCACATAGGTTGGCGTTCAAGTCGGTCACGGTGACGCAGTAATCGAAGGTTGTACTCAGCTATCGCGTGTCCAATGTTTCGGCCGATACGCCGCGCAACGGCTCCGACAGCGCCGAGTTCGCCGCAGCCACCGCGGCCCCGCTGCGGACGAACTCCACGGCAGCTTCGACCTCGCGGGACAGGAATCGGTCCTGGCCAGGGCCGGGCACCTGTTCGCGCAACGCGGCGACGACAGCCCCGGTCGCCGGGCCCGGCTGCAACGGTGCGCGCAGATCGATGGCCCGCGCCGCGGTCAGCAATTCGATGCCGAGCACCCGGGTCAGCCCGTCGATCGCCAGCCGGAGTTTACGGCCCGCAGACCATCCCATCGAGACATGATCCTCCTGCATCGCGCTCGACGGGATCGAGTCGACGCTGGCGGGCACGGCCAGCCGCTTGAGCTCGGACACGATCGCCGCCTGGGTGTATTGGGCGATCATGTGACCGGAGTCGACGCCCGCGTTATGCGCCAAGAACGGCGGCAGGTGGCGCGACCGTGCCACGTCGAGCATCCGGTCGGTACGCCGTTCACTCATCGACGCCACATCTGCGACTGCAATGGCCAGGAAGTCCAGCACGTAGGCGACCGGCGCTCCGTGGAAGTTGCCGTTGGACTCCACTCGACCGTCGATCGTGACGACCGGGTTGTCGATCGCCGAGGCCAGTTCGTAACCGGCGATGGTGCGGGCATGGGCGAGGGTGTCACGCGCAGCACCGGCGACCTGGGGCGCGCACCGCATCGAGTATGCGTCCTGGACGTAGGTGCAGTCGGGACCCACGTGGCTCGCCACGATCGGGGAATTCGCCAGCAGCGCACGCATATTCGCGGCCGCCACGGACTGGCCCGGCTGGGGCCGCAGGGCCTGCAGATCGGCCGCGAACACGCGGTCGGTACCGAGCATCGCCTCGACGCTCATCGACGCCGTCAGATCGGCGCAGCGCAGCAGCATGTCGAAGTCATGGCAGGCCAGCAGCAGCATACCGAGCATGCCGTCGGTGCCATTGATCAGCGCCAGACCATCCTTTTCCGCAGGCTCGACCGGCTCGATGCCGACCTCATGCATCGCGTCGGCGGACGCCCGCAGATTGCCTGCGGCGTCACGCACGTCACCCTCACCGAGAAGCGCGAGTGCGCAGTGTGCCAGCGGCGCCAGATCGCCCGAACAGCCCAGCGAACCGTACTCCCGCACGACGGGCGTGATCCCGGCATTAAGCAGGGCGGCCATGGTGGTGGCGATTTCCGGCTGCACCCCCGTGCATCCGGTGGCCAGCGTCGAAAGCCGCAGCAGCATGAGCGCGCGGACCACCTCACGCTCCACCTCGGGCCCAGATCCGGCGGCATGCGACCGGATCAGGGAGCGCTGCAACTGCACTCGCTGGTCGAGGGGGATGTGCACACTGGCCAGCGCACCGAAACCGGTCGACACCCCGTAGTGCGGTCTCACATCGTGGGCCAGCGCATCGATGATGGTGCGCGCCTCTGCGATCGCAGCAAGCGCGTCGCTACCGAGTTCCACGCCCACTCCGTGTCGGGCGACAGCAACGACGTCAGCCTCCGAAACCGGCCCCTGGCCGACGATGACCCGGGGCGGCGTGCTGTTCATCTGATTCTCCCTACCGAATGGGTGTGAGATCTCACGGAACCACGATGGACCAGCACCAGAGAGTGCGGGCGATTTTGATGGCAGTCGAACCGTGGAAAAGCCAAGTCCAGTCGCGGTTCTGCGACGGGGCGCTACAGCTCGATGAATGCATACATTCAGTATCGACTTCCAGGTTAGTGTGATTATCCAGTAGATATTGGCCGGGGACCGTGAACAGGTCTTCCTTCACAGTGCACATTCGGCTAACACCGTCGAATCGAGGGACGATGCCGACAGGGCGGACACCAGCAGCTGCGGCCAACGTTCGGCGCTCGCTCAACATGCTGATCGAGGGGCGGGCCAACGCTGGCTAGAGGAGTTCGACCAGCGCGCCGCAGACCGCAATCCGTTTCTCGATTAGCCGCTCTACCAACGAGGTTCAAGGGAGAGATCACATGGAAGGCGCCCGTCCAGTACGTGCCCCCCGCGGTACCACCCGGACTGCTCGCAGCTGGTACACAGAAGCCCCGCTGCGCATGCTGATGAACAACCTGGACCCGGAAAACGCCGAACGGCCGGACGACCTCGTCGTCTACGGCGGCACCGGACGAGCCGCCCGCAACTGGGCCAGCTTCGACGCCATGGTGCGCACCCTGAAGACCCTGGCTCCTGACGAGACCATGCTGGTGCAGTCCGGCAAGCCGGTCGGCGTGTTTCAGACCCATGAATGGGCCCCGCGGGTGCTGATCGCCAACTCGAACCTGGTCGGCGACTGGGCCACCTGGCCCGAATTCCGGCGGTTGGAGCACCTCGGCCTGACCATGTACGGGCAGATGACCGCCGGGTCGTGGATCTACATCGGTACCCAGGGGATCGTGCAGGGCACCTACGAAACCTTCGCTGCCGCAGCGGAAAAGCGCTTCGGCGGCACCCTGGCCGGAACCCTGACCCTGACCGGTGGCTGCGGCGGTATGGGCGGCGCGCAGCCACTGGCGGTGACCCTCAACGGAGGTGCCTGCCTGATCGTCGACGTCGACGAATCCCGGCTGCGTCGGCGCGTCGAACACCGCTACCTCGACGAGGTCGCCGACGACCTCGAGGACGCGATCAAGAAGGCCGTGGACGCCCGGACCAACAAGCAAGCCCGGTCGATCGGCCTCGTCGGGAACGCCGCCACGATCTTCCCCGAGTTGCTCCGCCGCGGTGTGCCGATCGATCTGGTCACCGACCAGACCAGCGCACACGACCCACTGTCGTACCTGCCGGAGGGCATCGACCTCGAGGACTGGCACGATTACGCGGAAAAGAAACCCGACGAATTCACCGACCGGGCCCGCGAATCCATGGCCAATCAGGTCAAGGCCATGGTCGAGTTCCAGGACGGTGGCGCCGAGGTGTTCGACTATGGCAACTCGATCCGTGACGAGGCCCGCCTCGGCGGCTACGACCGGGCTTTCGAATTCCCCGGATTCGTTCCCGCCTACATCCGCCCGCTGTTCTGCGAGGGAAAGGGCCCGTTCCGCTGGGTCGCGCTGTCGGGTGACCCCGAGGACATCTACACCACGGACAACGCCATCATGGACCTGTTCCCCGACGACGACCGCCTGCACAAATGGATGCGCGGCGCGCGTGAGCGCATCGCGTTCCAGGGCTTGCCCGCCCGCATCTGTTGGTTGGGTTATGGCGAACGCGACAAGGCCGGCGTGCTGTTCAACGATCTGGTGGCCAGCGGCAAGGTGTCGGCACCGATCGTCATCGGCCGCGACCACCTGGACTGCGGCTCGGTGGCCAGCCCCTACCGAGAGACGGAGTCGATGCTCGACGGATCAGACGCGATCGCCGACTGGCCGCTGCTCAACGCCCTGACCGCCACGTCGTCCGGTGCGGCGTGGGTGTCGATCCACCACGGCGGCGGCGTCGGCATCGGCCGGTCCATCCACGCAGGTCAGGTCGGTGTTGCCGACGGGACGGAGCTTGCAGCACAGAAGCTTTCCCGACTGCTGACCAACGACCCAGGCATGGGCATCATCCGCCACGTCGATGCCGGTTATGAGCGGGCCGAGGAGGTCGCGAAGCAACGCGGCGTCCGGATCCCGATGAAGGAGGGCTAGTGCCCGTACACGAGGAGGACAAGATGGACCCCGCACGCGAGGAGGACAAGATGGGTCAGCGCAATCTCTCGGAGCGATTCGTATCGCTGTGGGCATCGCTCACGCCGATCGGCCGCGACCCGGGCACCGGCGGTTACCGCCGATTCGCCTGGAACGCCGCCGATCACGAGGTGCGCGCATGGTTCATCGATCAGGCCAACCAGCGCGGCCTGTCCTACCGGGAGGACCGCAACGGTAACCAGTGGGCATGGTGGGGCGAGCCGGGACCGGATGCCGTGGTGACCGGAAGCCACCTCGACAGCGTGCCCGACGGCGGCGCCTATGACGGTCCGCTGGGTGTTGTCTCGGCTTTCCTGGCGGTCGACGAGCTTCGCGCGCAAGGGGTTGAGCCCGCACGTCCGTTCGCGGTGACCAATTTCGCCGACGAAGAAGGCGCCCGGTTCGGCGTCGCCTGTATGGGCAGCCGGCTGCTGACCGGCGTGATCGAACCCGACCGGGCCCGCGGGCTGAAGGACGCCGACGGCGTGACGCTGGGCGACGCGATGCGCGCCGCCGGTGTGAATCCCGACGGGCTGGGCCGTGATGAGCAGGCACTCGAACAAATCGGGGTATTCGTCGAACTTCATGTCGAACAGGGCCGAGCGCTGGTCGATATGGACGCCGCGGTAGGAGTCGCGACCGCCATCTGGCCGCACGGTCGGTGGCGGTTCGAATTCCTCGGCGAGGCAAACCATGCCGGCACCACACGCGTGGACGACCGCGTCGACCCCATGTTGCCGTTCGCGAGCAGCGTGCTCGCTGCCCGGGACACGGCCGCGCGCATCGGCGCCCTGGCCACCTTCGGCAAGGTTCTCGTCATTCCCAACGGCGTCAACGCGATTCCCTCGGCAGTCCACGGCTGGCTGGACGCCCGCGCGGCTGACGACATGGTGCTGGAGAAGTTGGTTTCGGAGGTCACCGCGGCGGGCGAGGCCGCGGCCGCCGAACACGGCGCCACGTGCACCGTGACGCGCGAGTCGTATTCGCCCGTCGTCGGATTCGATAACGGGCTGCGAGACCGAATCAGCGCATGGCTCGATGATGCGCCCCAGCTACCGACGGGGGCCGGCCACGACGCCGGGATCCTGTCAGCACACGTCCCGACGGCAATGCTGTTCGTACGCAACCCAACTGGTGTGAGCCACAGCCCGGCCGAACACGCCTCCGACGAGGACTGCGTCGCCGGAGTAGTGGCGCTGACGAAGGTGTTGCGGGAATTGGTGAATGGGTGAGTCGGTGATGCGATATTTCGCCGATTACGCCTGGCTCGGTGGCGACCAGGTCAGCGATCGGGTGCTCATCGAAGTCGACGGCGAGAGAATCAGTTCGGTGACGGCAGGGCAGGACCGCCCGCCCGACACCACCCATCTGCCGGGCGTGACGCTGCCCGGCCTGGCCAACGCGCACAGCCACGCGTTTCACCGCGCCCTGCGCGGACGCACCCACCGTGGTGGTGGAACGTTCTGGACCTGGCGCGAAGACATGTACGCCGTGGCCGGCCGGCTGGACCCGGACTCGTATCACGCGCTGGCCCGCGCCGTGTACGCCGAGATGGCCCTGGCCGGCATCACCTGCGTCGGCGAATTCCACTACGTACACCACAGCCCGGACGGGACGCCCTACTCCGAAGCGAACGCCTTGGGCGAGGCGCTCATCGACGCGGCCGCCGACGCCGGAATCCGGATCACACTGCTCGACACCTGTTATCTGACAGGTGGTTTCGACATCGATCTGCACGGCCCGCAGGTGCGGTTCACCGATGGCACCGCCGCCGCATGGGCCGACCGCGTCGAGCGGTTGGCCCCCAGCCGCCAGGCCCGCATCGGCGCCGCAATCCATTCGGTGCGCGCGGTTCCGGCCGATCAACTCGACACCGTCGCCGAATGGGCGCAGAGCCACGGTGCTCCGCTGCATTTCCACATGTCCGAACAGCGCGCGGAGAACGAGGCTTGTATGGCTGCACACGGCTGCACCCCGACCCAGCTGTTGGGTGACCACGGTGCCCTGGGGTCGCTGTCCACGGCGGTGCATGCCACCCACCTCACCGACGACGACATCGCCGCGTTGGCCGGTTCGCACACCTACGTGTGTATGGCGCCGACCACCGAGCGGGATCTCGCCGACGGGATCGGCCGGGCACGCGATCTGTCCGATGCCGGTGGGCTTTTGGCTCTCGGCAGTGACAGCAACGCCATCGTGGACCTCTTCGAGGAAGCCAGGGCCATGGAACTCGACGAGCGGCTGCGCACCGAGTACCGCGGGCACTGGTCGGCGGCGGAGCTGATGCGGGCTGCGACGTCCGACGGGCACGCCTCGCTGGGTTGGCCCGAGGCGGGCCGGATCCAACCGGGTGCGCTCGCCGACTTCGTCACCGTCACCCTCGACTCCGTGCGGATGGCGGGCGCGGACGCCGCCACGCTGCTGGAGTCGGTGGTGTTCGCCGCGTCCGCCGCCGATGTGACCGATGTGGTGGTCGGCGGACGCCGCGTGGTCGAGCACCGACAACACGCCCGAGTCGCGGATATTCCTGCAGCGCTGCATGATTCGATCAGAGCGGTGGTCCGTTGAGTAGTCTTCTGATCGACAACATCGGCGCCTTGGTCACCAACGACCCGACACAGCAGGCCGGCCTGGTCGGCTTGATCGAGGACGCCGCCCTGGTTTTCGACGACGGCGTAGTGGCATGGGTCGGCCCGCGCGGCGCGGCACCGGATACCGACGACCGGGTCGACGCCGACGGCCGGGCCGTCATACCCGGGTTCGTGGACAGCCACAGCCATCTGGTGTTCAGCGGTGACCGCTCGGCCGAGTTCGCCGCGCGCATGGCCGGAAAGCCCTACAGCGCAGGCGGAATCAACACCACTGTCAACGCCACGCGCGCGGCGAGCACCGCCGAACTGCGGGCCAACGTGGGGCGCCTGATCGCGGAGTCGCGGCGCTCCGGAACCACCACCAACGAGTGCAAGTCGGGCTATGGACTCACCGTCGAGACCGAGCTGCAGAGTCTGCAGCTCGCCGCCGAGTTCACCGACGAGGTCACGTTCCTCGGGGCCCATCTGGTGCCGCCCGAATACGCCGACCGTCCCAACGACTACGTGGAATTGGTGTGCACGGCCATGGTCGACTCCTGTGCGCCCGCCGCAAAATGGATCGACGTGTTCTGCGAGCGTGGCGCGTTCGACGGTGACCAGACCCGGAAGATCCTCACGGCCGGGGTCGAGCGGGGCCTCATCCCGCGCGTGCACGCCAATCAGCTCGGCCCGGGCCCGGGTGTGCAAATTGCCGTGGAGTTCGATGCCGCCTCAGCCGATCACGCCACCTTCCTCGATGACGAGGACATCGCTGCGCTTGCCGCAGGCAACACCGTGGCCACGCTGTTGCCTGCCACCGAATTCGCCACCCGTCAGCCCTATCCGGATGCCCGGCGGTTGCTCGACGCAGGTGTCACCGTGGCGTTGGCCAGCAACTGCAATCCGGGTTCGGGTTTTACCACCAATATTCCGTTCTGCATCGCGGTGGCAGTGCGGGACATGAAGATGACGCCTGACGAAGCACTGTGGTCAGCGACCATGGGTGGAGCACGCGCGTTGCGCCGCACCGACGTCGGGCATCTGGCCGTCGGCGCTCGCGCGGATGCCGTACTGCTGGAAGCGAATTCACACGTACACCTGGCCTACCGGCCCGGCGTGCCATTGATCGAGGCGGTGTGGCGGGGCGGCGAGCAGGTCGTCGGCAGCGTCGGGAACCGGCACGGTCGGACTGGCAGCGCGTAATCAGGCTCGGACGGCTTCGCTGACGGCGAACAATCGCCGGGAACATGAGCGTAGTCCACTCAAGTTATAGGGGTAGCAGACCGGTGCAGTGCCGGTCTCCACCGACGAGGAGATTGAACATGAGCACATTGGCAGTGTGGGGCCGGCCCGGACATCCGGTCGACAGCTGGGTACGCACCGATACCCTCGCTCCTCGCGTCCGCGGCGAATGGATCAAGGACTTCAGCCCAGCCGCCGAGGTCAGTAAGGAAGGCGACGACGCGGTGGTGCGGCTGGAGCTGCCCGGAGTCGATGTGGCCAAGGACGTCAACGTCGAGCTCGACCGGGGCCTGCTGGTGATCCACGGTGAGCGTCGCGACGAGCGTGCCGAGAACACCGAGGGACGCACCGTGAGTGAGGTCCGCTACGGCTCGTTCCGCCGCGCCTTCAAGCTCCCGGCACACGTCACCGATGACGCGATCACCGCGTCCTACGACGCCGGAGTGCTGACCGTCCGGGTGGCCGGGGCCTACACCGGCGCCGAGCCGCGGCGCATCGAGATCTCGAGCAACTAGGAAGACAACGAAAGCCGGTGGAAATCAAGCAGTTCCACCGGCTTTACGCTATCGAGGGATCAGACCTCGCGTGGACAGACAGGGAACGTTCAGCGCCAGCGGACCAGGATCTCGTTCGCAGTCCCGGTCAGTGCCCGCTGCAGGAACGGTCCGAAGCTGATTCGGCCCACGCCGAGCGGGCCGAATGACGCCGGATCGTCGGCCTCCGGTATCGCGATCGCATTGACGGGCAGCGGCAGCTCAGATGTCAACTGTCGCATGGTTTCCGGATCATGACATCCCACCGGGTACAGGCAGTCGGCACCGGCCTGGGCGGCCAGTTTTAGCCGCGCCACCGCACGTTCTACGCGATCACTCTCCGAACCGTCCTGACGCAAGAACAGATCGGTGCGGGCGTTGATCACGACATGCACCCCGGCCGCGTCGGCGGCGTTGCGCAGTTCACCGACCAGCGCGGCATGCTCCTCGGGCTCGCGCAGCCGCTTGCCCTCCTTGTGCACGGTGTCCTCGATGTTCAGCCCGACCGCACCCGCGTCCAGCAGACCGTCGATGAGCCGCCCCGGCGTCTCTCCGTACCCGGACTCGATGTCGACCGAGATCGGCACGTCGACCGCACCGCTGATCTGGGCAACCCGCGCGGTCAGATCATCGAACGACATGCCCTCACCGTCGGCTTTCCCGACCGAATCGGCCACCGGATGGCTGCCCAGCGTCAACGCCGCGAAGCCCGCATCAACGGCGGTTTTGGCAGACCAGGCATCCCATACCGTGGGCAAAACCACCGGATTGCCCGGCCGATGCAACGCCAGCAGAGCCCTCGCGCGGTTCTGCAGAACCTGTTGGGACAGAACTTGTCGGGACATGCTCAAACCTCCCACTCAACGTGACCCGTGTCACTCTCAACTCATGATGCAGCTAGCACAGTTGTCGTAATGTGATTCATGACACCTTCAGCCCAAGGAGGTCACATGCCCAACTCCGAATTCGCCGAACTGCACGACCTCATAGACGAGATGCGTCGTTGCGTCACAACGCTGGCGGCCAAGTACGGCGACTCACCGGCCACGCGTCGCGTGGTCAATGATGCCGAACGCATCCTGCTCGACATCGACCGACTCGACATCGATGCCGAAGAACTCGAGATGCGCCACGGTGTCACCCGGCTGCGGCAGGACACCGAGAAGATCGCGATCCCCGACACCCAATACGACAGTGAATTCTGGGGAGACATCAGCGACGGCGGCGTCAGCGGCTAGTGGCGACACCACGGGCAGTTGACGCCTCACACAACAACTGAACCTGACGAAAGGGAACCGTGAGCGCGAACACCGCTGACCGTCGTGCGACCGGGGTCTTCTCCCCCACGCGCGCCCAGATTTCGCAGCGCACACTGCGGACCGACCGGTGGTGGCAGGCGCCGCTGCTGACAGATCTCGGCCTGGCGGCGTTCGTCATCTACGCCACCATCCGGGCGTTCTGGGGCAGCGCTTACTGGGTTCCGCAGTACCACTACCTGACGCCGTTCTACTCGCCGTGCGTGAGCACCGCGTGCGCTCCGGGAGCGAGCCACTTCGGGCACTGGGTCGGCGCCCTGCCCTGGTTCATCCCGATGGCCTTCATCTCTCTGCCGTTCCTGTTGGCATTCCGGCTGACCTGCTACTACTACCGCA
Source organism: Mycobacterium sp. 141 (assembly GCF_000382405.1). Taxonomy (GTDB): domain Bacteria; phylum Actinomycetota; class Actinomycetes; order Mycobacteriales; family Mycobacteriaceae; genus Mycobacterium. Next base: position 60,684 of record NZ_KB908262.1, read on the forward strand.
AGGCCTACTACCGGTCGGTCTGGCAGTCACCGACCGCCTGTGCGGTAGCCGAGCCGCACGCGAAATACACCGGAGAGACCCGCCTTCCGCTGATCGTGCAGAACGCCCACCGGTACTTCTTCTATGTCGCAGTGCTGATCTCGCTGGTGAACACCTACGACGCAACCGTGGCGTTCCACTCCGAGGCAACCGCCAGCGGTTTCGGATTCGGTCTGGGCAACCTGATCCTGGTCATCAACGTCATTCTCCTGTGGGTGTACACCGTTTCCTGCCACTCCTGCCGGCACGTCACCGGCGGACGCCTCAAGCACTTCTCCAAACATCCGGTCCGGTATTGGATCTGGACCCAGGTGTCCAAGCTCAACACCCGGCACATGCAGTTCGCGTGGATCACGCTGGGCACCCTGATGCTCACCGACTTCTACATCATGCTGGTCGCCAGTGGAACCATCTCGGACCTGAGATTTGTTGGCTGACAATGCAATTCATAATGATCAAAGTAGTGGGGATATAGATGGCTGAACTGGAACGGCATCAATACGACGTTGTCGTGATCGGTGCCGGCGGCGCAGGACTGCGCGCGGTGATCGAGGCCCGCGAGCGGGGTCTGCGAGTGGCAGTGGTGACCAAATCGCTGTTCGGCAAGGCACATACGGTGATGGCCGAGGGCGGCTGCGCCGCGGCGATGCGCAACGTCAACACCAAGGACTCCTGGCAGGTGCACTTCGGTGACACCATGCGCGGTGGCAAGTTCCTCAACAACTGGCGGATGGCCGAACTGCATGCGCAGGAAGCCCCGGACCGGGTCTGGGAACTGGAGACCTACGGAGCGTTGTTCGACCGCACCAAGGACGGCAAGATCAGCCAGCGCAACTTCGGTGGCCACACCTACCCGCGGCTTGCGCACGTCGGCGATCGCACCGGCCTGGAGATCATCCGCACCCTGCAGCAGAAGATCGTCTCGCTACAGCAGGAGGACAAGCGCGAACTCGGCGACTACGAGGCGCGCATCAAGGTGTTCCACGAAACCGCGATCACCGAGCTGCTGTTGGACGATGCCGGGCCCGAGAAAAGAGTGGCTGGGGCGTTCGGCTATTACCGCGAAAGCGGTAATTTCGTGCTGTTCGAGGCCCCCGCGATCGTGCTGGCCACCGGCGGCATCGGCAAGTCGTTCAAGGTGTCGTCGAATTCGTGGGAGTACACGGGCGACGGGCATGCGCTGGCTCTGCGCGCCGGCTCGACCCTGATCAACATGGAGTTCATCCAGTTCCACCCCACCGGCATGGTATGGCCGCTGTCGGTGAAGGGCATCCTGGTCACCGAGGGGGTTCGCGGCGACGGCGGGGTGCTCAAGAACTCCGAGGGCAAGCGGTTCATGTTCGACTACATCCCCGCGGTGTTCAAAGGCCAGTACGCCGAGACCGAGGAGGAAGCCGACCAGTGGCTCGCCGAACAAAGAGGATCAGCCGACGGCAATGCCCGGCGCACTCCTGACCTGCTCCCCCGCGACGAGGTGGCTCGCGCGATCAACTCCGAGGTGAAGGCGGGTCGCGGTTCGCCACACGGCGGGGTGTATCTGGACATCGCATCGCGCATGCCGACCGAGGAGATCAAGCGGCGGCTGCCGTCGATGTACCACCAGTTCATGGAGCTCGCCGAGGTCGATATCACCAAGGACGAGATGGAGGTCGGGCCGACCTGCCACTACGTGATGGGCGGGATCGAGGTCGACCCGGACACCGGTGGCGCCATCACCCCCGGTCTGTTCGCAGCTGGTGAATGTTCGGGCGGGATGCACGGCTCGAACCGGCTGGGCGGAAACTCACTGTCGGACCTGTTGGTGTTCGGCCGCCGTGCCGGGCTCGGTGCCGCCGACTACGTGCGGGCGTTGCCGGAGCGGCCGAAGATCTCCGACGCCGCGATCGGAGAAGCCGTCGCAACCGCGTTGGCGCCATTCGAGCAACACGAGCAGCCCGAGAACCCGTACGCATTGCACGCCGAGTTACAGCAGTCGATGAACGACCTCGTCGGCATCATCCGCAGAGAAGCCGAGATCGAAGAAGCGCTCGACAAGCTCGCCGAGCTACGCCGACGTGTGCACAACGTCAGTGTCCAGGGCGGACGGGTCTTCAATCCCGGCTGGCACCTGGCAATCGACCTGCGCAACATGCTCCTGGTCAGTGAATGCGTCGCGAAGGCCGCACTGGCGCGCACCGAAAGCCGGGGCGGACACACCCGCGACGACCACCCGAGAATGGACGCCAATTGGCGCAACACGCTGCTGGTATGCCGGACCGTCGACGATGAGGCCGGTGATGCGCTGGTCCCGGACGTCTCGGTGACACCGGAATCGCAAGCCCCGATGCGGGCCGACCTGCTGGCCACCTTCGAGCTGTCCGAACTGGAGAAGTACTACACCCAGCAGGAACTGGCCGAGCACCCCGATTGGAAGGGCTGAGATGGCTAAATACGACGCGAGTCTGCGGGTCTGGCGCGGAGACAATACCGGCGGTGGCTTGCAGGACTACACCGTCGAGGTCAACGACGGCGAGGTGGTACTCGACATCATCCACCGGCTGCAAGCCACCCAAACGCCCGATCTGGCGGTGCGGTGGAACTGTAAGGCGGGCAAGTGCGGGTCTTGCTCGGCGGAGATCAACGGCCGCCCACGGTTGATGTGCATGACGCGGATGTCGACGTTCGACCCTTCCGAGACGGTCACCGTGACACCGCTGCGCACCTTCCCTGTCATGCGCGACCTGGTCACCGATGTGTCGTTCAACTACGAGAAGGCCCGGCAGATCCCGTCCTTCACCCCGCCCAAGGATCTGCAGCCCGGCGAGTACCGCATGCAGCAGGAGGACGTCAACCGCAGCCAGGAATTCCGTAAGTGCATCGAGTGCTTCCTGTGTCAAAACGTCTGCCACGTGATCCGTGACCACGATGAGAACAAGAAGTCCTTCGCCGGCCCGCGTTTCCTCATGCGGATCGCCGAACTGGACATGCACCCGCTGGATACCGTCGATCGCCGGGACATGGCCCAGGACGAATTCGGGCTGGGCTACTGCAACATCACCAAGTGCTGCACCGAGGTCTGCCCGGAAAATATCAAGATCACCGACAACGCGCTGATCCCTATGAAGGAACGCGTGGTGGACCGCAAGTACGACCCGATCGTGTGGCTGGGCAACAAGCTCTTCAAGCGGTAGGACAACACAACAGCCAGTGTTCAATGACGAGGCGGCGTAGGCTCGTCGAGAGCAGCCAATCAAAGTCGAAAGGCAGCCGATGAGCATGCGACAGACCTACAGTGTCAACGACATCCGTACGGCAATCCGCCAACTTTCGGCCCGCGCGGAACTGGCCCGCAAGGAAGGCCGGCCGGAAGACGCCGCCGAGATCGAACAACGAATCGCCGGTTATCGCGAGGAACTCTCCGAACGTCCCTGAGCTGCCTGGTCAGTCCTCACCCAGCCGACGAAATGCACTGCGGTGGAACACGATCGGTGCGATATCGGAGTGCACGGTGATCTCGCTGACCCGCAGCAGCACAATGGTGTGATCGCCGGCGGGCACCAATTGTTCGATGGCGCTCTCCAACCACACGCTGGTGCCGTGGATGAACACCGCACCCGATTCGCGTGATTCGGTCTCCAGACCCGCGAAGCGGTCGCCGGTCTTGGCTGCCAGCGTGCGGACGGCGGCGTCGTGGCACTCGCCAAGCACACTGATGCCGAGGGCGGGCAGTTCCTTGAGCTTCGGCCATGTGGTGGAACTGTTCTGCACACAGAAGGACACCAGCGGCGGGTCCAGAGATACCGGGACGAAAGTGCTGGCAGCCAGACCGACCAGCGCGCCATCGACCTTGGCGGCGATCGCGATGACACCGGTCGGGAAATGACCGAACGCTTCACGCAGCGATGTCGGGCTCAAATCTGTAGCACTCATATCAGCTCCATCTTCACATGCAGCGTCACCCACCGGCCACCGTCACGCTTGCCGTGAACAGAACTTGGCCGCCCCACCGCCGAGCGGTTTGAGTAGCCTGACGCCATGCCCAACGTGTCGATTCCTTCCGTGCTGTGTGAACGTTCTCGTCTGGACGGGTAGCCGGACGACCGCTGAATCAACATGTGGATTACGCCGTTGCTGGTGATGGCCGCTGCGGTCAGCCTGGAGCCGTTTCGGCTCGGCATGACGGTCCTGATGCTCAACCGGCCCCGACCGCTGCTGCAACTCGTCACGTTCCTCGCCGGTGGTTTCGCGATGGGCATCCTGGTGGGTGTGACAGCGCTGTTTGTCCTCAGACCGGCCTTGGGATCAGCCCATTTCGCCCTGCCCAGGGTGCAGATGGCGGCAGGTGTGATCGTGTTGCTGGTCGCGGCGGCTGTGGCCGTTGGCCTCGGTGGGACGAAAGCCGGACGCCGGGGACAGCTCGCGACACGCACCAGCCGACTGATGGAAGGCCATTCGTTGTGGATAGCGGGCGTCGCGGGGCTCGGCATCGCACTGCCGTCCGTGGACTATCTCGCCGCGCTCACGATCATCATCGCCTCCGGTGCCGCGGCCGCCACCCAGGTCGGTGCGTTACTGCTGTTCAACGTGGTGGCGTTCGGGCTCGTCGAGATCCCTCTGATCTGTTACCTGGTGGCTCCGGACCGCACTCGGGCGATGCTTTCGGCACTACACGACTGGCTGCGGGCGAGGCACCGCCGTGAAGCCGCCGCCCTGCTGGCCACGGTCGGCTGCGTGCTGTTCATCGTTGGGTTCGTCGGCCTGTAGCGACGCCGAGGCACGCCTCGTCAATTACGAGGCGTCCAACCGAGTGAATTCGTCCTGCTGGTACTGCTCTGCGCAGGCGGCGCGGCGGATCTTGCCGCTCGTCGTCGTCGGGATCGACCCGGGAGGTACGAGCACGAGATCCCCGACGTTCAACCCGTGCGCATTGGAGATCGCGGAGGTGACGTCGCTCTTGACCGCACTGAACCAGTGCACGGCCTCGACTGTGGACTCCGTGCGCTTCTTGACCTCGATGACGGTGACCAGCTTCTCGGTGCTGTTCACCGGAACCGAGATCGCCGCGACCCGGCCACCGGTGATCTGCTGGACCGTCGCCTCGATGTCCTCGGGGTAGTGATTGCGCCCGCGGATGATCAGCAGGTCCTTGATGCGCCCGACGATGAACAGCTCACCACCGGAGACGAAGCCCAGATCGCCGGTTTTCAACCAGGGCCCGGCAACCGTGCCGGGTGTTGGGTCGGCGAGGGTGGCACCGAAGCACTCCTGCTCCTCGGGTGACCGGCGCCAGTACCCGGCTGCGACGTTGTCGCCGTGCACCCAGATCTCGCCGACCACGTCCTGCGCGCATTCCTGGTTCGTGTCGACGTCGACGATCCGCACCGCCGGCGATTGCGGCAGCTTGTACTTGACGAGCGCTGAGCCGCTCCCGGCCGAGCACCGCTTGACGCGACCGGCCGACAATTCATCGGTATCGAAGGCGACAGCCCCCGACGAGTCACTCCAGATGCCACTTGCCACGTAGACGGTCGCCTCCGCCAGACCGTACGAAGGCCGCAGCATGTGGTCACGGAAATTGAAGTGGGCAAACCGATCTGCAAAGCGTTCCAAGGTGGCCGGGTCGACCCGCTCCGCACCGTTGATGATGCCCAGCACTCCACCGAGGTCGAGTCCCGCGAGATCGGCGTCCTTGGTCTTACGGGCTGCCAGGTCGAATGCGAAGTTGGGCGCGGCGGAAAAGGCACCGGAATTCTCGGCGAGCGCCCGTACCCATCTGGACGGCTTCTCCAAGAAGGCAACCGGGCTGGTCAGCGCTGCCGGATAGCCGCCCAGGATGGGTGCGCAGACACCTAGCACCAATCCCATGTCATGGTAGAAGGGCAACCACGACACGATCGTCCTGTCGGTTGCGGACTTGACTCTCGCATCCGCGAACAAGCCGTGCATCAGCTGCTCGAAATTCGTGTGAAGGTTGCGGTGCGAGATCATCACCCCGGTGGGCAGCCGCGTCGAACCGGAGCTGTACTGCAGATACGCCGTGCTGGGGAACTCAGCCGCCTCGGTACTGGGTTCGCCTTCGGCATCCAGGTTGAGCGCATCGACCGCCACGATCTTCGGCACGGTGTCCATTTCTGACTGATCGACGTAATTGCCGACATCCTGCGCGACAGCGGACGTCGTGAGGACAACCGCCGGCGTTGTATCGGCGATGACCGCACTCACACGATCATGGCTCGAGCCGCGATGAGGCAGCGGTAGCGGAACCGCGATAAGCCCTGCCTGCATGGCTCCCAGGAAGGCCAGGATGTATTCCAGGCCCTGCGGGGCCAGGATCAGTGCCCGATCGCCGACCTCTCCGTGTGGCCGGATCTCACGTGCCATGTTCATGGTCCGGCGGGACAGCTGCGCCCACGTAAGACTCGTCGCGACGCCCGCCGGGTCGTGTTCGTAGTCGGTGAACGTGAAGGCCACATCGTCGGGACGCAGGCTGGCACGTCCGTGCAGCATCGAGAGAATGGTTGATTGGGTAGACATCACATCACGTCCGTAACTAGTCGAATCTGTCGGCTCGGTGTCGTAATCAGCCGGCACCCTTGGGGTTCAGCACGGACATCGCGGCGTTGACGATCTCCGACATGGGATCGGTACCGCCGCCGAACGTCGCCTTGTTTGCCGGTGCGGTGACTTCCGCGGGGTCGAAACCGTGCACCGGGTCCACTGTGACCGGAGCGGTCGCCGGATCGTCGTTTCGCGAATAACCCGCATTGACCATGGGCAGCAGCACCGCATCCAGCTGGTTGAGCGTGTTCTGGTCATATCCCAGGTACTTGAAGGGCAACACCAGCGGCAGATGCTCCTCGGGGATCAGGTACGTCGTCGTCGTCGCACCCTTGGAGTTGACCGTCGTCCGGATGTTCTGCGGCGGGACATTGCTCGGATTGGTGAACGCAATCGCGGTGTGACCGGTGGCCAGCCCGGCGATCGCGTTGATGACGCTCATCCAGTTGTCGGGCCGGTCCGGCCAGTCGGCGATGCTGTCGTAGGCCGAGACGAACTGGTCGGTGTGGTACTGACTGTCCACAGGAGCCGGCATGCGGTAGTCCATGAACGGTACGACGCTGCCGACGGGAAAGTTCTGGGTCAGGAAACTCGCGTTGAAGGGGCTCTTGGCGAGCGGGTCGCCGAACGTCGCGAAGGACAGTTGGTCTGGCGGCGGAGCCGTCGGATCGTTGGCCAGGCGCGCCTTCACGGCATTGAGCACGAGCGCTCCCTCGGACAACCCCATTGCCTTGCCTTTACCGCCTTTGCGAATGGCGGCATCGAGATTTCCTTCGCCCTGGTCGACCGACTCGCCGATGCTGGGACCGTCCAGCCCCAGACCGGGCTGGATCTGCTCGCCGATCGCACCGATACCGGGGAAGAGACGTTCCAGGGTGTGGCCCTGAACCTGTCCTGCCGGATAGTCGACCTTCACCCGCTTCAAACCGGGGAACCACTGCTCACCCGTCATCCGGATGTACTCATCGTAGGGAATACCGAGAACATGAGCCCCGCCCAAGGCGTACGCGGTTCCACGGTCTGGATTCGCAGGGGCCGGCGGTCTGGACGACACCGAGTCATCGGCCCACGCGCTCCCAACAATGCCGAAAGATCCTGTGACGCTGGCGGTCACCAGCAGTGCAAGTCCAGCTAGGAGTTTCTTCATGTCCACTCCCATCGCCCCGCTTCGGTTCGTAGTTTCACATACATCACGTGCACGCGTCCGGCCCGCCCCGCCTGAGAAATTGCTCCCTCACGTCGGCAGCAACTTTATTGCTCCTCACGTCGGCAGCAATTTTTTTGCTCCTCACGTCCGCAGCAACTTTATTGCTCCTCACGTCCGCAGCAACTTTATTGCTCCTCACGTCCGCAGCAACTTCGACTTGATCAACCGCGACGGCCAGAAATTCGCCTGCCCTACCAATGTTGCAATGGCAGGCACCGTAATGGTGCGCACCACGAAGGTATCCAGCAGGATCCCCACACCGATCACGAAGCCGCCTTGAACCACGAGACCGATGCTGGAGAACAGCAGACCTGCCATGGAGGCCGCGAAGATGAGGCCCGCCGCGGTGATAACGCCGCCCGTCGAACCCAAGGTGCGAATGACGCCGTACCGCACACTGTGCAGAGACTCGTCGCGCAATCGCGACACCAGCAGCATGTTGTAGTCGGCGCCCACGGCGACCAGCACCACGAACGCCAATGGCGGCACACTCCAGTGCAATGGCTGGTGGAGTAGGTATTGGAAGGTCAGGACGCTGACTCCCATCGCCGCGAAATACGAGATCACCACAGAACCGACGAGGTAGAGCGGCGCCACGACCGACCGCAACAGCAACATCAGGGTCAGCAGCACGACGATGAGCGTCGCGACGATGATGTAGCGGATGTCCTGCTGGTAATAGTCGCGGGTGTCGCGCAATGCGGCGGGGAACCCGCCCATCGATATCGTCGCGTCGGCCAGCGCGGTGTTCGGCTGGGCGCCCCGAGCGATGTCCTGAATCTGATTGACCTGGTCCATCGCTTCAGAGCTGAACGGGTTGAGCTTGGTTTGCACCAGGTACCGCGCCGAGCGACCGTCCGGCGAGACATACGCCGCGGAAGCCTTCTTGAAGTCCGGCAGGCCCAGCACTTCGGCTGGGATGTTGAATCCCGCCTGTGACGGGTCCGCAGCATCGGTCCGCATCGTTATCAGGAATGCCGAAGCCTGATTCAGTCCGTCGGCGATCACCTTGACCTGTTTGACGAGTTCGTCAACCCCGCCTGCCACTTCGCGGCTGCCGCCGGCCAGCCGGTCGGCCCCTTGTTGCAGCTGCCTCATGCCGGCCTGCGGGCCGCCGGGTTTGTCGAGACCCAGGGTCTTGACCACCTTGGAGACGCTCGCCAGGGCGGCGTTGAGCTTGTTGACCGTCGCGGTGAGGGTCTGCTTGTCGTCGACCCCCTGGAGTTGATGCGCGAGATCGTTGATCTGGTCAAGGTTTCCGTCGCCCCGCGAGTCGCTCAGTTTCTGGAACTGGGCGCGGGTTTCGCTGCACGACGGGTTGGCATCGCAGACCGCATTACCGTTCAGCGCCTGCAGAACCGGGTCGATCCATCCGAAGATGTTCTTGACGGCCGAGAAGTTGTACCCCATGGAGTTGGCGAGCGTGTTGATGCTCTGCACCAGCTTGGCCGCGGTTTGGACGTCCTTCACCAGTTTGTCGCCACCGTATTCGGTGCGCACCGAGGACATGGTGTCGACCAGGCTCTGAATACTGGGCGCCACCTGCGCGATCTGGGTGCGCACGTCGGCGAGGCTGTCGGCCAGGGTGTTGGCCCCGTTCGTCAGTCGGTTGAGGTCGCCGGTGCGCTGGCCGATCTGATCGGAACCGTTTGCCAGCCGGTCACCTACCAGGCCCGCCTGGTAAGTGGCCCGGAACTCGGGCGGCACGTCGCCGAGGGGCCGGGTGATTCCGCTGACCATACCGACATCGGGCAACTGCGCGACCCGTGAAGCCATCTGCTCCAGGTCCGCCAGCGCACGCGGTGTACGCAGGTCGTGCGGCGACTGCACGAAGATGTATTCGGGAATGGACTGGGCGATGGGGAAATGGCGTTCGACCGCGGCGTACCCGATGGAACTCGGTGCCGACGCCGCCACCACCTTGCGATCGTCGTAGCTGTATCGCGCGAAGATCGCGCAACCGGCCAGTAGGGCCAACACGAGCAGGCTGGCAGCCAGGTGCGCCACGGGCCGACGCACGATCCGAATACCGGAGCGCCGCCAGAATCGAGCGGTCAGCTCGCGCCGTGGCTTGACCCAACCACGTGGCCCGGCCAGCACCAAGATCGCAGGCAACAGGGTCAGGCCGGCGACGAACGCGACAGCGATACCGATCGCCGACGACACCCCGACCGTTCTGAACACTCCCATCTTGGAGAAGCTCAGGAGAAGAAACGTCATACCCACCGTGGTCGCGGATGCGGTGATCACCTTGCCGATCGAGATCATCGCCTTCTTTACGGCCTGATCGGAATCCGCGCCCGAACGCAAATAGTCGTGATAGCGGCTAATGAGAAAGACCGCATAATCCGTTCCGGCGCCGGCCATGATCGCGCTCAGGAACACCACGGACTGGTTGGAGACACCCGAACCGGTCAGCTCGGAGAAGCCGGCTACCAGTGCTTGTGCGATCACGAGCGACGATCCGATGGTCACCAACGGCAGCAGCATGGTGACCGCACTTCGGTAGACCACCAACAGCACCGCGAGGACCAGGACCGCGATCGCGATCTCGATCGGCAGGCGATCGCGTTGACCCGCGACGGTGAGGTCGGCAGCGGTGGCCGCAGGACCGGTGACGTGCACCTGCGTCGTGCTGCCGGCTGTACTACGAGCCACGATCTCGGAAACCCGGTTGAACGACTCGAACGCCCGGGGCGTGCCCAGCTCACCCGCGAGACCCACCGGTAACACCCAGGTCGTCTTGTCCTCACTGGTCATGAACTTCCGCAGCTGAGGGGTGGCGATGAAGTCCTGCACACTCACGACATCGGCCTGGTCGTCGCGCAATGCGTCGACCAGCTTGCGGTAGGTCGCCTCGTCGGCGGGTCCCAACCCCTTCTCGTTGATCAGCGCCACCAACAGGAGGTCGTCGTTGCCCGGTTCGTGAAACGCCTCGGTCATCTTCTGCGCGGTGACGCTCGACGGCGCATCGTTGGGCAGGATGGCCAGCGGATGCTTCTCCGCCATGTCGCTCAGCGACGGGAAGGCCAGCGGTAAGGCGACGAGCAGCGCCACCCAGACCCCGATCACCGCCCAGGGCCAGCGCACCACGAGATCGGCTAACCGTCGCATGTCGCGCTCACCTGGCCATCACCATCCGTGTTCCTCGCGGTTATCCCGTGCTCCTCGCGTCCGCAGTGTTATTCCGTGCTCCTCGCGTCCGCAGTGTTATCCCGTGCTCCTCGCGTCCGCAGTGTTATCCCGTGCTCCTCGCGTCCGCAGTTTTGCTCTCCGCTAGGCGACGCGGCCCCAGTCTCCGCTGTCAGCAACCCGTCCGGATACCGACTTCATCGCCTCCAGGTAGCGAGTCACCGATTTCTCGGCGACCGGATTGTCGGGATGCATGATCGCCATGACCGTGCCTTCCCCGTACCGGAATATGTAGATCGTCAATTGATAGGAGAACCGATTGTCCGGATACATTCCGATATTGTTCGCGAGGCCCAAGTCGCCCGCGGCGAGGATGGCGTTGAGCGGTGCCGCGCCACCATGCAAGAAGTTCGACACCGGGAAGTTCGGACGAGGCCAGTTCAACCACGGCGCCAACTCCAGTACTCGGTAATACGGAACTCTCGCCATGTCGAGGCTCGAATCGAAAGAAGCCTGCGCTGCCCATGCGGCATCACTGAAAGAGGTCGCCGCGACCGGCACGGTGATGGGAATCAAGCCGGTGAACCAGCCCTGTGTCATGAAATTGTCGCTGGCGGTGCGGGAATCCCTCGGAGTGAGCCCGTAATACGTGAGCGCACCGGTGAACTCGTGCTCCACCAGAGCCAGACAGGCAAACAATCCACCGACGAAGCGCGCTCCGGCCGCCGAGCAGGCCGATTCGAAACGTTCCGTCTGCGCCGGGGACATCAGGACCTCCGAGCTCCAGGCACTACTGGTCGACTCGTCCGGGTTGCCCAGCGGCAGCGGGAATTCGGGGAAACCGTCACTGTTGTTCGCAGCGAAGTCAAGCCATGCCCGCACTCCCGGCGAATCCACCGTCAGCGCCGACGTGTACTCGCCCTCGCGCACACAGAAGTCATCGAAGCTACCGGCATCGGGCAGCACAAGGGCTTGACCGCTGCCACTCATCGCCGAATACATGCCGTTGGCTTCCATCATCGTCGTTCCGATCAACGTCGCGTCCCCGTGAACGTGATCCATGGCAGCGAAGAAGGTGAAGTGACTTTCGTTCTGAACGATCCCGAAAGTGAAGCAGCCCCATTCCAACGGATTCGGTATGTCGACGACATGGGCACGTATTTCGTCCGCCGTCATGTGACCCTGATCGACCGGTACGAATTCGATGTCGGCCGGATCGTCGAGGGCATGGCGGATGAAGTCACCTTCACCGGTCCGTTCGAACCAACTGCGGAATGTGTCGTGCCGACGCAGGTAGGTGTTGACGGCGTGGTCCATAGCCGAGATATCGCACTGACCGGCCACCTCACAACTGGCGATGATCTGCCGGGAGAAGTTCAAACCCGCAGCTGTGCGTTCGCTGTAGTTACGAAGATGCTGGCGCTGCATGTAGCTAACCGGAACCGGGCTGACCGGCGCTCGCTTCGCCTTTTCCTGAGCGGCGGGCGTGGGGTGCCAGGACGTGACCACGCCTGAACTCAACGACCATTCCTCAAGTGCGCCAACCGTTATCTTCCCGATGCGCAAAAGCTCGTCCCCTCTCAGGACTCCCGGTTAAAGCTGGATCCAGGGTCGGCATGACCCGTCGCGGCACAACATACCCTCGGTACCACCGCAGCCGTCCAGTACAGGTTCCTGGCAGGGCAGCGAACGGCGCACGCCCCGGCTGGGCACGCCTATAGTGTGCGTCGAGTTGATCGACCGGGCGCTGCGGGGAGCGCGGAGTCTCAACCTGACCGCGATGCAAGGAGGACAACGCCATGGGATCCGTCGAGCGTCCGATCGAGCCGCCGCCCCGTTTTGCCGTCGTCGGCTACGCGGCACGGTTCCCAGGAGCACCGGATGCCGAGACGTTCTGGGATGTGCTGCGAGAGGGCCGCGACGCGATCTCGGAAGTACCCGAGGACCGCTGGGACGCCGACGAGTTCTTCGACCCGGAACCCGGTACGCCGGGCAAGGTGGTGACCCGTCGGGCCGGTTTCGTCGACGACGTGACGGGGTTCGACGCGCCGTTCTTCGGCATGTCGACCCGCGAGGTCAGGTTGATGGACCCGCAGCATCGACTCCTGCTGGAGACCGCTTGGCGCGCGGTGGAGCACTCGGGGATCGCGCCGACAGCTCTGGCCGAGACCAACACCGGTGTGTTCGTAGGTTTGGCCACCCATGACTACCTGGGAATGGCCTCCGACGAGCTGACCTATCCCGAAATCGAGGCCTACATGGCCATCGGGACGTCGAACGCCGCAGCTGCCGGGCGGATCAGCTACCGACTGGGGCTGCAGGGCCCCGCAGTCGCCGTCGACACCGCGTGCAGCTCGTCCTTGGTGGCCATCCATCAGGCCTGCCAGGCGCTGCGCCTGGGCGAATGCGACCTCGCGCTGGCCGGCGGGGCGAACGTCCTGCTCACGCCGGCAACCATGATCACGTTCTCCAACGCGCACATGCTTGCACCCGACGGCCGGTGCAAGACCTTCGACGCAGCCGCGGACGGCTATGTGCGTGGCGAGGGTTGTGGCGTCATCGTCATCAAAGGTCTCGAGGACGCGATCCGCGACGGTGACCGGATCCGGGCCGTGATCCGCGGCAGCGCGATCAACCAGGACGGCGCATCGGGCGGACTGACGGTGCCCAACGGCGTCGCTCAGCAGCGCGTCATCACCGATGCGCTCAAGCGCGCAAACCTCGAACCCAGCGACGTCGGATACCTGGAAGCGCACGGTACCGGTACCTCGCTGGGCGACCCGATCGAAGCCCAGGCCGCGGGCGCGGTGCTCGGCGCCGGACGCGAACCCGACCGGCCGTTGTTGATCGGCTCGGCGAAGACCAACATCGGGCACCTGGAAGCCGCTGCGGGCATCGCAGGCGTCATCAAGGTCATCCTGTCGCTCGAGCATGAGACATTGCCCAAGCATCTCCACTTCGAGAACCCGTCGCCGCACATTCCGTGGGACCGCCTTGCAGTGGAGGTGGTGAAGGAGACCATGCCCTGGGAGCGCAATGGGCAGCCACGTATCGCCGGGGTCAGCTCGTTCGGGTTCGCCGGCACCAACGCGCACGTCATCCTCGAAGAAGCCCCGGAGCCGGCGGCGGCACCGCAATCGGTCGAGCAAGCCGGGTTCAGCATCCTTCCGCTGTCCGCGCGGACACCGGCCGCGCTCGTCCAGCTCGCCGACGAATATCGCAGCTGGTTGATCTCACACCCCGAAGCCACCTTGGCCGACGTGTGCTTCACTGCCGGCGCGGGGCGAGCACACCTGGAACACCGGGCCGCCTTGGTGGTCAACTCGAGGGAATCCGCCACCGAGCTACTCGGCGCGCTCGCGGATGACCGCCCCGCACCCGGTTTGGTCCGCGGAGAATCCCACGAGGCGCCGAAGACGGCGTGGCTGTTCACCGGCCAGGGCAGCCAGTACCCGGGCATGGCCCGCGAGTTGTTCGCCACCGAGCCGGTGTTTGCCGAAACCGTGAAGCGCTGCGCGGCCGCGGTCGCGGATGTTCTCGAAAAGCCGTTACTGGACGTGATTTTCGATGCTGAAGCGAGCGAAGAGACGCTGCGGCAGACCTCCTATGCCCAGCCGGCGTTGTTCGCGCTAGAGATGGGGTTGGCCCGACTGTGGCAGTCGTGGGGCTTCGAGCCGGACGTGGTGCTGGGCCACAGCGTCGGCCAGTATTCGGCGGCCTGCGTCGCGGGCGTGTTCAGCCTCGAGGACGGCGCGCGACTGATGGCCGAACGGGGTCGCCTGTTCGGAAGCCTGCCCGCGGGTGGCCGCATGGTCGCGGTGTTCGCCGGTGCCGAGCGGGTCGAGAGCCTCACCGACGAATTCCCGACGCTGTCGGTCGCCGCCTACAACGGCACCAACACCGTATTGTCCGGGCCCGCAGAGGATCTGGAGAAGGCGGTCGCCCGGTTGACGGCCGACGGCATTCGGTACGACTGGCTGGAAACCAGCCACGCCTTCCACTCGGCGCTGCTGGATCCGATCCTCGACGAGTTCGAGTCCTATGCGAATCAGTTCACTTTCAAAGCACCACAACGGATTCTGATCGACAATCGCACCGGTGCCGCACTCGGCCGGAGCGTCAAACTCGATGGCGCCTACTGGCGCCGGCACGCACGCCAACCAGTGGAATTCGCCAAGAGCGTACGGACGCTGGCGGACCTGAACTGCAAGGTGTTGCTCGAGGTCGGCCCACGACCGGTGCTCACCGCCGCAGCGTTGGGCGCGTGGCCCGATCCAGCCACCGCGCCCCGGGTGATCGCCTCCCTGCGGCGAAACATTGCCGACAACCGGCAGATCACTGAAGCTGTCGCAGACGCCTACGTGTTGGGCCATCTGCCCGACTTCGCCGCCTTCCGGCAGCCTCATGCGCGCAAGCTCGATCTGCCCACGTATCCGTTCGAGCACCGCCAGTATTGGTATCGCGACAACAGAGATCAGGCTGAGCATCAGCCACAACAGCACGTTGCCGCGCGCACCCAGGCCGTCCGGCTCCTCGAGGACGGCCGGATCGAAGAGCTCGCAGCCCTGCTCGACGGCGCGGGCAGCGACCAACAGACCGTGAGCATCCTGACCAAGCTTGCGGCACAACACAATCAGCAACGCTCGACCCAGTCGATCGCCGACGACCGCTACGAGTTCCGCTGGGAGAAGGCGGTTACCCCGCTCTCCGGTGCGGAGGCCGGGGCGAGTTCCTGGATTCTCATCGGCGACGACTCCGATGCCGTCAAGCCTCTGGTCGACGCGCTCACCGCGCGTGGGCAGCAGCATCGTCTCCTCGCTCTGCCCGTCTCCGACGCCGACGAGGCGCAGCTCGCAGATGCGTTGCGCGCCGCGGTAACCGATGGTTCGACGCTGCGCATCGTGAATGTCACCGCGCTCAACTCAACCGGTGCACCGTCGATGCGATCACTGCTGCGGATGCAACATCAGGTCATGACCGGGACACGGCGGCTCCTCCGCGCTGCGGTCGCCGCCGGCCTGAGAACACCCATCTGGCTGGTTACCCGCGGCGCACAGCACGTCACCGACGCAGACACCGTGGCTCCGGAGCAGAGTGCCCTGTGGGGATTCGGCCGCGCAGCGGCGCTGGAACTGCCGCAACTGTGGGGTGGATTGGCCGACCTGTCCGCGGGTAGCGCCGACGAATGGTCCGGGTTGCTCGGCCGGATCACGGCGGCACCCGACTCGTCCGTCCGGGAAGACCAAGTCGCGCTGCGTGATCAAGCGGTCTACGTACCCCGGTTGGTGCGCAGGGAGGAATTACCGAGCGGTAAGCCACTCGAACTGCGTGCCGACGCAACGTATCTGGTGACCGGCGGGCTCGGCTCCATAGGACTCGAGATCGCCGGCTACCTGGCCTCGCACGGCGCCAAACATCTGGTGTTGACCAGTCGGCGTGAGCCCAGCGACACCGCCGCGCAGCGGATCGAGGGACTGCGTGCCCAGCACGGCTGCGACGTCCGGGTGTTCACAGCCGATGTCGCCGACGCGCACGATGTCGCGCGACTGCTGGCCGGCGTGCGGGCCGAGCTGCCGCCGTTGGCGGGCATCGTCCACGCTGCCGGCGAGATCGGCACCACTGCGCTGAGCGAGCTCGATTCTGAATCCCAGCAAGCCGAAGTGGATCGCGTCTTCGCCGGGAAGGTTTGGGGTGCATGGCATTTGAGTGAAGCGGTGGCTGACGAGAAGCTCGACTTCTTCATCAGCACCTCCTCGATCGCCTCGGTCTGGGGCGGATTCGGTCAGACCGCCTACAGCGCGGCCAACGCATTCCTGGACGGGCTGGCCTGGCGCCTGCGCGAGCAGGGCGTCGCCGGCGTCAGCGTCAACTTCGGCCCCTGGTCAGCAGGCATGGCCGACGCGGAATCTCGGAAGCGCCTGGAACAGCGCGGAATCCGGACACTCTCGCCTGCCGATGCACTGGCCGGCCTGGCCGACGTGGCGGCATCCCCATCGGCACAAGGCGTCGTCGCCCGCATCGACTGGGCCCGCTTCCTGCCGCTCTACCAGCAAGCGGGCCGGCGGGCATTCCTGGCGGAGTTGGAGCGTGAGGTACCCACCCAGGTGTCCGTGACGCAGTCCGGCACTGCCTCCGGGAAAACCCAGCTGGTCGAACGGCTCGCAAGTGCCCCGGTTCAGCAGCGCAAGAAGCTGCTCACCGATTACCTGCGCGACGCGGTGGCAGAGGTGACGCGCGTGGACTCCACGGAGATCCGCGAGGACGCAGGCTTCTTCGACCTCGGCATGGATTCACTGATGGCCGTCGAACTGCGCCGCCGCATCGAACAAGGCGTCGGTGCGGAGATACCGATCACCCTCGTGATGGATTACCCCAGGCTCTCCGATGTGGCCGACTACCTGCTCGGCGATGTGCTCGGGCTCAGCGAGCAGGCCAAGTCGGTACCTCAACCGGCCTCGGTGCCCACCAGCACCGACGAACCGATCGCGATCGTCGCGGTGTCGTGCCGTTTCCCCGGCGCCCCCAACCCGGAAGCCTTCTGGGACCTGTTGTCCGGCGGTGTCGATGCCATCCGGGAAATCCCGGAGGACCGCTTCGACATCGACGAGTTCTACGACCCGGATCCGGAGACGGCGGGCAAGACCTACACGCGCTTCGGCGGATTCCTCGACGGAATCGACGGATTCGATCCCGAGTTCTTCGGCATCTCTCCGCGCGAGGCGCTCTGGATCGAGCCCCAGCAGCGGCTGATGCTCGAAACGGTGTGGGAAGGCTTGGAACGAGCGGGCTACTCGCCGGCCTCTTTGCGCGGCAGTCGAACCGGCATCTTCGCGGGCGTGGCTGCCAATGAGTATGCCCATCTGCTGTCGTCGGAGTCGATCGACAAGATCGAGCCGTACTTCATCACCGGCAATGCCCTCAACGCCATCTCCGGTCGAGTTGCGTTCGCGCTGGGATTCGAAGGCCCGGCAATGGCCGTCGACACCGCGTGCAGCTCGGCGCTGGTCGCGATCCATCAGGCCTGCCAGGCACTGCATTCCGGGGACTGCGACCTGGCGTTGGCCGGTGGAGTCAACGTCCTGCTGTCTCCGGTGACGGTCGTCGCCGCCTCCCGCGCGCGGATGCTGTCTCCCGTCGGGCGATGCAAGACCTTCGACGCGTCCGCCGACGGCTACGTGCGCAGTGAAGGCTGCGGCATCCTCGTGCTCAAGAGGCTCAGCGATGCTCAGCGTGACGGCGACCGGATCTGCGCGGTCATTCCCAGCAGCGCGGTGAACCAGGACGGTGCGTCCAGCGGTTTGACCGTGCCCAATGGTGGTGCACAGCAACGGCTCATCGGAACGGCGCTCGCGCGCGCCGGGTGGACCGGCGGGGATGTCGACTACCTCGAGGCGCACGGTACGGGCACCCCGCTGGGCGATCCGATCGAGGTCCAGGCGGCCGCCGCCGCCTACGGCGCCTCGCGCGAGGCGGACCGGCCGTTGCTGATGGGCTCGGTGAAGACCAACATCGGACACACCGAATCCGCTTCGGGCGCAGCAGGACTGATCAAGGTTGTGTTGTCGCTGCAGAACGAGGTACTCCCGCAGAGCCTGCACTTCGAGAACCCGTCACCGCACATCCCATGGGACTCGCTCTCGGTGCGGGTGGTGGACGAGGCGATTCCGTGGCAGGCCAACGGCAGGCCCCGGCGTGCCGGCGTGAGTTCATTCGGGTTCACCGGCACGAACGCGCACGTGCTGATCGAGGAAGCGCCGACACCGGCTGAATTCGCGCCGGAGACGCCGGCCGAGAGCCCAGGTGTCAACGTGCTGGCACTGTCCGCGCGGTCACCGGAAGCCCTGGTGACGTTGGCAAAGCGCTACGGGGCGTGGTTGGACGCCCACCCGGACGCCGATCTCGCCGACGTATGCGTCACCGCGGGCGCGGGCCGTTCGCACTTCGAACATCGCGCCGCGCTGGTCGTGGATTCGTTCGCCGACGCGCGCGCGGGACTCGCGGACCTTGCCGAAAACCGCACCCGGCCTGGCGTGCTCCGTGGCGAGCACACCAATCGTCCGACGACAGCCTGGTTGTTCACCGGGCAGGGCAGCCAGTACCCGGGAATGGCACGCGAGTTGTTCAGCGCCGAACCGGTTTTCGCCGAAACCGTGAAGCGCTGCGCGGAGGCGGTCGACGACATCCTGCCGCGTCCGTTGCTGGAGGTCATGTTCGCCACGGACAGTGACGCCGGAGAAAGGCTGCGGCACACCTCGTTTGCCCAGCCGGCACTTTTCGCCGTCGAGATGGGCTTGGCCCGGCTGTGGCAGTCATGGGGTGTCGAGCCCGACGTGGTGCTGGGTCACAGCGTGGGCCAGTACGCAGCGGCATGTGTGGCGGGAGTGTTCAGCCTCGAAGACGGTGCACGTCTGATCGCCCACCGCGGCCGACTGTTCGGCAGTCTCCCCGCGGGTGGGCGAATGGTTGCGGTGTTCTCCGACCCCAAACACGTCGAGCAGATCGCGAGCGAATTTCCGCGCGTGTCGGTCGGCGCCTACAACGGTCCCAACACCGTGCTTTCTGGCCCCGGCGAAGATCTGCAACAAGCGGTCAACCGATTCGAGGAAGACGGCATCCGCTGCACCTGGCTGGAGACCAGCCATGCCTTCCACTCAGAACTGCTGGATCCGGTGCTCGACGAGTTCGAGGCATTTGCGGCGCAGGTGCAATTCGCTGCCCCGACGCTGCCGCTGGTCTGCAACCGCACCGGTGCGGTGCTCACGCCCCAGACTCCGCTCGACGCTCAGTACTGGCGGCGGCATTCCCGCCAGCCGGTGCAGTTCGCCGAGAGTGTGCGCACGGTGGCGGCGCTGGGCTGCTCGATATTGATGGAGATCGGTCCGCAGCCGGTGCTCACCGGAGCCGCGGTACAGGTCTGGCCGGCGCACTTGGCCGCGCCACGGGCGATCGTCTCGCTGCGCAAGGGCGTTGGCGACCGTCGCCAGATGGCCGACGCGGTGGCCGCAGCCTACGTCGGTGGCCACCGGCCGAATTTCGCTGCACTGTATGGTCAGCCACATCGCAAGGTGGAGCTGCCCACCTACCCGTTCCAGCATCGTCGCTTCTGGCCCAAGACAGGTGGGCTCGCCATAGAGGGGTCGGTCGGCTCTGCGGGATCCGGAATCCTCGGCAGCGCCAAAGATCTCGCTTCCGGCGACTCGGTCTACACGAGCAGGCTGTCCGTCAAATCGCAGCCCTGGCTCTCCGACCACGTCATCTACGGCACCGTCGTCGTTCCCGGCGCGACCTACGCCGCGATGGCACTGGCCGCGGTAGGCACCCCGGCGCACGCCAAGGACGTCTTCTTCTACGAGCCGATCATCCTGCCCGAGAAGAGTTCCCGCGAAGTGCAGTTGACATTGCACCCGGCCAACGGCGGCGGCGAATGGAAGTTCCAGGTGCACAGCCGTCCGTTCGGTGTCAGTGACGCCGAATGGTCGTTGAACGCCGAAGGCACTGTGGTGAGCGGCGTCGGCGACGACACCGGCGAACCGGCGTCCGAGGACGATCCGATCGACGAGGCCATCGAGCGCATGAACCGCATGCGTCCGCAGGAACTGTTCGAGACCTTTGCCGACCTGGAACTGGCATGGGGACCGAACTGGTCCGGTTCCCTGAAGTCGCTGTGGCTTGGTGAGGGCGAGGCGATCGGCGACATCCTCGTCGGCGAGGAACTCGCCGAACACCTCGGAACCGAGCCGATGCACCCCGTGCTGATGGACTTGTGCACCGGCGTCGCCTTCCCCGCGTTCCCAGCGCTGCTCGCGGCCCAACAGGGCGTCAACGACCTGTTCCTGCCGTTGCGGTACGGGCAGGTGACGCTCAAAGAGAAGATGCCGCGACGGTTCTACTGCCGTGCGAAGTGGCATGAGAGCGCCCTCGACAGCGAGACTCAGGTGTTCGATCTGGAATACCTCGATCGAGATGGCCGTCATCTCGGCGGAATTCGCGAGTTCACGGTCAAACGCGCACCTCGCGAAGCACTGCTGCGCGGCCTCGGCGGCGACGCCACCCGGCTGCTGTACACCCTCGGCTGGCACGAGGTTCCGCTACCGCCGTCCGGCGATGAGGCCGCAAAGGTCAGCGGCACCTGGCTGATCGCCGGGTTCGACGAACTGGCCGCCAAGGTGCCCGGCTGCGTCCGATTCGACCGGAACGCCGATCCGGAGCTCCTGGGACAGCTGCTGGTTCAGGCACACGAACGCGGCATGGGGTTCTCGGGTGTCGTGTGGCGTAGCAGCGGACCGGGCGCAGACGCGGCGGCGGACGCCGAGACGCGTCTCGAAGCTGAGATCGCCAACCTGCTGAGCGCCGTGCACACCGTGCAGGATGGTCAGGTCAGGCTGCCCGGCGGTCTTTGGATCGTCACCGAACGGGCCGTCGCCACCGAGTCCGGTGAGCCGGTCGATCCGGTGCAGGCCGCGCTGTGGGGCTTCGGTCGCACGACGATCAACGAGGAACCGGCACTGCGAGCCAAACTCGTCGACTGCGACGGGTCGGACGAGGCTGTACAGGCCTTGACCACCCTTTTGGCGGCACCGGTGGATGAACCGGAACTGGCTCTGCGGCAAGGAAAGCTACTGGCTTCCCGGTTGTTGCCGTGGGCGCGCAGCGGGCATCTCACGGTGCCGCGCGGTGGCGACTACGTGCTGGCGCCCACCGAACGCGGCGCGATCGACAACCTGCGGCTGATCGAGAAGGACGTGCCGGCGCCGGACGAGGGCTACGTACAGGTGCGGGTGGAGGCCGCGGGTCTCAACTTCCGCGACGTGCTCAATGTCCTCGGGCTCTACCCGGGCGACCCGGGGCCGATCGGTGGCGACTTCGCCGGCGTCGTCACGCAATTGGGTGAGGGCGTAACCGGGGTTGCGGTGGGCCAGCGTGTCTATGGCTCCATGCAGGGCGCGTTCTCCAGCCGGTTCAACGTGCCTGCTCAATTCCTGGCGCCGATCCCCGACGGGGTGAGCGCGGTGGAAGCTGCGACGATTCCCGCCGCGGCGCTGACGGTACGGCTCGCGTTCGACTGGGCGCAGCTGAAGCCCGGTGACAAGGTGCTGATCCACGCGGCCAGCGGTGGCGTCGGGTTGGCAGCGATCCAGATGGCGCAGCAGTGCGGCGCCGAGGTGTTCGCCACGGCCAGCACCTTCAAGCGTGCGACGCTACGCAGGCTGGGTGTGAAGCACGTCTACGACTCGCGCACAACGCATTTCGCCGATCAGATCCTGGCGGACACCGACGGCGCGGGCGTGGATGTGGTGCTCAACAGCCTGACCAGCGAAGGGTTCATCGAGGCGACGCTGAAGGCCACTGCCAAGCACGGCCGCTTCGCCGAGATTGCCAAACGCGACATCTGGTCACCCGAGCAGATGGCCGAGGCCCGACCCGACATCGCGTACGAGATCGTCGCTTTGGACACGGTGATGTTCACCGAACCCGATCGCATTCGCGACTTGCTGACCGAGGTGTCGGAGGGGCTGGCCGCAGCCGATGGCTCCTCGCGCAAGCACTCCTCGGCAGCCGACGGCTCCTCGCGCAAGCACTCCTCGGCAGCCGACGGCTCCTCGCGCAAGCGCTCGTCGGCAGCGCTGTGGACGCCATTGCCCGCCGAGATCTACCCACTGACCGAGGCGCGGGCCGCGTTCCGCCGCATGCAGCAGGCGCGGCACATCGGCAAGATCGTCGTGCAGATACCGAACCCGCTGCAGCCGCAGCCCGATCGGAGTTACCTGATCACCGGCGGGCTCGGGGCAATCGGTCTGCACACGGCGTCGTACCTGGCCCAACTCGGAGCCGGTGACATCGTGTTGACCAGCCGGCGGGCGCCCGATGCCGACGCGCAACGGGCGATTGAGGAGATCACCGAGCGCTACAAGACCCGAATCCACGTCTTCACTGCCGATGTCGGCGACGAGGCCCAGGTGGCGAAGCTGCTGGAACGGATCAGGGACGAGTTGCCGCCGCTCGCGGGTGTGGCACATCTGGCCGGCGTGCTCGACGATGCACTGTTGGGTCAGCAGAGCGTCGAGCGGTTCCGGACCACGTTGGCGCCCAAGGCGTTCGGTGCGTGCTACTTGGACCGCCTGACGAAAGACGACGATCTCGACTTCTTCATCGTGTCGTCGTCGGTGTCGAGCCTGTTCGGTTCACCCGGTCAGTCCAACTACGCGACTGCTAATGCTCTGCTCGACGGCCTGATCGCGCAGCGGAGGGCGCAAGGCCTGCCTGCCACGGGTGTCAACTTCGGTCCCTGGGCCCAAGGCGGCATGGCCTCGTCAGAAGCCGCGACCGCCAACATCAGTGCGCAGGGCCTGATTCCACTGGAACCGTCGGCGGCGCTCGCGGCGCTCGCCGAGGTCGTCGCCAACGGCACCGGCCAGGCCACGGTCGTCAAGGCCAACTGGCAGCGGGCCGCCAAGGTGCTGGGCAGTTCACGTCCACCGATCCTCGACCTCGTGTTGCCGAGTGCCGTCGGTGAGGTCGTCGGTGACAGCGAGGTCCTCAAGCAGCTGCTCGAGATCCCGGTGCCGCAGCGGGCCGGGTTCGTGACCGAGTTCCTGCAGAAGGAGGTGCAGAACTTCCTGCGGCTGGCACAACCGCCGGCCGCGACCAGCCGCTTCCTGGACCTGGGCACGGATTCGCTGATGGCAATCGAACTCCGCAACCGGCTGCACAGTCAGTTCGGCGGCAAGTTCACGCTCAACGCCACCGCGGTGTTCGATTATCCGACCATCGGTGGGCTGGCCGAGTACCTCGTGGGTCAGCTGCCCGACGCGGATGAGCCGGAATCGACGGAGGCACCGGACACACCCGAGTCACCGGAGACTGCGGAGTCGGTGGGGCCGGACACGCCGCGCGAAGCGCAGCAGGAGGACTGACCCCGGCTGAGACGCAAGACTGCCTCAAATCAGCTTGGCTGGTGCGGGGCAGTCTTGCGTCTGTCAGACAGCAGGGCATCGGCGAGATCATGATTCAAAGTTGGCGGTGTCGGTGATGTGACACCAAGCACCACCATCGGCTACGCGACCTTCCGCTGCCGCCTCGACGACGATGACTTTGCACGGTGGTTCGCGCGGTTCGGGGCAGGGCTGCATACTTCACCGCGACCGGACAAGCCAGATCGGCTCAGAGCAATACAAATCGCGTTGGTCGACCTGCTCGCCTTCCCTGATCCTGATCATGAACGCTTTCCCGACTACCGGGATCGACTACCAGGTGACGCGCAATCGGCCGCCGGGTGACGGCTTTCCAAGACCCGCCAACAGACACGGGGGTACTGGAAACGCCGGTTTTCGGGGACCGGAGTGTCTGCTCGGCGGGAAACTACCGAGGCCCAACGAGCGCTACCGTGACGAGCTTCACATTTCGACAGAGGTGCAGGCCAGGAGGCCGCGATCGGTCGACAGTCGAGTTCGATCAACCGCTGGGTTGGTTAGCCGGCGGAAATTGCTCGTGGTGGCTTTGCGTTGAAGTTACCGGACGGTATAGTTGACCTCAGTTACTGGTGGGTAACTTATCCGTAGTACCCAACCACAAGTGGCATTCTCATCGAGGAGGAAATGTGAGCCACTACAAGAGCAACGTCCGTGACCAGGTATTCAACCTGTTCGACGTCTTAGGTCTGGACAAGGCCCTCGGAACAGGTGACTACACCGATCTGGACGCCGACACTGCCCGCGAGATGCTCAACGAGATGGCGCGCCTGGCCGCGGGCCCCATCGCCGATTCGTTCGCCGACGGTGACCGCAACCCGCCGGTGTTCGATCCCAAGACCCACTCCGTGACACTGCCGGAGTCCTTCAAGAAATCAGTTCGTGCGGCGATCGACGGCGGCTGGGACAAGGTCGGCCTCGATCAGAAGTTGGGCGGCGTGCCCGCTCCCAAGGCGCTGCTGTGGGCCCTCAACGAACACATCCTGGGTGCCAACCCGGCTGTGTGGATGTACGCCGGCGGTGCCGCGTTCGCGCAGATCTTCTACAACAACGCCACC
This sequence comes from Mycobacterium sp. 141, assembly GCF_000382405.1. Lineage (GTDB taxonomy): Bacteria > Actinomycetota > Actinomycetes > Mycobacteriales > Mycobacteriaceae > Mycobacterium. The sequence continues at coordinate 85,625 of NZ_KB908262.1, forward strand.
GAAGAGCAGAAAAAGTGGGCTGTCCTCGCTTCCGAGCGGGGTTGGGGCGCCACCATGGTGCTCACCGAGCCTGACGCCGGCTCGGACGTGGGCGCCGGCCGCACGAAGGCCGTCAAGCAGGACGACGGCTCGTGGCACATCGACGGTGTGAAGCGATTCATCACCTCGGCCGACTCCGACGATCTGTTCGAGAACATCTTCCACCTGGTGCTGGCCCGCCCGGAGGGCGCTGGCCCGGGCACCAAGGGTCTCTCGCTGTTCTTCGTGCCGAAGTTCCTCTTCGACTTCGAGACCGGCGAACTGGGTGAGCGCAACGGCGTCTACGTCACCAACGTCGAGCACAAGATGGGCCTGAAGGTTTCGGCCACCTGTGAGCTGACCTTCGGTCAGGACGGCAAGCCCGCCAAGGGCTGGCTGGTCGGCGAGGTGCACAACGGCATCGCGCAGATGTTCGACGTCATCGAGCAGGCCCGCATGATGGTGGGCACGAAGGCCATCGCGACCCTGTCGACCGGCTACCTCAATGCTCTGGCGTACGCCAAGGAGCGCGTGCAGGGCGCCGACCTGACGCAGATGACGGACAAGACCGCGCCGCGCGTCACCATCACGCACCACCCCGACGTCCGTCGCAGCCTGATGACCCAGAAGGCCTACGCCGAGGGCATGCGTGCGTTGTATCTGTACACCGCGACCTTCCAGGACAAGGACGTCGCCAAGGCACTGCACGGTATCGACGGCGAGCTGGCACACAAGGTCAACGACCTGCTGCTGCCGGTGGTCAAGGGCTTCGGTTCCGAGCAGGCCTACGCCAAGCTGACCGAGAGCTTGCAGACGCTGGGCGGCTCCGGGTTCCTGCAGGACTACCCGATCGAGCAGTACATCCGCGACGCCAAGATCGACTCGCTGTACGAGGGCACCACCGCCATCCAGGCGCAGGACTTCTTCTTCCGCAAGATCGTCCGAGACAAGGGCCAGGCGCTCGCGTTTGTGGCTGGTGAGATCGAGCAGTTCATCAAGAACGAGTCGGGTAACGGCCGGCTGAAGACCGAGCGCGCTCTGCTGGCCACCGCACTTGCCGACGTGCAGGGCATGGCCGCCAGCCTGACCGGCTACCTGATGGCCGCGCAGGAAGACCCCAAGAGCATCTACAAGGTGGGCCTCGGTTCGGTGCGCTTCCTGCTCTCGGTCGGCGACCTGCTGCTGGGCTGGCTGCTGCTGCGCCAGGCCGCGGTGGCCATCGAGAAGCTCGACGCCGGCGCCGGCCAGTCGATGGGGGCTGACGACCGACTCTTCTACGAAGGCAAGATCGCCACTGGGTCCTTCTTCGCGAAGAACATGCTGCCGCTGTTGACCAGCACCCGCCAGGTTATCGAGACCCTCGACAACGAAGTGATGGAGCTGGACGAGGCGGCTTTCTAAAACCGCTCAAACACGAAGTGGCGCCGCCGGATATCACACCAACCCTCGTAGGCGGGGCCAGTCCCGAACCCGGCAAACTGGTCCGGGTGACTGAAGCCCGTGGCATCCTGCTGGTCGTCTCGTTGATGGCAACGACCGCGCTGACCCTTGCTCTGGGGATCACCGACCCTGCCGCCCCACTGTCCTACCCCACCAAATTCCTGGTGTGGAACTTGATCCTGGCGTGGATCCCGATGATCTTCGCCGTGGCCTTCGACCTGGTGGAACGACAGATCTGGCTACTGCCACTGGGCCTCGGCTGGTTGGTATTCCTGCCGAACTCGCCCTATCTGGTCACCGATCTGGTGCACCTCGGCGAGGGTTACGAACTGTGGCGGCATGTGCTGCAGTACGGGTTCGCGGCCTGGACCGGCATCCTACTCGGTGTGGTGTCGATGCTGTTGGTGCACAAGCGAATCGAGCGGACATTCGGCGGTGTCTGGGGTTGGTTGGTGGCGGTTCTTTCGGTGGGGCTGTGCGCGATCGGCGTGGTGATCGGGCGGTTCCAGCGGTGGAACTCCTGGGACCTGGTGAGGCGGCCCGATGCGGTCGTTGCGGCAACGTTCGAGTGGGTTCGCTCACCGCTGTCCTACGTACAGTCGACGGGGGTCGCCACGGCCGTCGCGGCGTTCTTCGGGCTGGCCTATCTGACTATTTGGGCGCTGAACGGTTTACAGTCCCGCGGTTGAGCGATGGTGCTGCCCGCCGATGCGAGGTCATAACGCGATTCGGCTCGACGACGGCACGCCCTAATGGCGCCCTGCCGATGCGCCCGACCGGCTGAATGACATCCTCATAGAGGTGGGTCGGCGACCGAGGTGTGGTCTCATCGATCCTTACGACATGGAAGGACCGCAATGACTGACGTCGATCGGCATGGACTCCGAACCCGCAGCGTGCACGCCGGCGATGTCCGCGACTCCCAGGGTGCTCTGCACTCACCGCTGTATGGGCATTCGACGTTCGGGTTCGAGACCACGGCCGACCTGCTCGACGTCGTGGAAGGACGCCGCCCCGGCAATCTCTACACCCGCTACGGGCTCAACCCGACCGTGCGGGCATTGGAGGCCAAACTTGCCAACCTCGAACACGCTGAGCAGGCCTTGGCATTCTCCTCCGGGATGGCAGCAGAATCGGCGACGTTCCTCGCACATGTCGGTGCCGGCGAACACATCGTGTGCCTCGGTGACGTCTACGGCGGCACCTACGAGCTGCTGCAGACCAATCTTGCCCACGTCGGGATCACCACAACGTTCCTGCGGGCTGACCAACGCGACCAACTCGCCGGGGCTCTCACCGACAACACCCGCATGGTGTTCTTCGAGACCCCCACCAACCCACGGCTGCACGTGTTCGACATCGCCGCGGTCGCCGCGACCGCCAAGGCCGCCGGGGTGCTTACGGTCGTCGACAACACCTTCGCCACGCCGGTCAATCAGAATCCGCTGCTGCTCGGCGCCGATCTGGTCGTCCACTCGGCCACCAAGTACTTGGGCGGGCATTCGGATCTGGTCGCCGGGACCGTCATGGGAGCATCCGATCTCCTGGTTCCGATCAACCTGTGGCGCAAGAACCTCGGCCAAATGATCGCCCCCGAGGTCGCCTCGCTGCTAGCACGTTCACTGCGCAGTCTGCCCGTGCGGGTGCGGGCCCAAAACGAAACCGCCGCACAGATCGCTGCGCATCTCGTCGCACATCCGCGAGTCGCCGAGGTCCGCTATCCGGGGCTCGCGGACGCCGAGCAGGCCGCGATCGTGGCCAAGCAGATGAGCGGCAGCGGCGGCATGCTGAGCGTCATCCTTGACGCCGACGTCCAGCAGACCGCCGCGGTGGTCGACAAGCTGCGACTGTTCTCGATCGCCCCGAGCCTGGGCGGAGTGGAAAGCCTGGTGACCCAACCGATCACCACAAGCCATCGCGACCTGACCGCCGAGGAACGTGCTGTACGCGGCATTACCGACGGCATGATCCGCATGTCCATCGGACTGGAAGACCCCGCCGACCTCATCGCCGATATAGATAACGCCCTCGCAGCGCTGTAGGGCTTGCAAAGACAAAAAAGGGCGGGTTCGGGAGGACATTTGGGGGCGTCTCAATCGGTCTCGCGCCGCCGGTCTTTCACCCCTTTGACCGACTCTTCGGATCAGTCACTCCCGAACCCGTCGTACGGTCGAGCCTACGCCTCCAGTACCCCTCAGACCAGAGGAAAATCGACCGGAATTCACACGCAGCTTTGAAGGTGGCCCCGTGTTGCCGTCGGGTCGGGGGGTCAGACGGCAACACGGAGCTACCCGTGTATCGATGCGCTCGCACAGACCGTTACACACTTGCGAAAACAAACTTTTCGAATGTTCTTCGCGGAGCCCGTCGAACCTGGTCAGGAGGGGATCAGACCTCCAGAATGGCCGCTACGCCCTGGCCACCGGCTGCGCAAATCGAGATCAGGCCGCGCGCCGGCTGCCCCGTCTGCTTCTTCTTTTCCGCCAGCTGCTTGGCAAGTTGGGCGACGATACGCCCGCCGGTGGCGGCGAAGGGGTGCCCGGCAGCCAGCGACGAGCCGTTGACGTTGAGCTTGGACCGGTCGATGGTGCCCAGCGCGGCATCCAGGCCGAGGCGGCCCTTGCAGTACTCGTCGGAATCCCAGGCCGTCAGCGTAGCCAGCACGACGGAAGCGAACGCCTCGTGGATTTCGTAGAAATCGAAATCCTGCAGTGACAGGCCGTTACGGGCCAGCAGGCGCGGCACGGCGTAGGTGGGCGCCATCAGCAGGCCGTCGGGTCCGTTGACGTAGTCGACAGCCGCCATCTCACCGTCGACGAAGTAGGCCAGCGGCTCGTGGCCGTGGGCCTGGGCCCAATCGTCGCCGGCCAGCAGCACCACCGAGGCCCCGTCGGTGAGCGGGGTCGAGTTACCCGCGGTCATCGTGGCGTCGCCCAGCTTCACCCCGAACACCGGCTTGAGCTTGGCCAGCTTCTCCGGAGTCGAATCGGCACGCAGGTTGTTGTCGCGGTACAGGCCGAGGAACGGCGTGACCAGGTCGTCGAAGAAGCCGCTGTCGTAGGCGGCGGCCATGTTGCGATGGCTGGCGGCGGCCAGTTCATCCTGGTCGACGCGCTTGATGCCCATTTCCTTGGCGGTCACCGCGGCGTGCTCGCCCATCGATTTGCCGGTGCGCGGCTCACTGTTGGCGGGAATCTCGACGCCGACCGAGGCCGGCAGCTTGCCGACCAGTTTGAGCCGGTCGACGTTCGACTTGGCACGGCGCAGTCCGAGCAGAACCCGGCGCAAGTCGTCACCGAACGCGATCGGGGCGTCGGACGCGGTGTCGACGCCGCCGGTGGCCGCCGAATCGTACTGCCCCAGCGCGATGCTGTTGGCCGCGGCGATGGTCGCCTGCAGGCCCGTGCCACAGGCTTGCTGCACGTCGAACGCCGGCGTGTACGGCGACAGCGCACTGCCCAGCACGCATTCGCGCATCAGGTTGAAATCACGGCTGTGCTTGAGCACAGCGCCGCCGATCACCGCGCCGAGCCGCTCGCCGGCCAGCTCGAATCGGTCGATCAGCCCGTCCAGGGCCGCGGTGAACATGTCCTGGTTGGAGGCGTTCGCGTAGGCGCCGTCGGACCGCGCGAACGGAATCCTGTTGCCACCCAATACGGCAACGCGTCGCCGGGTCGTGTTGTTGGCCATCTGTTTGCCCTCCACTTTCGGGTTGTCCGGGGCCATATTACCCACTGTTCTTACTCAGGAGTAAGTTCGTGGGTATGGCTACCGACCTGCTCTCTCAACTGGTGAACTCCGGGCCGGGATCCTTCCTGGCCAAGCAGCTGGGCGTACCCCAGCCCGAGACCTTGCGCCGCTACCTGGCCGGGGATCCGCCGCTGGCGGGACCGCTGCTGATCGGCGGCTCCGTCGCTGGTGGCCGTGTGGTGGAGCCCCTGCGCGCCGCCCTGGCCGACGACTACGACATCGTCTCCAACAACATCGGCGGCCGGTGGGCCGACTCTTTCGGTGGCGTCGTTCTCGACGCCACCGGTATCACCGACGTCGCGGGCCTCAAAGAGCTGTACAAGTTCTTCACCCCGGTGCTGCGCAACCTGGGCCCGTGCGCGCGCATTGTCGTCGTCGGCACCACGCCGGAACAGGCTGCCGGCGTCCACGAGCACATCGCTCAGCGGGCGCTGGAAGGCTTCACCCGGTCACTGGGCAAGGAACTGCGGCGCGGCGCCACGATCGCCCTAGTGTACCTGGCAGCTGATGCCAACCCCGCCGCGAGCGGCCTGGAGTCCACGATGCGGTTCATCCTGTCGGCGAAGTCCGCCTACGTCGACGGGCAGGTGTTCCGGGTGGGTGCCGCCGATTCAACCGCGCCGGCCGACTGGGACAAGGCGTTGGCCGGCAAGGTCGCCGTCGTGACGGGCGCGGCCCGGGGCATCGGCGCGACCATCGCCGAGGTGTTCGCGCGCGACGGCGCTGCCGTGGTGGCGGTGGACGTAGAGAGTGCCGCCGAGGATCTGGCGCAGGTGGCCGAAAAAGTCGGCGGGACGGCGCTGATCCTGGACGTCACCGCCGACGACGCCGTGGACAAGATCACCGCGCACGTCACCGAACACCACAGCGGCAAAGTCGATGTGCTGGTCAACAACGCCGGCATCACCCGCGACAAGCTCCTGGCCAACATGGACGAGGGACGCTGGGATTCCGTCATCGCTGTTAATCTCCTTGCGCCGCAACGGCTCACCGAGGGTCTGGTGGCCGCGGGGGTGCTGGGAGAGGGCGGCCGGGTGATCGGCCTGTCATCGATGGCCGGCATCGCAGGTAACCGCGGGCAGACCAACTACGCCACCACCAAGGCCGGCATGATCGGGCTCACCGACGCACTGGCACCGGTGCTGGCCGAGAAGGGCATCACCATCAACGCGGTGGCCCCCGGATTCATCGAGACCAAGATGACCGAGGCGATTCCGCTGGCGACCCGCGAGGTGGGCCGGCGCCTCAACTCGCTGTTCCAGGGTGGCCAGCCCGTCGACGTCGCCGAGTTGATCGCCTACTTCGCCAACCCGGCGTCGAATGCCGTGACCGGCAACACGATCCGAGTGTGCGGCCAGGCCATGCTGGGGGCGTGACCGGGTGAACAACATGCTCAGGGCCGTAGTGGGGGCGCTGCCATTCGTCCCCCGCTCCGACACCCTGCCCACCCGCACGATCACCGTCGACGACCTGGCCATCGACCCGGCCAACGTCGCGGAGTACGCACAGGTGACCGGGCTGCAGTTCGGCGACACCCTGCCACTGACCTACCCGTTCACACTGACCTTCCCGACCGTGATGTCGCTGGTCACCGGATTCGATTTCCCTTTCGCCGCAATGGGTTCGGTGCACACCGAGAACCACATCACGCAGTACCAGCCGATCTCGGTCACCGACACCGTCGGCGTTACCGTCCATGCGGCGAACCTACGCGAGCACCGGCGCGGACTGCTGGTCGATATCGTCACCGCTCTCAAGGTCGGCAACGATCTGGCCTGGCACCAGGTGACGACGTTCCTGCACCAGCAGCGAACCAGTCTGTCCGACGAACCGAAGCCGCCGCCGCAGAAGCAGCCCAAGCTCGGGCCACCGAACGCGATTTTGCGGATCGCACCTGGGCAGATCCGCCGCTACGCCGCCGTCAGCGGGGATCACAACCCGATCCACACCAACCCCGTCGCAGCCAAGTTGTTCGGTTTCCCCACCGTGATCGCCCACGGAATGTTCAGTGCCGCGGCAGTTCTGGCGAACATCGAGGGACAGCTGCCCGACGCAGTGAAGTATTCGGTGCGATTCGCCAAGCCGGTGATCCTGCCGGCCAACGCCGGGCTCTACGTGTCACGCGATGCCGACGGTTGGGCGCTGGCGCTGCGCAACCTGTCGAAGGGCTACCCGCACCTCACGGGGACGGTGTCGGCCCTCTGAGTTCGTAACGCGGCGGTTTGTGTCTACAGTCTGGCGGTGACTTCCGCCAAAGTGCCCCCGGTAAGGCTGGTCCGCGCCGTCGACCGCATTCGTCATCACCTGCGCCTGTTGCATCGGCGGTCGGCGCCGCCACCGGCTGCCCTCTTGGAGATGATCCTCAACGCCTGGGTGGCCCAAGGCATCACCGCAGCTGTCCAGCTCGGTGTGGCCGACGCGCTGGCCGGCGGCCCACTGCCGCCCGAGGAGCTGGCCCGCCGGGTCGACGCCAACCCCGACACCCTCAACCGGCTGATGCGCGCGTTGGTCGGCGAGGGCATCTTCCGTCGCACCCGCGACGGACGCTACGCGCTCAACGCATTGGCCGACCCGCTGCGGACCGATGCCCCGGTGTCGATCGCCGGGATGGCGCGGTTCGTCGGCGCTCCGGAACACCGCGAACACTGGAGCCGCCTCGGCGAGGCCGTGCGCACCGGCGAGGCCGTCATCCCCAAGATGCGCGGCATGCAGGCGTTCGAGTACCTCAGCTCCGAGCCCGAACTCGGGGTGATCTTCAACGACGCCATGACCTCCGTCTCGGAGCTTGCGATCGCCCCTGTGGTGGCAGCCTTCGACTTCACCCCGTACGCCACCATCGCCGATGTCGGCGGCGGCCACGGCCGGCTACTCTCGGCCATCCTGCAGGCAACGCCGTCGGCCCGCGGCATACTGTACGACCTCCCGCAGGTGGTCGAGGGGGCGCCAAAGTTGTTGGCCAAATATGGAACTGAAGATCGGGTGGAGATCATCCCCGGGTCGTTCTTCGAGAGCGCACCCGCCGGTGCGGACCTCTACATCCTGAAGAACATCATTCACGACTGGCCTGATGAGCAGGCCGTGTCGATCCTGCGCAACATCCGCGCCGCCGCTCCGGGCGCCACCCTGCTGCTGGTGGAAGCTGTTATCCCCGAACATGATCGGGGATTCCTCGGCAAATGGATCGACATGGAGATGCTGATCGGAATCGCAGCCCGGGAGCGCACCGCGGCGGAGTACCGAAAGCTCTACCAGGAGGCCGGTTTCCGTCTCACGAACGTGGTACCGACAGCGTCACCGTTCAGCCTGGTGCAGGGCGTCGTGGTCTGACACCTCGGACGGCTTGCCCTTGAGGCCACGCCAGAACAGGTTGATCATCAGCTCGGCGGCCTCGTCCACATCGGCGTCGCCCGAGCTGACACGGGTGGCGATGGCCTCGCCGGCGCCCACCAACGCCACCGCCATCATCTCGAAGTCGCTGTCCGGCGCAGGGTTACGCGTTCCCGTGCTGAGCAGCCTGGCCACCAGATCGATGATGCGTTCGCGACCTTCCCGTACGGTGTGGGCGAACGCCTGCGAGCTGGTGGCCTGCGTGTAGAGCACCATCCACGACGCCCGGTTGGCATCGATGTAGGTCAAGAATGCCAATACCGCATTGCGCAGCAGGTCCTTGGGGCTCTGGGTGAAGTCGATCTGCCCGCGCACCACGTCGACGAACCGGGTCAGCTCCCGGTTCAAGCAGGCGCCGAACAGCTCCTCTTTGGACCCGTAGTAGAGGTACAGCATCGGCTTGGAAATCGCGGCCTGCGCGGCGATCGCGTCCATGGACGTCTCGTGATAGCCGTTGACCGAGAAGATCTGCACCGCGGCGTCGAGCATCTGCTGTTCTCGGACGGCACGCGGCAGCCGTTTGGTTCCACCTGCCATCCGATGATGGTAACTGTCAGGGCATAAGCTCGGCGGGCCGTTGCTCCATCCCACAGCACAACCGCGTCGGCGGCAACGTCTGGAGATCGGTGGGGTCAGCCCGCGCAGCGCAGCGGGCCTTTGACCGCGGCGTTCCGCTGCAGCGATGCATTGATGTTGTCCATCGACAGTTCGCCTGCCGCCACAGCCTTTTCCAGTCCATCCAGCACCGAGGGCACTTCCTTGGTGGTGATCCACAGGGCGTTGTCGGCGCCGGCCTGCAATGCCTTGAGTACCGCCGCGGACACACCGTAGCGTTCGTTGATCGCGGCCATGCTGGACAGGTCATCGGTGTAGACCAGCCCGTTGAACGGCGGGCCACCGTAATTGCCGGACCGCAGCAGCTCGTAGGCCGGCGCGCTGAGGCTGGCCGGGTCGGTTCCGGTCAGTCCCGGAACCTCCAGGTGCCCGACCATGACGGCGACCGGGGCCTCGGTGGTCAGCGTGCGATAGGGCACCAGATCGTCTTGCTGCAGGTCGGCCAGCGGAGGTGTGGTCACCGAATTGGTGTGCGAGTCACCGGATCCGTGACCGTGACCGGGAAAGTGCTTGAGTACCGGCAGAATTCCGGCCTCGCGCAGGCCGCGAGCGTAAGCCCCGGCGTATTCGGTGACCTTGGCCGGGTCGTTGCTGAAGGACCGGTCACCGATGACCGTGTCGTCCGGGGCGTCGGTGACGTCGACGACAGGGGCGAAGTCCACGGTGATACCCAGATCGTGCATCTTCTTGCCGCGCTCCAGCGCGATGCCGTACACCTCGTCGGAGGTCTGAGTCTGGGCCAGCACCCGCGGCGACGGCTGCTTGCCGATGATCGATGCGAGGCGCGACACCCGGCCGCCTTCCTCGTCGACGCTGACCGCGAGCGGCAACGGACCGGCCGCGTCGGCGATGTCTTTCAACGAACCGTCGGAAAACATGGACAGGTCGGTCCAACTGCCGATCATGATGCCGCCGACATGCTGCTCGGTCACGACCTGGCGGGCATCGTCGCCGTCGGTCACCCCGACGGTCAGCAACTGGGCCAGTTTGTCACGGGTGGGCAGTGCCGTCAGATCGCAGCTCTGCGCGACCGGCGCTTTGGGCAGCGGCTTGCTGCTGCTCGCATGTTGGTGATCCGCTGGCGCCTGGGTGGATGGCGAACACGCCAGCAACAGTCCGGACAGCGCGACGAGCACACTCAGAACGCGGGGCATGTGTCCTGAGGGTAGTCACAACGGCCGCTGCGAACCGACCTCGGGCTCGACGCCGCCGGTCCCCCACACCCGCTGAGTTGATAGTCAGCCAGTTTTCGGGCCGATACAAAGCTGTACTACCTGGTGTGAGGGGCCGTGCTAGGTTGGCCGGGTGAACCGGTTCGTCGTCCCGTCTGCCGCCAGCATCGTGGTCGGCTTGTTGTTGGGCGCGGCCGCCGTGTTCGGTGTGACGCTGATGGTGCAACAGGACACGAAGCCTCCGCTGCAGGCGGGTGATCCGGCGTCGTCGGTGCTCAACCGAGTCGAGTACGGCGACCGTACTTAAAACTCGGTCGCTCCGCTCCTGCACGCCGAACGCAGTCCCACCGCGCCGCTCTCCCGGCGCTGGTTATGGCTGGTCACCGCGGTCGCTCTCGTCCTGACCTTCGCGCAGTCGCCCGGGCAGATCTCCCCCGACACCAAGCTCGACCTGACCGCCAACCCGCTGCGGTTCCTGGCCCGCGCGTTCAACCTGTGGAACAGCGACCTGCCGTTCGGGCAGGCTCAGAACCAGGCATACGGCTATCTGTTCCCGCACGGCACCTTCTTTCTCATCAGCCATGAGCTCGGGGTGCCCGGCTGGATCACCCAGCGGTTGTGGTGGGCGTTGCTGCTGGTCGTCGGGTTCTGGGGCCTGCTGCGGGTCGCCGAGGCCCTGGGTATCGGCAGCACCAGCTCGCGGGTGCTCGGCGCGTTCGCGTTCGCGTTGTGCCCGCGGGTGCTGACCACGCTTGGCGCGATCTCGTCGGAGACGCTGCCGATGATGCTGGCGCCATGGGTGCTGCTGCCGGTGATCCTCGCGTTGGGCGGGACCGGAGGGGTGGGAGTAGGCCGGCAGGGACGGCACAACATCCGGCTGATGGCGGCCCGATCGGCCGGCGCGGTCGCCCTGATGGGTGCGGTCAACGCCGTCGCAACCCTGACCGGATGCCTGGCCGCGCTGATCTGGTGGGCCTGTCACCGGCCGAACAAGCTGTGGCTGCGATTCACCGTGTGGTGGTTCGGCTGCACGGCGCTGGCTGTCACCTGGTGGGTGATCGCGCTGGTGATGTTGGGCCGGATCAGCCCGCCGTTCCTGGACTTCATCGAATCCTCCGGCGTCACCACGCAGTGGACCTCGCTGACCGAGATGCTGCGCGGTACCGACAGTTGGACACCGTTCGTCGCGCCCAATGCCACCGCCGCGGCGTCGCTGGTGACCAGCACGGTCGCGGTGCTGGCCACCACGCTGGTGGCCGCGGCGGGCCTGGCCGGGCTGGCGCTGCGTTCGATGCCCGCCCGCGGCCGGCTGATCACCATGCTGCTGATCGGCATCGTGCTGCTGGGCCTGGGCTATTCCGGGGGCCTGGGCTCACCCATTGCGCATCAGGTGCAGGCCTTCCTCGACGGCACCGGCACCCCGCTGCGCAACCTGCACAAACTCGAACCGGTGATCCGCCTGCCGCTGGCCCTGGGCCTGGTCCATCTGCTGGGCCGGATTCCATTGCCGGGTACCGTCCCGCGCCCGGTGTGGGTGAGTGCGTACGCCCATCCGGAGCGGGACCGGCGGGTCGCGGTGAGCATCGTGGTGCTGGCCGCGCTCGCGGCGGGCACCTCGATCGCCTGGACCGGCCGCATCGCACCGCCGGGTACCTTCAGCGCGATCCCGCAGTACTGGCATGACGCCGCCGACTGGCTCGACGAACACAACACCGAGCGTGGCCGCGTGCTGGTGGCGCCGGGTGCCCCGTTCGCCACCCAGGTGTGGGGCACCAGCCACGACGAACCGCTGCAGGTGCTGGGCAACAGCCCGTGGGGTGTGCGTGACTCGATCCCGCTGACCCCGCCGGAGACCATCAGGGCGCTCGATTCGGTGCAACGGTTGTTCGCCGCCGGCCGACCATCCGCAGGGCTCGCCGATACCCTTGCCCAGCAAGGTATTTCGTACGTCGTGGTGCGCAACGACCTGGATCCGGATACGTCGCGGTCGGCCCGCCCGGTGCTGGTGCACCGGGCGGTGGAAGGGTCCGGTGGGCTCACCAAAGTGGCCGAGTTCGGCGACCCCGTCGGACCGGGCACGCTGGAGGGGTTCATCGCCGACAGCGGGTTGCGGCCGCGTTATCCCGCGGTGCAGATCTACCGGGTCGACGGCGCCGCGACGGCGGGCAAACCGTATCTGGTCGACCCCGACACCATGGCCCGCGTGGACGGCGCACCCGAGGCACTGTTGCGTCTCAATGAGCGCCGCCGCCTGTCCGGCCTGCCGCCGCTGGGACCGATGCTGCTGACCGCCGACGCGCAGCGTGCCGGGCTGCCCGTCACTGTCGGCGGCCACGGCGTGGTGATCACCGATACCCCGCAGGCCCGCGAGATCGACTACGGCCGGGTCGACGACCATGCGTCGGCGATCCGCACGCCCGACGATCCGCGGCACACCTACAACCGGGTGCCGGATTACCCGTCCCGCGGGGCCGAGCCGGTGTACGGCCACTGGGACGGCGGGCGCGTGACGGTGTCGAGTTCGGCGGCGGATTCGACGGCGCTGCCCAACGTCGCTCCCGCGACGGGACCGGCCGCGGCGATCGATTCGGACCCGTCGACCGCGTGGGTGTCCAACGCCCTGCAGTCCGCCGTCGGCCAGTGGCTGCAGATCAACTTCGATCATCCGATCACCAACGCCACCCTGACCATCACTCCGAGTGCCACCGCCGTGGGCGCGCAGGTCCGCCGCATCGAGGTGGCCACCGCGACCGGTACCAGCACGCTGCGGTTCGACGCCGCGGGCAAGCCGCTGACCATACCGCTGCCGGTCGGGGAATCCCCGTGGGTGCGGATCACCGCAGTGGCCACCGACGACGGCTCTCCGGGCGTGCAGTTCGGCATCACCGATCTGGCCGTCACTCAATACGACGCATCCGGCTACGCCCACCCCATCAACCTGCGGCACACCGTCGATGTGCCCGGGCCACCGCCGGGTTCGCCTGTGGCGCAATGGGATCTGGGTACCGAGCTGCTGGGCCGGCCCGGCTGCGCCGAAAGCCCCGTCGGGGTGCGATGCGCGGCGGCGATGGCGCTGGCCTCCGAGGAGCCGGTGAACCTCAGCCGCACGCTGACCGTTCCGGAGCCCACCAAGGTACGCCCGACGGTGTGGGTGCGGGCCCGCCAAGGCCCCAAGCTGGCCGATCTGGTCGCTCAACCCGGTACCACCAGAGCTTTTGGCGACGCTGATCCGATCGACGTGCTCGGCTCGTCATTCGCGGCCACCGATGGCGATCCCCGCACCTCGTGGACGGCTCCGCAGCGGGTGGTTCAGTTCAAGGCGCCACCCACGCTGACGCTCAAGCTGCCGGCCGCGGCCGAGGTGGGTGCGCTGCGCATCGATCCAGGTGGGGCGGAGCCGCCGGCTCACCCGAAGCTGGTGTCGATCGACCTGGGCGACGGCCCGCAGGTGCGCAAGCTGCCGGGTACCGGTGAACCGCAGACCTTCAAGCTCAAACCGCGGGTGACGGACACCATCACCGTCTCACTGTTGAGCTGGAACGACGTCATCGACCGCACGTCACTCGGTTTCGATCAGCTCAAACCGCCTGGGCTGGCCGAGGTTTCGGTGTTCGATACGCACGGCCGGCCGATCGGCGCCGCCGATGCCGCCACCAACCGGGCCCGCATCGTCTCACTGCCCTGCGGGCAGGGCCCGATCATCGGTGTGGCGGGGCAGTTCATCCAGACCTCGGTCCGCACCACAGTCGCGGCGCTGCTCGACGGCGACCCGATCCCGGCGCAACCGTGCCGCACCGATCCGATATCGCTGCCGGCCGGCCAGCAGGAGCTGCTCGTCAGCCCGGGGGCGGCATTCGTCGTCGACGGCATCGTACTATCCACGCCCAATGGCCAACTACCCACGGCGACAACGACCCTCGCCGAGACGCCGGAGTGGGGACCGGACCGTCGAGAGGTGCGGGTGACGCCCACGTCGACCTCGCGGATCCTGGTGGTGCCCGAGAGCATCAACCCCGGCTGGATTGCCCGCGACGCGGCGGGGACCCGGCTCGAACCGGTGACCGTCAACGGATGGCAGCAGGGCTGGGTGCTTCCGGCCGGAACGGCAGGCACAGTGACGTTGTCGTTCGACTCAAACCGCCCTTACCGAGCCGGTTTGATCGGCGGGCTGGCACTGCTGCCGCTGCTGGCACTGTTGGCGCTGCTACCGGTGCGGCGCCGGTCCCCGGAACTGCCTGCGGCCCGACCGTGGCAGCCCGGTCCGGTGCTGAGGTGCCTGGGCGTGCTCGCGGTCGGCGCGGCGATCTCCGGGATACCGGGGGTACTCGTCGTCGCGGCCGCCCTAGGGGTGCGCTACTGGCTGCGCGACCGTGAATCCTCGTGCGACCGAATCACCCTCGGCTTGTCGGCGGGCGGCTTGATCCTCGCCGGGGCCGTCCTGTCGCAGAATCCGTGGCGCTCGGTCGACGGGTATGTCGGGCACTCACCGTGGGTGCAGTTGCTCGCGTTGATATCGGTGGCGTTCGTCGCGGCGTCGACAGTGGTGTTCCGGCCGCGCGCATCAGGCGCTCAGCTCGACGCGAGCGCGGCCGCATCCTCGTCGGCGAAGGTGTCCTCCAATGTCAGCGGTGAATAGTCGAGGTCGATCTCCTCGAGCGGGCGTCCCCGCGCGCTGCTGATCGTGCCGAACCGGCGCATGCCCTTGTCTGCGGAGTACTGCATGAACTCGTCCTGGACCAAGCCGAAGGGGATGTCGGGGGCGTAGAGAGCGAAGCCCTCCTCGGTGAGTTGCAGTGCGAGCGGGATCAATTCATTCATCCGGGCTTCGAACACCGCCCAGTTGGCGTCGTCGGCGGCGACGTGTCTGCGGCAGGTGAACGTACCCCACGCCATGTGGCGCCGCTCGTCGTCACCGATCCTGCCGACCAGCTCCTGCATGCCCGGCAGGATGCCGCGATCAACGCAAATCTTGTGCCACGCATAGTATCCCGTGAGCGCCAGCATGCCTTCGACGATGTGGTTGTAGGTCACCGATGCCCGCACCTGAGCGGCCGGTGACGGGTCGGTGTAGAGAGCGTCGAGGGCGGCCGGAAGCTCCTCGTAGAACATCTGCCGATATGCCGGCAGGTCATCGAAGTAGTTGTGCAGATCGTCGGTGATACCGACTGTGTCGAGCCACATCCGGAACACCTGCGTGTGCTTGGCCTCCTCGAAGGCGAACTGGGTCAGGTACATCTCATCGCCAAGCCGTCCCTCGGCCCGCATCGCGCTCATGAACGGCTGGATGTCCTTGGTGACCGCCTCTTCGCCGGCGATGAACTCGGCGCACAGCCGGGTGGCGTATTCCCGTTCGCGATCAGTCAGCGCCTCCCAGTCCGCCCGGTCGCGGGAGAAGTCGATATCCGCTGGATTCCAGAACTTCGCATTCCCTCCGGCGAACAATCGCAACGGCACGCTGTCCCAGTTGAGACCGCCGCGGCTCAGCGAGCCGAAATGTGTGTGCGACATCTGGACCTCCTCAGATCCAGGTGGGGTGACCACTGGCCATCTTACTGTGATGTATCTCACAGTCAAAGGCTCTTCACCGCGATGCGGTCGTCACCGCAATTCAGATCGCGCGCTACGGCGCCGGTGTGTCGGCGCCGTAGCGGCATAGTGAAGATCATGGCTGACGTTCGCAACATCTTGGAAAGGCACCAGTACGAGATCACCGTCGACGGCGAGCATGCCGGCCTCGAGGCCTACGTTGACGCCGGCGATCAGCGCGTTTTCTACCACACCGAGATCGATGACAGGTTCAGCGGCCGCGGCCTGGCCGGCGAACTGGTTTCCGCGGCGCTGACCGACGCCCGCGCGGCGGGCAAGCGCATCGTCGCGGTCTGCCCGTACGTCGTCAAGTACGTCAAACAACACCACGACTTCGACGACATCCTCGACCCGGTCACCCCCGAGGCCATGGCCGCCGTCGAAGCCGCAGACTGGGCCCGCTACTGACCGGCCCTCAGCGCAGTGCCGGTTCGGGCTCCGGTTCTGGTTCGTCGGTGATCGAGCTGTCCAGCGGCGGGACGGGACGCTGGCTGCGGTACTCCCAGCGCCGCAATGCCTCCCGGCACGGCGACTCCACCAGGGCGTAGCTGACGGCCGCGAGCGCGAAGCCGAAGACCAACGTCAGCACCAGCACGGCCGGCATGCCGCCGTTGAACAGAAACTCTCCGATCATCGGAAACACCATCGCCAAGGCGGCCAGGTGCCACACGAACAACCCGTAGGACCAGCGGCCCAACGTCACCATCACCCGGCTGCCGAGGATCCGGTGCGGTGTACCGGGCCGATCCAACACCAGCGGGGCCAGCACCGCAGCAGCGAGCACGGCGCCCATCGCCGTCTTCAACGTCACCTGCTCGACCGATCCCGGCCGCAACCCCTCAAGCCCGGCCAGCGGCGATGCGGCGATCCCGAATGCCGTCGCCGCGATCAGCGCCATGAGCAGCGGACGCCGGCCCAGCCGGTGCGCCCAGCCGAACGGCGTTACGGTGAGCTCGGCCAGGACCATTCCCGCGGCGAACCACGAGAAGAACGCCGGCGGCCAGTTCCACTGGTTGAGCCCGGTGCTGCCGTCGAACGGGATCCGCACCCAGGCCAGGCTGAGCAGGCCCACCGCGATGATGACCCCGATCCGGGCCCGCACCGGCACGCGGCGGGCCAACAGCGCCAGCAGCGGCAGCACCAGATAGAAGGTGACCTCCACCGACAGGCTCCACATCTGCGTCAGCCCGGCGGTCAAGGTCAGCGGAACGTAGATCTGCGTCAGGCTCAGATTGGCCAGCCACACCGTGAAGTCGGCCTTGGCCTCCGGGAGCAGCAGCAGGATCGCCACGACCGCCACCACATATCCGGGCATGATCCGGACCAGCCGCGACCGCAGGTAGTGGCCCGTGTGGGGCCGCGGGCGCAATCCGCGGGCGGCGGCCGCATGACCGCGCCACAAGAGGAAGCCCGACAGCGCGAAGAAAACCGCCACAGCGAGGTCGAACCGGCCGAAGATGCGGCCCATCACGCCGGTGGTGTGTCCCGTCTGGAATGCCACATGCGTCAGCACCACACCCATGGCGGCGCAGGCACGCATGCCCTCGACTGCCGGCAGGAAGGTCCTCGTCCCGCCGACCTCGAAGTTCGGGTCCGATTGCCGGGTTGCCACGACGACCAGTGTGCCGGGACGGCGCAGGCACGCCAAACCCGAGGTGGGCTGCCGCCACGAGATGTCCTTGTCGTAAGTGATGGCCTTAAATAGTGCTGTTAGGGTCGAACGGGTTTGCCTGGAGGACGAGTTGGCCCACACCAAAGGAGGCCCGGTTTGAACCGCGCTGTGGCGCTGCGTATCGCGGCGTGCGGACTCATGGGGTTGGGTGCAGCCCTGTTGATCGCCGCCCTGCTGCTGACGACCTACACCAAGGGCAAGATCGCCAAGATTCCGCTCAACCTGGACACCACGCTGGTCAGCGAAGGCACCGGGACCGCGTTCGACCCGGCCTCGTTGACAGCCGAGAAGTTCTCCGTGGACCGCAACGTGCCGGTGGCAATGCAACAGCAGATGAGCGTCGAAGCCCCGGCGAACGCCGATGTGGTGACCCTGCAAGTGGGCACGTCCCTGCGGCGGACCGACCGCCAGCAGGACACCGGCCTGCTGCTGGCGATGGTCGACACGGTCACCATGAACCGCAGCACCGCGTTGGCGGTGTCCTCGGATACCAACCCGGGCGGGTCCATCCAAAGGCCGCGCTCCATGGACGACCAGAAGCCGCCCACCAGCGTCGCGCTGCCGCACGAGGGGCTGACCTACCGGTTCCCGTTCGACACCGCGAAGAAGACCTACCAGATGTTCGACCCGATCGCGCAAAAGGCGTTCGATGCGAACTATGACGGCGAAGAAGACGTCAACGGGCTGACCACCTACCGGTTCACCCAAAACGTCGGCTACGACGCCGACGGCAAGCTGGTCGAGCCGGTGAAGTACGCCTCGCTGTATGAGGACGACGTGGACAGCACCGTCAAGGCACGCGCCTCGGTGTGGGGTGTGCCGGGCGAGCCGGACGAAGAGATCACGATGAACCGGTACTACGCCGCGCAACGCACCTTCTGGGTGGATCCGGTGTCGGGCACCATCGTCAAGGCCACCGACCACGGCTACCAGTACTACGCCCGGGACGCCCTCAAGCCCGAGGTCACCTACGTCGACTACAAGGTCACCTCCACCGAGAGCACCATCGAGTCGCAGGTCGCGTCCGCCCGCGACGAACGAGACCGAGTTGCGCTGTGGTCCCGAGTCCTGCCGATCACGTTCACCGCGCTGGGCCTGGTCATGATGATCGGCGGTGGGCTGCTGGCCTGGTTCGTGCTGCGCGCCGAGTCGACGCTGATCGACCCGGGCCTGGACAACGCCGACCACGGATTCTTCGACACTCAAGGCATCCAAGTGCCCGGCGCCGAGGCCAAGACCGAAAAGCTGCCCGCACAGCGGCCCTCTGACCTGCCACCGGACCGACCAGTCTGATTTCGTCCCGGTTCTGGCTGCCGGCCTACGCGCTGGCGCTGTCGTTGTTGGTGACGGCGCCGCTGCTGGGGCCCGGCTATCTGCTGTTGCGCGACGCGGTGTCGACGCCGCGTTCGTATCTGACCGATGCTGCACTGGGCCTGTCCGAGTCGGCCCCCCGCGCGGTTCCTCAGGACTTTTTCGTCGCGGTGACGTCGGCTGTGCTCGATGGCGGCGTGGTCGTCAAGGCATTGCTGGTGGCCGGCCTCTGGCTGGCGTCGTGGGGGGCCGCACGGCTGGCCGCCGGCGTTCTTCCCGACGCAGGCCGGGCCGGGCAGTTCATCGCCGCAACGCTGGCCGGGTGGAATCCGTATGTCGCCGAGCGATTACTGCAGGGCCATTGGAGTCTGCTGGTCGGTTACGGCTGCCTGCCGTGGGTCGCGACCGCGGCGATACGGCTGCGCACCGGGTCCCGCACGCGAGGAGGACAAACCAACCCCCGCACGCGAGGAGGACAAACAAACCCCCGCACGCGAGGAGCTGCGTTCGCACTGGCGTTCTGGACCGCTGTGGCCGGGCTGACACCGACGGGTCTGCTGCTGGCCATGGTGGTGGCACTGACCTGCGTCGCGGTACCCGGTGACGGCTGGGGACGGGCCCGGGTCGCGGGATTGAGCATGGTCGCCGCGGCGCTGGCCGCGACACCCTGGTTGACCGCGGCACTGGTGGGGGGTGCGGTGAACTCGTCGGCGTCGGCGGCGGAGTTGTCGGCCGGAATCCACGCGTTCGCCGCGCGCGCCGAACCCGGGCTGGGCGCACTGGGCAGCCTGGCCGGGCTCGGCGGTATCTGGAACAGTGCAGCCACACCGGCGTCGCGAGCCTCGTTGTTCGCATTGCCGGCCACGCTGGTGCTGCTCGGGGTGGTGGCGGCGGGCCTGCCGGTCGTATTGCGCAATCCCGCCAGACGTATGACGCTGCCGCTGCTGGTCCTGGCCGCTGTCGCTGTCGTCGGCCCGGCATTGACGGCGACCGGGCCCGGGATGGCACTCGTCGAGGCTGTGGTGCGAACAGTTCCCGGGCTTGGTGTGCTGCGCGACGGGCAGAAGTGGGTGGCACTGGCCATGCCCGGATATACGTTGGCGGCCGCGGCAGCTCCGCTGACGATGCGACGCCGGCTCTCCACGACCGCGACAGCTGCGGTGTGTTGTGCGGCATTGATCGCAGTACTGCCCGACCTGGCGTGGGGCGTGGGCGGCCAGATGCGCGCCGTGCGCTATCCGACCACCTGGACGACCGCCGCCGCCCAGATCAATGCCGATCCTCGGCCGGTGGCGGTGCTCCCGCCCGACATCATGCGGCAGTTCCCCTGGGCCGGGTCGGCACCGGTACTCGACCCGCTGCCCCGCTGGCTGCGCGCCGAAGTCTTCAGCACCGGCGATCTGTCGATCGGCGGGCACATCGTGCCGGGCGAGGGCGCCCGAGCACGCGCCGTGCAGCAATTGCTGCTGTCCGGAGCGTCACCGCAGCAACTGGCCGACGCCGGTGTCGGCTGGGTGGTTCGTGAGACCGGCGGCGATGTCGCGGTGCAGCGGATCGGCGGCTCGGCGCCCGCGGCAGCGCATCGCGGCATCCTGATCGCCGCGCACCTGGTCTGGCTGGGTTTGCTGATGGCTGCCGGGATCGGGTTGGCAGTGCAGACCGCGCGCTCGTCGCATCGGCGCGGCTAGCGCAGGGCGTGGCCGTACGTGGCAGCGGCCACCGGGTCACGGCCGCGGACGACACACCCGGGGCAGTCACACCCGCCACATCAGTCCCGGTCCCGAGAGCACAAGCGTTGTGCCCGGCTGTTAGCGACAAAGTCGCGGAAATCGCCTCAACCGCAACGCTGTTCACTGCGACACCGCGCGACGAACCTCACTGAACGCGCCAACAACGCCAGTCGCACCAGCAACAGAATATTCTGCGCCCGCATATCGGCGACCTTGTCGCTCGCAGCGCGGGCACGTAACCAGTGCGACGGAAAGGGTCCTGTGGTGCCAAATTGGTGCATGGGATTGGCCGACGCGAGACGACTGATGCCTGTGGTGCCTATGTGGCGATTTCCGCGACTTTGTCGCTAATAGCCGGGCACACCCACTACGGTCTCGGCACGGTGACGGATGTGACTGTTGTGAAACTTAGACCAGGCCGCTGATGTAACGCCCGTCGCGCACAGACTCCAGCACGGTGCGCATCGCCTCGGCACTCTGCGCCCAGGAGAATTCGTCACTACGGGTCTGCGCCTTGCTGCCCAGCTGGACCCGCAGGACACCGTCGGACAGCAGCCGGCCGAGTCCTTCGACGAGGCCGTCGCGGTCCTCGACCAGCAGTCCGGTCACTCCGTCGACGATCGAATCGGTCAGCCCACCCGAGGCGCGATAGCCAATGGTGGGTACGCCGTGCTGGGCGGCCTCGGTCACCGCCAGCCCCCAGCCTTCCTTGCGGGACGGCAGCACATGCACCCAACTCTGTTGCAGCACACGGTGTTTGGTCACATCGTCGACGTGGCCGTGGAACGTCACCGCGTCGCTGATGCCGAGCAATTCGGCGTGGTCGACCAGGCGCTGCCGCCACCAGCCGTCGCCGAGGATGTCCAGGTGTAGGTCCGGGATGCTGGCCTGCAACGTCGCGATCGCTTCCAGCGCATCCTCGATCTGCTTGTGCGGCACCAGCCGTGACAGCACCACCACGCGCGGTGTGTATGAGCGCGGTAATTCCAGGCTTTGCGCCGGGGCTTCGTCAAGACCGTTGCGCACCACAGCGATTCGATTGGAATCCACACCGAGTTCGTTGAGGTCGCGGGCCGAGGGCAAAGACACCGTGACGTACTGGTTGTATCGATGCAGCAGCGGCGACAACCGCGACTCGACGAACCACCCGACCCGGCCCATCACCGGCCCCGCCACGGGCCACAGCTCACGGTGGCAGTGGTGAACCAGCACCGCCACCCGCCGGCCGAACGCCAGCCGGGCCAGAAATGGCAGACCATTCTGGGTGTCGACGACAACATCGGGTCTCACGCGCCGCAGCGGCCCGAGACCGATGCGGGCCAGGACCATCGCCAGACCGGCCCAGATGTAGACCGTGTGGCGGCCGCCGGCACGGCTGATCCGCACGCCGTCGACGACTTCATTGCGGGCCGCACCCGAATACCGGGCCGTGCGCAGGGTGACATCGACTCCACGACCGGCCAGATACGCGCCGATGCGCTGTACATAGGCCTCGCTGCCGCCGCCCTGCGGGTGGCCGGTATCGCGCCAACACAACAGCAGGACGGCACGCACGCGAGGAGCACCAACCTGTGGCTGCACGGGACGGTCGGACATCGTGTCGAGGGTACCGGTGAGTAGTTTGGGCGAGTGCAGCCCACCGCACTCTTTGCCCGCCGGGCCGGCCTACGGCGCTCAGTACGTCTGCTGAGCGAGTTCCGCTTCGAGCAGACCGAACCGGCCCGGTTCTACGGCGCGCTGGCCGATGACACGGTTGCCATGGTCACCGATCTGTGGACCGGCTGCACCGGTGATCTCGCGACGGGACGCACCGTTGTCGACGTGGGCGGTGGGCCCGGCTACTTCGCCTCCGCGTTCGAGGCCGCCGGAATGCATTACATCGGTGTCGAACCCGATCCCCGCGAGATGCATGCGGGTCCCGCGGGTGACGTCGCTGGCGGCAGGTTCGTGCGGGCGTCCGGGATGGCGCTGCCGTTCACCGACGACAGCGTCGACATCTGCCTGTCGTCCAATGTGGCCGAGCATGTGCCGCAACCGTGGCTGCTGGGCAACGAGATGCTGCGGGTCACTCGGCCGGGCGGGTTGGTGGTGCTGTCCTACACGGTGTGGCTGGGTCCGTTCGGCGGTCACGAGATGGGGCTGACGCACTATCTCGGCGGGGCGCGCGCCGCCGAGAGGTACACCCGAAAACACGGCCACCGACCGAAAAACGACTACGGATCGTCACTATTCGCGGTGTCAGCTGTCGACGGACTGCAGTGGGCGGCCAGCACCGGGGCGCTCGTCGCCGCATTCCCCCGCTACCATCCACGATGGGCCTGGTGGATGACCTCCGTCCCCGGGTTGCGGGAGTTTCTGGTGAGCAACCTGGTGCTGGTCCTCCAGCCCTGAGGATTCGCCGATCGGGACAGTTCTCGTTTTCCCGCCGCCGAGGCGATCACCCACTCCCCCGTAGACCCCGAGGAGCCGCGACCCTGCCAGGAAACCGACAGGCGATGTTCAGGTTGCCCAGCTACGGTGGCGCCCATTCGACCACCCGTAGCAAACGATTCTAGGGAGAAACCCGATGGCAGTCTCGGTTGATTTGGCCAAATCGCTCGACAAGGCATACGAGGAGAAGACTCTCAAGGACATCCTGGATGCGTCGCCTGCGGCGCTCGCCGGCGTCACCGACGCCGACGCCAAACACCTCGAGGAAGCGTTCAACATCAAGACCGTGCGCCAGCTGGGTGCCAACAAGTTCTTCGCTGTCGCTGCGGCCCTGGTGGCGCTGGAGAACGCCGGCTGATTTTCCCGCGCGGGCACCTGATGTGATCGGTGTCGCGCCTGAAAGAGGGTCTTCGTGCCGCCGGCGCGGACTACATCGACATCGTCGCTATAGCCCGCGCCGACAACCACCCTGTCTGACAGTGGATCGAGGCTAGGGTGTGCCGCGTCCGTGAATGTCTGCGGTTGAAGCAGACTCTGCGCCGGTAGCAGATGCGTGCACCGTGAGCGCATCGTCCGATTTACCTTTACCGGACCTCAGCTCGTGCTGCGTATACAGCCAGATTGGTATGAATACCGCGAGCACGACGAAGCCTAGCAAGGTTGAGGTCCAACCGATTTCGAGGCTGTTGAGGTAGACCACACCGATCACACACAGCGGCACATTGAACAGGCCGAAGCCCAGGGCCACCCACTTCCAGCCCCTGGGTGCCTTGAAAGGTCGTTCCAGGTTGGCGAAGGCTGGATTCGTCTTGGCTTTGAAGTAGGCGAACAGGCCGATGCCATTGGCGCAGGTGTAGCCGATGGCTGAGGCCGCCAGGATCGCCGGGATGGATCCGATAAATAGCAGCGCCAGGTTGAATGCCGCGGCGGCGAACATGGCAACGAACGGGGTTCCCCGACGATTCGTGTGGCCGAGTACTCGGGGCAGGTTTCCTTCCTCTGCCATGGAGTGCAGGGCGCGGGCGGAACCCAGGTAAGCGGTTTGGATGATCAGGATCATCGCCGCGATCAGCATGATGATGGTGACGGTGGTACCGGCATCGCCGAAGACCGAATGGGCGACGGGGACGAGGGGTGAGATGGGTTCGGCCTGTACACCGTCGACGCCGAGGACACCGATGACTACGGCTTGCACCAGGACGAACGAGAAGAAGCAGATGACGCCGCAGGTATACAGCGCTTTGGGGACGTCCTTGCCGGGTTTCTTGTATTCGGGGGCGTAGATGGCGGCAGTTTCCCAGCCTCCGGTACTCCACAGGGCGATGGCGAAGAGGCCGAAGAGGATCAGGATGTGATGTGAGTTCCAGGACCAGTCAGCCGGCATCCAGTTGTCGGTGATGTTGGCCATGTCAACGTGGCCGGTGGCAAAGGGCGCGACAGTCAGGACGGCCAGGGGGATCAGTGACACAGCTGCGAGGATGTACCCGAGGATGGCGCCGTCCTTGAGGCCGAACCAGTTCACCACGGACAAGAGGGTGAAGATGACCACACCCGAGATCAGGCCAAGCTGGTATTCGCTGAAGTGTGCGGCCAGCCCCGGAAACAGCCCCTCCAAGTAACCGCCGACCAGGATGGAGAAGATCGACAGCACCGAACTCCAGGCGAGGGCGTAAAACCACGCACAGGAGCCGCCGAGCAGTTTTCCCTTGTCGTATTTGCCCTTGTAGTTTTCGGTGCGGAACACCTGCTGCACGAAACCGGGCAGGCCAGAGGCTTCGGGGAAGGTGGTGGCCAATTCGGCGTAGGCGGTGTTCTGGAAGAAGGTCTGAAGGATTGACAGTCCCCAGACAAGGATCGCGGCGGCCGCCACGTAGCTGGGCAAGTAGCCCAAGGATGGCAGGATCAACAAGGGCACGCCCAGCGCGATGGCCAGCCCTTGCTTCCAGTCGATCGACCGTTTCAGGTGATCGGCTCCATCCAAAGTTTCTTGACTCATGAGATTTTCCTTTGATAAAGGCGAAAGGTTATAAATAGTCCTACTGACAATTTGAGAGGGCATTACCTGCCGTCGTCCGGCAGGATCAACAAGAGCAACCGGGTGGCAGCTCTACGGTGGATGCCCTCGGCGACACCCATCACCGCCCAGTAAAAAACGCACGAGACCGAGGTGCACGCAGATATTGGGCAGGCCGCACGTTTGTTGTCTGCGAGCGGCTGGGTAGGGACACGAATCTCAGATTTCGAAGTACCGGAAGGAGTGAGATTCCAAACCGTCTGGGTTGGGTCCGTAAGTGGTGAGCATCCGCGCGTAGACGGGCGCCCAGTACCGGCCCAAGCGTCCGGCATTCACGCGAGCCGAATCACCTGGTCCCAGAATGACAGACTCACCGTCGCACTCGATATGGAGTTCGCCTTCCACAACGAAGGCCGTCTCTGTGTGCGGGTGGAAGTCCTCCCAACCACAGCGATCCATCTCCCACTCCGAGAGTATGAAATCATCCCAAGCACCCACAGGATCGGCGTTTACGAACCTGCAGCGCATCCGAGGCCATTCATCCTTCATGGCCTCCACGGGTTTCGCCGGCCAGGAATCGATTGCTTTCCCCGTCGTCAGTGTCGAAGGCGGGTTGGTGGATTTCGTCATTTGCTATCCGTTTCTCAGAGCAATCCGTATTACGGAAGGCTCCCGTCAATAATTCAGGAAAAGGAAGACAGACGTTTTCAAATGGGCAACAGTCCTCAAAGAAAACGCGGAATCTGTCAACCTTTCTTAACACACAGTTTTCGGTGACTACGCCAATGAGGACGCAGGCTCCAGGCCCTCCATCACCGACCTGGTCTCTCACTGCGGAGCGTAGAGTCCAGGTCGACCTGTCGGGTCGATGGTGTTACGGCCCGCGGGTTTAGACGCCGGCCTTGATCAGAAGTGCATCAACCATTGTGAAGAACATGGCGCGGAAATCGGTCGCCGTAGGGTCGGTCATATACTGAATGGCCGCTCCGTCGTAGATCATCAGAAATGACCGTACGAGCGTAGTGAATTCCATGACACACTTGTCACCGTTGTTTTCGGCTGCGGCGGAGAAGATATTTCCCAACTCCACCACGTAGGCAGGATAAATCTTTGCGGCCAGCGGGCTTACGGAAGCATTTCGCGTTGCCCACAGGATGAGCTCGATCTCGGCGAGGAGGCTTGCGGGCTCTTCGGTCAACATGCGCCAGTATTCTTCGGCCACCTGTTCCACAGCCTTACGGAGTCCCAGGTGAACCGAAATGTCGCGAGAAAATTGGTTCAAGTTCTTCAACCAAGCTTCGGCGGCCGCGTCCATGAGCTCGCTCTTATCCTCGAAGCAATAGTGTGCGGTCGCCAAGGGTGCCTTGGCCTCCTTGGCGATGGCCCGCATGGTCACTGACTGAACACCTTTACGCCTCATTAGTTCCAGGGTCGCTGAAATCAGCTGTCCTCGTCGTTCGTCTGCGGACACCCGCATAGCCACCCCTCCAGTCACCTGGTTTCACTCCGTCTGAGAATCTTCCCCAAGACTATTGCTTGGACTACAGAGTTTCCCATCTTGGGAAAGGCAGGTGACTGGAGCATCGGCTCAGGTGTGAGCTGGCCGCGCCCGGGACTCGAGCACTTCTGTGTGGTGGACCAGGGATGGCCCCGCGCCTGGACCGTCTTGCCCGTCCTTGCCGCCCCGGTGCCTGTCGGTGAGACCGGCAGGCGCTCGGACATCGTCTTGTGAGGGGCCGTTGAGGTACCGCGCCATGGTGTCGTCCAAGGCGTTGATCCAGCGGGTGTGATGCTTTTCCGATACGGTGCCGGTGATCGCGGAGGTATGCACCGCGTCGCGGTAGCCGAGGATGTCGGTGTGCTTGTTGTGCATCCAGTCCTTGAACAACTGGCACACCGCGTCGAGGTCAAAGGACGGATAGTCGGTGGCGTCGATAAGTTCGCGCACGTAGTCGGTCTGGAATTCCGCCTCCGCGTCATGATCGGGGAGCGTGGCTTGACGCTCGAGCCAGAGCTCGATATCCGCCTCGCGCTTGTCGAATGACGGGAGCTCGATCACTCCGGTCATGACATCGCGAGCAAACCACGCCTGTGCGTCGAACATGTTGAACGTGTAGTACTGGTCCTGCGCGCCGAGATAGAACAGGTTGGTGTTCTGCTGCCACACCACGCCCTTGTAGAGGTTGGCCGGGTACAGCACGTTCGGCGAGGACAGCGAGAGCTCGCTGGGCAGGAACGGATACTTGTGCTGGTATCCGGTGCACAGCACGACCGCGTCGAAATCGTCTTGGGTGCCGTCACTGAAATATGCGGTGTTGCCCTCGAAGCGGGTGACCAGCGGACGCTCCACGGTGTTCCAGGGCCAGTGATAGCCCATCGGGTTCGTGCGGTAGCTCATGGTGATGGACGCCGCACCCATCTTGTGGGACTGCATGCCGATGTCCTCGGCGGAATAGCTGCTGCCGATCATCAGCAACCGCTTGCCGTAAAAGCGCTCCGCGCCGCGGAAATCGTGGGCGTGCATGACCTCGCCCGGGAACGTCTTGATGCCCTCGAACTCGGGAATCGCAGGAACGTGGAAGTGACCAGTGGCCACCACGAGCTTGTCGAACACGTAGGTTTCCGTCTGGTTGGTCTTGAGATTCTCAACCGTGACAGTGAATTCCTGCGTGTCCTCGTTGTAGCTGGTATGGCGGGCAACGGTGTTGAACTTGACATACTTGCGAACGTCGGACTTCTCGACACGGCCCTTGATGTAATCGAAGAGAACCTCGCGCGGCGGGAAGGAGGAAATCGGGCGGCCGAAGTGCTCGTCAAACGAGTAGTCCGAGAATTCCAGGCACTCCTTGGGCCCGTTGGACCACAGGTGGCGGTACATGCTGGAGTGCACCGGCTCGCCGTAATTGTCCAGGCCGATGCGCCAGGTGCTGTTCCACTGGCCGCCCCACTCGCTTTGCTTCTCGAAGCATGTGATTTCGGGGATCTCAGCCCCTTTTTGGCGTGCTGATTCGAACGCCCGCAGCTGCGCCAAGCCGCTGGGGCCGGCACCGATAATTCCGACTCGTAATGCCATGTTACTTTCCTGTTCCTAAATTTTTTGCGGGTTGTGGGTGTCCAACGTCGCGAGTTGATTTGCGCATCAAGGCAGCAGCCAAGGAATCCCGATTTCCGGGAACGGGTGATGCCTTTTACACCGGGATATTTCCCGGGAGTCAGACAGAAATTCCAGGTATTACTGACAAGTGAAAAAATGTCAGAGATAACCAGGACAGCTGTTGCGCATTCCTGACATGTCAATGCCGCTACGCCGATGCGCAGAAAACAGCGGGATCTGCGTTCGTCACATGAGAGGGCTGTCTACCCATCTGGCGAACGCAGTGAATGGACTAGGGCGCGAAGGTGCGGTCGCCGACGAAGAATCCGAGCGCGTACTCAGGGGTCTCGAACTTCACAGTCGTCCCCTTGGGGAAGAACAGCACGTCGCGCTCCTTGGCGTGCGTGACCTCGCCGGTGTCCTGATCGGTGAGGATGAACTCGCCCTTCACCACGAGCTTCATCTCGTCGTAGGTGTAGGTGTAGACCAAGGGCTCCGACTTCTTCAGCTCGAAGAACCCGGAACACATGACCGCCCCCTCCGGGTTGTGCAAGGAGTCGGCAATGGCCGCGACCACCCCGGCCTCGTTCATACTCGGCAACCCCTCATAGCCCTTCTCCACCTTGTGGATGGCGCCAGCCTTGCTCAAGGTTCCGACAGTCGTGATTTCAGACATGGTTACTCCAATTCGTGTGGTAAAGAGAAATTGCTGCCCAGCCGAGCTGTTCGGTTCAGTTAAAGACTGTTGGCCCTTGGTGCATATATCTGGATATGGGCTTTGCACCTTGATCGCATACGAGGCTGCGTCAAACTTCGCCTCACGCCCCAATTAGGGCTTCGAGACGAGTCATCTGCAAATCCGATGTTCTCGATTCCTAGCGGACCAACCGAATTCTGCTCCTTACTCGCCTGGTGTGATGCCAATCACGTGCACTCACTCAATGAGAGTGACATGGACGGTTGTTCATGTCAACCGTTCAAGAGAAAGTTTTTTGAGCACCGTCGGTGTCGAGGCCGAACAGGCCGGGTGGCGCCCTACTCTTTTTGGCCGCTGACCAGGTGCGGAGCCGCGGGCCGATGCGTCCGCAACGAACGCCGTGGCGCCAGGCCGACGCCCAGGATGCGGCGATTTCGGCTTTCCCGAGGTTCGCTTCGGCTGGCTAGGCCCTCGTCCAACGGGCACACACGAAATCGCCGTTGACCGCCGAGGACTCCAACGCCCACTCCGAACGCAGCGGCAACACCGGCGAGCCCGCACCGAGCGTGCACGGCGCGTAGCTGACCACCAACTCGTCCACCAGCCCTGCCGCCACGAACTGCGCCGCGACGTCACCACCGCCGATCACCCAGACGTCCTTCCCGGCTGCCGCCGCCACAAGGGTCGGATGCAACTCTGCGACCGCACCGTCGAACGCCTGCACCGAACGCCCGGCACTCACCGCGCCGACGATATCCGGCCGGTGGGTCAACACCCAGGCCGGTTGTTCGTACGACCACTCACCGCTGTTCCTCACGATCCACTCGTAGGTGTCCGCGCCCATCGCCAGTGCCCCAACGGTTTTGATGAAATCGTCGTAGCCGAACGGTCCGTCGGGGTCGATCGTCCGGGAGATCAGCCAGTCCAGGCTGCCCTCCGCGTCCACGAGGTAACCATCCAGGCTTGAGCCGGTGTAGTAGACCGTTTTCACTGCTCACTCTCCCGTCATCGACGCCGTACAGCTGAAAGGATTCCGGTGGCTCACACAGCGCGTCAATCACGGTGTCAGCTGTCGAGCACGTCGTCGACCCTGGCTTCGAGGTCGACGCGGTCCTCAAGGTCACCCAGATCGATGCCGAACCGGCTGGTGAGTTCGTCGAGCACCTGGACGGCCGTGTCGAAGCGCACCCGTTCGGTGGTTCCGCCCTTGTGGATAGCCAGGTTCCGGCCCCGCAGGTTATAGCGGGCGTCGTCGGTGACCAACGCGGCGGTCAGACCGGTGACGAATATTCCACCGGGATACGTTGAGACATACCAACTTCCAACCTCGAGGTCGATGCGCTGCTGCGGCGCGGTGGTGAAGGTGTACAGCGTCAACCACTCGTCGCGGATCTGCGTCTGCAGGACGTATCCACCTTCGTGCTCCAGCAGCCGGTACGGCTCGTGACGGGTCTGCTGCACCGGCCCGGCGACGAGCCGGAGCGGCGAAGACGGCGTCTGTCCGCCGAATCCGACGTCGACCAGATAGCGCTCATCCGCACCCGGCGCCGTCACAGCCAGGACATTGTGGGTCTGGGCCGGCAGTGGCGCTTCGGGCTGACGCATCCACGCCACCCGGCAAGACAGCCGGTCGACCCCAAAACCCAGCCCGTCGAGCACGTAGCCGAGCAAGCCGTTGTGTTCGTAGCAGTACCCGCCGCGGCGCCGGCTCACCAGCTTGTCGGCCAGAGCCTCGGCGCTCAGGTCGACCACCGGGATACCCAGCAACGGGTCGAGGTTCTCGAACGGGATGGACCGGTTGTGTGCAGCGACGATATCGCGCAGCGTGTCCAGGTCGGGCCGGGCCGGGCCCTGATAGCCGATCCTGCCGAAGTACCCGTCAAGGTCGATTGCCGATGTGCCCACAATCGCCAATGATGCGTCCTCAACAGCGGTTCAGGTCAAGCAGGGGCAGACTTGTGTCATGCCCGCGCACCTCACCGAGCCACTCCGGGAAGATCTGCTCGCCCGCTGGTCGGAATCCCACCGCAAGCACCACAACGTCGAGCATCTGCACGAGCTCCTGGATGCGGTCCAGTCGCTCGCCGATGACGGCCTGAGTTTCGACCGCGAGGCCGTCGAGTTGGCGGCGTGGTTCCACGATGCGATCTACGAAATCGGCCGAGACGACAACGAGAACCGCTCCGCCGACTTGGCGCGTGAGCTCCTGGCGTCGTCCCCGGTGCGCGACGAGGTGGCCCGGCTGGTGCTGGCCACCAAGGCTCATGACGTCACCGACGACGACGTCAACGCAGCGGTGCTCAGCGATGCCGATCTGTCGGTGCTCGGCGCAACCCCCGCGCGCTACCACCGGTATGCCGCGGCAGTGCGCGAGGAGTATGGCGCGGTTGCCGACGACGTGTTCAAGCCGGCCCGGGCAAGGATGCTCGCCGAGTTGCTGGACGGGACGATCTTCCACACGGCACCCGGCCGGGACCGCTGGGAGGCGCAGGCCAGGCGAAATGTCACCGCCGAGATTACCGCGCTGATCAGCTGACGCCGTGGTCCGCCGGGCCGGTGTGGGCGTTACGCCCCGCCGGCCCGCCAGATAACGCGACGAGGAGCCACCGCCATGACGACGATCGATTCCCTGGCCGCCGTGCTGCCGGCCGGCGCGGTGTTGCGCGACCCTGACATCCTCGAGCGATACCGGCGCGATTCCGCGGCAGACCCTGGCGCCGGCAGGCCGCTGGCAGTGGTGCGCGCCACCTCCACCGAAGATGTACAGGGGGTGCTGCGCTGGGCATCGGCACACCGTGTCCCGGTGGTGCCGCGCGGCGCCGGATCGGGGTTGTCCGGTGGTGCGGATGCGGTAGACGGCGCCATCGTGCTCAGTACCGAACGGATGCGCGACATTCGGATCGACGTGGCCACCCGCACCGCGGTGGTTCAGCCCGGCCTGACCAACACCGAGGTCAAATACGCTGCCGCCGAACATGGTCTGTGGTATCCGCCGGATCCGGCCTCGGTCGATATCTCGTCGATCGGCGGCAATGCCGCCACCAACGCCGGCGGACTGTGTTGTGTCAAGTACGGCGTCACCGGTGATTACGTGCTGGGCATGCAGGTGGTACTGGCCGACGGTACTGCCGTGCGATTGGGCGGACCGCGCCTCAAAGACGTTGCCGGGCTGTCGTTGACGAAGCTGTTCATCGGTTCGGAAGGCATCCTGGGGGTCATCACCGAGCTCACCCTGCGACTCATCCCGGCCCAGCCCCCGGCGTCGACCGTGGTGGCCCTGTTCGGCTCGGTACAGGACGCCGCGAACGCGGTCGTGGCGATAACCGGGGTGGTACGCCCGGCGATGCTGGAATTCATGGACCACACCAGCATCAACGCGGTCGAGGACCATCTGAAAATGGGGCTGGACCGGTCGGCGCAGGCCATGCTGCTGGTCCAGTCCGACGCACCCGGCGCAGCGGCCGACGAGGTGACCGTCATCGTCGCTGAATGCGAGAAGTTCGGGGCGACAGAGGTATTCGCCACCGACGACCCCGCCGAAGGTGCGGCATTCACCGCGGCGCGCCGAGCGATGTTCCCCGCGGTCGAGAAACTGGGCAGCCTGCTCTTGGAGGATGTGGCGGTTCCGATACCTCAATTGCCCGCCATGGTCACCGGGGTCGAGGACATCGCCGCCGACTGCGATGTGCTGATCTGCACCGTCGCCCATGCCGGGGACGGCAACACCCATCCGGTCATCGTGTTCGATCCCACTGATGCCGACGCCACCGACCGCGCACACCGCGCTTTCGCCCGGATCATGGAGC
Organism: Mycobacterium sp. 141; assembly: GCF_000382405.1. Lineage (GTDB taxonomy): Bacteria > Actinomycetota > Actinomycetes > Mycobacteriales > Mycobacteriaceae > Mycobacterium. Next base: position 118,347 of record NZ_KB908262.1, read on the forward strand.
TGGCGATCGGGCTCGGCGGCACCATCACCGGTGAGCACGGGGTCGGACGACTCAAACGTGACTGGCTGCCCGTCCAGCTCGGCGATGACGTGATGGGCCTGACCCGTCGCATCAAAGATGCCCTCGACCCGCATGGAATTCTCAATCCCGGTGCCGTATTGCGCTGAGCGATCCGCCCAGCCGGCGCTGGACGTCACCGCCGGCCTCGCGAGCGTGCGGGTCTGCTGCCCGACACGCTGGGTTTTACCGACAGTGCACGCACGCTCGCGGCGCCTACGCTCACGGCATGGCGGTCAGTCGAACTCGTCGTATGCGGGCGGCCCGCAAGCGTAAGCGTCGTCTCGACAATGTCGTCAACGATCTGACCGACGAGCAGTGGGTTGCAATCAAGGACGCGTGGAACGGTTGCGCATACTGTGGCTCGACCGGCCGGGCACTGCAGCGTGATTGCGTCATGGCGATCTCGCGGGGCGGGCGATACACCATCGACAACGTGGTGCCGGCATGCGCATCGTGCAATGCGAGCAAATGCAATGACGAGGTGACCGGCTGGCTGCGGCGCAAGCGGCTCGACGAACGCCTCTTCCTGACGAGGTACGTGGAGATCCGTGCTGCACTGGCCGATACTGCACGCTGACGGCGCCACGAGCGTGCGCGAAATGCTGCTGATTCACGGTGTGCCGGGCAGCAGACACGCACGCTCGCGGTGCCTGGGTTAGCGCACGGCGGCGCGGCTTCGGATCCGGCCGAGCACCACCAGGGCCAGCAGGGTGACCAACAACAGGATGGTCGTGCACGCCGCGGCCTGGAACGCCTGGCCTCGGTCGGTGAGCCCGAAGATGGTGACCGGCAACGTCTTCCACGTCGCGGGGTACACCATCACGGTGGCTCCCAGCTCACCCATCGACAGCGCCACGGCCAGCCCCGCCGACGCCCCCAGCGCAGGCATCAGCAGCGGTAGCGTCACTCTTGCCAGCACCCGAACCGGGCTCGCGCCAAGGGATTCCGCAGCCTGCCGATAAGCCGGGTCGATCCGGTCCAGCGCCGCCGACACCGCACTGAACGCGAACGCCAGTACCAGCACGGTGTGGGCCAGGATCACGATCCATCGGGTGCCGCCGAGGAGCAGCGGGCGGGAGTTGAAGGCGATGAGCAACCCGAGGCCGATCGCCACCGAAGGCACCGCGATGGGCAGGTGAAACACGGCATCGGTGATACGGCGCAACCACGCCGGGGATTCCACGACAGCCAGCGCCGCCCAGGTGCCCAGCACGAGCGCGATGGCGCCGGCCAGGAACGCGGTCTGCAGGCTCACCGAAAGGCTGGCCAGATTGTCCCCCGACAACGCGTTCTGGAAATGGCCGAATCCCAGGTGGGACGGCAGCGCCGAGGTCCACGTCCCGGCCAGCCCGGCCAACACCACTGTGGCCAGCGGCGCCACGAACACCACCAACACCACCGTCGCGAACAGTGCGAGCACAACGGTCCTAGTTCGCCGGTTCCACAGCAGCATCGACCGCACCCTTTCCAGTTGCCATGCGGGCGAACACCATTCGGTACACCGCGTACAGGCTGAGCGACAGGACGACCTGGACGGTCGCGATCACCGCGGCGCCCGGCAGGTCGAAGGTGACGATGCCGCGGGTGTAGATCAGCACCGGAAGCGTGATGACGCCCTTGGCCCCGGTGAACAATACGATGCCGAACTCGTTGAGCGTCAACAGCAATACCAGGCTGCCGCCGGCCATCAGCGCCGGCCATGCTTCCGGCATGATCACCGACCGCAACACCCGCAGCGGTGAGGCACCGAGACTGGCCGCCACATCGAGTTGCGCGCGCGGTAGCAGCGCGAACGCCGCCAGCAGCGGACGCACCACAAACGGTGTGAAGAAGGTGATCTCGGCGGCGACCACACCGGCCGGCGTGTAGAGGAAGTTCAGCACCGGTTCGTGCCCGCCCGTGAGGCTCAGGATCGCGGCGTTGACCGCACCCGCGGTCCCGTACAGGAACGTGAACGCCAGGGTGATGAGAAAGGACGGCAGCGACAGCACGGTGTCGATCAGCCGGCCCACCAGCTGCGAGCCTGGAAACGGCACGAATGCCAGCACAATCGCGAGGAAGCTGCCGAGGATCAGACACCCGACGGTGGCGGTGACGGCGATGGCCACCGTGCGCCACAACGCATCCCGGAACACCGCTGAGCCCAGTACCTCAGCCCAGCTGCCGGTGTCGGCGGCCTCGCCGAGCACGCGCAGCAGCGGGTAGAGCGCGATCAGCAGCACCACCAGCAGCGGCGGCACAACCCACAGCGCGGCACGCGACCGCGGCGGCGCGGGCCGGTCCACGGTCGTCACAGCCGGTTCGTCGAGAACGGTCATGTGGCCACGTGCACGAGCACCCCGGCCGGCTCCGGTATCCGGACACCGACTTCACTGCCCACCTCGAACTGCGCGTGGCCGGTTACGTCGAGCTCGACGAGGCAATCGGCAAGACCGTTGACGGACAACACAAGACGTGTCGTCGCGCCGCGCCACACCGCGGACTTGACCTCGGCTCGCATCGCCTCCCGGTTGCCCAGCGACACGAGTTGCAGCGCGTGCGGGCGGATACACAGCAGCGCTGCGGATCCCGGTGCCCAGTCGGCCTTGCCGACGGCAGGTTGCGGCGCCTCCGCGCTGACCGTCCGGCCGGCGATCGTCACCAGCGCGGAGGTCCCGATGACCCGGCCCACCGTGCACGGAATCAGGTTGGCCCCACCGAGGAACGCTGCAGTGAAACTGGTCGGCGGTCGTTTCCACAGATTCTCGGCGGTATCGACGTCCATCAGCCTGGCGTTGTTCATCACCACGATCCGATCGGCCAGTGCCAGTGCCTCGGATTGATCGTGCGTGACGTAGAGCATCGCCGTATCGGGCAACGACTCCTTGAGCTGCTGCAGTTCGGCCAGCATCGACTGGCGCAGCTGCGCGTCGAGCGCCGCGAGCGGCTCGTCGAGCAGCAGCACCTTGGGCCGGATCGCCAGCGCCCGGGCGATCGCGATGCGCTGCTGCTGGCCACCGGAAAGCTCACGGGGCAAACGCTTTCCGTAGGAGCTCATGCCGACCATGTCCAGCGCTTCGGCCACCCGTGGACCGATCTGCGCCCGCGGGACCCGCTGAGCCTTCAGGCCGAACGCCACGTTCTCGGCTACCCGCATGTGCGGGAACAGCGCATAGGACTGCAGCACCACGCCGATGCCGCGTTTGGCCGGTGGCAGGTCGGTGATGTCGCGCCCGGCCAGCCGCACCGTCCCCGACGTGGGCCGCGCGAAGCCTGCGAGCGCGCCCAGCGCTGTCGACTTCCCCGACCCGCTCGGCCCCAGCAGCGCCACCGTCTCTCCGGTGGCCACGCGCAGGTTGAAGTCGATCAGGGCCTGCGTCACGCGCTTGCCGCGCCCGTAGCGCACACCCACCCGGTCGAATGTGATTGCCGGGATGAGAGATTCCTGCTTCTCATCCTGCTCGTGTGCGGCGGTGGTCTTCGTTCCGCTCACTCGGATCTCGGTCATGTCAGTTCCCGGTGGCTTTCTGGTACTCAGCGACATCGGCGTCGAGCCCGCCGAGCACCTCGTTCCAGTCCGGCACCCACACTTCGACGCCGTTGAGCACACCGGCGGGTGTATTCGGCTGCGGTGCAATGCTACTGGCAAGGCTGTCCCGCACCGGAAGGCCCAGCGCACCGGGCGCGACGGTTTTCTGCACGGCGTCGGAGAGCAGGAAGGTCAGCAACTTCTTGGCGTTGTCGGCGTGCGGCGCACCTTTCGTGACACCGGCGACATAGGGCAGCGACACCGTGGTGCGCTTACCGTCATGAGCGGGGATGAAGATACTGAAGGTCGATCCGTCGTCCTTGATGGAACCCAGGTTCATCTGCACGTCGCCGTTGGCCACCAGCAGTTCACCGTTGCTGACCTTGGGTTGCAGCTTGCCCGTGGACGAGGACGGACCAACGTTGTTGGCTTGCAGCTTGCTCAGGTAATCGAGCGCGCCGTCACGCCCGCGCAAGTGCTGTAGCAGCACGAGCACCGCGGTACCGTCACCGGCCTGTCCCGGTGTCGAGTACTGCAGCTTGCCCTTGAACCGCGGGTCCAGCAGATCGTCCCACCCGGCCGGAGCCGGCTGAACCGACGGGTTGGCGATGAAGCTCAGCGCGTTGTTCACGATCGGCACGTACCTGCCGTCCGGCCCGACCTGCCCGGTCGCGATACCGGTGGTGTCGACCGCGCTGGGCACCAGAAGCCCGGATCTGTCCGCCTTCTGGATAAACGGCGGCAGCGTCACCAGCAGGTCGGCCTGCGGATTGGACTGTTCCTTCTCCACCCGGGATACCACTTCGCCGGAGCCTGCCTCGACCAGGTTCACCGCGATACCGGTGTCCTTGGTGAACGTGTCGAACGTCGACTTGTACCAGGCGCCAAGGCCATCGGCGCTGTAGACCGTGACGGCGCCCGCAGCGCCTGAGCCGCTTGACCCGGTGCCACCGCAGGCTGTGCTCACCATGCCGGTGAGCACGGTCGCGGCGATTGCCATCGCGCGCAGGAGATGTCGTGCCTTCATGAGTTCCTTCTCTGATCAACCAAGCAACAACAGGTCGACGAAATCGGTGACGGATCCGACCACGTGGGTGGCTCCGGCGGCCCGCAGCTGTTCTTCGGAATGCGCACCGGTGAGAGTGCCGGCGGCCACCGCAACGCCTGCGCGAAGCGCACTTTCGATGTCATTGGCGGTGTCGCCGAGAGTAGCGACGTTCTCCACTCCGTCGACCTCCAACCGGAGCAACGCTGTGAGAATCAGATCCGGGTACGGCCGGCCACGCACTCCCGGGCCCGGCGCGAGGACGAGATCGGCCAGGTCCTGCCAGCCGAGCGCGGCCAGTAGCTTGCCCTGGGTGACGGCGCTGAATCCGGTGGTCAGCGCGACCTTGATGCCAGCCTCACGCAACTCGGTGATCGCCTCTGCCGCACCGTCGATAGGCTCGGCACGCCCGCCGGCGATCAGCTCGGCGTAAGCCTGTTCGAATTCGGCGTTGGCACGCTGGGCGATGTCCTCGGCGCCGAACAATGCCCGGAATACCTCGATCTTGGACTGCCCCATGGTGTCGAGCACGTACTTGCGGGCGCGGTCGCGTTCCGGACCTTCGACGGGAAGTCCCACAGCGTTGCCTGCAATGTCGAAAGCGCTGACCACCAAGCCGCCGTCAGACACCGTGGTGCCGGCCATATCTATCACGGCGAGTTGTATGTCATCGAGTGTTATCTCATTGCTGGACATGCGTTTTCCCTTACTCAGAATTCGATCAGATCGGCGGTGTGCTCGGCGCCGAGAATCCCTCCACCGAACCATCGTCACGCGCATGGTTGATAACCATCGCCGCTGATCACGTCCGCCCGCAGTCTTGCGGGTGTTGCGACGCCGAACAGCAGGTTAAGACTGGTATAGACCAAATGTGGTTACACTCTCGGCATGCGAGAGATCGCCGAGCTCCGCCAGGTACTGGACTCGCTGCGCGGGGTGTGGGACGAGGAAGCCGTCGACGAACTGGACCACGCATTGCAGTCGGCGGCCCGCGCACTCGATGACGATGCCGACGACGAACTGGTGCTCGCCGCAGCGCTGCACGACCTGGCCCACAGCCCACTATTCGACGGACAGGACGGCGCCGACCACCACGACCGGTTCGCGCAAGACTGGCTCACTCTCCGGTTCGGTGAGCGGGTTGGTTGGTTGGCTGGCGCGCATGTGGCGGCCAAGCGCTACCTGGCCGCGACCGATCCGACGTATGCGCTTTCCAATGCGTCGGCCCTGTCGCTGCAGCACCAGGGTGGCGCGGGCGTGGACACGGCGTTCGTCGAGCACCCGTGGTGGCCCGACGCCCTGCGACTGCGGCACTACGACGACGCGGCCAAAGATCCGCATGGTCGCGGAGCCACCGTGGACGACGTGATCTCTGTCGCCGAACGAATTGTCCGGCAAGGTAACTGACCAGTGACCAAGCCGCTGCCGAAACCCTATGTGATTCGCACAGCGCTCGACACCATGCTTGCCGATCTCGCCGAGGGCGATCCGGTACCTGCCGAACGCGAGCTCGCCGGCCGGTTCGGCGTGGCTCGCGAAACCGTACGACAGGCGTTACACGAACTGCTCGTGGCCGGGCGCATCGAACGACGCGGTCGCGGCACCGTGCTCTCGCGTCCCAAACTCGTCCAACCCCTGGGCCTGCAGTCCTACACCGAGGGCGCAGTGGCGGCGGGACGAACCCCGGGCCGGCTGCCGGTCACCACGGAGATCATCGATGCCGGCGCTGAACACGCTGTGAGCCTTACGATTCCGGTAGGAGATCCGGTGCTGCACCTGGAGCGGGTCCTGCTCGCGGACGATCAGCGGATCGGCCTGGAAAGCACGTACTTGCCGGCGAAGCGGTTCGCCGGGCTGACCGCCACATTTGATCCCACCACCTCGCTCTATGCGGCGATCCGGGCCACGGGCGTGCAGTTCGGTTCGGCCACCGAACGGATCGAGACGGCCCTGGCGTCACCTCGCGAGGCCGAATTGCTGGAATCCACCACGACAATGCCGATGTTGCTGCTCAACCGCCGGTCACTGGACACCGACGGACTGCCTATCGAGTCTGTACGGGCGCTCTACCGCGGAGACCGAATCGCGTTCGAGACCGTGCTGACATAAGCGATGAGCACGACGTGTGATGCCCACCGATGCAACACCTTTGGCGTCAACTTGCGCGTTTGGCACTTGTCGGGCGCCAGATGACCGCCATCACTGCACATCCACCGGCGAGCACCACGAATGCCATCGGGAACGAGCCCGACGTGGCGAGTGCGCCGACCACCAAAGCGCCCATTCCGGTTCCGCTGTCGAAGCCGACATTCCAAGCCGCACTCACCGTGCCGCGGGACTGTCCGCCCGCGGTGACGAACGCCTGCACCAGGGTGAGGTTCTGCAGTCCGCCGTACGCCAGCCCGAGGAGTAGAGAGCCGACAATGATCAGCGCAGGGCTGTAGCTGATTCCCACGGCAATCACGGCCAATCCGGCAGCACCGAGATACAGCATCGGGGCAATGAATCGGGTTGCCCCGAACCGATCGGCGAAACCGCCGATCAACCAGCGCGCGAGCGTCGCCGGTCCGGTCAGTGCCAGCAGTGCCGCGAAGGACGTTGCCGCGTTGCCGAATTGGGGTGCAAACGTGAGGACGGCGCCACCCCCGGCGGTGATCACGACCAGTGCGCCGACCGGGCGCAGCAGCCCCCGGCTCACCCTGCGGAATTCTCCGCGCTGCACCGGAGGTCGGGGCACGGGATGAATGACCGTCAGCGCCAGCGGTACGGCCAGCAGGGGCGCGGACCCGAACACGAAGACCGGCGTGTATCCGACGTGGTGGACCAGCCACGTCGACATCGGGGTGAGGACGAATTGTGTTGCGGCGATGGCAAGTCCGTATGCGCCGGCCGCCCGACCCCGTTGCTCCTGGGCAAACAAGCCGGCAATACCGTCGACGCCGTACACCGTGAGAATGCCGAATCCCAACCCGCGCAACGCGGCGAGCAGCAGCACCGCCGGCAGGTCGTGGGCGACGAGATGCGCGATTGCGGGGGCGCCGAGCAGTGCCAGCCCGATCGCCAAGGTGACCGGCCACCGCAGACGGCGCAGTACCAGCCCGACCGACAGTTGTGCCAGCACAGTGCATGCCATCAGGACGGCGTTGACCAGTCCGGCGCCGAAATCGTCGGCACCGTTGTGCACCGCCCACATCGGCGCCACCGGCAGCAACAGGGCGAATCCGACGAAGCCCAGCACGGCGGCACCCAACAATGCCGGCATGCCGGGAGCCCTCCACACCGTTACGAGCGTCACCGGTGGAACACTACGGTCCCACCGATCACGGTGGCGGGCACTACCGCGTCAGGGCAGTCTCGTCGTCGGCGACGCGTTCGGCTACCCCCGCCGAGCGGAACGGCGCACGCAGCGTCGCGCCCACGTGGTGCCGGTTCACCACGAAGCCGACCAGCGCCAGTGCCGCGTACACCCCACACAACACCAGCCGACCATCCGTCGAGGTGATCGGGAACTGCACCACGAATAATACGAGCAGGGCCAGCGCAGTGTAGCGGTGGAACCGCAGCGCCAGGATCAGCGCGATACCCATCATGGTCTGGGTGGCGGTCAGCAGGACCTCTTCGATCTGTCGGCTGTCGAGCACCAGCGCGGTACCGCCACCGCCCGCGACGTAGGCGATAGGTAGCGAGCCCATGAGCAGCGTCCACTGGTTCACCTTTGACGAGATCAGCGTGGCGATCGCGGCGGTGCCGTTACCGCGGCTGGCGAAGATGATGGCGATGATGAACTCGGGTGCCTCCGAAGCCAGCGGCGCGAGCCACTGCACCAGCAGGAATTGGTCGATACCGAGCTGCGTGCCCGCTGCGATCAGGCTCTCGGCGAACGGTTTTGCGCACATCAGGATGACGGCGCCGGCGATGACGAAGAGCGCCACCACCGTCGACCGGCGGGCCCGCGTCGGCAGCGCGCCGATCGCGGCCGCGGTGCCGATAAGATCAGGTTCCTCGACCTCGCCGCGGCTCATCTTGTAGAGGTAGAACCCGAACCAGGCCAGCAGCGCGATACCGAGCACGAGGTGGATCCGCCCGGTCGCCGGAATCACGAAGGCGATCACGCCGGCGATCAACAGAAACCCCAGCTCGATACGGTTTCCAGGGTCCAGCAACATCGACCCGGTCTTCTTCCCGGACATCTTGCGGGCCACCCACAAGCCCACCAGGACGACGACGGGCCAGCCGATACCCATCAGCAACCGGTTGGAGCCGGTCATGTTGGCAGCGGCGAACTGCACGTAGTCCGGGTTGTGGCCTGCCGTGTAGGCGTAATAGAGGTCGACGGCGTATTCGGGTAGCACCGCGATCAGGGCCAGTACCGCGATGGCGAGGCCACCCGAGACGTCGATCTGCGCAGATTCAGCGGCCCAGGCCAGCAGGAAGCTGGCGGAGACTACGGCGGCGCCGTAGATCACCATCGCGACAACGGGGTCGGGATGCATGCCGCCGAACCTGATGATCACGGCGGGCAGGATGAAGAGGGACGTGGTGATCAGCGACCGGGCGAGTGTTCGTCCGTGCGTGCGGGTCACGTGAAGTCCTTAAGTCTTTCGCGGCGTCTTCCGGCGGTCCGTGACCTCATCGACGGCGCAACGAAACCTCGGACCGACACGAGCATGTCCGCCGAGGTCCTGCTCGCCGGATATCGCCTCAAGTGGATGGCCGGGCGGCTTCCGCCGCCAGGCTGTCGGCTATCCGTATCCCGCCGGCTGAGTCGACGGTGACGGTCAGGAACTACTCCCTTCGATGATGGGGAGGCTACCCTATGCCGTACCGCTCAGCAACGTAGCGAGGCTATGAATATCTGCATCCTGGCTGCGGAAATTTGCTGGTGAAAGCCTTGAACAATAGTTTTCGGGAGGCCCAAATATTGATTGTGGCAACCCTGTCTCTAGTTCACCGGCCACCGTAAGTTCACCCCGCAGCGGGGGCCGTCACGTTGCGTGACGTCACCAGGGTGCGCGAAATACCGACACATTGCGGCGCGTCTATCAGCAGACCCGCACGGTCGTGGTGTCAGGCCTGTTCGGCCAGGCGCTGCTTGAGCGCGTCGAACTCGGCCTTGATGCCGGTCGGCAGCTTCTCGCCGACGAACTCGAACCACTCCTCGATCAGCGGCAGCTCGGCCCGCCACTCCTCGGCGTTGACGACCAGGGCCTCATCGACGTCGGCCGCGTCGACATCCAGGCCGGACAGGTCCAGATCGGCGGCCGTCGGGACGACGCCGATCGGGGTGCTCTTGCCATCGGCCCGGCGCTCGATACGCTCGACCACCCACTTGAGCACACGGCTGTTCTCACCGAAACCAGGCCACAGGAAGCGTCCGTCGTCACCGCGGCGGAACCAGTTGACGAAGAACACCGCGGGCATCTTCGACTCGTCGGCGTTCTTGCCGATGTCGATCCAGTGCTGGAAGTAGTCGCCGACGTTGTAACCCATGAACGGCAGCATGGCCATCGGGTCGCGGCGCACCGTTCCGACCTTGCCCTCGGCAGCGGCGGTCTGCTCGGAGCCCAGGGTGGCGCCGATGAACACACCGTGCTGCCAGTCGCGGGCCTGCGTGATCAGCGGGACTGTGGTCTTGCGGCGCCCGCCGAACAGAATGGCCGAGATCGGCACACCCTGGGGGTCGTCCCATTCCGGCGCCAGCGTCGGGCACTGCGAGATCGGGGTGCAGTAACGCGAGTTCGGGTGCGCCGCCTTCTCCTCCGACCCCCGGTACCAGTCGTGGCCCTTCCAGTCGATGAGGTGTTCGGGATCGCCTTCCAACCCCTCCCACCAGGCCTCGTCGTCGTCAGTCTTGGCGACGTTGGTGAAGACTGTGTTGCCCGCTGCGATGGTCTTCATCGCGTTCGGGTTGGACGACCAGTTGGTGCCGGGTGCAACCCCGAAGAAGCCGAATTCGGGGTTGACGGCGTACAGCCGGCCGTCCTTACCGAAGCGCATCCACGCGATGTCGTCACCCACGGTCTCGGCGCGCCAGCCCGGGATGGTGGGCTGCAGCATCGCGAGGTTGGTCTTGCCGCAGGCCGACGGGAACGCGGCGGCGATGAAATAGGCCTTGTTCTCCGGCGAGATCAGCTTCAGGATCAGCATGTGCTCGGCGAGCCAGCCCTCGTCGCGGGCCATCGCCGAGGCGATGCGCAACGAGTAGCACTTCTTGCCCAGCAGGGCGTTGCCGCCGTAGCCGGAACCGTAACTCCAGATCTCGCGGGTCTCCGGGAAGTGGGTGATGTACTTGGTGTCGTTGCACGGCCACGGCACGTCTGCTTTTCGGACGCCTGCGCTGTCCACCAGCGGAGCACCGATCGAGTGCAGCGCCTTGACAAAGAAACCGTCGTCGCCGAGCTTGTCCAGCGCGCCCTGCCCCATGCGCGTCATGGTGCGCATCGAGACGACGACGTACTCCGAGTCGGTGATCTCCACACCCAGCTTGGGATCCTCGGCGCCCAGCGGGCCCATGCAGAAGGGCACCACCCACATGGTGCGCCCGCGCATCGAGTCGCGGTACAACTCGGTCATGATGCCGCGCATCTCGGCCGGGTCCATCCAATTGTTGGTCGGCCCCGCATCGATCTCGCGCTCCGAGCAGATGAAGGTCCGGGATTCCACCCGGGCCACGTCGGACGGGTCGGAGAGAGCGAGGTAGGAGTTCGGCAGCTTCTCTTCGTTGAGCTTCTGGAAGGTTCCGGCCTCGACCAGGTGGGCGGCGAGGCGGCTGAACTCCTCCTCGGAGCCGTCGGCGAACACCACTCGGTCGGGCTGCGTCAATTCAGCCACTTCACGCACCCAGGCCAGCAGCCCCTTGTGGTCCGTCGGTGCGGTGTCCAGACCCGGAATGGTCACTGAGGTCATCGAAATCTCCTGCGTGAGTTTTCTCCCGGAGCGCGTACCGCGTAACAGCGCGGTCACGGTGATTCCTGAGTACGAGGTTAACGCGGGTAAGAGACCCGTTGTGGCCAGTGCGATGTCCGATCAGTCACAGGAACGATTCAGTTGCCGGTTAATGTTCGGCCAGACGCCGACCCGCCATAAAGATCTGCCCGAACAGCGTCGAGGGCGCTCTGCAGCGCAGGTATCCGGCGATCTCGCTGAGCGGCCGCCTGGGCCGTCACGATGGCATGTTCGCGCAGTTCCGCATCGATGACGGCGACCTGTTTTGCCGCGGCGTCGGTCTCCGCGTCCTCGATCGCGGCCAGTCCGGTGATCAAGGCCGTCTCCGCGGCGAGCACTCGGGTTGCGACGAGCTCCTCGACCGTCGACCGCAACGACGCGATGGTATCGACGACCCAGCGGTCGAGCACCGCACGATCCCGCAGCAACCCGCGGACGCTGACCACCCAGATGGTCAGCAGCAAACCCACCACGGCCCCGACCGCGAGGCCGGCGACCGCCAAGTGCGGCGCCGCCCCCACCAGCATCCGGCTCACCGCGAACGCCACACCCAGGCCGAAACCCACGCCGAGCACCGCCATCAGCCGGGTTTCCAGCGCTCGTGACCGCAGCGACGGCGCCTCGACGACCGGTTCCGGTCGCAGCGCCGGAGCCGCGGGGGCCGCCAACTCGAATTCGGCCGCCACGTCGCCGAGGTGATGGGTGACGCCTTCGTCGACCTCCTCGACCACGTCGTCTGCCCGCCGCTGTACATATGCCTCGAACGCGTGCATGCGTCGCCGCCCGAGTTCGGCGATGTCCTCCTGTAGTTCGGTGCGCACCGAACTACACCGATTGCGGGCGAAATAGCCCAGCTGCACGCGGGCCTGCTGGAGTTGGCTGCGCAACGAGATGCTGCGCTCGGTTCGTGCCAGCCTGCGCGTGCGGGTGATCTCGTCCCGACGCCGGCGCAGCAGCTCCACCCGGGCCTTGCGGTCCGCGCCCGCGCCATCGGCCTCATACCGGTCGATCACCGCGCCCAACCGCGCTTCCCAGGCCCGCAACCGGTTGCGGCGATGCACTTCGGGATCGGCCAGCCGCACTGTCAGCAGGTCGACCAGCTCGTCGAGCCGAGGCTCACCCAGATCCGGCGCCGCGGCAACGCCGACCCACGGCAAGTGCGCGTACCGAGCGGCCCGCTCAGCCAGGATCACCGCATCGCCGTCCCGGGTCTCGCGCCAACCGCGGTGCGCGTCGGTCTTCGACACCACCCCGATCACCAGATCGGTGTGGGTGGACGCCGAATCGACCAGGGCGCAATCGGATTCGGTCAGTGGCGCGGCTGCCGAAACCACGAAGACGACAGCAACCGGGGCCTCGCCGGCCGCCAGTTCGGCGGATTCGACAAAAGCCTGCTGCGGCATCCGGTCCCGCAGTGCCGCCAGCACACTGGTGGTACCGGCCAGCCACGGCCCGGTGACGAGGACGACGTTGCGAGCCTGGACACCCGGCGACGTCAGCCCGGGGTCGACCTTCGCGACGACGGCGTCGGCCGCAGCGACCGGATCTTGATAGGGGTCGGCTTCGGTCATCGGGCGCCCAACAGCCGCAGCGAGCCACGGACGATATCCGCGCTACAGCTGCGGTGCAGCGCGTTCACCGGACCCCGACCATAATTTCGCCAGTATCTGGCTCGTCGCAGATGCGCTTGCGGCTCGGCACCCGGGTCAACGGCCAGACCGTGCGCCTGCATCACGTCGACCGCCGCGGCCATCACCGAGATCACGGTGTCGTCAGCCCCCAGAAAACGTCCGACCTCGTCGCTCTCGTCCTCACCCAACGATCGCAACTCGGCCAGCGCGCGACGCATCCGCCGGTAACGCACCGGCGCGGCCACCCCGGACAAGGCGGCGAAGACATCTTCGACGCCGCTGAGCCGGCGGAGCAAGCCCGGCAACTCGTCGACATCCGCTCCACGGGTCAGGGCCAGGCTCACGTGAGCGACACCAAACCGGTCGAGAGTGGCCAGCAACCGCGCCCGGAGCGTCTGCGACACCGGGTGCTCTGCAAAGACAAACGCATCGGCCGATGTCAGATCCGCCGGTTGAACCGCCAGGATCCGCATGGCCGCGACCAGATCGGCAGAAAGTGTCACGGTGGCCAACAACGCCACCATCGGAACCACGGGCAACCCGGTGAGTGTGTGCACTTCGGCCGCACGACGACGCGCGGTGGCCATCGGGCCGCCCGGACCCGAACCGGCCAGGTCGGCCTTGTTGAACACGATCAGAGCCGGGACCTCGGCACGACGGAGCTCGGCGAGCACCGCCCGATCTTCGGGCTTGCATACCTCGGCGATCACCAGGACGACGACGTCACCCGCGTCGGACACCACCACGCCGGCTCGGCGCAGCGCGTCGGCCACCGTTCCGGCGCCGACGCCTGGCCGGCCCTGCACGGCAATGCTCAGCGGAGCCGATACCCGAGCGCTGATCTGCGTCAATGGTGATCCACCGCCACGGCCGGCAAAGCGTGCGAGCTCATCTGCGAAAATGTGACGACCTTCCCTGCAACATCCAGCCACGATTCGGTCCCATTGGAAATCGTGGCACGTCCCAGGCAAGCTCACGAACGGCCATTTGGCCCCGACAGGTCAAGGCAACTGTTGGGTATCAATCTCTACCACGATGCGGGGACTTCGGCGCCGATGAGACACCATGGACAAATGCACGTGCCCTGGCCGGATGTCGCCGGTGGGCCGGCTCCGGAACCGCATGACGCCGGAACCGTCGACGGGCCACACCGCCTGCCCCGGGTGACCAGCTTCCGCACCCGGCGTTCGACCCTGTCCGGTGGCCAACAGGCGACCTGGGATCGGCGTTGGCCCGACCTGGGCATCCAAGCCCGCACCGACGACGGCAAACCGGTCATGAACCTGGACACCGCGGCCTGGTTCGGCCGGACCGCTCCACTGGTCCTGGAGATCGGCTCGGGCACCGGAACCTCGACGCTTGCGATGGCGCTGGCCGAACCCGATATCGACGTGATCGCCGTCGAGGTCTACCGCAAGGGCCTGGCGCAGCTGCTCAGCGGCATCGACCGGGCCGGCATCAACAACATCCGACTGGTCCGTGGGGATGGCGTCGACGTGCTGGAGCACATGTTCGCCCACGAGACGCTCACCGGGGTGCGAGTCTTCTTCCCCGACCCGTGGCCCAAGTCGCGGCATCACAAACGCCGGCTGCTGCAGCCGGCGACGGTGGCCCTGATCGCCGACCGGCTGCGCCAAGGGGGCGTGCTGCACGCCGCCACCGACCACGTCGGTTACGCCGAGTACATAGCCGAGGTCGGTGACGCCGAGCCTCTGCTGCGCCGGGTTGAAGAAGTGCGCGAGGAAGGAGCAGCCACCGAGCGACTCCCCATCTCGGTGCAGCGACCCGCCACCAAATACGAACAAAAGGCTCTCGCCGGCCCCGACATCACAGAATTGATCTGGGAGAAACGGCCATGAGTGTGATTCCTGAACTTCAGGACGGTGTGCAAGAGCACAGTGAGCAGGACAGTGTGCATGACGCGGCACAGAACGAATCCGCCACGGGCGCCCGGCGGGTTTTGCTGGTGTGGGACGCGCCGAATCTCGACATGGGGCTCGGCTCCATCCTGGGCGGTCGCCCGACCGCCGCACATCGGCCTCGCTTCGACGCGCTGGGCCGGTGGCTGCTGAGCTACACCGCAGAGCTCTCCGCCACCGAGCCGGGCATCTCCCTGGAGCCCGAAGCCACCGTCTTCACCAACATCGCCCCAGGTAGCGCCGATGTCGTTCGCCCGTGGGTGGAGGCCTTGCGTAACGTGGGGTTTGCCGTCTTCGCAAAACCGAAGATCGACGACGACAGCGACGTCGACATCGATATGCTCGACCACATTGCGCTGCGCCGCCGCGAAGGGCTGGCAGCGGTGCTGGTCGCGTCCGCCGACGGGCAGGCTTTCAGACAACCGCTGGAGGACATTGCCCGCGAGGGCACCCCGGTGCAGGTACTCGGATTTCGCGAACATGCAAGCTGGGCGCTAGCGTCGGATACCTTGGAGTTCGTCGATCTAGAGGATATTCCTGGTGTTTTCCGGGAGCCGCTGCCACGGATCGGCCTGGACTCGCTGCCCGAGCAGGGAGCATGGCTGCAGCCGTTCCGGCCGCTGTCATCGCTACTTACCTCGCGTGTGTAACAACTGCAAAAGGCCTGGAAAGTTGCCGAGAAATTCGATGCGCGGGTCTCCACGGATCTAGTTAGGAGCGTAAGTGTTCGCCTGGTGGGGTCGAACGGTGTACCGGTTCAGGTACATCGTCATCGGTGTCATGGTGGCGCTTTGTCTCGGTGGCGGCATCTATGGGGCCGACCTGGGAAAGCACGTCACGCAAAGCGGTTACTACAACGAGGAAAGCCAGTCTGTGCAGGCCTCGGTGCTGGGTGACGAGGCCTACGGTCGTGACCGAAACAGCTTGGTGGTGGCGATCTTGACCCCACCGAACGATGGGAAAGTCACCGACCCGGCTTGGCAAAAAAAGGTTCGCGACGAGCTGGACGCCTTCGTCAACGACAAAAATCACAAGGCCAAAGTCCTGCAATGGGTCGGGTGGTTGAAGGCCCCAGATGCCGACCCGAATACGCCGGTCGGCGCGAAGGTTCAGGCGATGAAAACCGCCGATCTCAAGCACACCTTCGTCACCATCCCGATCGCAGGCGACGACGACGACACGATCCTCAGTAACTACCAGGACGTGGCGCCTGACCTGAAGAAGATCAACGACGGCAATATCAAACTTGCAGGCATGGAGCCACTGGCCTCCGAGCTGACCGGCACCATCGGCACCGACCAGAAGCGCGCAGAGTTCGCCATCGTGCCGCTGGTAGCCATCGTGCTGTTCTTCGTGTTCGGCGGTGCGGTCGCGGCGGCCCTCCCGGCGATCATCGGCGGCCTGACCATCGCGGGTGCCCTGGGCATCCTGCGGCTCACCGCCGAATTCGGGCAGGTGCACTTCTTCGCCCAACCCGTGGTGACCATGATGGGCTTCGGTATAGCGATCGACTACGGCCTGTTCATCGTGAGCCGATTCCGCGAGGAACTCGCCGAGGGCTATGACGTGGAAGCCGCCGTGCGGCGGTCCGTCATGACCTCGGGTCGCACGGTGGCGTTTTCCGCCGTGATCATCGTGGCCTCATCGCTGCCGCTGCTACTCATCCCGCTCGGCTTCCTCAAGTCGATCACCTACGCGATCATCGCATCGGTGCTGCTGGCCGCTATCCTGTCCAACACAGTGCTGCCCGCGGTACTGGGTATCCTGGGTCCCAATGTCGACGCTCTTGGCGTCCGCACGCTGCTGAGGATCCCGTTCCTGGCCAATTGGCCGTTCTCGCGCCGGATCATCGACTGGTTCGCGGAGAAAACCCAGAAGACCAAGACCCGCGCAGAGGTCGAACAGGGCTTCTGGGGGCGCCTGGTGAATGTCGTGATGAAGCGCCCACTGGCCTTCGCCGCACCGATAGTCATAGCGATGATCCTGATGGTGATCCCGATCGGGCAGCTGGCACTCGGCGGCCTGAGCGAGAAGTATCTGCCGCCGGACAACCCCGTACGCATGGCACAGGCCGAGTTCGACCACATTTTCCCGGGCTTCCGCACCGACCCGCTCACCCTGGTGATCAAGAGCAACGACGGTCAACCGATCACCGATCAGCAGATCGATCAGGTCAGGGCCAGCGCCTCAACCATCAGCGGGTTTGTCGTGCCGGACGACGACCAGTCCAAAATGTGGGGAGAACGCGATGGCAAGACCAACGACCCGTCTATTCGCGTTTTGCAAAACGCTCTGGTCAATCCCAATGGCGTAGCAGAGAAACTCAACGAACTGCGTGCGCTGCAGGCACCGCACGGCCTCACCCTTCTTGTCGGCGGCACCCCAGCGCTGGCGCAAGACAGCATCAGCACCCTGTTCGAGAAACTGCCGCTGATGGTCGTGCTCCTCGTCGCCACCACTAGCGTCCTGATGTTCCTGGCGTTCGGTTCACTGGTGTTGCCGGTCAAGGCCGCCTTGATGAGCGCGCTGACCTTGGGCTCCACGATGGGCATCCTGACCTGGATGTTCGTCGAATCCGGCCACGGGTCCGGGCTGTTCAACTACACACCACAGCCGTTGTTGGCACCGATGATCGGCCTGATCATCGCGGTGATCTGGGGTCTGTCGACGGATTACGAGGTATTCCTGGTGTCCCGCATGGTCGAAGCCCGCGAACGCGGCATGTCGACCGCCGAAGCCATCCGCATCGGTACCGCGACAACCGGTCGACTGATCACCGGTGCGGCCCTGGTGCTTGCCGTGGTGGTCGCGGCATTCGCCTTCTCCGACCTGGTGGTGATGAAGTACCTGGCCTTCGGCCTGTTGATCGCGCTACTCCTGGACGCCACGGTAATCCGGATGTTCCTGGTGCCTGCGGTCATGAAGATGCTCGGCGACGACTGCTGGTGGGCGCCGCTGTGGATGAAGCGACTCCAGCAGCGCATCGGCCTCGGCGAGACCGAACTGCCCGACGAGCGCAAGCGTCCCACGGTGCGCGAGCCCGCGGACGACGAACGCGCCCTCGTGGGTGCAGGTGCCCCGCCGGCGACGTCCACCCGTCCGCACGATCCGACTCATCCGAGCGCCGAGCCGCGTCCGATACCGCCCCGCACCAACGCCCCATCGGCGGCGGGCACCACCCGAATGGCTCCCTCGGAGCCGACGCGGCAAGTGCCATCGGCTTACCCCCCGGGCGTTCCCGTCATGCAGCAGCAGGCCGAAGAGCCGCCGACGACCCGGCTGGCGATGGCCCGTAACGCTGTGCGTAACGCGGTCACCAGTGCGGTCAACACCGCGACCGGTCATGGCAACGCCCCGACCCAACGCGCACCTCTGCCTCCCACCCAACCCACGCCGCTACCTCCCACCCAACCCACCCCGCTGCCACCGGCTGCTGCGCCGCAGCGCGAGGAACGGGAGATCGAGTCCTGGCTGGGCACGCTGCGCGGTGGGCCGTCGGCCAAGCCGGCCTCTCCTCCCCCGCCGGTGCGGCCGTCCGCGGACTCCACCCGTGCGATGCCGCAGTCGCATAACGACGACGCGGCACCGACGACGGCGTTCAGTGCGCAAAAGCCCACTGCTGACAGGGGCAGCTCGGATGCCACGACAGCGATGCCGTCGCTGCGTCAGCATGATCAGGAACCGTCCACCGAGAAACTCAACACCGGGGACGACGAGCCGAAGCGGCGCGGCGGCGGGATGAGCGCGCAGGATCTGCTACGGCGCGAGGGCCGGCTTTAGCTCTTCAGTCTTCGGCTGGAGGCGTGTCGGGCGTGGCTTCGATCCGCACGCCATCCTCGGACTCGAGGCGGGCCTCCTCGGCCGCCGGGTCGGGTGCGACCAGCACCCGGATCGCGCTGTTGAGTACCGCGACGGCAGGCACTGCGAGCAACGCGCCCACGATCCCGGCCAGCACAGCACCGCCGGCGATGGCGAGCACCACGGCCAGGGGGTGGATCGACACCGCCCGGCCCATCACGAGCGGCTGCAGCACATGGCCTTCGAGCTGCTGAACCGCGATGATCAACCCGAGGGTGATCAGGGCATAGATGAAGCCCTTGGCCAACAGTGCCACCACCACCGCCAGGAAGCCGGCGATCACAGCACCGACCAGCGGGATGAACGCGCCCATGAACACCAGTGAGGCCAGCGGCAGGGCCAGCGGGATCCCCATGATCGCCAGACCCGTGCCGATACCGACAGCGTCGACCAGAGCGACCAGGAACGTCGCGCGGACATAACCGATCAGTGAGTGAAAGCCTGCGCGACCGGCGTCGCGCACGCGCTCACGCACGTTGACGGGAAACACCTTGGTGACGAACCCAAAGATGTTGCGTCCGCCGTGCAGCAGGAAGATCAGCGTGAACAGCGTCAGCAGGGCGCCGGTGAGCAGCTCAGTTAGCGTCCCCGCGGTCGACAGCGCGCCCGTGGTGAGTTTCTCCTGGTTGTCGCGCAGGGCGTTGATCGCGGTGTTCCCGGCCTGATCGATCTGTTCCTTGCTCAGATGGGGCGGCCCGTTGATCAGCCAGTGCCGCAGGCCGTCGATGCTGCGGGTCATCTGCTCGACCAGGGCGGGCGCGCCCTCGACAAACTGGCTGACGACGAAGGTGAGAATACCGCCGACCACGGCGATACCCGTCAGCAATACCAGGGCCACCGCGATACCCCGCGGCACGCCGCGGGTGTCCATGAAGTCCACGGCGGGCAGCAGCAACGCGGTCACCATGGAGGCCAGGGCCACCGGGACGACGAGCACTTCGAGTCGTTTGACCAGCCACAGCACCGCGACGACGGCAGCGAGGATGATCAGCAATCGCCAACACCAGGCCGCAGCCTTGCGGACCAATGGTGTCACGGCATCGTCAGCAACCGAATCCGATGGCATGCCGGTAGCGTAGCTGCGCCACGCCAGGACCAGTGTTCATGATGGCGCGACCTGCGCGGTTACCCTGTAGTACGTGTCATACGACGCGCCGGCGCTCACTGCCCGGAGCCGGCCGCGATCCACGCGGGGCAAGTACCGGTGGCTGCGGTGGCTGGTCCTGGCCGTCGCGGTCGCCGTGCTGGCCGTCGAATTGACGCTGGTGTGGGATCAGCTCGCCAAAGCGTGGAAGAGCCTGCTGACGGCGAACGCGTGGTGGGTGCTCGCCGCAGTGCTGGCCGCGATGGCGTCGATGCACAGCTTCGCCCAGATTCAGCGCACGCTGCTGCGCTCGGCCGGGGTCCCGGTGCAGCAGTGGCGCTCGGAGACGGCGTTCTACGCCGGCAATGCACTGTCCACCACAATGCCCGGCGGCCCGGTGCTCTCGGCCACCTTCGTCTACCGTCAGCAACGCATCTGGGGCGCCTCGCCGCTGGTCGCGTCGTGGCAGCTAGTGATGTCGGGCGTGCTGCAGGTGGTCGGCCTGGCCCTGCTCGGTCTCGGCGGCGCATTCATGCTCGGCGCGAGCAAGAACCCACTGTCACTGATCTTTTCGCTCGGTGGCTTCCTGGCGATCGTCCTGCTGGCCCAAGCGGTGGCGTCCCGGCCTGAACTGATCGAGGGGATCGGAGTCAGGGTTCTGACCTGGGTGAACTCCCTGCGCGGCAAACCCGAGGGAACCGGCATCGGGAAATGGCGTGAGCTCCTGCGCCAGCTGGAATCAGTCAGTCTGGGCCGACGCGACCTGAGCGTTGCCTTCAGTTGGTCGCTGTTCAACTGGGTCGCCGACGTGGCGTGCCTGGCGTTCGCCGCCTACGCGGCCGGTGGGCGCCCGTCACTGGTCGGCGTGGTCGTCGCCTACGCGGCTGCCCGCGCCGTGGGGTCGATCCCGCTGATGCCGGGCGGGCTGCTGGTCGTCGAGGCCGTGCTGGTGCCCGGCCTGGTGTCCAGCGGGATGACGCTGGCCTCGGCGATCTCCGCGATGCTGATCTACCGCCTGGTGAGCTGGATCTTCATCTCCGCGATCGGCTGGGTGGTGTTCTTCGTCATGTTCCGCACCGACAACGACATCGACCCCGACGCCACGGCGCCGGCCCCCGCAAGCCGCGACACGAAATCGGCCGAGCCGGCACCCGCCGACCCGGAACTCGAACGCTAGGAGCACTCATGCGGTATTCGGCCGTGGCCCTCGCACTGGTCCCTGCGCTCGCCGGCGCGCTGACCGCATGCTCGTCGTCCCAGTCCCCGCAGACCGACACAACCACCGCCACCACACCACCTGCTGCCGCCACCCCGGTGATCGGTTCGGTGATCGCCGACCCCGTCCCCGTGCCGACGACCGACGGCCGTACCCACCTGGCCTACGAGCTCATGCTCACCAACACGATGCCCGCTGACGTCACGTTGACCTCGCTCACCGCGTCGGCCGGCGACCGTAAGCTGCTCACGCTGTCCGGCGACAACCTCAAGTACTGGACCAGGCTGGTCGCCTACCCTGCCGTCGGAATCAACGTGCTGGGGCCCGGTCAAAGCGCCTATGTCTGGCTCGATGTGATCGCCAACGATTCGGCGCAAGTGCCGACCGAGCTCACGCACACCATCGATGTCGAAGTGTCCAAACCGATGCCGCCGCTGATACCTCCGAAGCTCACCGAGACGATAGCGCCCGTCTCGGTGCAAACCCGCAAACCGGCATCCGTCGCACCGCCGCTGACCGGTGAGGGCTGGGTCGATGGTGACAGCTGCTGCGGTATGACCGCCCACCGGATGGCTCTCAACCCCATCAACGGAAAGCTTTGGGCCGCTGAGCGATTCGCCATCGACTACGTCCAGCTCGACGCGCAGCATCGACTCTTCACCGGGGACAAGGCGAAGGTAGACAGTTACCCCTACTTCGGCGCCGACGTCCACGCCGTGGCCGACGGCAAGGTGGTCGCGGTGCTCGACGGACAGCCCGAACAGGTTCCGGGGGTGACACCGACGGGGTTGACGCTGCAGCAGTACGGCGGCAACCACATCGTGCAGGACATCGGCGACGGCAATTACGCCTTCTACGCCCATCTCAAGCCGGACAGCTTGAAGGTCAAGCCGGGCGATCAGCTCAAGACCGGGCAAGTCATCGCCGCACTGGGCAATTCGGGTAACTCCGACGCGCCGCATCTGCACTTCCATGTGATGGACGGGCCCGATCCACTGGCGTCCAACGGGTTACCATTCGTGTTCAAATCGTTCCGGCTGGACTCTCGGCTGGCATCGCAGGATGCGCTCCAACCGCTGCTCGACGGCAAGCCCGCCGCGTTGCAGCCCGGCTTCGCTGCCCGCGACCAAACCGAGGTCAGCCCACTGGTATTGGATGTGATGACGTATGCGACGGGCTAGCGCTCCGGCAGAATGTCGCCGCCGGCGCGGCTCCGCAGCTCTGCTGACCGACCTGATCGCCGTCGTGGTGTTCTGCACCATCGGCCGGCGCAGCCATGCCGAAGGCATCACGGTGACCGGGGTCGCCGAGACGGCGTGGCCGTTCCTGGTCGGAACACTGACGGGCTGGCTGGTGTCGCGCGGCTGGCAGCGTCCGACATCGTTGGCGCCCACCGGAATTGCGGTCTGGATAGCGACCGTGGTGGTCGGCATGCTGTTGCGCAAGCTGACTTCGGCCGGAGTAGCCGGCAGTTTCATCGTGGTCGCTTCCCTGGTGACTGCGGTGTTCCTGCTGGGCTGGCGCGCCGCGCTGGCCGGCTTGCGCCGCAACCGCGTTCAGTCCAGCTGATCGCAATATCCCACGGGGTCAGGCGAAGTCGGCGACATTTCCTGTCGCAGCGCTTGCCCCCGACACCGTCAGGGTGGCTCGTAGCCCGCCCAAAGGGCTGTCGGACAGGCGGATCGACCCACCGTGCAACTCGGCCTGTTGCACCACCAACGCCAGCCCGAGCCCGGATCCGCCCGCACCCGCGGTGCTGCCCCTGCGGAACCGGCCCAGCACCGTCTCGTGTTCCTCGGTGGGCAGGCCGCGGCCGTTGTCATCGACGATGATCGTCAGCACCGGCTCATGCCGCTGCGCGGTCAGCACGATCCGGCTGGCTTCGCCATGGGTGACGGCGTTGCGTACCAGGTTGTCCACGGCGAGCCGCAGTCCGGCCGGCCAGCCGAGCACCGATCCGACATCGGCCGCCGCGTGGACCTCGACCTCGACCGATCCGCCGCGCATGTTCTCCCGGGCCACCCGGTAGAGCATCTCGGTGACGTCGATCAACTCACGGTCCTCATGGCGGGCGAGCTGGCCGGACGCGAGCTGGCCGAGAGCGGTGATGATCGCCTCCACCCGGCGCTGGGCGCGCGACAGGTCGGCCACCACCTCGTCACGCTCGTCCTCGGGCAGATCGTGGATCCGCAGGGTGTCCAGGTCAGCCCGCATCGCGGTGAGCGGGGTACGCAGCTCGTGTGCAGCGTTGGCGGCGAAGTCCTGGGCGGCCTGCAGCGAATTGGTCGTGGCTTGCTGCGCGGCGGCCAGCCGGGTCAGCATGCCTGTCATCGCCTCGGACAGATCCTCGGCCTCACGTACTCCCCGCACCTCGGGCATGGTCGCGGTGTCGCGTCCGAGCTTGCTGGTGTGTTCGGTCAGTTTGCGCAGCGGCCGGATGGCCGGGCCGGCCAGCAGCCAGCCCAATCCGCCGGCGATCAGCACCGTCACCACGCCGACCACGATGTAGAGCGGTATCCGCTTGGCGCTGAGCAGGATGCTGTCCGCCCGGATGCCGATCGACATCAGCAGACCGCCGTCCTGATCCAGCACGATGGTGCGGACCCGGTACTCGGCGCCGTTGACCTCGACGGTCGCCGTCCCGGGCGGCAGCGGGGGCAGCTGCGGCCCACGCTGGAACACCAACTCGCCAGTGGCCTTGGCGCGGCCGGTGGTCAGCACGCCGCGGCGCGGATCCTGGAACTGATCGGGGTTGAAGCTGGCGTCGATGATCGAATCCAGCCGCCGGTCGAGCTGCGCAGCGTCATTGTTGACCAGCACCACCGAGGTCAGGATGGTGAACACGGCCACCACCGCAGACGCCGCCACGGCGGCGGCGATCGCCACCCGTGTGCGCAGCGAGGTCGACCGGACCAGGCTAGACAGCCGCACCTAGCCCCCGGACCCTCACGACTCGTCCCGTAGCACGTACCCGATCCCACGCACGGTGTGGATCACCCGGGGCAGATTGTCACGTTCCAGCTTGCGGCGCAGATAGGAGATGAACACGTCGGCCACGTTGGTGTCGACGTCGAAGTCGTAACCCCATACCAGCTCCAGCAGCCGCTGCCGGGACAACACCACACCGGCGTTCTCGGCGAGCACCGCCAGCAGGTCGAATTCCCGTTTGGTCAGCTCCACCCGCTCGCCGCCGACGAACACCAGCCGCCGCGCGGTGTCGATGGTCAGCGGGCCGACGGTCATGCTGGCCGACTGCCGGTCGGTGTGGCCGGACCGGCGCAGCAGCGCGTTCAACCGGGCCACCAGCTCGCCCAGGTCGAACGGTTTGGTCAGGTAGTCGTCGGCCCCGGCCTCCAGACCGGCGATGCGGTCGTTGACAGTATCCCGCGCGGACAGCACACAGATCGGGATGTCGTTGCCCAGCGCCCGCAGCGCAGTCACCACCGCCACACCGTCGAGCTCGGGCATCTGGACATCGAGTACCAGCGCGTCGTGTGAATCGCTGGACAGCAGTCGCAGTGCTTCCTTGCCGCTCGCCGCGACCCGAACGTCAAACCCGGAGTGCCGCAGACCGCGGGCCACCGAGGTACGAACGTCCGGGTCGTCGTCGACCATCAGGACCGTGTAACTCGCACCTTCGGGCACAACCGGTCCTTCGCCGCTCGCGGGGGTTGATCCCACCCGCACGCGGTTACGGGGCTGGAGGCGGGGTGGCGCCGCAGCGATTCTTCAGGTCGACCAGAGGCTGACGGATCCCCATCAGTTCGGCCTTGGTCTGCGGGTTCTGCTCCAGATAGTCGTGCACCTTGGGGTGCACCTGATCCCGGGGCAGGCCCTTGAGTCCGGTGAAGAACGCGTTCACGTCCGGGTGGGTGAAGAGGTAGGCGGACGTCGAGGCGGACACGCCCGCGGACACGCCGGCGAGGTCAGCCGCAGTGCAGTTGGGCGGTTCGTCGGCCATCGCCGACGGAACCGCGCCGAACAGCATCGCACCGGCAACAGCGCCGGCGCCGGCCACGCCGGCTACGACGCGCCGCGCGTTGAGGGCCGAGAGCAACATGGTCAAGCTCCTTTATCGGATAGGGCAGGCCGTAACCCCGGGTGGGTCTGGCATTGCAAGCTAAGCAGAATCCCGTGAGAGTTTCCGGTCTTGGGCCGAATGAAATTGTCGGCAGCGTACAAAGAGGTCGAATGCACGACCGGCGCCCTGAGGGCTAACGGGTGATGGCGGGACCGGGTAGCGGCCCGCTGCCGGCGCTCACAGGCGACATCTGCGCGGCAGGCAAACCGCCGGGTGCGCTCTGCTGCGCGCCCTGCAGCAGGCCCATCAACTGCGGCAGGCTGACCGGCAGCCGGCACCGGGTACCGAGGTTGATCAGAGGCGACTGCAGTTGCTGCAGGTCCTTGGCCACCGCAGGGTTGGCGTCGAAATAGGCCTTGAGTGTGCCCATTGTCTGCGGGCCGGCCTGCTGCTGGCTGATGGTGGTCAGCGCCTGGTTGGTCTGCGGGTGGGCGTCGAGGTAGTTGCCGGTGTTGGCGGCGACGGCGCCGACCGTGCGGGCGACCTCGCTGGCCGCACACGGATCAGTCCCGGCGGTCGCGGTCGGTCCCAGGAACAACGTCGCTACCACGCCCCCCGCTGCGGATATCGCAAATGCACCGGCAAGGCCACGGCGCAGTCCGGCAGAAATCGGCTTCATGACAAGCTCCTCACGATTGGCGGCATGCGGAGCCCCCGACGAGAGCACAGCCGGGGGCATCTTGCCGCCTATGTCGCCGGGTCAGCGAATTGCGTTAGCCGGATGGACGGTAATGCAGCCCACATCACAGTGCGATCTCAGTGCCGACCGACGAGCGGGTGAGCCTACCGCAGTCCGAGGTACGCTTCCGTACGCAACGCCGGGGGAGAAAGAGGGGACGTCGCATCCAGCAGTTCATGATGCGCTTGAGCAGCAATCTGCGCAGATTCCGCTGGGCGGTGTTCGCCGCGTGGTTGTTGCTGCTGGTGCCCTCCATCTACCTCGCGATGAACCAGTCGTCCAATTTGACCGGCGGCGGATTCGAAGTCGAGGGTTCGCAGTCGCTGTACGTGCAGCGCCAGCTCGAAGCTCATTTCCCCGATCAGGGCGCCTCCCCGTTGGCCCTGGTCGCCGCGCCGCGCGCCGACGCGTCGTTCGACGACATGAACGCCGCGGTGGTGCGGCTGGAACAGATCGCCAAGCAGGTCCCCAGCGTCAAGATAGTGCCCAACCCGCAGCAGCCCGCGCCGCAGCCGGACCGCCCGTATGTGCTCACCCTGCAACTGGACTTCAACAACACCGGCGCGGTCGACGTCGCCAAGCAGCTGCGGCAGAAGGTCGGCATCCACGGCGACCAACCCGGCGAGAGCAGCAACGGCAAGGTCAAGTTCTACGTCATCGGGCAGGGTGCGCTCGGCGCCGCCGCCACCCAAGCCACCAAACACGACATCGCCGCGGCCGAGAAATGGAATCTGCCGATCGTCCTGATCGTCCTGCTGGCGGTGTTCGGGTCGCTGGCCGCGGCGGCGCTGCCGCTGGTGCTGGGCATCTGCACGGTCGTGGTGACCATGGGCCTGGTCTATCTGCTGTCGATGGTCGCGACCATGAGCGTGTTCGTGACGTCGACGGTGTCGATGTTCGGTATCGCGCTGGCCATCGACTATTCGCTGTTCATCCTGATGCGATTCCGCGAGGAACTGCGGGCCGGCCGCGACCCCACCGAGGCGGTCGACGCCGCGATGGCGACGTCCGGGCTGGCGGTGGTGCTCTCGGGCCTGACCGTGATCGCCTCGATGACGGCCATCTACCTGATCAAGACGCCGGTGCTGATGTCGATGGCCACCGGTGCGATCCTCGCGGTCGCGGTGGCGGTGCTGACGTCGACGACGCTGACGCCGGCGGTGCTCGCCACGTTCGGCCATGCGGCCGCCAAACGCTCGTCATACCTGCACTGGTCACGCCGGGTCGAGGCCAGCCAGTCCAAGTTCTGGACCCGGTGGACCGGTGCGGTGATGCTGCGACCATGGGCGTCGGCGCTGGCGGCCGTGTTACTGCTGCTAACACTGGCCGCGCCGGCGTTCTCGATGGTGCTCGGCAACAGCATGCAGCGCCAGTTCCCGCCGACGCACGAGATCCGTGGCGGGGTCAATGCGGCAGCCGACGCGCTGGGTCCCGGTGCGCTCGGCCCGATCCGGGTGCTGGTGACCTTCCCTGACGGCACGGCGTCCACCGAATCCGCAGTCATCGACGCCGTGCGCCAGCAGATGAGCCAGGCGCCCAGTGTGATCATGGTCCAACCGCCGGCATTCTCCGACAACGGCAACAGCGCGCTGCTCTCAGCGGTGCTTTCGGTGGATCCCGAGGACATGGCGGCCCGCAAGGCCATCGACTGGATGCGAGAGAAGCTGCCCCCGGTGGCCGGGCCCGGCGTCCGCGTCGACGTCGGCGGCCCCACCGCCCTGATCAAGGACTTCGACGATCGAGTGTCGGCCACGCAGCCCTGGGTGTTCGTGTTCGTCGCACTGATCGCGTTCGTGATGCTGCTGGTGTCGATCCGGTCGCTGTTCCTGGCCCTCAAAGGCGTGCTGATGACCGTGCTGTCGGTGGCCGCGGCCTACGGCAGCCTGGTGGTGGTCTTCCAGTGGGGCTGGTTCGAAGGGCTGGGCTTCGAGAAACTCAGCTCGCTGGACAGCACGATCCCCCCGCTGGTGCTGGCCATGACCTTCGGCCTGTCGATGGACTACGAGATCTTCCTGCTGACCCGCATCCGCGAGCGGTTCTTGCAGACCAACAACACGCGCGACGCCGTCGCCTACGGTGTGAGCACCAGCGCGCGCACCATCACCAGCGCGGCGCTGATCATGATCGCGGTCTTCATCGGTTTCGCCTTTGCCGGCATGCCGCTCGTCGCGCAGCTCGGGGTGGCGTGCGCGGTGGCCATCGCGGTGGACGCGACGGTGGTCCGGCTGGTGCTGGTGCCCGCGCTGATGGCGATGTTCGACGAGTGGAACTGGTGGCTGCCGCGTTGGCTCGACCGCATCCTGCCCGAGGTGGATTTCGAGAAGCCGCTGCCGAAGATCGAAGTGACCGATCTGGTCATCATCCCCGACAACATCGCCGCGACGGGCCCCACCGGCGCGGATCTGCGCATGATGGTCCGTTCCGCAGCTCGGATGAAAAGCCTTGCCCCACAAACCATTACCGTTACCGATCCGTTGGCGTTCAGCGGCTGCCGACAGTTGGCCACCAGGTTGGCCGAGCAACGTCCGGGCCTGACGAAACCGTGCGCCGTGCATCCCGTGACGATGTGGCGCGGCCGGTTGTCGGTCGCCGTCGACGCGCTGGAAACCGAAGCCGACACCAAACGCGCCCCCGTCGCGCGGCGCGGCCCGATGGAGACCACCAATGTCCAGCTGCCCACCGGCGACCGCCTGCAGATTCCGACGGGCGCAGAAACCCTGCGGTTGAAGTGCTACCTGATCATGTGCCGCAACAGCACCAAGGACTACTCCGAGTTTGCTGACCTGGTCGAATCGATGGAGACACACACAGCTGCCCTGGTGTTGTCGGGTATGGACCGGTATTACTGTGGTCAGCAACCCAGAAGTCGGTGGGTGGCGACCCAATTGGTACGCCGCTTGGCCGATCCGCGGCCGTCGGACGAACACGATGTCAGAATGTCTGAACCCGAAGCTGCGGAAGAATGGGCGAAAGTCAGGCAGCGCTGCCTGTCGGTGGCAGTAGCGATGCTGGAGGAGGCGAAGTGACGTTGGCCCCGGAGGGGCGGGACACTCGCGAACCACACCGCGAGAACGTCGCCCCGCACGGGCGGTCTCGCTCCCCTCGACCTGCCCCGTCCCAGCGCACTCCCTTCGACGACCGGCCCGTCGAGTACTGGCCCACCGCCGCGATCCGCGCCGCACTCGAGACCGACGACATGTCGGTATGGCAGCGGATCGTGGCCGCGGTGAAGCGAGACCCCTATGGCCGCACCGCGCGTCAGGTCGAGGAAGTCCTGGAGACCGCGCACCCGTACGGAGTGTCGAAGGCCCTGTCCGAGGTTCTGGTGCGCACCCGCGAGCATCTCGAGGCCAACGAGCGGGCCGAGGTGGCTCGCGGCATCCAGGGGTTGCTGCGCCGGTCCGGTCTCGCCCCGCAGGAATTCGCTTCCCGCACCGGGGTGTCCAACGAGGACTTCGCCCATTATCTGGAAGGCAGCGTGAGCCCGCCCGCCTCGCTGCTGCTGCGCATGCAGCGGTTGTCGGACCGGTTCGCCAAGCTCGCCGCCCAGCGCTCGGCGCAATAACGACCACCCACGTAAGAAGCCGCTGTCCCCCTATCGCGAGTGCAGCGGCACGACGTCGTCGACCACCCAGCGGTTGTCGGACTTGGTCAGCGTGACACGCAGGGCCAGCACGGTGTTGTCGGCAGGCTTGCCGGGCACGCTCTGAGTCCCGCGCAGCACCACCGCGACGCTGGCCGCCGAGGGGCCGAGCGCCTCGACGCCCGCCGAGATCGTGCTGGCGGTCGCCGAGACGTTCTTGCTCGTCAGGTCCTTGGTGACACCGGAGAATTCCTTCTTGAACGCCTCGGCGCGCTCAGGCGTCATCATGGCCGCGGCGCGGTCGATCGACGCGGTCGGGCTCTGCGGCGCGAAGGTCGCGGTGGCTTCGGCGACACTGCTGGCGATCCGAACCACCTGGTCGCGGTCCCGGCTGAAGGTGTTGTCGGGCGCTGTCCAGCGCAGGTACCCGACGAGCACCGCGGCCACCAACGCCACGGTCGCCACCCCGACCACGGCGAGCCGTAGCCCGGGCCCGTCGTCGTCGGTGCCGACGGTGACGCCGTCGCGGCGGGCCAGCACCACGTTGACAATCACGCCCTGCACGATCAGCAGGCACAGTACCGAGCACAGCGAAACCCACCACAGCGGCCAGGCCAGCGCCGAGCCGATGAACACCAGCGCCAGGATCGCCCCCGCCGGCGCGGCGACGTCGAACGCCGCGACCCTCAACCGGTTCCTCATCGGATCGGCTGCAGCCGCGAGATCATCAGCTTCCCGTCGACATCGGAGACATCGAGCCGCAGTGTCCAGCGCACGGTCTGTGGTTTGTCGGAGCCGGCGTTCTGGCTCACCGACGTGGCCACCACCAGGACATGGTCGATGCGCGAGACCAGACCGGTCAGCTCAGGCTGGGGTGGCTGCTGCGGTGCGCCGTTCGGCCCTGGCGGCGGGTGGTAGATCGATTCGATGGACACCGAGTCGATCTGTCCGGTCGAGTCGGACTGCAGCCGCTTGACCAGGTCCCGGAAGGGTTGGACAGTGGCGTCGAAGTCGGTGTTGAGCTGGCCCACGGTGCCCTCGTGCAGCTTCTGCACGCCCGATTCGACGGTGTCCTTGTTCAGGTTGATCAGCACGTTGGTCCAGTCGGCCGCGGCTTGCAGCACGCGCGTCTGATACGCCCGCTCGGCGGCCTCGCTGCGGTGTCCGGTCCAGATCAGCGCGCCAAGGGCGACGGCGGCCACCGCGATCACCGCCAGTACCGCCGACGCGACGCCGTAACCGGTGAAAACCCCCGCGGCGGTGTCCGCACGACTGTCGTCGGTGCGGTCCTCGGCAGGAGCTTCGGGCATGCGCGTGAGGGTACCGGTGCACTGCAAGGTCCAGAGCACCGCCGAGGCGTCTGGAAGAATGTCGGGGTGACGGTGGAAGCTATCAAGTCCGGTATAGACCTGAGCCATGTCGACGCCCAGGCCCGCCCCCAGGATGATCTGTTCGGCCACGTCAACGGTCGCTGGCTGGCCAAGTACGAGATCCCTGCAGACCGGGCCACCGACGGTGCGTTCCGGTCCCTCTACGACCGGGCCGAGGAACAGATCCGCGACCTGATCACGCAGACCAGTGAAAAGGCTGCCGCGAGCGGCACCGACGAGCAGCGTATCGGTGATCTGTACGCGAGCTTCATGGACGAGCGGACCATCGCCGCGCGCGGGCTGGCCCCGCTGCTCGACGAGCTCGCCACCATCGATGCGGCTACCACCGCCGATGAGTTGGCCGCGGTGCTCGGTGCGCTGCAGCGCACCGGTGTGAGTGGCGGCGCCGGCGTTTACATCGACACCGATTCCAAGGATTCGACGCGCTACCTGCTGCACGTCAGCCAGTCGGGCATCGGGCTGCCCGACGAGTCGTACTACCGCGACGAGCAGCACGCCGAGATCCTGGCGGCCTATCCGGCGCACATCGCGCGGATGTTCGGGCTGGTCTATCGAGACACTGCCGGCGATACCGCCCAAATCGCCGCCCGCATCGTGGCCTTGGAGTCCAAGCTGGCCGCCGCGCACTGGGATGTGGTGAAGCGCCGCGACGCCGACCTGACCTACAACCTGCGCACGTTCGCGGAGTTGCCCGCCGACTCACCCGGCTTCGACTGGTCCGGCTGGGTTCGCGCACTGGGAACGACGCCGGAGACCGTGGCTGAGCTGGTCGTGCGCCAGCCCGACTATCTGACAGCGTTCGCCGCCCTGTGGTCCGGCGAGAATCTCGAAGACTGGAAGGCGTGGGCGCGCTGGCGGGTCATCCACGGCCGCGCGGGGTTGCTCACCGACGACCTGGTGGCCGAGGATTTCGCGTTCTACGGTCGCACGTTGAGCGGCACCGAGCAGATCCGCGACCGGTGGAAGCGCGCGGTGTCGGTGGTGGAGAACCTGATGGGCGACTCGCTGGGCAAACTCTATGTGCAGCGCCACTTTCCGCCGGAGGCCAAGGCTCGGATGGACGAGCTGGTGGCCAACCTGCGGGAGGCCTACCGCGTCAGCATCACCAATCTGGCCTGGATGACGCCGGAGACCAGGGCCAAGGCGCTGGACAAGCTCGATAAGTTCACGCCCAAGATCGGCTATCCCGCACGCTGGCGCGACTATTCGGCGCTGGTGATCGGACGTGACGATCTGTACGGCAACTATCGACGGGGCAACCTGGTGAACTCCGACCGGGAACTCGCCAAGCTCGGTCAGCCGGTGGACCGCGACGAATGGTTCATGACGCCGCAGACGGTCAACGCCTACTACAACCCCGGCATGAACGAAATCGTGTTCCCCGCAGCCATTCTGCAGCCGCCGTTCTTCGATGCCGACGCCGACGACGCCGCCAACTACGGCGGGATCGGCGCCGTCATCGGCCACGAGATCGGCCACGGCTTCGACGACCAGGGCGCCAAGTACGACGGCGACGGCAATCTGGTGGATTGGTGGACCGACGCCGACCGGACCGAATTCGGGCTCCGGACAAAGGCTTTGATCGACCAGTACGAAAAGTTCACCCCACGCGAGCTGGATGCCGGCCACCATGTGAACGGTGCCTTCACCGTCGGCGAGAACATCGGAGATCTCGGCGGGCTGTCCATCGCGCTGCTGGCCTATGAGCTGTCACTCAAGGGCGAGGAAGCACCTGTGCTCGACGGGCTGACCGGCGTGCAACGGGTGTATTTCGGCTGGGCTCAGGTGTGGCGCACCAAATCCCGTGACGCCGAAGCGATCCGGCGGTTGGCGGTCGATCCGCATTCGCCGCCGGAGTTCCGCTGCAACGGCGTCATCCGCAACATCGACTCGTTCTACGACGCGTTCGAGGTCTCCGATACCGACGCGCTGTACCTCGATCCCGGGCAGCGCGTACACATCTGGAACTGACTCCCCGCGAGTAGACACAGAGTCGCACTTCTTCAACCGAGATAGTGCGACTCTGTGTCTCTTGAGTGACTCCGCAAAACCCTTGTTGCATCCCGAATTACGAGCGTCGCCGCAGGGCAGCGGAGCCGATGTCAAATCACGTTGGAGATGTCGGCCTTGACCGGGATGTTGCAGCGATTGCGCAAGTCCACCGCAGGCCTACGGATGGCGTCGAGCTCGGCGTGCACCTGCGGATTCTTGTTGAGATAGTCCTTCGTCTGCTCAGCCACCGCTGACTTGGACTGACCCTGAAGTCCGGTGAAGAAGGCGTTGACGTCTGGGTGAGTGAACAAGTATGCGGCCATATCCGTCGAGACACCTGACATCACCGCGACCACGTCAGCGGTCGTGCAGTTCGGCGGCGGCGGCTCGGCGGATGCGGTTGCCGATGCGCCTAGGATCAGCGCGCCACCGCTCACTGCCACCACGGTCGTGCGGCGTAGCCAACGCGTTACAGGATTCATGGAACTCCCTCAATCGATCGTATCCAGCTCACGAACAGTGTGGCTTATGTTTGGCCGTAACCTTAACGTGCGCGACAATAGAAGTTCACGGGTTCGCCGTAAACCCGCGGGTAGACGGTTGTTGTGGCTATGCTTCGCACCTAGACGAAAGGAATCCACGCAAATGCCCCAGGTTCGCAAAATCTTCATCGGGAGTGCCGCGGTGGTCGGCGCGGCGGTTGCACTGTTGGGCGCGCCGGTTGCTGGTGCCGATCCCTCACTGCTGCCGCAATGTGAGGTGATGGGTGGCAGTGCGATAGCTGGTGGGCAGACTACCGACTGCGCATCCGAGGGTAATTCCCAAATCGACGCAACGCCCAGCGTCTATCCCGGCGAAGAGGAATTCTACGGCTTCCCCGGGTTCGGCTTCATCTGATCCCGGACCCCAACCGGCCAACCTTGTTGTACGCCAGCGTGTTTGCGGGTAGCCACGATCGCGCGTGAGCCGGTTCGTCGGTAAAGGCCCGTTCGCCCGCAAACTTTCTGACCTGCCCGGTCGATTCCCACGCCACGGTGCGACCCAGTCTCATGGTTTCGTTTCTGGCCCAAGGATTTCCGAATCACGTCCGACCCTCGAGTGGACCTTGAGCTGGCTGGTGACGCGTCACCAGCCGGCTCAAGTTCTTAGAAGATCTGCCAGTCAGACGCACCGTCGGGCTGGTTGTACAGGCCCGTGGAGTTCTTGACCACGACCGGATCGCCGCTGCCGAAGTTGTCGTAGAACCACTGCGCGTTCTCCGGGCTCAAGTTGATGCAGCCGTGGCTCACGTTGCGCTTGCCCTGGTCAGCCACCGACCACGGGGCGCTGTGCACGAACGCACCGCTGTTGTCGATGCGGACCGCGTCCTGCACCGTCAGCTTGTAACCCTCCGGCGACGTATTCGGCACGCCGTAGGTGGACGAGTCCATGACGATGCTGGGGAACTTCTCCAGCACGTAGTAGGTGCCGTTCTTGGTCTCGTGCTTGCCGTCGGGCTTACCCATCGATACCGGGAACGTCTTCTCCAGCTTCCCGTTGCGCATGACCTGCATCTGATGGGCCTTGTCGTCGACCGTGGCCACCAGGTAGTCACCGACGCGGAAGCTGGACTTGGTGCCCGCCGCGTCGATGTTCACCACGGTGTTGGCCGGCCAGAAGTCCTGGGGACGCCAGCGCACCTGGGTGTCGTTGACCCAGTAGAACCGGCCGGGAACCGGCGGGTTCGACGAGATGTGGATCGCGTCCTCGGCCATCTTGCGGTCGGCGATGGGCCGCTGAAACTGGATGTAGATCGGCTTGGCCACTCCCACCATCGATCCGTTGACCGGGTTGAAGGTGGGCGGCAGGAACACCGGGTCGCCGGTGTACGGCGTCGGGTTCTGGCCGGCCGGGGTATCGCCGGAGATGACCGCGGGGGCTCCGTAGTGGGTGGCCGCCGGTGCAACGGCCGCCGGTTGTGCGCCCGGCGCAAGCGGGTCGGCCGCCGCATTCGCGTCAGGCGCAGGCAGCACGCCCGGGGGTGGCGGCGGGAAAGCTGGGTCGACGGGCACCGGTGACGAGTCAGGCTCCGCCAGTGCGGACGGGCTCAACACAAGCCCGCCGACCAATCCCGCGGCCATGAAAACCGTGATCAGTCCACGTTTTGCCGATTTCGGCATAGGTTACCTCCAGACAGCAGAACTCGTTCCAGTGTCGCACAGCGCAGAGACCAGCTACTGCTTACAGAGACCGTCACGCCCCGACTCCGGCCGCATCACGGCGCTGAACTGCATTGTCAGTCGTCGCACACGTGTCAGGCGTTACTTCCCGCCGGTCACGCAGGAAACCTTGAAGAGGCCTCGGGTGGCCAGCACTCCGACCATCGCGACGGTGATCAGCGCGGCGGCGGCAGCGATCATGACGGGCAGGCCGGCGTTGTCGTAGATCATGCCTCCGGCCAGCGAACCGGCCATGATGCCGACCTGGAATGCGGCCACGTAGCGCCCGGACGCCCCGTCCGGATCCTCGGGCGACGTACGCATCGCCGACGCCTGGAGCATGGGCGGCAATGCCGTCGACGCGGCACCCCACACCACTACGGCAGCCACCCCGACCAGCACCGTCGTCAGGTCGGCGCCGCCATCGAACGCCAGCGTCGTCAATGCCACCAGGGCGGCGGCCAACGCGGCCAGGCACGCGACCACCGAAGCCTTGGGCCAGTGGTCCAGGGGCCGGGCCATGGCGGCCATCGCGATGAGCCCGGCGACGCCGTAGCCGGCCAGTAGCCAGGCCAGCTGCGGGCCGTGCACGCCGACCACGTCCCGGATGATCACCACGATGAACGTGTAGGCGATGAAGTGCCCGGTGACCCCGATGAACGTCAGCGCCGACAGCGTCATCAGCCGGGTGTTGCGGTGGTGCACCGGCCGGGCGCGCACGTCGTCGCGGGCCACCGGCATCGGCGGCAACGTCACCAACGCCGCGAGCGTCACCAACGCCGCGGCGGCTGCCAGCACGGCGACGGCCGACCGCCAGCCCCACAGTTCGCTCATCGCCGCGGTCAGCGGATTGCCCGCGACCAGGGCCAGACCCGTACCGACGTAGACCGCCGCGGTGGCCCGGCCGGCATGGCTGGGCGGCACCAGCCGCGCGCCGATCGGCGCGATGACCGACCACATCAGGCCGTGTGTCAGCGCGCACAGCACCCGGCCGCCGGCCAGCACCGCGAAGTTCGGCGCAACAGCCGAAACCGCTTGGGACACAGTCAGACACACCAGCGTCGCAAGCAACGTGCGGCGCCGCGGCCAGTTCGCGGTCAACCGCACCAGCCCCACCGTGGTGGCCGCGGCGACCAATGCATAGCAGGCCATCAGGCTGCCGACCAGACCTTCGCTGACCCGCAGATCCGCGGCGATCACCGGCAGCGCGCCGACCGGCAGGATCTCTGCGGTGACGTAGATGAACGCCGAGGCCGCCAGCACCGTGAGCGATACGCCGACGCGGGCAGTCCACGGGCGGGCGGGTGTCGACGACAACTCGACGGTCATGATGGGATGCCACGGTAATGGCTTGGCGTTGCAGTTTCGGCCAACCGAACCGAAAGGATGCGTAATGGTTGCTGTACCGCAGGGGTTCGAAGACCTGCTCGATCGGCCGTTGTTCGGTCATCTGGCCACCACCCGGCCGGACGGCACGCCTCAGGTGAATCCGATGTGGTTCGACTGGGACGGCTCGCGGCTGCGCTTCACCCACACCACCAAACGGCAGAAATACCGCAACGTGACGGCGCATCCCGAGGTCGCGATGTCGATCCACGATCCCGACAATCCGTACCGCTACCTGGAGGTCCGGGGTGTGGTCGAGGAGATCGTCCCGGATCCGACGGCGGCGTTCTACCTCAAGCTCAACGACCGCTACAGCGGCTCGCTGACCGAGGTGCCGCCGGATGCCGCCGACCGCGTGGTCCTCGTGGTCCGTCCGACTCTGTACAGCAAGCACTAGGGGCGCGACATGATTGTCGCCTTCAGCGTCAGCCCCATGGGTGGTGATGAGTCCGGCGGAGTCGGCGCCGCCGTGGCCGAAGCCGTACGGGTGGTCCGCGAATCAGGCCTGCCCAACGAGACCAACGCGATGTTCACCAACGTCGAGGGTGAATGGAACGAGGTCATGGCGGTGGTCAAGCGCGCCGTCGAGGCTGTGGCTGCGGTGTCCCCGCGCGTCAGCCTGGTGCTCAAGGCCGACATTCGTCCGGGCTACACCGGCCAGCTCACCGCGAAGGTGCAGCGCATCGAGCGCGAACTCGGCAGCTAGGACCGCACCAGGCGCGCGATCGCGGCCGACGCCTCGGCGAGTTTGGCCTCGGCCTCGTCCCCACCCTCGGCGACGGCCCGCGTGACACAGTGGCCGAGGTGCTCGTCGAGGAGCCCCAGCGCCACCGACTGCAGTGCACTGTTGACGGCGCTGATCTGGGTGAGGACGTCGATGCAGTACTTGTCCTCGTCGATCATTTTCGCGATGCCGCGGACCTGTCCCTCGATCCGGCGCAGCCGTTTGGCGTAGTTCTCCTTCTGGGCCGAGTAACCATGAGCTTGGGGCGGCGTGCCGCCACTTGCCCCAGAACCCTCAGTCACATCCATCAGACCAGCATACCGGTACCCCTCCGGGGTATGAATACTGGTTTGGCCGGGAGAAACGGCGCGGGCATACTGCTTGCATGCCCTCAGACTCATTGTCGAATTCTGGTCTTCGCGCAAGCGGCTCATTGCCGGATATCAAGCCGCGCAGCCGCGACGTCACCGACGGCCTGGAGAAGGCCGCGGCCCGGGGAATGCTCCGCGCAGTAGGAATGGGCGACGACGACTGGGGCAAACCGCAGATCGGCGTCGGATCGTCGTGGAACGAGATCACGCCCTGCAACATGTCGCTGCAGCGGCTCGCGCAATCGGTCAAGGACGGCGTGCACGAGGCCGGGGGTTACCCGCTCGAGTTCGGCACGATCTCGGTGTCCGACGGCATCTCGATGGGGCACGAAGGCATGCACTTCTCGCTCGTGAGCCGCGAGGTGATCGCCGACAGCGTCGAGACCGTGGTGCAGGCCGAGCGCCTCGACGGCACCGTGCTGCTGGCCGGCTGCGACAAGTCGATCCCCGGCATGCTCATGGCGGCGGCCCGGCTCGACCTGGCGAGTGTCTTCTTCTACAACGGCTCGATCATGCCCGGCGTCGCCAAGCTGACCGACGGCACCGAGAAGGAAGTCACCATCATCGACGCCTTCGAGGCGGTCGGCGCGTGCGCGCGTGGGTTGATGTCGCGCGAGGACGTCGACATCATCGAACGCGCGATCTGTCCGGGTGAGGGTGCGTGTGGCGGCATGTACACCGCCAACACCATGGCGTCGGCGGCAGAGGCCCTCGGGATGTCGCTGCCCGGCAGCGCCTCACCGGTTGCCGTGGACAAGCGGCGCGAGGAGTTCGCCCGCAAGTCCGGCCACGCCGTCGTCGAACTGCTGCGGCGCGGAATCACCGCCCGCGACATCCTGACCAAGGAAGCTTTCGAGAACGCCATCGCGGTGGTCATGGCCTTCGGCGGGTCCACCAATGCGGTGCTGCACCTGCTGGCCATCGCCCGCGAGGCCGAGGTTGATCTGACCCTGGCCGATTTCACCCGCATCGGCAACAAGGTTCCGCACCTGGCCGACGTGAAACCGTTCGGCAGCCACGTCATGAAGGACGTCGACGAGATCGGCGGGGTGCCCGTGGTGATGCGTGCGCTGCTGGATGCCGGCCTGCTGCACGGCGATTGCCTGACCATCACCGGCCAGACGATGGCCGAGAACCTCGCGCACATCGCCCCGCCGGATCCGGACGGCAAGGTGCTGCGCGCTCTTGACAACCCGATCCACCCGACCGGGGGTATCACCATCCTGCACGGCTCGCTGGCCCCCGAGGGTGCCGTGGTGAAGTCAGCGGGCTTCGACTCCGATGTGTTCGAGGGCACCGCAAGGGTTTTCGAGCGCGAGCGGGCTGCCCTGGACGCGCTGGAGGACGGCACCATCACCCACGGCGACGTCGTCGTCATCCGCTACGAGGGCCCCAAGGGCGGACCGGGCATGCGCGAGATGCTGGCCATCACGGGCGCGATCAAGGGCGCCGGGCTGGGCAAGGATGTACTGCTGATGACCGACGGCCGGTTCTCGGGCGGGACGACGGGCTTGTGCGTCGGGCACATCGCCCCCGAGGCCGTGGACGGCGGGCCGATCGCATTCGTGCGCGACGGTGACCGGATCCGCCTCGACGTGGCCAACGGCACGCTCGACGTGTTGGTCGACGACGCCGAATTCGAAGCCCGGAAAGTTGGTTTCGAGCCACTGCCCCCGCGGTACAAGACCGGCGTGCTGGCCAAGTACACCAAGCTGGTGCAGTCTGCCGCTGTCGGCGCAGTCTGCACATAACCCTTTGCACTGCCGAGCGTGCGTGGAATGCCGACGTTTTACGGTGTGCCGGCCGGCAGACGCGCACGCTCGCGGTGCAAGGGCAGGCTACTGGTCCGGCTCAGGCGTGCCGCGCATCTGAGCTACGCACGCGCATACCGAGGTACGCCGCGTACAGGCCGAGCACAAAAACCACCGCCCCGCTGAGCACGTGCGACCAGATCATGCCTGCGGTCGGCCCGCTGACGTAGATCCACGGTGAAATAACCAGCCACACACCGAAGAACGGCAGTGTCCAAGTCATGCCGTGGCTGCGGTCGAGTGCGCAACCGAAGCACAGGGCCAGAACCCCGACGGTGCCGCCGACGAACAAGTCGTTGGCCGACAGCCGAGTGAAGCCCTGGTACCCGATGATCCACGGCGACAAGGCGACGTAGAGCGCGGCCATCAACGTCAGGCCGAAGGTCGCCTGTGCAGCCATCGACTCGGCGACGCGGTCATAACGGGCCCGTAGCGCCAGGATGTCGGGGTGTTGATCGATTGACGAATGGACCGTGGCCATCTTTTACCCCTTCCGTTACGCGACAAGGGTTTTCCGCCCTGCCGCACCCATCCATCACTGACCAGATTACGCGCGTTCGCAATGGTCGGAGCGGGCGAGATTGGCGCGCGGACGGCACGCCGCGACTACCCGCGAAAGCCGCCCCGCACGATCGCGGCGAGTTCCTCACGTGAGCTCGCTCCTACCCGTTGGCAGGCGCGGTACAGATGGCCCTCCACGCTGCGCACCGACATCACGAGGCGCTCGGCGATCTCCCGGTTCGACAGCCCGGCGACGACGAATTCGATGATCTCCCGCTGCCTTTGGGTCAGCGGTTGGCCTGCCGGATGACGCAGGGCCGGCGTGCATATGCCGCCGCAGTCGGTCGCGAGTTGGCGAGCCACCGCGGCGGCGTAGAGGCCGCGTTTGCCTTGTCCGGAACCACTGAAAGCAACCGCGGCCTGGGCTGCGGCGTCCGCGGCGGTCACGCGGTCGCCGATCGCCTGGTACCGCGCCGACGCGTCCAGCAGGCCGGGCCCGTTGCCGGCAGCCAGCGCCGCGGCATGGCGGGCAACGGCATCGGCCAGCGGGAGTGCCAACTCGGCCGCCAGTTCGGTGGCCCGGGCGGCGCCCGAGCTGTCACCCCACTGTGTCGCCGCCTGCAGGCAGGCGAGTTCATGGGTGGGCTGGCGACGTTCGCGGGCCTGGACGGCGGCGGTGCGGACGAGTCCGACGGCCTCGGTCAACGAGCCGCCCGCGGCCAGGGCCCAGCCGGTCGCCAGGGAGAGATTGGTCTGCATGAACACGTAGTCGTCGGGTACCCACTGCTTGGCCTGCGCCAACGCCTCGGCCGCCTGGTCGGCCTGCCCCAACTTGCCATGCGCCTCGGCCAGGCCGAAACAGCTGGCCGGACGCAATCCTGTTGAACCACCGTGTGTTTCGACTCCAGCGAGCGCCTCGTGCAGCAACCCGACCGCCTCGGCTATCGCGCCACGGGCCAATTCGGCATGGCCGAGCAGGAACGCCAGGTTGGCCTGCGCGAGGCCGGGGAGATCCCGCGCCGAATCAGCCAATTGCCGGGCGTTGCTCACACATTGGTCGATGCGGCCAGTCAGCCGGCAGGCCCGTGCGTACACCCCGCCGAACCAGAACCGCGCCGGCGACGACTCGAAGGATGTGATCGCCCGGTCGATCGCATCGGTGGCCACCGCGGTGAGATCGTCGACCTCGCCCAGCGCACCCAGCGCCATCGTCAGTGCCACTGCCGCGACCATCGCGTGGTAGTCCGTGAGCAGCCCCGATGCGATGGCCGCGCGGGCTTTGTCTCGCGCGGCTTCGCAGTGCCCGAGCACTGCGTCGACGGCAGCTTGGATCGCCGTGCGGGCCATCCGCTCACTGTCCGACTCCGGGCCGGCGGCCAACTGTTCCAGGATGGCCGCGGCATCGCGGGGGCGGCCCAGCATGAAGGTCAGGTTGGCGGCGCGCAGCGTCGCCCAATGATGCGCGTCGGGCCGCCCATCCGAACTGATCTGGGCCAGTACGGTTTCCGCCTGGGCGCCTCGGCCGAGCAGCAGCAGCGACATCGCACGCATCGGCGCGGCCTCGTAGGCGCCACACTCGTCGGCCGCGGCGGCGAACCGGTCCGCGGAATGCGGATCCAGCAGCGTCATCGCGGCCCGGGCGGCGTCCAGGTAAAGCTGCGGATCGGGCTTGAGGTCCGAGCTGAGCATCAGCAGCGCGCGCCGTACCGTGGCGTGCAGATCCCCGTCGGGTTGCGACGACAGACGTTCGACGAGCCGGCCCCGCAACCCGGACAGGTACATCTCACCGGCAGTGGAGCGGCGCAGTTCACCGTAGAGCGGGTGGGCCAGCCGGGCCTGCAACCGCGACCCGTTGCGTTCGACGGTGACCACCCGCCGCGTCTCGGCGGCCTCCAGATCCCCGCGGCCGACTAGATCGCACAGCACGTTGACGTCGAGAGGCTCGCATTGCGACAGCAGGTCGACGACCATGGCCGGGCCGGACGGCAACCGGTCCAGGTGGCTGCCGACCATGTCGGTGATGCTCTGCGAGACAGCCAGGTCGCCGTCCCATATCCACACCCCGGCCACTTGGCGCAGGCGTTTGCCGTCGATCTGATCTTTGAGCACCTGCTGCAGATACAGCGCGTTGCCGCCGGTAAGCTTCCAGAACCGTCGCGCGCTGCGGCTGTCGACCGCCCCGTCGAGCGTCGACTCGATGAATGCGCGCGTCGCCTCCGCCGAGAGCGGCTCCAGGTCCAGCCGGGCCAGCAGGCCGTCCTTCCACAGTGCGGTGACGGCATCGGGGGCGGTGCCGCCGGTCCGGGCGGTGACCACCAACCGCACCCCGCGAGTCTGGGCCAGCTGGTGCAGCACGTGGGCGGACAGCTCGTCGAGCAGGTGGGCGTCGTCGAACCCGATGATGCTGCGCCGTTGGTGTTGTTGGGCGACAAAGGAATCGATCAGCCTACGGACGCTGGGCAGCGGGTCGCACATGTCCTGGCTGATGGCCCCGGTGAAGGCACCCAGAGGCAGCGAGCGGGCAGATTCGGTGCCGACGAACCAGCTGGTCCGGTCACCGGTGGTGGCGGCCTGGCTGAGCGCCTGACGGGCCAGGGCGGTCTTGCCCACACCTGCGGGGCCGACGATCATCACCCCGCAATGCTTGCTGCCGTGCAGCACTCGACGGATGGCGCCGAGCTCATCGCTGCGTCCCGTCAGCCTCATACCGTCCCTCGCAAACCGGGTTGCCCGAGGTCAGGATAGGGCGCGAAACGCTCACAGGGACCGTTATCGACCCACCCA
Organism: Mycobacterium sp. 141; assembly: GCF_000382405.1. Classification (GTDB taxonomy): domain Bacteria; phylum Actinomycetota; class Actinomycetes; order Mycobacteriales; family Mycobacteriaceae; genus Mycobacterium. Next base: position 161,114 of record NZ_KB908262.1, read on the forward strand.
TTCGATACCGCCGAGCATCTGCGGCGATGACGTCTGGCGTCGCCGACGGCTCGTCACCGGGTCACCGGGATGGAGTAAGCTCCCGGCGATCGTCGCCTCCGCGTTGCGTTGCCAGCAACCGCTGCGTGCAATCCAGGAGCACCTGCTGCAGGTCGGCGTCGCCGACGTCGCTGAGCTTGGGATCGGTTGCGCTGCCGTAGATCCCGGATGCCAGCAGGGAGATGACGATCCGGGTGGTGATGTCGGGGTCATCGCCGAGCAGCATCACGGTGAGCTGCTCGATGATCTCACCCAGGTCGGCCCGGCTGTTGACCAGATTATCGATGGCCGGGTCACCGTGGAACACGGCGGTCACCCTGCGGTGGCGTACCGCGAGTTCGACCATGCCGTTGACCGCGACCTCACGTTGCGCGTCGGGTGTCGACATCGTCTCGGCGAGCCTGACCAACCGGGACAAATCGTCGAACACCGGCTGCACAACGGCCAGGACGATCTCGTCCTTGGAGTGGAACTGGTAGTAGACAGCAGCCTTGCTGACGCCGAGCCGGTCCGCGATCATCTGCAGGGACGTGCCGTTGACTCCGTGTTCTGCGAATAAAGCGAGCGCGGCTTCCAGCACCCGTTCACGCGCGAACCCGCGCGGCGCCACGGCCTTCGCCACACTCGTCCCTTCGTCGCCAGGAGCCTACCCAAGGGCGTCTCGCGTCACACCACCAATAACTCAACCGACTTGATTGAAGTTAGCCGACTGTATAGGTTTCACTTGTCGTACGGCAAGGATAGCTGGCCTCGCACCCGAAAGGCTGAGCGGACATGAAGCTCTTGAGACGGTTCTGGATTCCGGTGCTCATCGTGGTGGTGGTGGCGATCGGGACGTTCACCGTGATGCGGGTCCGTACCTTCTTCGGGGCCGGTGATGGTTCGGGGGTCGCCAGCGCGAAAGTCGATGACACCAAGCCGTTCGACCCCAAGGTCGTGGTCTACGAGATCACCGGGGAACCCGGCGCCACCGCCGACATCAACTACCTCGACCTCGACGCCCAACCACAGCGCGTCGACGGCGCGGCGCTGCCGTGGACACTGCGCCTGCAGAGCACCGCGCCGTCGGTGTTTCCCAACATCGTGGCCCAAGGCAACGGTGACACGATCAGCTGCCGGATCACCGTCGACGACGAACTCAAAGATCAACACACCTCCACCGGCGTCAACGCCCAGACTTTCTGCTTGGTGAAATCTGCATGAGCACCCCCACCCACGACGCGCCCACCGACGCGTTCCCGGCGAACCCACCGCCCAAGCACGCCGCCGAGCGCAGCGGTATCGCCAAGTGGATCCGGCGCCTGGCACTGCCGATCATCCTCGGCTGGATCGCCGTCATCGCGGTACTCAACGTGATCGTCCCCCAGCTCGAAGAGGTGGGGGAAATGCGCT
>NZ_KB908263.1 GCF_000382405.1 Mycobacterium sp. 141
CGAACTCCGTCGAATTCGAGACGTTGCTCAGCGACGCCGACAGCCACTCGAACAGCTCCTCGTACTTGAGACCGTCGAGTGGAGCGGGGCTGCGCTGCACGGACAGACGGGCCAGCATCTGATAATTCACCTGCGGACCGGCGCCGACCGCGAAGACCGTCACCCCACGGGCCATTTCGACACCGTTCAGCCGCGCGACCGCCTCACCAAAACCCTCCTGGTTCGGTTCACCGTCAGTCAGCAGCAGTATCCACGGCCGGTAATACTGCAGGCCCGCAGCCTTATACGCATCCTTGCGGTCTTCCAGTATGTCCAAGGCCAGATGTATACCCGCGGCCATGTTCGTCCGGCCGGACGCGGTGAACCGGGCCGGCTGCAGCATGCGCGCCTCCTGCATAGGCACCAACACCGTCGCCACCGACCCGAACGTCACCACCGCCACCTCCACCCGCTTACTCGCCAGCGTCTCGGTATTCAGGTACTGGGTAAACGCCGCGTACCCGCGCTCAAGCGCCGCGATCGGTTGCCCCATCATCGACCCGGAAACATCCGCCAACACGACGCAGGCGACGCGCGGGTCCGGGTTCTCGTCATTGAGCTCCACCGCCCACGATTGAGTCAACGGACATCCCTCCAGAGCACTCGTCGATTGCCGACGGGCATCGTCTCACGGTCGGCCCGACCGTGTGCCCGATGACCCCAAGGTCCCTTCGCTAGCAGGACAATACTCAACTCGCGCCGACCGGCAGTCCGAACACGCCTGCCGATTGACTGACACGCCGTCGGTGTCAGTCAATCGGACGACATCTGCGCCAACGGTTCGCCGGTAGCGTTCGCTGCGTGGCCACGTCGGTCCCAGGTGACCTTGTCCGCCGGACGGGGAGGTTCACGCGCGCGTTCGGAGCTGTTAGCTGTAACGTGCCTCCAGCGAACCATGCGAGGCGTAGAGGGGGTTGCATGAGGTTTGGCGCGTCGATGCTCGCCGTGACCACCCTGGGGCTGGCCGTGGGATGCACCGCCTGTTCGACCGAGACCGCTCCGAGGACCGTGGACAAGACGGCGGTCGCGCAGCATGTCAGCACCAAGCTCAAGGAGCAGGTCGGTAAGGCCCCCGACATCGTGGCGTGCCCGCAGAACCTCGACGCCACTGTCGGTGCCACGCTGACCTGCACGCTCACCGAGAAGGGCGCCGTCTACAACGTCGTCGTCACGGTGAGCGGCGTGAAGGACGACGACGTCGAGTTCGGCATCAAAGTCGCCGACCACCCGAATCCCTCGTGATGGCCCGCTTCAATCCGCCGCCCGCGTGGCCGGTGGACCCCGATTTCACCCCCGGTCCCGATTGGCAGCCCGACCCCGCGTGGCCGGCCGCGCCGCCGGGATGGCGGTTCTGGGTCGAGGACACCGCAGCCGCCGGACACGAGCCGGGCGTCGAGAAGGGCGCCGCCCGGCCACCGCGGATCGAGCGGATGCGGGCGCACGAGAGCGAGTCCATCGAACAGGTGTGGTTGCCGATCGCAGCCCCCGCCCATGCCGCGGCGGAGCCCGAGCCGCAGACTGATGCCGCCGCACCCTCTAAACCGCGACCACCGTCCCGTCGCACCGCCATCGTCCTCGGTGCCGCCGCACTAGTCGCCGTGGTCGTGGCGGCATCGGTGGCCGCAGTGGCGTGGTGGACCGGTGACAACCCAGAGCATGCGCGCCCCGACAAGATGCTGCCCGGCACCTATCCGACGCAGCCGCAACCCGCGTGGACCGTGCGGGCGGCGTCTCTGGTGGCCGGCGACGAGCCGGCGATCGCCACACCCGTCTACGGGGTCGCCTACTACGGCTCACCCGGCGCGATCGTGATCGGCGACCACGTCCTCTTCCACGCGGTCGCGAAGGAGTCGAACGGCACCGGCGCGCTGCTGATCTCACTTGATCTGGCCGACGGCAGCGTCGAGTGGTCGGTGCCCGCCGGGCTCAACGACGGATGCTCGCGGACGCCCCTCGGCGACACGTTGCCCTGCACCGTGTCCGGCAACGATCAGAGCCGGATCCAGTTCATCGACCTGAAATCCGGCGGAGTGGTCTCCACCGCCGCACTGCCCTTCAACGTCGGCATGCTCGCCGCCGACGGCGACGACCTCTACACGGCCGGCTACAAGAACCCCGACGGCCTGACCGTCGCGCGCGGCACCCGTGACGATCCGACCGGGGACTGGACCACCACAGTCGCGGAGAACGCGTGCTCCGGCTACGGCGGCGGCGACGGCCTGGACATCCACCTCCGCGACGGGCTGGTGTGGGGGTATCAGGGCGGCGGCGCCAATTTCGTGCTCAAGACCGACGACGGATCGTCTGCGATCGGCGACGAGGTGACCAACGCATCCGTCGTCGAGGGGCCCGCGATCGTCGCGCTCAAGTGCCGGCGAAACGTCAACATGTCGGACTGGACCACCGGCGTCTACGATGGCGACGGCCGGTCCCTGTTCACCGTTGACGCGGCCGTATCGCGGCCTAGCCTCAGCGTCGCCCGCGGCGGCCGCCCGCCCCTCCTCACCAACGAAGGCGACGGGCTCGACCCGAACACCGGCGAGAAACTCTGGCACGTCGCCGAGCCCGGCTACGGGCCGGCGGTCGTCGGCAACGTTCTGATCGCGGCCGATGACGGGCTGTCCGCGTACGACATGCGGTCGGGCGCAACCCTGTGGCGCTCGTCCGCGGCCTCGTCGGCCGACACCGCGGTCACCGACGGCGCGAATCTGCTGATACCCGAGGACGACGCCGGGGTGACGGCCCTGTCCGTCGCCGACGGCTCGCGACAGTGGTCCGGCACGGTCGGCGTCGGCCGGGACAGGCCGGTACTCTACGCCACCGAGCGCGGCCTACTGGTCGTCACCTCGCAGGGTGTCTCACTTCTGCCGCCGACCGGACCCGAAGTCCCCGTGCCCGACATACGGGGCCCGCAGGCCGACGGCGACGACGGCACGAAGCTCGTCACGAAGTGCGGCAGACCGCCGGAGTTCGTACCGCAGGCGATCCGCGCCGATTCCGGCGCGCTGGTCATCACCGTCAAGATCGTGGCGCACTGCCCCGGCGGCGACGTGCTGTCCGCGTCGCGCACCCGCATCGCCGTCACGTCCAACGGGCAGAACGTGGCGTCTGCGGTCTTCGACCTCTCGGCGAAGCCGATCACGATAGCGCCGGCCGCCGGCGGGTCAGCCCACGATCCGAACGTCACGCACGACTTCCTCTTCCCGGTCGGAACCTTCTGGCGGTTACCGGTTTCCACCCGCGAGGCACCCGGCGACGGGGCCAGCAGCCGGGGCGCCGTGGACCTCGACGCGTCGACACTGCTGATCGACTGTGAACAGGACGGGTCTGTTGCCGGCACCACGGCGGCGGCCGTGCGGTCGGGGTCGGGATCCTCGACCGCCACCGGACCGGGCCGACCCGCCTCCGGCGACGACGAGTCGGCGAGCTACGACGCGCTGCGCGCCATCGCAAACTCGGATCGCCCGTTCGTGGTCGGACAGCTCGCCGACCGCTGGGTGCCGCAGCTCAGTTCGAAGCGGCCCGGCCTCGTCGCCGACGGAATCATCTGGCAGAACGCCGAAACGCTACGCGAGCATCTCGACCTGAGGCTCAAGTACCCCGAGGTGCGCCTGCTGTGGACTGGTGACTGGTCGACGTTCTCGGCTCCCGACTTCTGGGTCACCATCGCCGGTGTCACGTTCCCCGACGCGGGCGGCGCGCTGGGCTGGTGCACCGGCCACGGCCTGGACCGCGACCACTGCTACGCCAAGCTCGTCAGCACCACGCATCCGATCGACGGCAGCACCGCGTTCAACCCGTGAGCCGCAACGACAGTCATCGACAAGCTCACGGTTCTTCGCCTCGAAACACCAGGGGGACCCTCCATTGAGTACCGATGACGGCGTATCCGCCGACCCGCACGCGGACTACCGCGCGCAAACCGCGCAGCACTTCGGCCAGGCGCCGGCGCCGACCGACCCGCACGGTCTGCGCCCGCCGAGCTCCCGTTTCGCCGCCGGTACCACCTACACCGGATCGGAAACCCGTCAGTCCGGTCCACGGGCCGTTCCTCAGCCGCCGGGGCCACCCGCCTCGATTCCGCGACCCGCGACACCGCCCGTCCAGCAGGCACTCCCACCCATCCAGGCGCCGGCATCGAGCACACAGCCGGTCGTGCCACCGTCGTCCGCGTCGACGTGGGGACCTGCGGCCACCGCCCCGAACGCGTTCGCGTCCATCCAGCCGCCCCCGCCCGTGAGCGCGCCCCCGATCGTGCCGCCATCTGCGGGATCGGCCTGGGGTCTCGCGAGCGCCGCCCCGTACGGCACAGCGCCGACGTCCTCCCCTGCACCGGCGCCAAGCTGGCCGGGCAACCAGGTCGGCGGTCCCGCGCGACCCGTGCTGTTCAACCTGCAGTCCTTCCACGTCCTGGCCGCGTGCGCCGGTATCGCAACCGTCCTCATGCTGCTGAGCCTTCCGGGTATCGACTTCCTCCTGCTGGCCGTGGCGTTCGGCGTCAGCGCCTGGTATACCCACTCGCATCGCGTCGGCTGGCCCGATGACGTCGCGGAACTGCTTGCACGCGTGCGGCTCTCGGCGCCGGGAGCCGCGGCGCCGCCGACCTCTCGGGCCAGCTCCCACGGCCAACCGTCCGTGCAGCCGACCCCGATCGTCCCGTTGCGCGCACAGACGATGCCCGAACTGCTCGGCGGTGCGTTCAGGATCGTGGCCCGCAACTGGCCGACGCTGGTCGGAATCCCGTTGGTGATCCTGGTGGCGTGCGGCCTCGTCGCCGGACTGGCGATGACGCTCGTCTCCGACCTGTTCATGAGTGCGACGATGTCTATGTCCGACAGCCTGTTCTCCGGCGGCAGCGCGGGCGGCTTAGTCGCGTCGATGATCGCGATGGTCGTCGTCATGCAGGCGATCGCCTGGGCGCTGGCACTGCCCGCCGACGCCATGCTCATCGGAACAACAGTGACGGCTACCGACCGTGCGGTGCGCGGAGCGCCGGTGCGACTGGGCGAGGTCTTCGTGGCGGCGTGGCGGCAGATGTTCGTGCTGTGCCGTCTCACGTTGACGTTCTACGCGATCTTCCTCATTCCCGAGTTGCTCTTCTTCACGGTCTACATCGTGACGGTCGGGTTCGGGCCGGGCATCCTGCTGCTGTCGTTGCTGCTGTTCGGTGTCTCCTTCGCCATCGGCGTTCTCTTCAGCCTGGCTCCGATCGTGCTGGTGGTCGAGCGTCGCGGCGTGGCCGACTCCCTCAAACGGTCGATGCAGTTGGCCAAGCCCGCAGCCGGCAGGCTGATCGGAATCCACCTGCTGTGGTCCGCGTGCGCGGCCCCGCTGTTGTTCGTGGTGTTCTTCGTCAGCATGTTCGCGGGCGTTCTCGGTCTACTCGCCATGTTCGTCGGCTTCCCCGTGCTGATCGCCGTCTTCCGCACGCTGCAGATGCTCATCTACACGGACCTGCGTATCCGCGCCGAGAACTACGATCGCGAACTGATCGCGGACTGGACGGCCAACTCCTCTCGGTGGAGCCGCCCTTGATCGAAACCGACTGCACTGCACGGCCTTCGGACACCCTCCGGCATCGGCGCGATCGGGTGGCGACCGCGCCGGTGCGACCGCGTGGACGTTCCCGTCGTGTCGGCCGTGGCCGTTGTCATGCGCTCGTGCACGGTGGACGTTCTCGCGTTGCAATTCCCACTGTGTCGAGCCCGCCGCCACCCCCGACTACATTCCGCTACACGTCGGCGCGGGAGAAGTCCGCGAGCAGCGTCGGTACCGCCGAGTCGAACCCGGAGATGTCGAGCTGACGCGGGTCGCTCGGATCGGCGATCGAGTTGCGGGCGACCGTCATAGCGACGACCACCAGGCGCGCATCAATGCCATCCATCGGCGGTACTGCTCGAGCGCCTGGTGCGGATAGATGTTCCCGTACCAGGTTTCGTTGTCGGTGTAGATGTGGAGCGTGTCCACCTCCACCCAATGCTTGAGTGCCCAGACCATCGGCAGTGCGCAGTCCGTGGCACCCATCGGCAACCCGGCGGTGTACCGGCACACGTCGTCGAGGCGACGACGCGGGCCGATATCCAGCTCGGTGACCGCAGTGTCCGGGTATCCGCGGCTGCCCGCGGTGAACCCGATGATCCGGTGCTGCGGCTCGGTGGCCGCGGTCACCATCGCCAGCGCGGACGACGCCTCCCGGTACGTCACCGGCAGCCCCGACACCGGCATCACCATCGAGCCCGAGATGTCCAGTGCGAGCAGCGTCCGCTTGTTCGCCGGCTGCACCGCCCCGTAGGCCGCGTAGAACGCGGCGTCGAGCGCATCGCTGATGCGGCCGACGGGCTTCCAGGTGCTCTGCCCGCGGTCCCCGTGACCCGACGCGTAGGTACGCTGTGCCACAAGGATATTCACCGAGTACACGCGCGCCCGCGCCAGCCGATCGGGATCGGCCAGCTGCGCGGCGACCGTCTCGCCGACCGTGCCCGCCAGCGCGAACAGCGCCGGGTTGGCCTTGGGCGCCCGCCCCGCTTCGGGAGACCGCGACGATGCGGGTCACCAGCCCGACGGGATCGGTTGCGGCGGCCCGCAGCACCACCTCTGCGTTGTCACGCGTGAGGTCACCGCTACGGGTGTAGTACGCGCCGCCGTCGGTGCCCAGAGTCAGGAACCGGCGCACCCGCACCCAGCCGTCGACCGGAAAGGTGTAGCCGCCAGCGGCATTGAGCAACTGCTCCGCCTTCGCTGCGCGGGACTGTCGCATCCAACGCAGGTTGATCGTCTTGAGAATGTCCATGGCTACTCCTTTCGATGTTGTGCGCCGTCCATGGGTGCTGCGAGCGTGTGAGTTGCCGACCGGATACACAACAGCCGAAACCGCTGCGCAAGGAGTCGAACCTTTGAAATACGCCAGATAACCGACCGACTTCCGGCCCGAGTCAATAAAGTTGTGCGCCAATGGATTCCGCTCACCTGGCCCGAGGCTCGTTGGCGTGCCGGGAAATTGCTACGCGTAGAGCACCAACTCGTTTCTACCATCAATCAGTGATGCTCAACGTCAGCCGAGGACTGCATGCGATCAACGAGCGACCGGTGGCGGCCGCGGCCGTGGGTGCGCTCGGGGTGTCTACGTCGGGCCTGTTCGTGGCATTGTCGACCACCTCGCCCGGCACTGCCTCGTTCTTCCGATGCGTGTTCGCCCTGCCTGTGTTGATACCGCTCGCGGTTGCCGAACGGCGCCACCGTGGCGAACCGACCGCGCGACAGCACAGATGGGCGGCGGCCGCGGGAGTGCTGTTCGCAGCGGACGCATTGTTCTGGACCCAGGCGATCTACGAGGTCGGCGTCGGGCTGTCCGCCGTGCTGGTCAACACCCAGGTGGTGATGGTGCCGCTACTGGCCCGGCTGATCGACCGTGAGCCGCTGAGCACTCGGTTCATTGCGCTGTTGCCAGTCGTCACGCTGGGCACAGTGCTCACCGGCGGCATCTTCGAATCCGGCGTGACGGGGACCGGCACCCTTGGCCGGATCCATCCATTCGGCGTTGGCCGCGCTGTGTTACTCGGCGTTCCTGTTCCTGCTGCGACGCGGCGGGCCGGACCAACCGCCGGTCCAGTCGTACGTCACCACCATCGGATCCGCAGCGTGCGCTGCACCGATCGGTGGTGCCCTGACCGGTGGCGTCACCCCTGGCACCGGGCTGGGGGGCCGGCGGGCTGGCTCGTGCTCACAGCGATCTGCGGCCAGGTACTGGGCTGGCTGCTCGTAGCGCTGAGCAATCTACTGCTGCGGGTCGAAGTCAGTTCTGCGCTGCTGTTGTTGACACCGATCGGCGCGCTCCTGCTGGCCGCCGTGTTCCTCGGGCAGGTGCCATCTGTATTGCAGGTGATCGGGTGCGTCCTGATCCTCGGAAGCGCCTGCCGGATCACCGCCCGCACGTAGCGCCAGCGCCGACAGTGACGCAGTCCTCTGCCTGCTAATTAGGTTTCCGCACCATCTCTGTTTCAGAATCGTTCACCGTGGGTTTACAGTCCCTCCTGCTGTGCATCGTCGTCGTCACTGCGCTGATATTCGATTTCACCAACGGATTTCATGACACCGGCAATGCCATGGCAACGTCGATCGCCAGCGGAGCACTGAAACCACGGACCGCGGTCGGGCTGTCGGCAGCACTCAATCTCGTCGGTGCATTTCTTTCCACCGCAGTCGCAGCCACCATCGCGAAAGGCCTGGTCGACGCCAATCTAGTCACCCTGGAGCTGGTGTTCGCCGGCCTGGTCGGCGGGATCGTCTGGAACCTGCTCACGTGGCTGCTCGGTATGCCGTCGAGCTCGTCGCATGCACTCATCGGCGGCATCGTCGGCGCCATGATCGCCGCCGTCGGGGGACACGGCGTGATCTGGCACGGGCTGGTCTCGACGGTGATCGTGCCTGCGGTGTTGTCGCCGCTGATCGCCGGCATCGTGGCTGGCATCGCCAGTTGGCTGGTCTATCGACTGATCCGCGGTCTGCCCGAGGAGCGCACCATTGCCGGATTCCGGTACGGCCAGATCGGGTCGGCGTCGCTGATCTCGCTGGCGCACGGCACCAATGACGCGCAGAAGACGATGGGCATCATCTTCCTGGCTCTCATCTCCTACGGCGCCGTCGACGAGTCCGCGACAATGCCGCCCTTCTGGGTGGTCGTCGCGTGTGCGGTTGCCATCGCTCTCGGCACCCTCTCGGGAGGCTGGCGGGTCATCCGCACCCTGGGCAAGGGACTGGTCGACACCGCGGCCCCGCAGGGCATGGCCGCCGAGTGCGCGTCGGCGGCCACGATTCTGCTCTCCAGTAATTTCGGGTACTCGCTGTCGACCACCCACGTCGCCACCGGCTCGATCCTCGGTAGCGGCGTCGGCCGGCGTACCGAGGTGCGCTGGGGCGTCGCCCGCAAGATGGCCATCGCCTGGCTCATCACGCTGCCTGCTGCAGGCCTCGTCGGCGCATTCACCTACTTCTTGGTGCACGGTATCGGCGGGTTTGCCGGACCCCTGATCGGATTTCTGGTGTTGATCGGCTCGGCGGTACCCATCTGGATCAGGTCGCGCAAGCCGCCGATCGACCACACGAACGTCAACGACGCCTGGGAAGGCAGCCTCACCGGCACCGCCGAGGCCAAGTAGGAACGGAAGCGACATCAGATGAACGAGTGGATCAATTTCGCGGCCGTCGGCAAGATCCTGCTTTTCGGCCTGGCCATAGGTGCTGCGGTGCCGACCCTGTTCGCCCTCGGAGTCCGGCTCAGCACCGCCGCTGCGGCAGGTCCGGACGATCAGTCCAGCGCCGGGCGGCGTCGGCTGCTGGTCGGCCTCAGCTGGACGATCTTTGGGTTGGTTCTGGTTGTCGTCGTCACCGGCGTGTTGTTCATCGCCAACAACTTCATCGGCCACCACACCGGCGTCTACCTGTTCGGCACGGCGACCCACAAATAATCGATGGTGGCGGCACCCCTGAATACTTTCTTCGCGAGGGTCGTGGCTTGGATCACCGCCGGCTACCCGGAGAGTGTTCCCGGGCCGGACCGCGTATCCCTGCTGGCGCTGCTCCGGCGGCGGTTGACCGATGACGAGGTCAGATTTCCGACCGACGGTCGGCCATACAGACCAGTGGTTGACCATACCGACCGATGGTCGGTATGGTCGTGGCATGCCGCGGGTGATCAAGCATCCCGATGTCCGCCGAGCAGAGCTGCTGGACCGGGCGTTGGCGTTGTTCCTGCAGCGCGGCTACGACAATGTCAGCCTCAATGACCTGATCGCCGATGCGGGAGTCTCCAAAGGCGCGTTCTACCATTGGTTCCCGTCAAAGGAAGCGCTCATCGTCGCGTTGGCCGACCGCATCGTCCGCGACCAGTTCACCACCATCGAAGCCACTGTCGCCCAGTGCGACGGCAATGCGCTGGACAAGTTGAACACCCTGCTGCAGTCCGGATTTGACGTCAAGGTTGCGACGGGGACGCCCGAACAGCTGGCGGCGGCGGTGTCGCTGCTGAGACCCGAAAACGCTCAGCTCTATGCGCGCATCGTCGCACTCGGAGAGGACCTGGCCCGACCACTGCTCACACAGCTGATATCCGATGGCGTGACACAGGGCACCTTCGACACCTTCGACGCCGAAGGGGTCGCCGACATGCTCCAGGGCTTCGCCGCACGCACCAACTCGAACCTGCTGCGGGTGGCCGATGCCGCCGACGATTCCGCCAGAAGCCACGAAATTGACCTACTAACAACACGTTTCAGACTTCACGGGCTGGCCATAGACCGCATCCTCGGACTTGCCGACGGCAGCGTGGCCACACTCACCCGAGAGCAGGTCGACACCATGCTGGCGGGGTTGCCGCGCAACTACTGATGTCACGCCGTGAGCCGAAACCCAAGGAGTCCTAAGCCATGTTGAACTCGAAACCAAGCTATTCAACGGGAACGGTGATGTCAAAAGACGGCACAACGATCGGCTTTCGTCGGCTCGGCCGCGGCCCAGGACTGATCATTCTGCATGGTGGCGCACTCGCCTCACAGCACTACATGAAGTTGGCCGCCACATTGGCCAACCAGTTCACCGTCTACCTCCCTGACCGCCGTGGCCGAGGTATGAGCGGCCCCTACGGGCCGAATTACCAGATCGCGCGCGAAGACGAAGACCTCGCCGCGGTCGTCACCGCTACGAACGCGCACTACGTCTTCGGTGTCGCCGACGGCGGCTTGTTCGCGCTGCACGGCGCCGTGACCATTCCGGCGATCCGCAAGGTCGCTGTCTTCGAGCCGGTCATATTCGTCGGCCAACCGGGTCTGGATGAATTCAAAGCAGTAATCAGCCGTGGGCAACGGCTGGTCACCAGCGGCGACATCGGGGCTGCAATGGCCAGCCTCGCCGCGGATGCGACGCGCTCTGACCCTCGGACACAAGCGGTTTCAGCACCGTATCGCCTCCTGCAACGAATCATGATCAGCCCCATCGTCTGCCGGGGCTGGCTGTGGGCCGATGCCCGGCTGGCCAAAGGTGACAATGCCGCACTGCGCGACCTGATCGTGGCGTGGAAACAGGAGTTGGACGTCGTCATAGCCAGCGAAGGCACCATCGACGACTACAAGAACGTCACCGCAGAGGTCTTGCTGCTGTGCGGCAGCGGCGCGCCGCCACTGTTCACCGGCACCCTCGACGCCCTGCAAAAAGTGCTCCCGCATGTGACTCGGACCGAACTTCCCGGCCTCAATCACGGTGGGCCCCAAGACCAAGGCGGCAACCCGGTCGTCATCGCCGCACAGTTGCGCCGATTCTTCTCCGCAGACGCCTAGTACCGCAGCCGCAGATCGATGCGCACGGTATCCCATTTATGAAGAGCCAGTTACGACTTGGTGGTACGTACTTATTCGCGTGCGGTGCACCCGTCAGTAATTGGCAGCTCAAACACAGGTAGTCCACTACTCGTGTGGGGGCTCCTCTCACGGCGATAGCCTCGTTTTCGGGGACGAGGTACTGCTTGAGGGAGGAGCAGCATTCTGATGGGCAAGCAGAACTTCTGTGTAAGCGAAAATGAGATCTTTATCGACGGTATTCCCGTCGATAAATCGGTGTTTATCGCGTACTGCACCGATAGCGACGAAGCTGCGAGAAGGCTGCAAAAGCTGTTCCACCACGATCAGTTGGTGCGTGCCAAGTCAGCGGTGTTCGACGCCGGGCTGTACTCGTTAAGCAGAAAGTCTCGCCGGTGGGTGCAGATCGGAATCCGGCCTGCCGCCGACCAGGTCTCATTGCGCCGCGTGTATTCAAGCGTGTCTGGTCTTGCGGAGAACCTACTCCTGTCGGGTGCAGCTCGGAACTTCTTCTACATGCATAAGCCGCCTGGAATTCGACTCCGGTTTGAAGCATCCGACGATGCGTCGATCAATACTGTGCGGCTTGGTATCGACGATGTGATGCAGCGAATGAAGCGTGATCGTCTGATTGTAAATATTCAGTCGGGTGTGTACGAGCCGGAGACCTACTTATTTGGCGGATCTGCGTCCATGGACCACGTGCACGGGTTATTCACGATAGATTCGCTCTTTTGGCTTCGACATCACGCGGAAATCCCCCAAGAAATATCTCGATCTCTACCGGTATGGCTGATTTCGCTGGAATTGCTTCACGGCGTGTTCGACGGCTTAGGGATTGATGGCTGGGAAGCGACTGGAGTGTGGGATTGTCTCCGCACCGAGGCTGGCCGCTGTATCTCAGGTGAGGTCAAGGCATTATCGGATTTCACAGAGGTGGCGGGTGCGCTGTCAGCCCAGTGGTGGGATCGCGCCAACCTCCTTGATACTGCTGATCCGGAGTCTGCTGAACTCATCACGCGTCATCGCGAAGCATTGCGAGTTGGGGCACGGCGCTGGAAAGAAGCGTACTTTGCGACAACCTCAACGGAGCTTGGGCCGCGACAGGCTGCCGCATATTACGTGATATTTCACTGGAACCGCGCCGGCATGACTCCAGAGAAGCAAGCACTATTCGCCGAGTCCCTTGCTGAGATGCGATCCCGGTAATGACAAAAGATCGTGATGCTTTCGGCGATTCAGCGCTCCTGCGCACCGCAGGTGTGCCTGTTAAATATTGGTTATCCGGCGCTAATCCAGGAATTTTCGATAAAGCGCGGGAAAGTTTGCTTTTGAAACGCAGCTATTGTAAATCATCCCTCCACCTGGCCCAGACGATCGGTGACACGATCGTTCCGGCACAGTCGCTGTCGAGAGACGATCGAAGATTTGCACTCGCTGCGCGTCGGACACTGCACAAGGGCGAGCTGTTGACGGATCCCGAGTCGACTCGGTTGTCCCATTTGATATCTACCGCTGGCCCTGATCCCATGCTCATCCAAGATTTCCGCCGACACTGTGAACTCGGCCGTGAAGTGGCGGAAATCGATACAGATTTAGACAGCTTGATCAGAGTCGAAGAAGTTCGACTATCGCGTACTCCAGCTGAAATAGCACGAAAATCTCCGACATTCCGCCGGGTTGTGGATTCGCACTGCTCATCGACAGGGCTTGTCCACTCATTACACGCGGAAACTGAGCAGGTTCACGATAGGTATGTCGACTACCTGTGGGGCCGTCTCACCCGCGCATGCACCGATCCGACCCCACTGGGGTGGCTAAGTCATGTTTCGTTGATAAACCGACGTCAAGACCGGGTGGATTCGCCCTATTGCCCCAGGGTTGAAGGTTGGTTCGCTGCGGATTGGCGCATGAATAGACGCCGTCTGAGGGCAAGAACCTGCACGCTGAACGATCTGGATCCGCAGTCGGACTGTCGTGTGGCCATCAATCCGCTTCGTTGGAGTGAAGATGATCTGGTATTCGCCTACGCTTCGGGTGAAAGCGGCATCCCGCTTGTGGTATCTGTTCACCAAACACACCTTCTGTCCACAATATTCGCGGCGCTGGCCTCGGGACCCAAAACTTATCGCGAGATAGCCGAGTACTTCGGCGACGAAGAAAACCCGAGCATGCTTGCGATGCGAGAGGTACTCCACCACTTGATCTCAATCGGGGTATTAGAGCGATGCATTTCGGCGGGGATCAGCGGTTCTCCAGTGGAATTCGGTGATATCGACAGCAATGTCGCCGCCGGTCCTGTCTCTCCGGCCGAGGGGTGGCTGGATGTCTACCGTCCGTCAAAGGTCGATCTGGCTCGGCATCGAAACCCCGACCTCGAGCGCGCAGTATCGTGCGCGTTGCGAGCAGCATCATTGCTCACTGAGCGCAGGCCGGTGGCCACAGGGGACAGCTACAGCAAATCCAGGCCGTGGCCTCTAACTGAAATTCTGCGGTCGCATGTGATGACACCCGGGCCACTGTCAAGTGGCAATGACAGCGACCACACCGCAGCGCAGTTGGAGCCAGCCGAACACTTGCCTCCTCTACTGAATCTGATTGCAGCTCAAGCGGACTGCTCCACAGCGTTCACGATCAGTTCGTCATTGTTGGATGACCTTGGGGCTAAGCAGTGGTCGTGGCGATGGCCCGTTGACTGTCTGGTACGGGTGCCAACACCCGAGGCAGAGTTCACAGCGGCTCTTGATCAGTTCTGGCCTCCAGCGACCGTCGACTCCCGCTTCGTCGATTCACTCACGGGATTGCATGGACCTATTCCGCATGTGGACGCTTACCGGTCATTTTTGCGACAAGTCGAAGAGCTGACTGGCGTGACGTTCGTCGAATTCCTCGCACCGCCACTGTCTGACGCTGCCGCCAACGCGGTGCGCCGACCCTGTTACACGAGTGCTTGGACAGGCGACCCGCATAGTGCACTGTATTTTGCGGATGCCGACAAACCCGACCGATACATCTCGCTAGATGAGATTACGATTCGACGACGCACGGACGGTAGTCTTATTGCCGAAGCTGACGGTGCCCCGATTTGGACTATTTATCACGCGACACGCGCACTATCCGAACCCTGGGCGACTCTCGGCGAAGCGTTATTCGCCGCGTCACCAAGACTGATGCCGTGGGCCTTCTATCGATTCGACAATCTTCTTGATGAACTTCCCCAGTCCGTGCAGCTTCCCAGAATCACTGTGGAGGGCGGGTTGGTCATCTCACCGGCGCAGTGGCGGGTACCGCGACATCCTCTGTGGAGCCCTGGCGCCAGCGTGTCAACAAAGATCAAAGCCCTGATCGGCTTCCGCGAGGAAAAGGGTCTGCCCCGCTGGATTGTCTTGTCGGATACGGTGCACGGGACGAAAAGGGCATGTGACCTTGAAAGTTTGTCAGCCGTCCGAATGATCGACAGATTCATCAGAACCTGCCCGGACGGAAAACTCATGGAGATGCTGCCGGCGCCGACCCAATTTCCGGTCGTCGATCGCGCGGAGCATCCGACCGGTGATGCTGTTGCTTCTGAAATGCTGCTTCGATTCCCTATAAATATAGGTGTGCACGTCCTGGCTGAGAACATCGCATCCGATATTTCCGCGTATTTCTTCCCAGCGGCAAGCTGACTAGAAATCAGAAGCTATGAAAGGAGAAGACTGGGAAACATGATATTCCCTCCGACCTTCACTCGGAGACGCCACAAAAATTCCACACCGTAAATCGGAAAGAAAAGGAACGACAATGACAACTCCAGAGATTTCTGCACTGCATGCTCGCATCGATGAGCTGGCGTCGAGAATCGCCGGTTCGCGATTCAGCGACGTCGAGGCAACTACCAAAACCAACTGTGAAAGCAAAGGCTGCACAAACTGCCGAGGTGACAAACTGGAGAATGTTCTGCTGCCGGGTGAGGCCCACGCCCTATCAGGTGCCGAACTAGTCCAGCGGCTACAGGCAAACCGGTAGCAGCAGTAAATTCGCGAGCGAATGGGGTCTGCACGGTAATCTTTCCGTTGCCAAGACCCCATTCGTGCACGCCAGACGAAGGGATATCCGCATGCCATCGACGACCACTTTGATGACGCACATGGATGGATTGGCATTCGATTTGGTCAGTGCGTACGCTCACGCGGGCGCCCACGGTCGCAACGCGTCCGGTCACGACCCAGGGCCGGCGATATTGGCGTCGGTCGCGCTGCAAGAGAGTGACGCAGTCGCCTCGGAAGCCCACAATGCGACTGCGCGCTGGATCGGCGAGATCCCTTCGGATTTCAATGCTGCTGGCGCATACGGCGGGTTGGGCGGTTTTCACGCCGGCTTGCGCGCTGCAATCGGGATCTACCCATCGCTGATACCTCTCCGTTCAGCGTTGGCAGACCGCACCAAACGCTATTTTGGCACTAACGCTTGGCAGACATCTGGTGTGGCGTGGCGGGACTACGACTTATTTACGGGCCCCGCGGGGCTGGTGCTCGCAGGGATCGCCAATGTGGATGACGCTGAGCTCATCCAGCCTGCCGTTGCGCATCTGGCACTGTTGTGCGACAGTCCTGGCCTGGAAAGGCTGCGAGCCGGCAATGATATCGACCCACGAAGCGCATTTAATGTCGGCAGGATCAATACCGGGCTTGGACACGGAGTTACCGGAGTCGTGGCTGCGCTGCGTCATGCTGTTGAGTATCTTCCCGACGGGGAGCGTTACTCGCAGGCACTTTGGAATGCTTGTGAATGGCTTGCGCGTGAAGTATTCGTCGACAATGTCGGTTTGGTGACATGGGCGCCCGTGGGGCGCGAGGGTGCCGAGCCTCCTCGCGGTTTCTACCGCCGGCAAGCGTGGTGCTATGGAACCCCCGGCATCGCCTGGACGCTTTGGGACGCCGCGCGAGTACTGGGTGACAACACATTGCGGGATCTCGCGTGCGAAGCAATCGCATCATATATGCGGTGTTTTCGCGAGGTCAGGTATTTCGATGACGACGATGTCGGAGCTGCACTGAGCCTATGCCATGGCGCAGCGGGAATTCTGGCAGTTGTTGATGCCTTCATTCGAACAGCTGGTTTGACTGAGCTGGAGGAATTGCGGACAGAACTGATGCAGCTCATTGCCTCGCAGCGAGCGGACATCGCCGAACTTGGCGAGAACGATATGACGATACTGGGCGGAGCCGCTGGAATCGCCGCTATCTGGATAACCGCCCGTGGCGGCTCCAGGGCGTGGCTGCCACTGATCGCATTGCGTTGATCCATCGACGTTCTGAAGAACGTCCTATGAAAATGATTGCAGGACAATACACCTCGCATAATGCGATGCGCCGCGGCCGCAGTACTAGCGATCCGACGGTGGCGGCCATCCGGAACTGGGACGCCGCTGAATTCGCAGGGTCGTCGTCGGCACCTGAAGCTCGGTAGTCGGTGCGGCTGGCAGCACTGTCGTCGAATCATCCTTCAAGCGAACGATTCTCGGCACGGCCGCGGCGCCGGGCTGCCGCACGATGGTCGGTGGCGCCGCGTCTGCCGCCGGGGCGGACCGCGCCGGTGCCGCAGGCTTCGTGGCTCGCGTGTCGCGACGGACCAGGTAGCCGGCCAGCGGGCCGGTGAACAACATGGCGGCCAGCACGGTCAGGCTCAGCACGCACACCGCGACGTCGAAGGTGCTGGTGATCTGCTGGGCCAGGTTGTTGCCATAGATCGCCGCGGGTGCCGGTTCGGCGTACCGGGGAGCCAGGGCGACGCCGATCGCGACATCCGCGACCGTGAAAACAAATAGCACGGCACTGAACGCCGCGGCGATGGTCGCCGACACCACCCCCTTGCCGAGCTGGCTGTGCACCCACCGCGCGATGAACCCGGTGACGAGGCTGAACACCGTCATCGCAACGCTGTCGTACAGCGCACGGGGAAGATCCAAAGACAACGCGATCACATAATCGGTGATGCGCAGCACAGCCGCTGCGAACGACCAGAACGCGATGAGCGTCAAGCACTTCTGCGCAGCCCCACGATAGGCACCGATGGTCGGCGGCTTGATGAGCAGAACGGCGTAGAGCGTCGTGGGTGCGACGATCGCAGCAGCGGCCGCCCACGCAAGATAGCCTTCATAGCCCACCGCGGCAGTCGAGGTGTTCTCGGCGATGCCGTGAAACGCGTCGATGTCCCGGCCGATCCCGAGGATCCACACCGCCGTGGCCGCAACCGCACCCGATACACCGATGGCGGTCGTGGCCAGCCGGGCCGCGGCGGTCCGTTCGGTCAGCCAGCGTGATGCGATGACCAACGCGATCATCGCTTCCGCACCGTAGAGCAGCGTCGTGACGATGACCGCGACATCGTGATCACCGAACGCAACGTCGGTGACGAAGAGGTATCGCAGCCGCCAGTACAGATTGAACGCGACCGACAGCGTCGCCAGCGCGATCGAGACGAAACCGATGACCCGCGCCACCGCATACCAGCGGCGAAACTTGTTGTCCTCGATGGTGATCGACGTGATGGGCGGCTGTGCCGCCAGCAGTGCGCCCGCGATGCCGAGCAACATGCCCGGGCCCACCCCCGGAGGCACGGCCCCGGTCCCGCCAATGTGGACCGTCTGCATCAGATGGAAGGCGACGAATCCGATGACCACAACCAGGTACGCGAGGCTCAACCCTAGCCGAATCCGGCCGGTTCGCCGGACATCCGGGTTCGCTGCGTTGAGCCTCAACGGTCCGAGGTGAGGTGTGAGCGCGGCCACGACGGCCAGCAGCGTCACGACGGCCAGCACGACGAACGTCGTCACGTCGCTGTCGGGCACGCCGACGCCGAATTCGAGGTTCCATGGGAGCAACAGAGCCAGCACCAGCAACCCGACGGCGAAACCGTCACGCATCCTGTTCGCCCGGGTGGGGACGTATCCGACACGTGCGGACCGCGCCACGGCGGGTGCAGCCGTGGTCGCCACCGAAACGGTGGCGGAAGCGTCGTAACGCTGGTCGCTCACGTAACGATTCCCTTCTATGAGTGACGTCGCAAGACGATTCAACCAGCGTGCTCATTTTTGCTCTGAGGCACAAGCGGTGACGGCCGTGATCGCTTTTCGACCGACCGAATCCACCGAGGCTGTGCGGTAGCTTTGAAGGGTCCAAAAGCGCAGCACGGGGCGAGGAGCCGCGACGCCCGAAACATGCGTGAGATGAGGAGTGGTAACCGGTGGACGTAGTCCTCGGGGTGGCGGTCACCGGGCGGGTGGCCCGCTTGGCGATGGTCGGTTCGCCCGCCAGTGGCAGCCAACTGTTGGACCAGTACGCACTGGATCTGTCCGACGATGCGATGTCGGAGCTGTTCGAGACCATCGTCGGCACCTACCGCGAGGTAACCGAATCGGGCAACCAGGTCGCCGCGACGCGGTTGTGCCTACCCGACCCGTCGACGGCTGACACGCTGCGTCAGCGGGTGGCAGCCGCCGGCGTGCAGAACGTCGAGGTCGTGGACGAAGCCGAAGCGGCAGCGGCACTGGCCCGTACCGTCGGTGCGGATGCCGCGCTGCTGCTCGCCGACGATGACACGGTGTCGCTGACGGTGGTCGGCGAGGACGAGCAGTCGACTTCCACCCTGGCATCCGTGCCGATCGGCGCCGCGGGTGCGGCCGTGGCGTGCGCAGCGGTGTTGCAGCGCGTGCCCGCCGCCGAGGCGCCTTCTCGGATCATGTTGGTGGGACAGCGCTTGGATCTTGATTCCGTTGCCGCAGAGCTACGTTCGACCGCGCCCGTCGAGGTGGCGCCCGATGCGGGTTACGCCATTGCGCGCGGCGCGGCCCAGACCGCCGACGGGTCGGGCTTCGCCCCGGCCGGGGCGGCGACGCAGATGGCGCCCGTGCTCGACGCGACGCAGCTGGCGCCTACGGCTGCGGATGCCACGCAGATGGCCCCGGCGGCAGGCGACGCGACCCAAATGGCCCCGGCAGCCGCAGGCGATGCCACCCAGATGGCACCTGCGAACGCGCAGGCCGCCGAGGGAGCCGTCGGTCCGGATCTGGCGTACTCACAGGAGGCCGACGATGCGCTTTTGGCCGACGAGATGCCGATGGAGCCGCTGGGCGAGTTCGTCCCCGAACAGGAGGACGAGGGCGACTACACGACGGTCATCGCGCCACCGGCGCCGCGGATGCTGCTCATGGGCAGCGCGGTCATGTTCCTGGTGATCAGCTTCGCGACCCTGGCCGTCACGGTGGCGATCAACGTCCGGCCGACCGCAGACGTGGCCGCCCAGCCGGTGCCTCCCACACAGGCGAACACCGTGCCGGGGCGGTACCTCCCACCGGTCCCGCACCAGGCGGACCCGGTGGCCCTGCCGGTCTCGGTACTGACCCCGCCGCCCGCTGCCCCTGTTGTTCCGAACGTGCGTATCGACGATCGACCGGTCAACCAGGCGCCGGTCAACCCGGCACCGCCCGCCGCACCAGAGCCTGCGCCGGCTCCCCCACCCGTCGAGGTTCCGCCGGCTCCGATTCCAATGCCGATTCCGGCACCGATACCGGTTCCCATCCCAGTTCCGCCCCTCGTGCCACCTTGGACACCGCCGTGGACGTTCCCGACCACACCGACCACCCCACCCACGAGCACCACCACGACGACAGCGCCGACCACCACGACGCCACCAACGACGACAGCCCCATCGACGACGACCACTGCTCCGTCAACAACGCCGGCACCCTCGACCACGACGGCACCTTCGACTACGACGGCACCGTCCACGCCGACCCACACGGTGACATCGTCGGCGCCTCCGTCTTCTGCCGAACCTTCTGTGGAGCCCGTGACTCCGCGAGAAGAACCGACCTACACGCCGGCGCCGGCGCACGAGGCACCGCAGACCACGGTCTACGAGCAGGAGCCGTCAGACGGTGGCAGGTCGCGTGGTTCGAATGGCAGCGGATCATCCGATGACGGCGGAAGCTCAAGTGGCGGTGGGCATTCCGGCGAGGAGCCGGTGACCACGGTGCCCGATAGCCCGTAGTCCTGCAGCTGCTCAATCGTCGTGGATGGGGCACGCCAGGTCAATGAACATGGTCGGCCCGGCTTGACGATGACGGCCCGCTGGTGGCGGCAGCGGGCCGTCGGAGCGAGCGAAACAGCTACTTGCCGTGACCAGACGCCGAGCGCCCACCGTGGCTGTGGGCCTTACCGACATCTTTCGCGGCGGTCGAACTCGTGTCGTCGTGGCGCGTCCCGCGTTGGCTGGACGACGAGTCGGACACTTTGGTGCCGCCGGCGTACTTGGCGCCCCACCCGCGCCTGGCAAAGGTGGCGTTGCCGGCGTTGGCGGTGGTCGTCTCCGTCTTCGCCGTGGTGCCGGTTGGCGTGACGTCCTTGGCGGTGCCGACACCGGCCGTGACCCCGGCGGTCGCCACTGCCTCCTTCGCCGATGACGTCTCTGCGGTGGCATCGGTCGCCACTGCCGCCTTCGCCGATGACGTCTCTGCGGTGGTATCGGTCGCCACTGCTACCTTCGCCGATGGCGCCTCTGCGGTGGCATCGGTCGCCGCTGCCGCCTGGACGTTCGGCGTCGCCGTGGCAGGACTCACCGCAGTAGCGAATTGTTGTGGCCAGGTTTGCAATACGTCCTGAAGCAGGCTGCCTTTGTTGAGCAGGCCGGTGAATGGCGTGCCCGTGGGGTTGTACTGGGCGTTCTGGAGGACATAGCCATTGAGAAGGTCTCCGGCCAAGTCGGCGGGCGCCGTGAGGACGTCGGTCACCGCCTGCGCGGTGTTACCGGAGGACGCGTCGGCTTGGGCCGTGCTGAGGCCATCGACCAACCCGAACGCGACGCTGAGGTCCGGAGACAACACGGCATCGCCGAGGGCCTTCAGGTTCGAATAGCTCAGAAATGTTGCGGTCAGATTCGTCAACGCTTGTAGCGCATCGGCGGCTCCCGGCATCGATGACGTCGCCGCCAGATTCGTCAAAGACTGCAGGATGTCGCCGGGAATCGTCTCGGTCGGCGTTGCGCCGGCCTTGGCGGTATTCAGGATGGGGCTCAGCAGGGGCTTCAGCGTATGGTCGATCGTTTCCAACGACCACGCCTCGCCGTAGGCGAAAGCGTCGAAGGTGTTGCCTTGCTGAAGAGCGGTGAGTACTTCTTGTAGCGTGCTGCCCGATTCGGTGACGCCGTCGTGTGTCACGGATCCGCCGAACAGCCCGAAGATGTAACCGTCGTCGCCGCCGTACCACCCGCCGTCGAGCGCGTTCTGCAAGCCAGTCTCGGCACCGGAAAGTCCGGTGCTGATCAGGTTCGCGTCCGACGAATTGGTGCTGATCGCCTGCAGCAACCCGGGAATCGCCGCTGCGGCGGCGATCAGAGTCGGCAGGTCGACCCCTGTCTGCGAATTTGTCGCGAGGCCCGAAAGGTCGGTGCCGATGGACTGCAGCGTCGCAGGAAGTGCGGCGACCTCGCCACTCAAGGTCTGCAGGTTGGTGCCCGCTTGGCTGAAAACGTTCTGGTAGTCGCCGAGCACATCGCTGATCCCGCTGGTGAGCCGGACTGCACGGGCCTGTATTTCAGCCGCGACGTTGTGGGTGGTCATGTTTGGCGCCAGTGGGTTCACGGCGATCGCCGCGGCTCCCGCCACGCTGACGCCGGCGATGAGGAATTTGCTGACGCGGCTCGCCGACGCTGATTGGCAAGACTGCAAGTCTTGCCCAATCGAGTTCGGACGCAGAGCTAGTTGCACGTGAGCTCCTAAGAGGTGGAGGCATACTGCCGGGAAATGAACGGGTCCTATGCTTAGGTTTGCCTAAGTTTTCATAGGTATGGCTAACCTAGCCAATGGTGACCCCTGCTAGCTGTGCGCTTGGTGGGCACTATCTGCAGATTTGCTGTCGATGCATCAGTGCGGCACCGCGGCAGCCGGCTGGGCCATGCCGCAGGATCCTGGGATGGCGGATTGATTTATTTGCTGGACTACTCCTGAAACGCAATCAGGCCCCCTCGAAAAGGGGGCCTGACCAGGGTGGCAGGTAGTGGATTCGAACCACTGTAGGCGTAAGCCGACGGATTTACAGTCCGCTCCCATTGGCCGCTCGGGCAACCTGCCAATTTTCGCATCCGCCCCGTCTCCGGTTTGGTGCGACTAGCAGGGTACAACGAGGATGTACCTAAATCACAAACCGGCAGCACACGCAGAGTAAGAGGAGAGCGTTCCAATGGCGGATTCCAGCTTCGACGTCGTCAGCAAGGTCGACCGTCAGGAGGTCGACAATGCGCTCAACCAGGCCGCCAAGGAGTTGGCCACCCGATTCGACTTCCGCGGCACCGACACCACCATCGCCTGGAAAGGCGACGAGGCGATCGAACTCACCTCCAGCACCGAGGAGCGGGTCAAGGCCGCCGTCGACGTGTTCAAGGAGAAGCTGGTCCGTCGGGACATCTCGATGAAGGCCTTCGACGCGGGCGAACCGCAGGCCAGCGGCAAGACCTACAAAGTGGCCGGCGATATCAAGCAGGGCATCACCAGCGAGCAGGCCAAGAAGATCACCAAGCTCATCCGCGATGAGGGCCCCAAGGGCGTCAAGGCGCAGATCCAGGGCGAAGAGATTCGGGTGAGCTCGAAAAAGCGTGACGATCTGCAGGCTGTCATCGCACTGCTCAAAGGTGCCGACCTCGACGTGGCACTGCAGTTCGTCAACTACCGCTGAGGTGTTGCGTTGAGCCGGTCCGGCCCACCTCTGATCAGCTGAGCCCGCTGGTTTCGCGATTGGCTTGTGCCACAACAGAATCCAGTAGACCCGGGATCGCGGCGTCGACATCCTCGGTGCGCAGCCGTTGATGGGTGTGCCCCTCGACGGGCTCACGCTCGATCAGCCCGGCGTCGCGCAGGATGTTGAAGTGGTGCGTCGCGGTCGACTTGTTGATGCCGTCGTAGAGCGCGGCGCACTTCACTGGTCGGCCGGCGTTGTGCAGCCGGCGCACCATCTCCAGGCGGACCGGATCCTGCAGGGCACACAACACTTGGCGAATGGGCGCGACAGGGTGCCGGACCGTCTCGGCCAACTGCGGCTCGGCCATGGTGTGCCCTCCATCACGCACAAAATAGGTTTGATGATCATCTAACCGTCGGTAAGCTCAACGAGGTTCGATCACCATCAAACCTACCCCACGGGAGCCCCGGTGACGCTGGAAGCAGACCGCTCGGTCAGCACCGACGCCCAACGCTGGGCCTATCCCCTGCTGCTGGTCCTGTGCGGGGTCGCCCTCGGAGTGTCCGGTCTGCCCGCGCCACTCTATGGGCTCTACGAGACGGTGTGGCATCTCACGCCGTTGGCGACCACCATCGTGTTCGCGGTGTACGCCGTCGCCGCGCTCGGCGCTGTGCTCATCTCGGGCCGCGTCTCCGACGTCGTCGGGCGCAAACCCGTGCTGCTGGGCGCGCTTGTCGCGATGATCGCCGGGCTCGGTGTGTTCCTGGTGGCCGACAACATGTTGTTGCTGCTGGTGGCGCGCGCCATCCACGGCGCCGCGGTCGGTTCGATCGTGGTGGTCGCCGCGGCGGCCCTGCTGGATCTGCGTCCGCAGCACGGTGTGCGGTCCGGGCAACTCAGCGGCGTCGCTTTCAACATCGGAATGACCATCGCGATCGTCGGATCCGCACTGCTGGCCCAATACGCGCCACACCCTCTGCGCACGCCCTATGCCGTGGTCGCGGTGCTGTGCGCCATCATCGGCGTCGGTGTGGCGGCGTTGCGCGAAACGCACACCGTGCGCGCTTCGGGACCGATCCGGATCTCCAAACCCGCTGTCGCCCAGGCTATCCGATCCGACTTCTGGTTCTCTGCGATCGGCGCGATGGCGTCATGGTCGGTGCTCGGCGTGCTGCTCTCGCTCTACCCGTCGCTCGCCGCCTACCAGACCCACATCGACAACCTGCTGTTCGGCGGCGGTGTCGTCGGTGTCACCGCCTTCGCCGCCGCGATGGCGCAGCTGGCCGCCACCCGCATCCCGGCCCACCGCGCTGCGATCGCCGGCGACATCGGAATGGCCATCACGTTGATACTGACCGTGCCGGTGCTGCTGACTCATTCCTGGCCGCTGGTGTTCTTGGCCGCCGCGTCACTTGGCGCGGCATTCGGACTCGGGTTCGGCGGCTCGCTGCGCCACCTCTCGCACGTGGTGCCTGCCGATCAGCGCGGCGAGACCATGTCGGCGTTCTACGTGCTGGCCTACACCGCGATGGCCGTCCCGACGCTGCTCGCCGGTTGGGCGGCGACCCGGTGGGATCTGGCCACGGTGTTCCCGTGGTTCGCCGTGGCGGTGGCGCTGGCCTGCCTCACCGCAGCCGCGATCGGAGCTCGATCCAGGCGCGGAGCCGCACGCACATAACGCAGTTCAGCAAAGCCGGGTAAACAACCCGGACCGGCAAATAGTCTGATCGCCATGACACCGGTGCAACGCGAACCGAAAGTCGTCGTCCTCGGTGGAGGGTCCTGGGGCACCACGGTCGCCTCGATCTGCGCGAGGCGTGGCCCGACGTTGCAGTGGGTGCGCTCGGAGGAGACGGCCACCGACATCAACGACAACCACCGTAATTCCCGGTATCTGGGCGACGAGGTGGTGCTGCCGGAAGGCCTGCGTGGAACCACCGATTTCTCCGAAGCGGCCAACTGCGCCGATGTGATCGTGATGGGCGTGCCGTCGCACGGCTTTCGCGGCGTGCTGCAGGAGCTTGCGAAAGAGCTACGGCCGTGGGTTCCGGTGGTGTCCTTGGTCAAAGGCCTGGAGCAGGGCACCAACATGCGCATGAGCCAGATTGTCGACGAGGTACTACCGGGGCATCCGGCCGGAATCCTCGCCGGGCCGAACATCGCCCGCGAGGTCGCCGAGGGCTACGCCGCGGCCGCCGTGCTGGCGATGCCCGACCAGCACCTGGCGGCAAAGCTGGCAGAGTTGTTCCGCACCAAGCGTTTCCGTACGTACACGACCGATGACGTGATCGGCGTCGAGATGGCCGGCGCCCTGAAGAACGTGTACGCGATCTCCGTCGGCATGGGTTACTCGCTGGGCATCGGCGAGAACACCCGGGCCATGGTGATGGCCCGGGCCGTCCGCGAGATGTCCAAGCTCGGCGAGGCCATGGGCGGGCACCGAGACACGTTCTCGGGCCTGGCCGGCATGGGCGATCTCATCGTTACATGTACGTCACAGCGCAGCCGCAACCGCCACGTCGGCGAACAGTTGGGCCAGGGCAAGAAGATCGACGAGATCATCGCGTCGATGAACCAGGTGGCCGAGGGCGTCAAGGCCGCCAGCGTAGTCATGGAATTCGCCGAGAAGTACGGGCTGAACATGCCGATCGCCCGCGAGGTCGACCGCGTGATCAACCATGGCGCGACGGTCGAGGACGCCTACCGCGGGCTGGCCGCCGAGAAGCCCGGCCACGAGGTGCACGGCTCGGGGTTCTGATTGATTTCGCGGGCTGCTGGTCTCAGCCGATCTTGAACGAGGGCTTGATCTCCGACGGTCGGTCGCCGACGACGTAGCTGCCAGTGGGGCTGATCACGAAGCCCGACTGATTACGCCCGTTGATACACGCCGTCATGACCCCGTCGGTGCCACAACTGATGGTCTGGTAGCTGATCCGGCTGTTGGCCGGCAACGGCTTGGCCCCCTCGACCATCGAGAACACCGGTGTGGCGGCACTGGCGAAGCCGGGGGCGCCGGCACCACCGCTGACCATGTTGGCACCGTTGGGCGCGGCGGGGATAGCGCCGCTGCAGCCGTACTCGCCGCTGCGCTGCAGCACGCAGGTAATGCCGTCCGGCGTGCTGAAGGCGTACCAGTTGTTGTCCATCACCGCGTACTCCGATGTCTTCACCGGTGGGAACGCGTTGATATTCGGCAGCGCCGACGGATCATCGGCTTGCGCCACCCCAGGCGCAATCAGCACAGCCGCCCCTGCGGCGCTTATCAGGCCGATCACCACTCTGCTCAGCACCCGGACACCCTAACCCGGCCGCCGCACCGAAGCCATCGGATCAACCGCAGGTGACAGCCAAGCTGATGGCAGCAGGCTTTCCCATTTTCGACTTGCACCAGGACGAGCGTGCGCAAAATGCCGGTTGCGAGCGGCGTGTCGCGCAGCGGACACGCACGCTCGCGGTGCGAAGGGAACCAAGAAACTAGTAGTGGCCCGGGCCGCGGCCTGCCATGTCCTCGAGCCGCCGGATCCGGTCCTCGATCGGCGGGTGGGTGGAGAACAGCTTGCCGATGCGCTCGCCGGCCCGGAACGGGCTGGCGATCATCAGATGCGCCTGATCGGCCAGTTGCGGCTGCGGGGGTAGCGGAGCCGCCTCGATACCGCCGGAAATCTTGCGCAACGCCGATGCCAAAGCCAGCGGATCACCCGTCAGCTCTGCCCCGGACTGGTCGGCCTGATACTCGCGCGACCGTGATACCGCCAACCGCACTACCGTGGCAGCGATGGGCCCGAGCAGCGAAACCAGCAACAGCGCAAAGGGATTCGTATTATCGCGGTTACCGCCGAACATGCCGGCGAACATCGCGATATTGGCCAGCGCGGTGATCACCGAAGCCATCGCACCCGCCACGCACGATATGAGGATGTCGCGGTTGTACACATGCGACAGTTCATGGCCGAGCACTGCACGCAACTCCCGCTCGTTGAGGAGCTGCAGGATGCCGGTGGTACAGCAGACGGCGGCATTGCGCGGATTGCGGCCGGTGGCGAATGCATTCGGATTGGCAGTGTCAGAAATGTAGAGCCTCGGCATGGGCTGATGCGCGGTGGTGGCCAGCTCCCGGACGATCCGGTAGATCTCCGGAGCCTGCAGCTCGGTGACGGGCTGCGCGTGCATCGCCCGCAGCGCCAGCTTGTCGCTGTTGAAGTACACGTAGGTGTTCATGCCGACGGCGAACAGCACCGCCAGATACATCACGTTGCGGCCGAACAGCGACCCGACGAACACGATGAGTGCCGACATGCCGACCAGCAACAGGAATGTCTTGAGCCGGTTGGCGTGAGGATTCCAGGTCATCAGCTTCCTCCTCCGAATGGGAAGTCATCGCCAGGTAAACGCTCAGCAAGCCCGCCCGGGTTCCGGAATCAGCCGTGCCGGTTCACGGTGTAGTCGACGAGCGACAGCAGTGCCTGACGGCCCGGAACATCGGGCAGGCTGTCGAGCTCGGTGCGCGCCCGCGCCGCGTACAACGCCACGGTCTCCTTTGCGCGGGCCATGCCCGGGGAGCCCCGAAGCAGGCTCAGCGCCTCGGCGACGTCATCGTCTCGGTCCACCGGGCCCGCCAGCAGCAGCCGTAGCCGGTCGGCATCGGACCCGCTCTCCTGCAGCGCGTACAGCACCGGCAGGGTGTGCACACCTTCGCGCAGATCGGTGCCGGGAAGCTTGCCGGACTCGTCGGGATCACTGTCGATGTCGATGATGTCGTCGGAGATCTGGAACGCCGTGCCGACGATGCCGCCGAGCCGGTCCAGCCGCTCGATCTGCTCGGCGTCGGAGCCGGAGAAGGTGGCGCCGAACCGCCCGGACGCCGCGATCAGGCACGCCGTCTTCTCGTAGACCACCTTCAGATAGTGCTTGATGGGGTCGGCCTGCTCGGCGCCGCGGGTCTCGCGCATCTGGCCGGTGACCAGCTGCGCGAATGTGTCGGCGATCACGCGCACGGCCTCCGGGCCGAGCTCCGACACCAGCCGCGACGCAGTCGCGAACAGATAGTCGCCGGCAAGGATCGCGATGTTGTTGCCCCACCTGGCGTTGGCGCTGGGCGCACCGCGACGCATCTGGGCCTCGTCCATCACGTCGTCGTGATACAGCGTGGCCAGGTGCACCAGCTCGATCACCGAACCCGCGATCGAGACCTCGGGATCGTCAGGGCGCGGGCCCAACGACGCGGCCAGCACCGTGAACAGCGGCCGAAAGCGCTTCCCCCCGGCCTGGAACAGGTGCTGCACGGCCTCGGCCATCAACTCATCGGCTTTGCCCAGCTCAACAGACATCAGATCTTCGATCCGGGCCACCCCGGCACGGATGTCCGCGGCAAACGCCTCGTCCCCGAAATCCACGCCCGCCACCACAGTCGCTGGTGTCCTCATTCGTCCAACATACTGGGACACGTGGACACCAATGCAGATGTGGTCGTCGTGGGCGCCGGTCCGGCCGGCTCGGCCGCTGCGGCGTGGGCGGCGCGCAACGGCCGCGAGGTGCTGGTGATCGACGCTGCCCAGTTCCCCCGGGACAAGGCGTGCGGTGACGGGCTGACCCCACGCGCGATCACCGAACTGGAGCGCCTGGGCATGGGCGGTTGGCTGCAGACCCGGTTGCGTCACCACGGTTTACGGATGTCAGGTTTCGGCGCAGACGTCGAGGTGCCATGGCCCGGTCCGTCCTTCCCGGCCGTCAGTAGCGCCGTACCGCGCACCGAACTCGACGACCGGATCCGCTCGGTCGCCGCCGACGACGGCGCCAAGATGCTGCTGGGCGTCAAAGCCGTTGGGGTGAGCCATGATTCCCGCGGCCGTGCGGATGTCGTGCACCTCGACGACGGCAGCACCATCGGATGCACGGACTTGATCGTCGCTGACGGCGCCCGCTCCACGCTCGGTCGCGAGCTCGGCCGCACGTGGCACCGGGAAACCGTCTACGGCGTGGCGATCCGCTCCTACATGACCTCCCCGCGAGCCGACGAGCCGTGGATCACCTCGCATCTGGAGCTGCGTTCACCCGAAGGCACCGTGCTGCCGGGCTACGGCTGGATCTTCCCGCTCGGCAACGGCGAGGTGAACATCGGGGTGGGTGCGCTGGCCACCGCGAAACGTCCCGCCGACGCCGCGCTGCGGCCCCTGCTGAACCACTACACCGAGCTGCGTCGCGACGAGTGGGGCCTCACCGGTCAGCCGCGAGCCGCGCTCTCGGCGCTCCTGCCGATGGGTGGCGCGGTGTCGGGCGTGGCCGGACCGAACTGGATGCTGATCGGTGACGCCGCGGCGTGTGTCAACCCGCTCAACGGCGAGGGCATCGACTACGGCCTGGAAACGGGCCGCCTGGCCGCAGAACTGCTGGGCGCACGCGTCCCGGATTACACCGTGGCGTGGCCGACGCTGTTGCAGGAGCACTATGCGCGGGGATTCTCGGTCGCGCGCCGGCTTGGGCTGTTGCTGACGCTGCCGCGGTTCCTGCCGCTCACCGGACCGGTGGCGATGCGGTCGCCGTTCCTGATGAGCATCGCAGTGCGGGTGATGGGCAACCTGGTCACCGACGAGGACGCCGACTGGGTCGCCCGGGTGTGGCGGAGTGCGGGCCTGGCTTCGCGAAAGCTGGATCAGCGCAAGCCGTTCTCGTGATGTCCCCGGTCCCCGCCATACTCCCGGGAAAGACCGTCAAAAGTTTTGACGATCGAAGAGGAGACATCCGATGGGGACAGCCGATATGCCGGCCAGCGAGCCGTGGTGGGCCAACGATCCCGAGCTACAGGAGTTCATTCGTCGCTCGAACGAGGAGCTCGAACGCGAACTCGAAGCTCTTGCACCGCTGCCGGGACCACAGCCCGAGCCGGTCGTTGACAATCTCTCGGCCCGAGCGAGCCTACGTCAGCTCGCCCGGGTACGCGAAGAACTCGAAAACGTGCAAGCACGTTACGACAAGGCAGTACTCACCGCACGCAACTCGGGGCTCTCGTGGGCACAGATCGGCACTGCACTCGGTGTTTCAAAGCAAAATCTGCACAACAGATTCCGCGACCAGGACCGGGCCCTTCAACGCAAGCCATACCGGTAGACAAAATGCTCCGGCCCGGACGCTCTAGGACCGGTTGAGCATCCAGATCCGTGTGGAGAGCGCCGTCGCGAACGCGCACCACAGCGGATAGGGGGCGAGCACCGCACCGCGCGGGCCCTGGGCGGCGACGGCGCGCCGCGTGAGATCGGCACTGCTGGCGGTGAGTGCCGCTGCGGCGACGGCCGCGGCGCCAAGCCGCTTCTGCGAGAAGAAGATCCATGACCACCCGGCGTTCATGACGAGGTTGGCTGCCAGTGCCGCGGTGAACGCGCGCGCCTGGGCATCCCGGTTTTCGGCGTTCAGCGCATCCAACGTAGCTGCCGACACAGCCGCAATGTCGGCGTAGAGAACCGGCCAGACGACCGGAAACGCCTGGCGAGGCGGCTGAAACGACGGTTTGCGCAGCGCGGCATACCACGACGACTGCGCGGGCCGGCTTGCCAGGCCGCCCGCCACGGCTGCGGCGAACGCAGCGGATGCGGTCTTGATCAACGTGTTCGGTTGCATGATTCGTTGGTACCAGGTTTTGTCAATCGGCGTAGCGCAGCACTCCGAGGATCGCCTGATCGTCCGGCGGCTCTACGCTGATGCAGTCCTGTAGTGCCGAGCGCACCGCGTCGGGGCACATATCCGTGCCGATCAGCACCAGAGTCGTGCCCCGCTGCTCGGCGGCGTCCCAGCGTTGCCGGGAGAACCGCAACGAGCTACCCACCAACTGCAGCAGAAACTTGCGTCCAGAGCCGGCGGTACCGAAGTCGATGAAGCCCTTTGCCCGGTACAGCCCCGCCGGCCGGTCGCGCAGAAAGCCCATCAGCCGACGAGGATCGAGAGCCCGCTCGGTCGTGAACTCCACACTCTGGTACGCGGCGTGCTCGTGCTCATCGTGAGCTTCGGTCTCCCAGAGTAATTCATCGAGGCTGAGCTGCCCGGCCCGGGACGTGCGCGCCGGCGCGTCGATCAGCAGCGCCGGGTCCACACGACCGAACTCGGTGGGCAACAACGGAACCCGCGGATTGATTTCACGCACCTTGTCGGTGACCGCGGCGAGATCGTCGGCGCTCACTTGGTCCGCCTTGTTGACAACGACCAGATCCGCCACCCGCGCATTGTGTCCGAGGTCGGCACGCGCGGACTCCATCGCGTCGACCATCAACACCAGGCCCGCATAGTGATACCGGCTGTCGTCGGCGCTGATCAGTGTGCGCACCAGCGCGGACGGTTCGGCCAGTCCGCTGGCCTCCACCACGATGAGGTCCAGCCGGGGTTTGACCGCTGCCAGTTTGCCGAGCATGTCGGCCGCCTCGTCGGCGTCCACAGCGCAGCAGATGCAACCGTTGGACAGCGAAGCCATCGCATCCACCTGGCCCGCGATCAGCATGGCGTCGATGTTGACCGCGCCGAAGTCATTGACGAGGGCACCGATTCGCACCCCGCGACTGTTGCGCAGCAGGTGATTGAGCAGTGTGGTCTTACCGGAGCCGAGATGTCCCGCGATGGCCAGGACCGGCACAGACCCGGACAACGCCGCCCGCCTACAGCGGCTTCGTCGCGGCATGCAGCGCGACGATTCCGCCAGTGAGGTTGCGCCAGCGCACATTTGACCACCCGGCCGTGCCGATCCGACGGGCGAGCTCGACTTGATCGGGCCAGGCCCGGATCGACTCGGCGAGGTAGACATAGGCCTCGGGATTGCTTGAGACGGCCGATGCCATCGCAGGCAGTGCCCGCATCAGGTACTCCTTGTAGACCGTGGCGAAGGCGCGGTTGGTCGGGGTGGAGAACTCGCACACGACGAGTCGACCGCCTGGCCGCGTCACCCGGGCCATCTCCCGCAGCCCCTCCACGTGGTCGACGACGTTGCGCAGCCCGAAGCTGATGGTCACCGCGTCGAACACGCCGTCGGCGAACGGCAGCCGGGTCGCGTCGGCGCCCACCTTGGGCACCGGGCGCGCGGCACCGGCCGCCAACATGCCGACCGAGAAGTCCGCGGCCACACACCACGCACCCGAGCTGGCCAACTCGACCGTCGACACCGCCGTCCCCGCTGCGAGGTCCAATACCTTGTCCCCCGGCCCGATACCCAGCGCCGAGCGGACCTGACGCCGCCAGAACCGGTCCTGGCCCATCGACATCACGGTGTTGGTGAGGTCGTAGCGTCGCGCCACCGCGTCGAACATCGACGCGATCTCGTGCGGGTTCTTCTCCAGGCTCGCTCGACTCACCGTGCTGACGCTACCCGGCCCACCGGTTACAGCCAGGCCCGGCGCAGCTGCGCAGTGACTACCAGTAAACTCAAACACTTGGGCAAGCGTTAGGGATGAGACAGTCTAGGTCAGGGACATCGAGAGGAGTTCCGTGCCCGCCTCCGCCGCCGCGCCCGGGCCGATTGACACCGTGTCGCCCCGGGAGCTTCAGGACACCGCTTCGTTGTTCGGCCTGTTGTCGGCCACGGTCCGGCTGCACATCCTCTGGCTCCTCGACAGCGGCGAGCAGGACGTCGGGACGCTCGCGGAAAAGACCGGTCAAAGCATCGCCACGGTCAGCCACCACCTGAGCAAACTCAAACTCGCCGGCCTGGTGCGCGCCCGACGCCACGGCAAGCGGCAGGTGTACATCGCCACCGACGACACCGCCCTTGCCGTGATTCGGGTGGCACTGGGCGCTCATCAGCCACGGACCGGAGCCGCCGACACCGCCCTCCACGCCTGACAGCTCGACGAGCCTGTCCGGGCGTCAACCGGCATGTCGGCGCAGCGTCACATCGGCACGCAGCGGCTGCACGGCCTCGTAGTGTCCGATCAGTTCATCGCAGATCGCCGGCCAGGTACGACCCAGCACACTGCGCCGCGCCGCCACCGAGTATCGCGACCGCTCGGCGATGAGGTGATCGACCGCCGCGGGCAGTGCCGCCTCGAACTCGTCGACCGCAAGCAGCAGGCCGGTGCGGTACGGCGCCACCAGATCTCGCGGGCCGCCGGCGTCGGGCGCGATCACCGGAAGCCCGGACGCCATCGCCTCCTGGACAGCCTGGCAGAACGTCTCGTGCTCGCCGGGGTGAACGAACACGTCCATGCTGGCGTAGGCGGCGGCCAGTGCTTCGCCGTGCAGCTCACCGGTGAAAACCGCTGAGGGAAGCACTGATTGGAGCTTGGCGCGGTCGACCCCGTCGCCGACGACGACCAGTTGCAGATCATCGCGCGTGGCCAGGGCGGCGAGGCGCTCCACATGCTTTTCCGGGGCCAGCCGGCCGACGAAGCCGACCACCGGCCGCCCGTCGGGGGACCAGATGGACCGCAACTGCTCATCGCGTGCCGACGGCGCGAAACCGGTGATGTCCACGCCCCGAGCCCACTTGTAGACACGCGGAATCCCATGCTTCTCAAGGTTTTCCATCGCCGATGTAGACGGGGCCAGGGTGCGGTCGGCCTTGCTGTGCAGCCGTCGCGTCCACGCCCAGGACACACACGAGAGCATGCCGACGCCGTAACTCTCAGCGAAACCGGCAACGTCGGTCTGGAACACCGCCACTGTCGGCACGCCCAGATAGCGCGCGGCATGCACACCACCCCAGCCGAGCAGCGCCGGTGATGCCAGATGCACGACGTCGGGCGCGAACCCACGAAGCACGCTCACCATCCGGGGTCGCGGCACCCCCAACGGCAGCGACGTCACTTTCGGGAAGACGTGCGACGGTACCCGATGTACCCGGATACCGTCGTGGAGTCGGTCGGCCGGTGGATGCCTGCGCGGCGTGTCCGGCGCGATGACCAGAACCTCGTGACCGGTACGGCGCAGATGCTCGATGACCCGGAGCACAGAGTTGGTGACGCCATTGACATTCGGGAGAAAGGACTCTGCAACGATTGCCACGCGCACGTCACGATCGTCTCAGCAGTAACTGTCGCAAAGGTTGCCGACGGGCATACGACACGCAAAACCTGACCTGTTCGCCCGGCACATCCTGCGACTACGCTCAGATGCCATGCGGTTCACGCGGTTGCTCGGAGCCCTGGCGATGAGCCTGGTACTGACCACCGCGGGCTGCACCCAAGTGATCTCCGGCTCCGCCGCGCCCGACCCCCACCGACCGCCGACCGAGATCACCAGGGACGGCTCGGGTATTCACGTGGGGTTCACCGACGCGCCCCTGCAGATCGAGATCTTCACCGAACCACAGTGCCCGCACTGCGCCCAGTTGCAGCATGACTTCGGCAAGGACATCGCCAGTTACATCAACCTCGGTGAGCTCGGCGTCACCTACCGCCCGATGACGTTTCTCGACGTCGACGGTAACGACTATTCCGCGCGAGTGAGCAATGCGCTGTTCCTGGCGGCGGGCCCGGGCACCGGCGGCGTCGCGTTCCAGGACTACGTCGAGGACCTGTGGAGCCATCAGCAGCCAGGTGGCCAGGCCCCCAGCAATCAGCAGTTGGCAGATATGGCCCGCGAAAGTGGCGTCGGATCAGAGCAGGTCGCCAAGATCGCCGCCGGCCAATCCGGCGTCGACACCGACGAGATGGCCGACCAGAACGTCGAATTCCTCAGCGAGATCCAGGACACCATCGCCACCCCGACGGTCTATGACCTGCAGAACGACAACGTGATCGACATCTACGACAACAACTGGCTGTCCAAGCTCTTGTCGTCGATCTGACGGTTCAGCCGCTTCTGCAAAAAGAACAGCCCGGTCAGTGCCGCGCCGGCCACCAGCCAGCCCACCACAGCGATGGACCCGGCCGGAATGATCGCCAACGACGCGTTGCGGTTGCGCACGCGCACCAGGTCGGGGTTGTTCTTGTCGTATTCGACGTAGATCCGCATGCCGGTGTCGAGCTCCGAGGGGTAGAGCACCCCGAGCTCGGGCCGATACGTCACCCGGTCGGGGGTGACGAACTCGATCGTCGAACGCCGCGGGCCCGCGCTGAGCACCTCGGCAGCGGCCACGCCCATGTGGCGCTCGATCTGCCGGTCGTTGCGCCAGGCGCCCAGCACCAGCAGCACCGACTGCAGGGTCACCAGGCACGCGACGATCACCACCCCGATCCGCACCCGGCGGATGACGCGCTGGGACCTCGTCTCGCACGCTTCGCCCGAGAGCCGCGGAAGCAGTGCCTGTGCCGCCACACGCAGCCGGAGCACGACCGCAGTTATGCGCGCACGAGGTCTGCTCACAACGCGG
Organism: Mycobacterium sp. 141; assembly: GCF_000382405.1. Classification (GTDB taxonomy): domain Bacteria; phylum Actinomycetota; class Actinomycetes; order Mycobacteriales; family Mycobacteriaceae; genus Mycobacterium. The sequence goes on from NZ_KB908263.1 coordinate 35,382, forward strand.
CCTTGATCGACGCATGCAGCGCACGCAGTGAAGACCGGTCGGCCTTCACCTCAAGCACCCGCATAGCGCCGGTGGCTTCGGACAGCGCATCGCCGAGTTCGTCGACCTCGATCTGGCGGTATTCGATGTGGTAGGCCCGGCACAGCGCACCGACGTCGACGTCATGCGGGGTGCCGAAGACCCGGGACGACACGTCGGAGAACCGCGGATCCCCCTGCTCGAGCAGTTCGAAGATGCCGCCACCGTTGTCGTTCGAGACCACGATGGTCAGCTCGCGCGGCGTCGGCTCGGTCGGGCCGATCAGCAGCCCCGAGCTGTCGTGCACGAAGGTCAGGTCGCCCATGAGCGCGATCGTCCGGCCGACCGACTCGTGGGCCAGGGCGGCGCCGACGGCCGTCGACACCGTGCCGTCGATGCCGGCCACCCCGCGGTTCGACTGCACCTTCACGCCGGTGGCGTCCAGCGCCACCAACGCGGCGTCACGCACCGGGTTCGACGCGCCGAGCACGAGCTGGTCCCCGGGGCGCAGTGCCGCGGCCACCGCCGCGGCGACATGCAGTCCGGTGGTCAGCGGATGCGCCGCGAGCTGGCTGCGTACCGCGGCCACCGCATGCCGGTTCATCTCGGCGCATCGCCGCAGCCAGGCCGCGTTCGGGGTGCCGGAGGTGACCGCCCGGGTGCCGGTGGCCTGCGAATTGCCGGAGACATCGGGCCAGCGCGGACCGGTGGTCAACGCGTAGACGGGCACCGACGGGTCGGCGAGCAGCGCCGACACCGGACGGTGCAGGGTCGGCCGGCCCAGCATGATGACCTGCTGCGGATGCACCAGACGCAGTGCGAGCGGGTGCAGCGGGTTGGCGGCCGGAGGTGCGGTCGGCTCGGGGACCGTCGGCAGCTCGGCCAGATTCGGGTGCACGCCGGCGCCGTGGCCGGCGATCACGACGGTATCCGGCGTCAGGTCGATGTCGAGCGGCTGGTCGAACGTGACCGGCGGGGTGTAGGTCCACGGCTTACCGCCGGGTCTGCCGTCAGGGAACGAGCCAGACGCACCGACTGTGTCCTCTGGTACCAGTGGTTCCCGCAGCGGGATGTCGAATTGCACCGGGCCGGCGTTGGCGGTGCGGGAGCCGGTGGCGGCCGCGAGCACCCGGCAGGTCGCCGACCGCCACTGGGCATTGAGCGCATCCATCTCGCCATGCGCGCCACCGGTGAGATCGGGGGCCAGCCCGAGACTGATGGTGGCCCGCACCTGGGTGCCGAAATAGCCGAGCTGCTCGAAGGTCTGATTGGCGCCGGTGCCGAGCAGCTCATACGGTCGGTTGGCGCTCAGGACGATCAGCGGAACCCGTGCGTAATTGGCCTCGACCACCGCGGGCCCGAGATTGGCGACCGCCGTGCCGGAGGTCATGGCGACGCAGACAGGGGCACGTTCGGCGACCGCAAGCCCGATGGCCAGGTAGCCGGCGGTCCGTTCGTCGATACGCACGTGCAGGCGGATCCGCCCGGCCTGGTCGGCATCCGACAGCGCGAACGCGAACGGAGCGTTGCGTGATCCGGGGCACAGCACGACATCACGGACGCCGCCGCGAATGAGTTCGTCGACGACGACGCGGGCTTGTGCCGTCGATGGGTTCACCCCTACAGCCTATTGGGCTCGCGATTCAGCGAAGAAATTGAGGATCGCGGCGTTGACTTGCTGCGGTTTCTCGATGAATCCCAGGTGGCCGGTGTCGGGTATCTCCAGGTAGCGGGCGTTCGGGATGGCCTCGGCCACCTCCTGCCCCAGATGTGGCGGCAACACCACGTCGTCGGCGAACCCGACGACGAGCACCGGCGTGCGGATGGCTCCGTACGCCGGCAACCGGTTGCCGTCCGGACCGATGTCGAGCTGGGTGCGCAGGCCGGGGGTTTGCTTGGTCGGCCACATCGTGAACATCTCACTCCAGTCCCTCGCCGCCGCGTCGTTGTTGAGGGTCTTGGGCGAAAAGCTTTCCAGCATACGTACTTTCGCATCAAATAGCCGCGGCAACTGGATCCCCGAACGATCCAGTTCACGCTCGGCGTCTCGAAAGAACTCGCGTGCGCGGTCATGACGACCGCGGGTGGCCAGCAGTACTGCCGAGTGCACCAGGTCGGGCCGGGCCAGCATCAGTTCCTGGGCGATGAACGACCCCATCGAGACGCCGATGACGCGGGCCGGCGCCGCGTCGAGCATCTCGATGAGCTCGGCGGTGTCGGCAACCATTTGCGCGGTGTCGAATCCCTCGGCGTTCTCGGTTGCGCCGATGCCCCGGTTGTCGAAGGTGATGCAGCGATAGCCCGCACGCTGAAACTCCGGCACCTGATGCAGATGCCAGGTGCGCCCGGCGCCACCGCGGCCGGCGATGAAGAGCACCGGCTCACCCTTGCCTCGTTCGTCGTAAGCCAGGTTCACCCGGCCGACCTTACTGCCCCGAGTCAGCGCCGGGCGGTGGGCGCCTTGGACCTGGCGATGTTGTCGGATGGTGTCGCGATGATCGGCGGTATGCCCGAGTACACCTACCGCGCCGAGTGGTCACCCGACTCCCGCGAATATGTCGGCCAATGCCTGGAGTTTCCCTATTTGTGGTGGCGTGGGCTGTCGCCGGACGAGGCGATCGCCGGTGTCGCCCGGATGGTCGCCGAGGAGGTCTCGTCGATCCTGGCCTCGGACGGCACACCACCGGAGTCGCTGACCGACCGCCGGTACAGCGGCAAATTCATGGTGCGGGCCTCACCGATGTTGCACGCCCGACTCGCAGTCGAGGCCGCCGAACAGAGAGTGTCGTTGAATCAGTGGGTGGTACAGAAGCTCGCCGCAAGACTGGAGTCCTCGCCGCAGTGGTACTAGCAGTGGCACTAACGGTGTGTCGGGGCGCTTGGCGTGTCGCTGCTCTCAAGACACACCTCTTCTCGAGATGCGCTATCACCGGCAGTATCAGAAAAAGTGATACCGCCGGTGATAGCGGGTTTTGTGGGGCACCTGCCAAAGGCTTCTCGATGTCGGCGTGACGGGTGTGGCGAGAGCTTTTGCGGCACGCCTACCCGAACAGCAACGGATAACAAGCCCGCACCCGGTCGATCCACCATTGCCGACGGTCCGGGGGGGTAGCGAGCGCGGCGAGCCGATCCGGATCCGGCACCACCGGCCCGACAGGCAGAAATCCGTCGACCGGAACCGTGGGTGCAACGACGTCCTCGACGAACAGCCCACCGGTGCCCAGCCCGCAGGCATGCCGCAACTCGGGCAGCGCTGCGGCCGCCAAGAGCCCCCGGCCGATGCCGACGGCGGAATCCAGCGCGCTGGAGACCACGATCGGGATGTCGATCTGAGCGGCGATGTCCAGCATCCGCGACACCCCGCCCAGCGGCGCCACCTTCAGCACCGCCACATCGGCGGCCCGGGCCCGCACCACGCGCAGCGGATCCTCGGCCTTGCGGATCGACTCGTCGGCGGCGATCGGCACGTCGATCATCCTGCGTAGCGAAGCCAGCTCTTCGACTGTGGCACAAGGCTGTTCGAGGTACTCCAGGTCGCCGTCGGCGGTCAGCGCGACCGCAGCATCGACCGCCTGAGGCACTGTCCAGCCCGCATTGGCGTCGACCCGCACGATCGGCACCCGCTCCCGCACGGTGTTGACGCGCGCGACGTCGTCGGCCAAGGACTGCCCGGCCTCGGCCACCTTGACCTTCGCGGTCCGCGCACCGGGAAACCGGTCGAGCACCTCGGGTACCCGGGCCGCATCCACCGCCGGAACGGTCGCATTGATCGGCACCCGATCCCGCAGTACCGGCGGCGCCGGCCGGTAGGCGGCCTCGATGCCCGAGGCCAGCCAGGCCGCGGCCTCGGGCGGCTGGTATTCGACGAACGCGCCGAACTCGCCCCAGCCGGCAGGCCCGTCGATCAGCGCGAGCTCGCGAACGGTGATGCCGCGAAACCGAACCCGCATCGGTAGGGCGACCACATACAGCCGCTCCAGCAGATCATCGAGTGATGGCACGCCTCACATGCTGCCTCACACGGTGGTGCGGTCGTGACCGGCCCAGTGGGGCTTGCGCAGATCCTTCTTCATGATCTTGCCGGTGGGGTTGCGCGGTAGTGCCTCCATGAAATCGACGGTCTTGGGACACTTGTAGGCGGCCAGCCGTTCGCGCGCCCACGCAATGAGATCCGCTTCCGACGCATCGCCTTCGACGGCAACGACGGCTTTCACGGCCTCCCCCCACTTTTCGTCGGGCACGCCGAACACCGCGACCTCGATGACCGCGGGATGCTCGGCCAGCACCCGCTCGACCTCGATCGAGTAGATGTTCTCCCCACCGGAGATGATCATGTCCTTGAGCCGGTCCTCGACGAACACGTATCCGTCGGCATCCACGCGGCCGATGTCACCGGTACGGAACCAGCCATCGGGCGTGACCGCCTCGGCGGTGGCCTCCGGCTTGTTGTGATAGCCCTTCATCAATTGCGGTGTGCGGAACCACAATTCGCCTTGGCAACCGGCCGGGACATCCTGAAGGGTATCGGGGTCGACGACCCTCAGCTCACCTTCGGGAACGAGGCTGCCCGCGCTGACCATGCGCTCCTCATCGCCCGAGCGGTGGTCCTCGGGCATCAGCCGGGTGATCGCTCCACACACCTCGGTCAACCCGTACACCTGGATGAAATCGGTCTCGGGCCAGGCCTGCAGCGCCTGACGCAGCAACGGCAGCGGCATCGGTGACGCGCCATAGGCATAGGTTTTGAGCCCGCCGAACAGTTTTACCGCGTCCGGTCCGGCTTCGAGGACCTTGGCCAGCACCGCGGGCACCAGGAATGTCCGGTTGGCGCCGGCCAGGATCCCGCCGGCCAAAGCGACAGCGTCGACGTCGCGGGTCATGTAGCTCGGGATGCCGTTGTGCAGGCCGTACTGCAGGTAGGACGTCCCACCGACGTGGAACAGCGGCATCGCCACGAGGTTCTTGTCATTCGGCTCGGCAACCCAGCTGTCGAAGGCATTGACGGTGTGGGCGATGACGTTGGCCTGGGTGAGCGCAACACCTTTGGGCCGGCCCGTGGTGCCCGAGGAGTACATGATGATGCAGACATCGTCGCTCTGAACATCCGGCGCACGGCCCTGCGGCGTCGCTGCGGCGAGCATCGCCTCGTACTCGTCGTCACCGTCCGGTTTGACCTCGATGATCTCTGCGACACCCGGCAGTGCGTCGCGGATGGCCTCGACACCGGGTCTCAGCTCGGCCCCCACGAACAACAGCTTGGCTCCGGAATCGTTGAGCACATAGTTCATTTCGTCGGCAGAGAGCCGGAAGTTGATGATGGCGGTGGCCGCGCCGAGCGCCGCGGCGGCCAGCACCACCTCGGCACACGCCGGATGGTTCTTGTCCAGGAACGCGACCACATCACCGCGCTCGACGCCCCTGGCGTTCAGCGCGCCGGCAGCCCGGCGGATGCGGTCATACCACTGCGACCACGTCCACGTCCGGCTGAGATAGGTGATGGCCTCCTCGTCGGGTTTGGTCGCTGCCCAGTGCGCCACCCGCTCGTCGAGAAACTTCGGTGTCGGCAAATCAGACATGAGGTGAGCGTGCCACGGCACGCCGAGCGTCAACCGGCTTTCGGGTAAACCTGGCGGCCGGCCAGGTAGGTGGCCCGTACCTCCAGGTCGGCGACGGCTTCGGCCGGTACGGTCAGCGGGTTGGCCGACACCACCACCAGATCGGCGTACTTGCCGACCTCCAACGAGCCGATCACGTTGTCGGCGAACAATTGCCACGCCGCGTCGATGGTCTGCGCCCGGATCCCCTGCTCGACGGTCAGCCTCTCCTCAGGGCCGAGCACCCGGCCGCTGGGAGCGGTCCGGGTGGCCGCGACGCTGATGTTGCGCAGCGGCTCCTCCGGCGTCACCGGCGGATCATTGTGCAGCGAGATCCGCATGCCGGTGGCAACGGCCGAACCGCACGGCATCCACGTGTCGCCGTGCTCCGGCCCGAACAGTCCGTCGACGATCACGTCACCCCAGTAGTGCAGTTGGTCGACAAAGAGGCTGGCGGTCACGCCCAGATCGTGGGCGCGCTGCAGCTGTGCGGGGGTGATGGCGCCGACGTGTTCGAGCCGCAGCCGGTGGTCGTTACGAGGCCAGCGCGCCAGAGCTTCCTGGTACACGTCGAGGATGGTGTCCACGCCCTTGTCTCCGTGCACATGGCAGGACATCTGCCAGCCCCGGGGATAGAAGGTGCCGACGATCTCGGCGAGCTGATCTTTGGTGTAGTTGGCATGCCCGCAGGATCCGGGCACCACGCCGATGATCCGAGTGGCGTCGGTGTCCAGATACGGGAAGGTGAGGTCGATGTTGCCGATCCACGGTGAACCATCCACCCAGATCTTGATCCCGACCTGACGCACCAGGTCGTCCCCGTCGAACGGGCTTGCATCCGTGTGCAATTCGGCGGTCGACATCTCGTAGGTGCGCAGCCGCACGGTCAGCCGATCGTGCATGTCGGCCAGCAGCGGCCGGAACATCGGGTCGAACGCCATCTCCGAGCAGGTCGTCAGTCCGGCCCGGTTGAGCCGGGCGCATTCTGCCAGCAGCATCGCCGGATAGTCCTGCGGGTGAATGGCGCCGGTCAACAGCGGGAACACCGCGGCGGATTCCTCAGCGGTACCGTCCAAATTGCCTGCGGCGTCGCGACCGTACTTCGCCCCCTTGGGATCTGGGGTGTCCCGCGTCAGGCCGGCGCTTCTCGCCGCCGCGGTGTTGAAATACGCCTTGTGTCCGGAGTTGTGCATGATGACCAGCGGGGTGTCGGCCACACCATCGAGCCAGGCCAGGTTCGGCTCGGGTAATCCCTTCTGCAGCAAGGCATCCCAACCGTTGAGGTAGGCGCCGTCGGCGCCTCTCCTGGCGACCTCGGCGTGGATGGCTGCCACCACATCGTCGGCGTTGCGCAGGGTGACCGGACGGATGTCGACCATCCGGTCCGACAGCGCCACCGCCTCCATCAGCGGATGACCATGCGCCTCAACGAATCCGGGCAACACACAGCCGTCGACCTCACGGACGTCGGTGTCGGCGCCCACCCAGGGTTGCACGTCGGCACGGGTACCGACCGCGACGATCCGCCCGTCGCTGACCGCAAGAGCTTCGGCGGTCGGTCGGGTGGCGTCGACCGTCAGGATGTTGCCGAAGATGACAAGGTCGGCGGACTGTGTCGGGCTGGCCATGACTTGGATGCTAAGCGGTCGGAAAAACTTTCGAGAGCTTTTTCTCCGGCTGTGTCGATTCCGCGGGTCGCCGCCGATCTGGCACCCGACCGTCAAGAGCCGTGAGCTGATCGTGCTGACGAAGTTCGACCCGGGCGAGGTGCTGCGGGTGAATCGAGGAGCTTGCAAGATCTAGCCCGTCGCGGTGACGGTTGTTGCCGCGCCAAATATTCAGGTGCCCCGGGCACTCACGATGCGGTATGCAGAACCATGTGACTGAACTGACCTTGCGTGCGACCACCGACGATGACGACTACCGAGAGTTCATGTCAGCGTCGTACGGGGTTTTCCTGCAAGACCCCCGGATTGACGAGATCGAGCTGATCCGCAAGTTCGCCGACCTCGACCGGATGTTCGGGTTTCACGACGGCAAGCGGTGGACGTCGACGGCCGGGGCGTTTGCGCGCGGGGTGGTGCTGCCCGGAGGTGTGACCGCGCCGGTGGCGGCCGTCACCGCAGTCACGGTGTCGCCCAGCCACCGCCGCCGTGGTCTGCTGACGGCGATGATGCGCCATCAACTCGACGACATCCGATCCCGCGGCGAGGCGCTCGCGATCCTGTTCGCGTCAGAAGCCTTGATCTACGGTCGTTTTGGTTACGGCATGGCGTGCCCCAGCGCCACCTTGAAGGGACAGGTACGCGAGCTCGGGTTCCGTCCGGACGTCGACCTCGGCGACGGCTCGGTGACGCAGGTCGACGCAGCGACGCTGCTGAGCTGCGCACCGGACATCTACCACCAGGCGATCACGCAGAAGACCGGCCAGATGACCAGAACGCGTCCCCACTGGGATTCCTGGATCCACGACAACGATGAGCGCCAAAAGGACTCGGGCAAGATCCGCTTCGCGGTGCACTACGACGCCGACGGCACCGCCAGCGGATTCGCCATCTACCGACCCAAGTCGCAATGGGCAGAGACCGGACAACCCGACGCCGAGCTGCACATCCAGGAGGTGCGGGCCACCCACCCTCGCGCCTACGCCCGGCTCTGGCGCTACCTGCTGGACATGGACCTGGTCCGCGGCGTCACCTTCGGCGGCGCCGCCGTCGACGAACCGCTGCGCTACCTGGTGGCCGACCAGCGCGCGCTACGCTGCGACGTGAGCGACGGCCTCTATGTGCGGTTGGTCGAGGTGGCCCGGGCGTTGGCGCTGCGCCGCTACGCCGCCCCGATCGACGTCGTGCTGGAGGTGACCGATGAGTTCTGTCCCTGGAACACCGGGCGGTTCCGGCTGCGGGGCGGCCCTGAGGATGCCGACTGCGAAAACACCACGACCTCAGCCGATATCGCCATCACCGCCCGCGACCTCGGGGCCATCTACCTGGGCGGGGTGAGCCTGCAGGCGTTGACCGCCGCCGGATTGGCCGTCGAACTCACCGCGGGTTCGGTGCAACGGGCCGCGGTGGGGTTCGGCTGGCCGACCGCTCCGAGCGTTCCCGACGACTTCTAGCCTCGGCTGGCACGATGGTTCCCATGGTGCATGCGGTGATGTTCGACTACTCCGGAACGCTGTTTCGGCTCGAGGAGGACGAAAGCTGGTTCGCAGGTATGGCCGTCGACGAGCAGGAGGTCGACGGCCACGTGCAGGCCGAATTGATGCGTCGGCTCACCGCGCCCACCGGACGCTCGGTGGCGATGTCCGACGAGCAGTACCACGCCTGGCTGAACCGCGACCTGACCCCCCATCTGCACCGCGAGGCCTATCTGCACGTGCTGCGCGAGTCGGGGCTGGCCGACCACCACGCCGAGTCGCTCTACAGGCGGGTGATCGATCCGGCCAGCTGGAGGGCCTACCCCGATACCGTCGAAGTGCTGAAAGGTCTTGAGTCACAGGATATTCGGACCGCGGTCGTGTCCAACATCGCGTTCGACGTACGCCCGGCGTTCGTGGCCGTGGGCGCAGACGCCTACGTCGACGAATACGTGCTGTCCTTCGAAGTAGGCGCGGTCAAGCCGAATGCGGCGATCTTCGCCACTGCCCTCGACAAGCTGGGAGTGGCGGCGTCCGACGCCCTGATGGTCGGTGACAGCGAAGAGGCCGACGGCGGCGCGCGGACCCTGGGTTGCGGGTTCGCGCTGGTCGACCCGTTGCCGACCGCCGACCGACCCGATGGGCTGCGTTCGGCGCTGAAAGCGCACGGCATCTCGGTCTAACCTCGAAACCATGTCTGACGACCGCATCTGGCCACCGTGGTGGCTCAAGTACGTCAACAAGGTGATGATCGGGCTCAACAAACTCGGCGTCGGCGGCGCCAAAGGCCCGGTGGTGCTGACCGTCACAGGACGCAAAACCGGTAAGCCACGGACGACGCCGGTCACCCCGATGACCGTGGAAGGCGCACGCTACGTCGTCGCCGGCCTGCCCGGCGGCGATTGGGCCGCCAACGCGCGGGCCGCCGGTGAGGCGACCGTGCACCAGGGCCGTCGCGCCCAGCGCGTCCGGATGGTCGAAATCCCGGCCGAGGAGGCGCGGCCATTACTGCGCGAGTTCCCGATCCTCGTGCCCACCGGCGTCGGCTTCATGAAGAACGCCGGACTCGTCACCGGACCGAATCCGGACGAATTCGAAGCGCTCGCCGGTCGCTGCGCAGTATTTCGGCTCGACCCGCTGTAGCCCCGCGTCAGAGGTGCGGCGCCTCCTTGATCTTGCTGTCCTGCTTGCCGGCCGTCTGACAGAACGTCTGCACCGACACCCGGGTCCCGGTGATCTCCAGCTGCGCTGCGTCGGTGCCCTTCTCGTCCTTGAGCATCTTCGCCACGGCATCGTCCTGGGCCTTCTCGTCGTGGCTCAGGTAGTCCTTGCAACTCGTGTCGCCGCCGGTCACCGTCGGTGAGCACCCGGCCAACATCGCACCCGCGATCAGACCCGAGACCAACACGCCTGCCGAACGTTTCATCGTCGCCCTTTCTGTCGGCGCGCAAGACACGCACACAGCGAGTTCCATACCCCTGGACAGGCTCGGTGAAACACCGCTCTACAGTCGAGCGGGTGAGCTCAGAGCCCAACGCAGCCTGCCCGTTCAACCCCGCGGCGTGGCAGTCGGTCGCCGGTTTCGACGATCTGACCGACATCACCTACCACCGCCACGTGGCCGACGGCGCCAAGCAGCCGACGGTCCGCATCGCATTCGACCGGCCCGAGGTGCGCAACGCCTTCCGCCCCCACACCGTCGATGAGCTCTATCGGGTGCTCGACCACGCCCGAATGTCCTCGGATGTCGGCGTGATCCTGCTGACCGGCAACGGTCCGTCTCCCAAAGACGGTGGCTGGGCGTTCTGTTCGGGCGGTGACCAGCGCATCCGGGGTCGCACCGGCTACCAGTACGCGTCCGGCGAAACTGCCGAGACTGTGGATCCTGCCCGCGCCGGACGGCTGCACATCCTGGAGGTGCAGCGCCTGATCCGGTTCATGCCGAAGGTGGTGATCTGCCTGGTCAACGGCTGGGCCGCGGGCGGTGGGCACAGCCTGCACGTCACCTGCGATCTGACCCTGGCCAGCCGCGAGCACGCCCGGTTCAAGCAGACCGACGCCGATGTGGGCAGCTTCGACGGCGGGTTCGGCAGTGCCTATCTGGCGCGGCAGACCGGGCAGAAGTTCGCCCGCGAGATCTTCTTTTTGGGCCGCAGCTACGACGCCGAGACCATGCACCAGATGGGCGCGGTGAACGAGGTCGTCGACCACGCCGACCTGGAACGCGTCGGGCTGCAATGGGCCGCCGAGATCAACGGCAAGTCACCGCAAGCCATCAGGATGCTCAAGTTCGGCTTCAACCTGATCGACGACGGGTTGGTCGGCCAGCAGGTATTCGCCGGGGAGGCAACACGTTTGGCCTACATGACCGACGAGGCCGTCGAAGGCCGCGACGCCTTCCTGGAGAAGCGCGCCCCGGACTGGAGCGGTTTCCCGCGCTACTTCTGACGCCGGTGGGCGCAAGAAGTTACCCCAGAACTACATGGCACCGAACTACATGGCACCGGACTTCGCCGCGAGAACCATCGCTCGCACCTGGTCCCGAAACACCTCGGGGATGCGCTGCCGGTCCAGATCCAAAAAGCCTTGCACGATCAGCGCTCGAGCGTCGTCCTCGGTCATCCCGGTGGCCATCAGGTACGCCACTTTATCCTGACTGATCATCCCGATCGATGCCTCGTGGGACAACTGCGCGTCGGCCATGGTAGCCCGAAGCGCGGGTGAGGATTCAAGCTGACCACCATCGGTCAGCTTGAGGCCGTCGCAGCCGAGATAACCTCGCACGCCGTGCGCTTCGCCGATGAGATGTGACCGGTTGGCAATGTCACCACCGTCGGTCACCATCCGCGCCAGCGATTCGGCGTTCGCGCCGTCTCCGACCAGTCGGATCTGTGATGTCATCACACGCTTGGTTCCCACCGGCGCGTAGACGACGACCTGTTCGTTGGACACGCCGTTCTGCTCGATGATGCTTTCGCTGTCAGAGTAGTGATTACGCAAGCCGGACATCGCAATTGAAGTATCGATGACCGTCGCGTCTTTGCCGATGTGGGTGCGCGCGTAGCTGTCCACATCCATGCCCGCACCCCAACGTTCGATGGACACGGACTCACACACCGCACCTTCGCGGACGTAGGTTTCTGATATCGAGACATGATGTCCCGTACGTACGCCCGACGGTACCGCCGACCCCGACAGCATTTTCACCTTGGCGTTGCGGTCGATGACCGTGATGTTGTGGACGAACTGGCGACCTTGCGGTGTCTCCAGCAGGGTGAACGACTGCAGCGGCTTGGTCAGTTCCACATCTTCGTGCACCCAGACAAAATGTCCGACGCGCTCGGCGGTGGACTGTGCGAACTCGCGGACGAGTTCGTTGTGGTCAGGCGAGATGAGGTTGAACGTCAGATCCTGGACCCACGAATATCGCCGCAACGCTTCGGAAATCGGCAGAATCTCGACGCCGTCGTCGAGCACCGAGATATGACGGACCTCGTTGTCGACAATGACGCACGTGCCGGAACGCAGGGGTTCAGGACTGTAGCCGATCTGCTGCAGCGGTCCTACTTCGCGTTCGGTGAGAATGTCGGTGACGTCGGCAGTAGTCATGCGGTGAGCCCTTCCATGAGGTCAGGGGCGGTGTAGCCCTGATTCTTGATGTGGTGGAACAGTTCGTAGGGATCGCCGGAATACACCAGCCGACCATTCACCATGAGGTGACCGACATCGGCGCGGAGATGGTCGAGGATGAACCCGGTGTGGGTGATGATCAGTGCCGAACGGTGCCCATCGGCCCCGTCGTCGCTGTCATCGCACAGCAACCGGTTGATGGCGGCGCCGACGGCCGCGATGTGCTGGAGATCCACTCCGCTTTCTGGCTCGTCGAACAGGCACAGCGCGGGACGCTGTAGACAGAGTTTGAGGATTTCCCAGCGCTTGATCTCCCCACCGGAGAATCCCGCGTTGATGTCACGGTCGATCAGTGCGCCGAGATCCAACAATTCGGCCTGATGCACCAGCTCGGGCACGGCGTTCAGTGACGTGGCCAGATCCCGCAACGACACTCCTTGCAGTGCCGGCGGGCGCTGGAATGCCATCCCGACACCACGGCGAGCGCGTTCATCGACCCCGAGGGTCTCGATGTGTTCTCCGAAGAGCCGAATCGTGCCGCTGCTGACCCGATATTGGGGAAGCCCCATGATTCCGGCCAGCAGTGACGATTTGCCCGAACCATTCGGCCCGAACAACACGTGTGTCTCGCCGGATCCGATACTCAGATCGACACCGCGACACAGTGGGGTGTCACCCGCGGCGATATCGACCTCCGCCAACTCCAGTACTGATTGCATACACCCGAGGTTAGGCTGTCCTTACTTTTCTCCGTTAGGGACTTTGTGCCTCTGAAGTTCGAACGATGGTCACCTCGCCGGCGCGGCACCCCCTGCGCAGTCTCACCGCTCACTGAACGGGCACCCTGCGGGGTGCCAGCCATTCATCGCCATCTCCATCTGATCGTCGTCGAGCGCGTCGACGGTGAGCCGCTTCTGCCCGTCTTGATAACGCATACCGTCGAGCAGCAAGGCGACGTAACGGCGCCATAGTTCGGGCTCGACCCGGCCTGCCCATTCGCTGACCGTGCCGGCCAACAGGCCCAGGATCGGCATGTCGGTGTGTTCGATATCGGGCCGCAAATAGCCGTCAACGCGGGCCCGCTCGACGAGTCTCGAGATCACCGGAATGAGGCGCAATCGTGAGCTCTCGACACCGCATCCGCCGTACGCCGTGCTATAGACCATCTCACGGAGTCCTCGATCAGTCGCGGTCAGTTCGCAGAGTTGCCCCACGAACCACACGAACCCCGCCCACGAATCCTCGTTCTGGAGACCGGATTCCGCGAGGGCAACGACCCGGTCGATACCGTCCTCGAACACCGCGTCGAGCAGTTCTTCCTTCGTGGCGAATCGCCGGTACACCGTGCCCACTCCGACATTGGCGTGATGCGCGACGTCATTGAGCGTCGCCTCGAGGCCCTTTTCGGCGAACAGTTCCCGCGCCGCCGCGAGCACGCGTTGCCGGTTGCGTTCAGCGTCTTTGCGTAGTGCTCGACGGGGCGGTACTGCGGTCATCGGGTGATTCTAATGACACCGCAACCGGATTGACCGCATCCAGTTATTCACTTAGATTCTCTACCCAGGCTCGTTGTCGCCAGTGGTGCGCGACAGCATTTCGGGGAAGGGCTTCCACCATGGCTGCAGTTCGGCGTGCCCGGTGATCGCGGTACTCAAACGCGGCTGGCTGCCGGTCCTCATGGTGGTGGCGATTGTCGTCGGCATACTCACGGTCTCCCAGCTACGGTCGGTGTTCGGTTCCGATGGAGCGGTGGTGACACCGGTCGGGTCGGACACCGCAGCCAAGTTCAATCCGAAGGTCGTCGTCTACGAGGTCTTCGGCACAGGAACCACCGCAACCGTCAACTACACCGACCTCAACGGATTGCCGCAGCGGACCGAAACCAGCGTGCCCTGGTCCCTGCGACTCGAAACAACCATCCCGTCCGTGCAGCCGAACCTGCTGGTGCAGGGCGACGGTCAATCGATCGGCTGCCGGGTCACCGTCGATGACGTGGTGAAGGACGAAAGGACCGCCCAGGGCGTGAATGCCGCGACGTACTGCTTGGTGAAGGCCGCATGACGCTCCATACCGACGAGACCCCCACCGACGCCATACCACCGGCCCCGCACGTCGAACATCCCCGGCTGCCATGGTTCATCCGCACCTTCTCCATCCCCATCGTGCTGGGCTGGCTCGTCATCGTCGCGCTGCTCAATACCGTTGTGCCACAACTGGAAATCGTCGGCAAGATGCGCGCGGTATCGATGAGTCCCAACGATGCGCCGGCGTTGATCGCGACGAAACACGTCGGCAAAGTGTTCCAGGAGTACGACACCAGCAGCTCGGTGATGATCGTGCTCGAAGGTCAGGACAAACTGGGTCCTGACGCGCACGCGTTCTACGACGAGATGGTCCGCAAACTGCGGGCCGACCCCAAACACATTCAACACGTCCAGGACTTCTGGGGCGACACGCTGACTGCGGCCGGCGCCCAGAGTATCGACGGCAAAGCCTCTTACGTCCAGGTCTACATCGCCGGTGACCAGGGCGAAGCGCTTGCCAACGAGTCGGTGAATGCCGTCCGCGACATCGTCAAAGAAACCCAGGCGCCGCCCGGCGTCAAGGCATACGTGACGGGGCCTGCCGCGACCACGACGGATCAGAATGCCGTCGGCGACGCGAGCATGGAGACGATCGAAATGCTCACCTTTGCGGTCATCACCGTGATGTTGCTCATGGTCTACCGATCCGTCGTCACGGTGCTCATCACGCTGTTCATGGTGGTGATCGGATTGTCCTCGGCCCGCGGCATCGTCGCGTTCCTGGGCTATCACAACGTGTTTGGGCTCACCACGTTCGCCACCAACATGGTGGTGACGCTGGCCATCGCCGCGGCCACCGACTACGCCATCTTCCTGATCGGCCGATATCAGGAAGCGCGGAGAAACGGCGAGGACAAGGAATCGGCCTACTACGACATGTTCCACGGCACGGCGCACGTGGTGCTGGCATCGGGCATGACGATCGCCGGGGCGACCCTGTGCCTGCACTTCACCAGGCTGCCGTATTTCCAGACCATGGGTATCCCGCTGTCGGTCGGGATGACGATCGTCGTCGCCGCGGCACTGACCCTCGGGCCCGCGCTCATCTCCCTGGTCACCCGGTTCGGCAAAGTGCTCGATCCCAAACGCATGGACCGGGCTCGAGGCTGGCGCCGCATCGGCACCGCCACTGTCCGTTGGCCCGGCGCGGTCCTGGTGACGGCGGTCATCGCGGCTCTGGTGGGCCTGTTGACACTGCCCGGCTACCACACCACCTACAACGACCGCATCTTCCTGCCCGCCGATGTACCGGCGAATGTCGGGTACGCCGCAGCCAACCGGCACTTCTCCGAAGCCAAGATGAATCCGGAACTGGTGATGGTGGAAGCCGACCACGATCTGCGCAATCCGGCCGACTTCCTGGTTATCGACAAGATCGCCAAGGCGATGGTGCGAGTGCACGGTATCGCCCAGGTTCAGACCATCACCCGGCCCGACGGCAAGCCGATCGAGCATGCCTCGGTGCCCTACTCCATGAGCCAGAGCGGTACGGGCACGCTCATGAACAACGACTACCAGCAGACCGTGCTGGATAACACGTTGAAGCAGGCCAACGACATGCAGACGACCATCGACTCGCAGGAGAGGCTGTACCAGATCACGCTGCAGCTGGCCGAGGTCACCCGCAGGATGGCCGACAAGATGGGTAAGACTTCGATGGATATGAACCAGGTGCGCGATCATCTGGCCGACTTCGACGACTTCTTCCGCCCGATGCGCAACTACCTCTACTGGGAGCCGCACTGCTTCGACATCCCGGTGTGCTGGTCGCTGCGGTCGATCTTCGAAAGCCTCGACGGCATCGGCACCATGTCCGACGACTTCCAGGACATCGTCCCGGATCTGAACCGGATGGCCGAACTGACCCCGCAGATGGCAGCCTCCATGCCCCCGATGATCCAGGTGATGAAGAACCAGAAGCAGTACCTGCTCAACCAGTATCAGGCGCAGAAGGCGCAGCAGGATCAGAACATCGCCCAGCAGGACAATCAGACGGCGATGGGACAGGCGTTCGACGCGTCCCGCAACGATGACAACTTCTACCTGCCGCCGGAGGCCTTCCAGACGGCAGACTTCAAGCGGGGCATCAAGCTGTTCCTGTCGCCCGACGGACACGCGGTGCGGTTCACGGTCTTTCACCAGGGTGATCCGCTGACCGAGGAAGGCACCTCGCATATCGATCCGCTGCGCACCGCGGCAGCAGACGCCATCAAAGGCACCCCGCTGGAGGGCTCGACGGTCTACATCGGTGGCAGCGCAGCCATGTACAAGGACATGCAGCAGGGCGCCGATTACGATCTGCTCATCGCGGCGGTCGCTTCGTTGATCCTCATCTTCCTGATCATGGTGGTGCTGACCCGTGCGGTGGCGGCCGCGGCCGTGATCGTCGGGACCGTGGTGCTGAGCCTCGGCGCGTCGTTCGGTCTTTCGGTCCTCCTGTGGCAGCACGTCGTCGGGATTCCGCTGCACTGGATGGTGCTGCCGATGTCCGTGATCGTTCTGCTGGCCGTCGGTGCGGACTACAACCTGCTGCTGGTTTCCCGGATGAAAGAAGAGATCCATGCCGGAGTGCGCACCGGCATCATCCGAGCGATGGCCGGCACGGGATCCGTGGTCACCGCCGCAGGTCTGGTGTTCGCGTTCACGATGATGTCGATGTCGGTGAGCTCTCTCATCGTGATCGGACAGGTGGGTACGACGATCGGCCTGGGGTTGCTGTTCGACACCCTGGTGGTGCGATCGCTCATGACACCGTCGCTGGCAGCGTTGCTCGGACGCTGGTTCTGGTGGCCGCAGCATGTGCGTCCGCGCCCGATACCGCAACCGTGGCCGACACCGATCCATCGCGATCCCGCCCAAACGCCGGCCTGACGAAGTTCACTCGAACGGCTCTGTTCCTAGACTCGTCGGATGAGCAAGAATCCGCTGCGCCGGCTGTCCGAACAGCTGTTGCTGACCGGCATGCGCCCACCGTTGACCGAGCGGCTGCACAGCCGGGGCGACATCGACGTCGGCGGGAAGCGCATCCTGCTGACCGGTGCATCCTCGGGTATCGGCGAGGCCGCCGCCGAAAAGCTGGCCGCACGCGGCGCCATCGTGGTGGCCGTGGCCCGTCGCCGAGAACTACTGGACGACTTGGTCGGGCGGATTACCGCCCGCGGCGGCGACGCCCGCGCACACGCGGTGGACCTGTCGGATCTGGACGCGATCGACGAACTGGTCGCCACGGTGGAGCGGGACCTCGGCGGGGTGGACATCCTGATCAACAACGCCGGTCGGTCGATCCGGCGCCCGCTGGCCGAGTCACTGGAGCGTTGGCACGACGTCGAACGGACCATGACGCTCAACTACTACGCGCCGCTGCGGCTCATCCGCGGGCTGGCTCCTGGCATGCGGGAACGCCGCGACGGGCACGTCATCAACGTCGCCACCTGGGGCGTGATGAACGAATCCGCGCCACTGTTCGCGGTGTACAACGCGTCGAAGGCGGCGCTCAGTGCGGTCAGCAGGGTGATCGAAACTGAATGGTCCGCGGCAGGGGTGCACTCCACAACGCTGTACTACCCGCTGGTGAAGACGCCCATGATCGCCCCGACCCGAGCCTACGAAAGACTGCCCGGGCTGTCGGCAAGCGAAGCCGCCGACTGGATGGTCACGGCGGCCCGCACTCGCCCCGTGCAGATCGCGCCGCGGATGGCGGTCGCGGCCAAGGCACTCAACACCGTGTCCCCCGCGTTGGTGGACGCGATGATGAAACGGCAGCGCGTCCAGCCAGTTTGACGTGTCACGCCGCCGAAGCCTGGACCCGATGGTAGACAGAGCGCTATGGAGATCCTGGTCACCCGGATGCTGATCCGGCCGGTCGACTACCCGAAATCGCTGGAGTTCTACCGCGACGGGATCGGCCTGGCGATCGCGCGGGAGTACCCGGGTGGCACGGTGTTCTACGCAGGTCAGTCGCTGATCGAATTGGCCGGCCACCACAGCCCGACCGAATCCGGCGTCTTCCCCGGTGCGCTGTGGTTGCAGGTGCGTGACGTCTACGCCGCGCAGGCCGAGCTGGAGAGCCGCGGCGTGCGGATCGCCCGGGCCGCGCAGGAGGAGCCATGGGGCCTGCACGAGATGCACGTGACTGATCCAGACGGCATCACGCTGATCTTCGTCGAAGTCCCTGACACGCATCCGCTGCGCCACGACGTCCGAGACTGATGTCCGTGATATGACGAAACCCCCTGCCGCGGCAGGGGGTTTCGTCATATGGGCTCAGCGTCTCGGCACCGCCAGCGGCCAGCCGACCGAGGCCAGCCGGGCCGCCACCTGATGGATCTCCTCGGGGTTCGGCTCCTTCTCCGTGACCTGCTGGATGGCGCTGCGAATCTCGGCCTCGGTCACCGGGTCGTCACCATCATTGGACCGCAGGATCGCCTGCGCGGCCTTGATGATCTCATCCTCCGTCAACGCGCGCTTCAACAGCGCCAGCAGCGGAAAGTAATCCTTCGGCGGCACGCCCTCGGGATAGCCCTCGTGCAGCCAGGCCAAGACATTGTCGACGACACCGGTGGTTTCAGTCATATTGTCAGCTCACTCACGGGATGAAGGGAACGGGGTTGAACCCGAAGTGGTGGATGATCGTCGTCTTGGTGATGTAGAGGATCGCGATCACGATCACCGCCGCAACCACCGCGAACAGCAGCAGCCCGAGCGCCTTGAGCGCTTGATTCGGCGTCGAGACCGTGCCGTCCTCGTGGGTGCCACCGGCACCGCTGGAGTACGCCACCAACCCGCTCGCGAAGAGCGCAGGCAGTCCGGCACCGAGAATCAGTCCGACTACCAGCACCTTGAAAATGGCTTCTATATAAGTCATCAGTCAATCCCTATTCGTTGGTCTCGAAGCCCAGTCAGACTGCTGCGGTCTTGTCGCCGCTTTTGGAGGCCTGGCGGACATCGGCGGGCACGACCGAGTTGGTCGTGTCGTCCCAATCGGCGTTCACGTTGCTGTGGTCGACCTTCTGCTGCTGGGCACGCCACCACATGTAGCCGGAGAGCGCCACCAGGATGACGAAGATGAGGCCGTCACCCACCAGAGCCGAACCGGTCAGCGTCTCGACGCCTTCGGACAACCAGAAGGACAGCGCGCCGACGACGCCGGCGGCAGGCAGGGTGACCAGCCAGGCCATAGCCATGCGCCCGGCAACCGCCCACCGCACATCGGCGCCGGGCTTACCCACACCGCTGCCCAGGATCGAACCGGTCGCGACATGGGTGGTCGACAGGGCCATGCCGGCAGCCGAAGAACTCAGGATGACCACCGCCGAGGAGGCCTCAGCCGCGAAGCCCTGCGGGGACTCGATCTCGACCAGGCCCTTGCCGAGGGTGCGGATGACGCGCCAACCGCCGATGTAGGTGCCCAAGCCGATGGCGAGTGCGCACGACAGGATGATCCAGAACGGCAAGCCATTTTCCTTCACGTCGCCGGTCAGGTGGCCGGTGGTGATGAGGGCCAGCGCGATGACACCCATGGTCTTCTGCGCATCATTGGTGCCGTGAGCCAGCGCCACCAGCGAGGCGGTGGCGATCTGCCCCCAGCGGAAGCCCTGTTCGCGACGCTTCTTCGCCACATTTCGGGTGATGCGATACACCAGCCACGTTCCGACCGCGGCGACGATGCCCGCGATGACGGGTGAAGCGACAGCCGGGACGAGCACCTTGGAGATAACGCCGTTCCAGTTGACCCCCGCACTGCCCAGCGCCGCCAGGCCAGCCCCGATCAGACCGCCGAAGAGCGCGTGCGACGAGCTGGACGGGATACCGAAGAGCCAGGTGAGCAGGTTCCACAGGATGCCACCGATGAGGCCGGCAAAGATGATGGTGAGACCGGTCGACGAGGAGATCGACGGCAGGAGGTGGCCGGTCTTGCTGTCCTGCACCTTGACCACCGAGGTGGTCACCGTGACCGCGACCTCGACCGACAGGAACGCACCGACCAGGTTGAGGAGGCCGGCGAGGATGACAGCCGTCTTGGGCTTGAGTGCTCCCGTGGCGATCGATGTCGCCATGGCGTTGCCGGTGTCGTGAAAGCCGTTGGTGAAGTCGAAGGCCAGTGCCGTTGCTATCAACAACACCAGAATGATCAGCTCTGCGCTCATGGCGCTAATTCTGGGGGACTACCGGCAATTTTGACCAGCCGGTGCACTGCCTGAATTAACCCTCTCAACAGGCAGTTTTACTGATTCAGCGATGAGTTCACCGACTGTTCATCTCAGGGCTTCAAGGTGTTTGCCAGTAGCAACGGCGAGCGGATCGCCGCGATACCGTCACTGTGACCCACAAGCCTCAGCGAATGCACCGGTCTCAGCGGCACTACCATCTAAGGCAGTCTCCGTCGCATGCCCGGGATCCTCACCCGGTTCCCCATCAGGAGTTGCTGCAGTGAACACCTTTCTCGCCAAGATCGCGGCTTGGCTCAAGTCCGGTTATCCCGAAGGAGTGCCCGATGCCGATCGAGTGCCGCTACTGGCTCTGCTGTCCCGGCGTCTGACCAACGAGGAGGTGAAGGCCGTCGCCCGCGACCTCATCGACCGCGGCGAGTTCGATCACGTCGACATCGGGGTGCTGATCACGCAGATCACCGACGAGCTGCCGCGGGCCGAGGACATCGAACGGGTGCGTGAACGCCTGGCCGCCAAGGGTTGGCCGCTCGACGATGCGCGCGACCACGAGACCGGCGAGGACTCCGCCGACGGACAAGAGGGGTCGGCATAGCAATCCTGCGCCCGATCGGTGTCGGCACCACCGCGCCGCTGTTACCGGTCCTGGAGGCCGTTCTGGCCGGCCGGGACTCGGCGATCCTTCCGGTGCCCGCCGACGACGAACGCCAGGCAACGCTGCTGACAACGGCTTTACGCGCCGGTTCGCCGATCGACGACGATGTCGCGGTGGTGGTGTCGACATCGGGCACCACCGGCATCCCCAAGGGAGCCCTGCTGACCGCGTCGGCACTGCGGGCCAGCGCCGACGCGACTCACCGACGTCTGGGTGGGCCTGGGCGCTGGTTGTCGGCGCTGCCGGGCCATCACATCGCGGGGCTGCAGGTCCTGGTCCGCAGCGTCGTCGCCGGCACCACACCGGTAACCATCGCTCCGTCGTTCGATGTCGGTGATCTACCCCGCGCGGTCGCAGCGATGGGCTCCGGGCGGCGGTATGCGTCGCTGGTGGCGGTGCAGCTGGACAGGGCCCTGCGGGATGCCGAGGCGGCCGCGGCACTGGCCGCCCTGGACGCCGTCCTGATCGGCGGCGGCCCGATGCCCGCCGGGGTTGCCGAACGCGCTGCCGCAGCCGGTGTGACGGTGGTGCGCACCTACGGCATGAGTGAGACCGCGGGCGGCTGCGTCTACGACGGGGCGCCGCTGGACGGGGTGTCGGTGCGCATCGATGACGGCCGGATTCTGCTCGGCGGGGCAACGCTAGCCAAGGGGTACCGCAACCCGGTGCGGACGCAAGGAGCAATTGGCTCAAGCCCCGACCCGTTCGCCGAACCCGGCTGGTTTCGCACCGACGACCTCGGTGTCGTGGACGACGCGGGGGTGCTGCGGGTCCTGGGCAGGGTCGACGACGCGATCAGCACAGGCGGGTTGACCGTGCTGCCGCAGCTGGTGGAATCGGCGTTGGCCACCCACCCGGCCATCGCCGAATGCGCGGTGTTCGGCGTCGCCGACGAACGCCTCGGCCAGCGGGTGGTCGCAGCGGTGGTGCTGGCCTCGGCCGCCGCCCCGCAGGTGACCGAACTGCGCGCCCACATCGCGCAGACGCTGGACCCGACGGCGGCGCCGCGCGAGATCCACGTCGTGGACGAACTGCCCCGGCGCGGCATCGGCAAGCTCGACCGTCGGGCGTTGGCGACACGGTTCGGCTGAGCACCCGAGCCGGCGCCAACTCGACAGCTGCTACAACGAAACCCGTTACTGGGCAGGTGGTTTCAGCAGAATCACCCGGGTATAGAGCAACTGGAAGCCGCGCCGCTGCACATTCTGCTGAGATTGTGAGCCCGGAGCGGTGGTGACGACAGCGATCTCGCAGCCGGCGGCCTCGGCGTCGGCCAGCCGGGCAGCGAGCAGCGCGGCCTGCACGCCGCGGCGCCGGTAGGCCGGTGCGGTGGCAGCGCCGGTGAGCTGGGCGATCCCGTCGGCGAACCGGACGCTGCCACCGCCGGCCACCACGCCGTCGCACACCGCGATATACGCTGCGGCGCCGGCCTTTTCCATGTCACGTTCGACCCGCTCGATGACATCGCGTGGGAATTCTTCGTGGCCGGGCACCCCGACACCGTCGGGGTGGGCGAACCCATGCACCACCACGTCCACCCACGCGTCGAGGTCGTCGGCGCGCCGGACCTCGACACCGGCCACGGCCTCCTCGGCGCCGGCCGCCGCCCGGCCGAGAACATTCTCGAATCCGGCCACCCGGTAACCGCGGCCGGTCAGCAATGCCGCAATCGCCGGATCCGCCAGCGTGGACAGCTCCACCTGGGTGGCGGCAGCGCCGCGGGCGGCCATCATATGTTCGACCTCGCCGAG
Organism: Mycobacterium sp. 141; assembly: GCF_000382405.1. Classification (GTDB taxonomy): domain Bacteria; phylum Actinomycetota; class Actinomycetes; order Mycobacteriales; family Mycobacteriaceae; genus Mycobacterium. The sequence continues at coordinate 58,420 of NZ_KB908263.1, forward strand.
CAGCGCGGTGTCGGGCACACCATCGAAACCCAACCCCACCACCTTGTTCAGTGGCGACCGGGGTTCGGCGAAGCACGCGTAACCGCCGGCCACCGGTACCGCGAGCACGTTCGCGCCGCGGCGACCCGCCGCGTGCGTGGCCGCGACGATCAACTGTGTCTCGGCTCGCTCGATACGGGCCGCCAGGTCGGTGCCGCAGAAGAGTACGTCGGTGTGCACGTCGCCTACGATCTCATCTGTCTCGGACCGCTCGCCACCGAAAACTCGGGGAACGCTGTCCCGAATGGTCAGACACGCCCTGGTGACGCCCGCCTAGTGGTGTGTCCACCCACTGGTGGTTCCGCCGAAATCACCAGCCGCGTTCGGCGAACCGGTGCGGTGGCGCGACATCGTCCACGTTGATGCCGGCCATTGCCTCGCCCAGCCCGCGTGACGCCTTGCTCAGCTCGTCGGGATCGTTGTAGAAGGCGGTCGCCTTGACAATCGCAGCAGCGCGTCGGGCTGGATCCTGTGACTTGAAGATGCCCGAGCCCACGAAGACCCCTTCGGCGCCAAGCTGCATCATCATCGCCGCGTCCGCCGGCGTCGCGATACCCCCGGCGGTGAACAACGTCACGGGTAGCTTCCCGGCCCGAGCGACCTCCACCACTAGGTCATAGGGTGCTTGCAACTCCTTAGCCGCAGCGAACAACTCATCCTCCGGCAGTGATGTGAGCCGACGAATCATCCCTCCGATCGACCGCATGTGAGTTGTCGCGTTGGACACATCGCCGGTGCCAGCCTCACCCTTGGACCGGATCATTGCCGCACCTTCGGCGATACGACGCAACGCCTCGCCCAGATTGGTCGCCCCACAGACAAACGGAAGGTTGAAGGCCCACTTGTCGATGTGGTGGGCGCAATCAGCGGGTGTCAATACTTCAGATTCATCAATGTAGTCGACACCTAGACTCTGTAGTATCTGCGCCTCAACGAAATGGCCAATTCGCGCCTTGGCCATCACCGGAATACTCACTGCCGAGACAATGCCATCGATTAGATCGGGATCACTCATCCGCGCTACACCGCCTTGCGCGCGGATATCGGCCGGCACGCGCTCCAAGGCCATCACCGCCACCGCGCCCGCCCCTTCCGCAATACGCGCCTGCTCAGGGGTTACCACATCCATGATGACCCCGCCCTTGAGCATCTCTGCCATACCGCGCTTCACGCGGGATGTTCCAGTCTGCGGGCCGGCCGTGCGGACAATCGGGTCCATCATGGACTCGTTGCTGACAACTCCCTGCACGTCGTGGCTCATCTTGCGGCCGAAGTTAAGGCGTTGTCGAGTACCTCGAGCACTCTGTCGGCCTGATCATCCGAAATCGCCAAGGGTGGTTTGATATGGATCGTTCCGGCCGGGTAGTGACCGAAGATAACCCCGTTGCGCATGCTCTCCTCATAAACCCTACGGCCCTGCTCGACGGCAGGCTCCTTCGTATTCCGGTCCGTGACCAACTCCAGTGCGATCAGCAGTCCGGCTCCCCGTACGTCACCGATCAGCTGGTGACGATCGCGCAGCTCATTCAACCGCTTGAGCATTCGATCGCCCTGACGCTCGGCCTTCGCGGGAAGATTCTCCTCCAGCATGACGTCCACGACTGCGATCCCCGCGGCGGCGGCGATCGGCGATCCCCCTTGTGTGAAGTGGTGCCAGGCTTCGGTTTCCAGCCCGCTTGGTACCAAATCATCACGAATTATGGTCGCTCCCAGCGGGATACCACCACCGATAGGTTTGGCTGTCGTGAGGATATCGGGCTCAAATCCCCATAATTCACACGACCAAACCTTCCCCGTTCTCCCCATGCCCGAAACGACCTCGTCGATGATCAACAACACACCGTGCTTTTCGCAGATGTCTTGGATGATGCTCCAGTACTCCTTTCGACACGGCATGATATTTCCGCCGACACCACTCTTGATCGGTTCGGTGATGAATGCTGCCACGTCGCCGGCAGTGGAATGTGTCAAGTGTTGATCCAGATACGTAGCACACTCGACGTCACAGCTATCGGGCTTAAGGTTGAATGGGCATCGATAGCAATACGGGGCTGGAATATGGCTGATACCCGGGTAGGTGTTGGCCCGTTCGCGAAACCATGCGTGCCCTGGCGTATTTCCGGGATCCGCGAGGCCAGCCAGTGCCAATGTCCCACCAAAATAACTGTAGTATGTCGTAACTATTTGTTTCTTGCCTGTCGTGACCATCGCAAATTTGAGCGCCGTCTCGTTTGCTTCGGAGCCGCCGCACGAAAAGTAGATCTTGCAGTTATTCCGCATTTTCCCCGGCGCAATGTCCGCTACTTTCCTGGCAAGCTCTGCGCGCGGGATGCTCACATGCCATGTTTGTACATGGGAAATCCGCTCAACTTGATCTTTCACGGCGGCGACATACCGCGGATGTGAGTGGCCAATGTTAGCAACGTGGGCTTGAGACATGCAATCAATGTATTCCCGCCCTTCGTTGTCGACGACTATCGATCCGTGCCCTTCGACCAGGACCAGCGGATCGTATCCCCAACCGTGAATAACATGCTTACTGTCCAGCTTTACAGCATCTTCAGTGCTCATGTCATTGATTTCCATCATTGCCTTCTCTATTTTCGAGGCTCAACTTCTCAGTCGAGTTAGGTCGATATCCTGAGGTGTTCAGATCAATTTTGACATTGAGGCCCGAGCACTCAGATTGAACTGGATGTATGGTCGATATCATGATTCGACAAATCGCCTTGCCGCGGTTTGCCGACGATGAGACCGACGATGAATACGACTGGCGGTACAGCAGCGAGGGAATAGCTAACGGCTGCTGGCAGCCCGGTGATGAGGGTGAAGTGTAAAAGTGCGAGTGCGAGACAACCGACCAACAGTAGCGTCGCCGAGATCGGAGCGACGTAACAATGCCATAGACTCTTCGGGACCGCTCGTCCCCGTCGGAAGAACAGAAATATAGAAAACGATGTGACTATCAACAGCAGCATCATCCCCACGGTTCCAACGCCCGCCATCGTCCCAAAGACGTTCACCAGCGGATCGGCGTCGCTGAGCACAAAGGGAATCAGAATGACAACAGCCGTTGCTGTCTGCACCAATGATGAGAACGCGGGTGACTTGTGCTTTGGATGCACTGACGCGAATCGCTTCGGATACTCTCCGCTCAGGGCCAAGGCGTATTGATACCGGGAGATGATATTATGGAATGAGAGTACGCACGCAAATATGCTCACCATCATCAGCACATTGACGATCTCTCGATATATGAATCCGCCATAGACATTGACGGTTGCGACCAAGAAGGCTGAGGGATTTTCTCCGGCCTTCTCGACTACATTATCGGGCCCCCACGCTACGACAAGTGCCCAGCATGACAATGCATAGAATCCGCCGATAATGAACAGCGCTATATAAGTTGATCGAGGTATTACGCGATCTGGATCACGCGTTTCATCTCGGTATATAGCTGTCGACTCGAAGCCGATGAAACCCGTCAGCGCAAAGAGGATGGAGACCGCAATGGCGCCGGTGAATATATTGGTCGCCGAGATTGGTGCCGCAGATATACCGTCATGGCCACCGGTGGCGAAGATGATGACGTCCAGAATGGCTACAACGGTGATCTCGAGAACCAATGCGATACCTAGGACCTTGGCACTTAGATCGATATTTCGGTATCCAAGGTAAGCGACCAGTGCTACGTAGCCGACTACATAAACCCACCATGGCAGTGATAATGATGCATTTGTGGCAAAATATTCGTGCAGGACTGCACCGCCAAAAGCATAGTTGGCAACCTGAATCGCGGTGTACGTCACTAGTGCTAGGTACGCAGTTGCTAGGCCACCGCGACGCCCGAGACTCTCGCGAACGTAGGCGTAGAACGCGCCGGGCTTCGTCACATGGGGCGTCATTGTCACAAATCCGACGGAGAATGCAAACATGACGAGAGCAGCCACGACAAAACCTACGGGAGCGCCGGGTCCGTTGCCGCTCAGAATGGCGAGAGGAACGTTTCCGCCGACGACCGCTAATGGCGCGGCCGCCGCAATCACCATGAAAACGATTTGCGGCGTTCCTAATTTGCCGCGCAATTTATTATCGACGCCCGCGTCGACGTTGCGACCAGAGCTTTCTGGTGTAGATGTAGAATTCATCGTTAAGTTTGGGTATGGCGGCTCGACGGCTTTGGCCTTCCCCTTCTCCTCTCAATTACTACGCTGTCCCAACCGATTTCGGTACCTGTAACTGTTAGTTCGCCTATTAGGCACGTGCATCCATTCGGCTTGAGGCCGGCGTATACACCCCCCGTCCTACTACGTCCCAGAGGTGACTTACGCAGGGCACGAAGTCCCCGCCAGGTGCGCGGATAGGGCGCAAGCTTTGGTAGCTGAGGTCCGCCGATCGGTGACCGTTGCCGTGAGCCGCCGGGGTAGCGGTGACTGATTTGGTGCTGTGCTCGTCGGTGTTCACCGCGTAGACGGAAGAGCCAGGCACAGCGGGGTGAATCGAGCCGGTTTGGAAAGCACCACCGCTGTCGGCGATACCGTCGATTCGGGCGGGTACGGTCTTCGCCGAGTCGACGGGGCACCGCGTGTCGAAAGATTGCGAAGTCGAATGGTGATGGTGGCGTGGGATTGCCATACTGACGAGTCTGTTCGTCCGACGTTGCAACGTAGTTGCGTTTTCGCTTGTGATCGCAAAATTGGCTACCCATGTACCATTCCTGGCCGGTCGATACGCCGCAGGTCCTCGGCCTTCCTACGACGGCGTCCCCGTCGCGGTGGCCTGCCGGGTCTCGAGATTCACCTACCCAGGCGTTCCGCATCTGGCGCAAAGCAAGCCCGTTGCAGCGGGATCGGGGCGCGACGCACACCTGGACGACGCCCCCGCCGCGACATCTATGCCGACGATTGCGCGATTCGTTCGGCCCACCGGTTGTACCTGCCACTTGAGGGACTTTCGTGGCTTGGTGTCGAGTAGGTCGGCAACCGCCACAAGATGCCCGATAGCCTGCTGCGGCAAGACTCCTCCCGTCGGGACGTACTGACGCAGGAGGCTATTCGCGTCCTCGTTACTGCCACGCCGCGGCGTAGGCGTTCGGTCATACGAGTGGAGATTCATGTTGGTCGCAGCGCTTGAGGCAGACGACAAAACCGTCGACGCTCGAACACCACGCCGCTCCGACAAGTCGAGGCGTTGTGACGACCGGTTGAATCCGCCCAACTTCGGCGACGAAAGCTGTTATAGGCACTGTTGCACAACGGTTTAAGGGCATCGATAGAACGGGTCGGTGCGGAGCCAACGCTGCCATGGAGTCGGTCTTCGTCCTTCCTGCAATGCACCGGCCTCGACGGGCCAAAGATAGGCGATGATTGCCGGGGCAGGTGAAAGCCTGGCCGAGTTTGAAGGGAGTCGAGGTAGCGCAAGCTTGCTAGCAAATACGTTTAGGCACATATCAACTGGACCATGTTTCAGTCTCGTCGACCGTGGCGCAGACGTTCCTCGCGGGCTGCCTTGAATGTATGAGCGGGACTCTTGATGGACTGTACGGGCGTACCGCCGAAGACTCGATCGAGGCGGTCAATGTGACCGTCGATGAGTGCTCGCATCGGCGAGCGCGGCGGTACGATCTGACGCTGGGTCAACCACATTTCGTAATCGTCGCGCCCCCAACTCGATCGAGTCCAGGTCGACATCAGATCTGCCTCGCCGGATGCGAGCACAGCGCGCCGCAACTTTGCCTCCAATTCCTCTCGAATCTGCACCACGCCAGGCGCGCTCGAGCGCGGCAGGAGCGGACCGCTGTACTGACGCATCGCTCCTCGTACGTCGCCTGCCGCGATTTGTCCCTCCACCGCGAGCCAGTCCCCGGTGACGTCGCGACACAGGCGGTAGGGACGGGAAGCCAGCAGGTCGCCGCCGAGCACAACGCGGAGACGATTCAGTTCGGCCCGCAAGGTTGACGAAGCGCCATCGTCCTCGTATAAGAGCACACCCAGTTCGTCCCCTGTCAGTCCAGACGGAGTCGTCGCAAGCAGCGCTACGATCTCACTGTGCCGGCGAGAGAGCGGCACTCGAGATGCAAGTCCGTAGTCGTCGTTGAGCGTGAGTGCGGCTTCGTTACGGCCAAGAATCTCCAGAATGAGGTCGATCCCTGAGTTGGATTGCTCAACGTGTCGAGACACCGCCACTGCAGCGAGTTCGGACTCCGCTAACCGTGCCCCGGCGCGAACCATGGCCATCGTCTGTGGCACGACCACCTGATCTCCTCCGGTGATGTCGAGTACGCCGAGAATCCGTGAGCTTCCCGGGTCGTAGATGGGGGCTGCTGCGCACGACCAGGAGCGGACACTCACGCGGAAGTGTTCGTCTCGGGTAACTGTCGCTGGCTGACCGGTGGCGAGGCATAGACCAGGTGCATTGGTACCGGCGAGGCGCTCGTCCCAGTTACTGCCTTCGACGAAGCCGATCCGCTCCACGTGCCGCAGCGATTGGGATCCCCCCGAAACCCACAGCAAGGTGCCCTCGCAATCTGCGATCGCCATAACCGCTCCGCAGTCCCTCACCGCTTGGCCTAGCACTTCGTCCAGGAGCGGGAAAACCTTGGCGAGAGGATGTGTCTCACGGTGCTGTTGGAGGTCAACGCTATCGAATGTGATAGTCGGCTCGGTCAGCTCCGGCGGCACCCCCGCTGCGGTTGACCGTTCCCACGACGCAGCCACCTGAGCCCGCATCACTGGACCTCGGTCTCGAATGGCTTGCGCGATTGAGGTCATCGAGCCCGCCTTCTCGGAACATGTCCCGCCTGCATAAGCCGAATGCGACTCGCCCGTAGGTGTCGGTTGATCGCGACGGGGATACTGCCACCATCGTCGCTCGACACCATTGCCCGCGCTTCAAACAACCAATTCGAGCGGGTCGATCCAAGCGCGTCCGCTCGGGTGGCAGAGACCCAACCACAGGGCGCTTTACAGCCGTATGGATGATGCATATCACTATCTAGTGGAAACATGATCTGCGTCATGCTAGCCACTATCTGGCCTCGGTAAAAGATCCATATTTGCCGCGTTCGATATATCCAGATTTCTGGTGCTGGAGTGTTTGGTTGCGAGCTTTGGCAATATCGGGTTGTGCGCGATCGCCCAGCGCCTAACTGGTCAACGAACTTTGGAGCCCCGCAGCAGTTATCAACTGCCTACGGGCGTCAGCGGCCCCGTGGTTCGCCCGGTGGCGGCTGTGGTAACAAGTGTTTGGGCTCGTCCACACGCGGGCCGCGGACCAGACCATCGGAGCGGTCATGCCGTTTCTTCTCGACCCCAGCTCTTCGATCCCTCTCTACCGCCAGCTCAGGTACGCGATCGAGGACGCTGTCGCCGCGGGCGAGTACCACGCCAGCGCACTGCCGTCCTCGCGCGCGCTGTCGGCTGAACTTGGGATCTCCCGAACAACGGTCAACCTGGCCTTCCAGGAGCTTGTCGCAGAGGGATTCATCTATAGCGCGCCGCGCAGCGGTTACCGCGTTAACCGCGAACTCATCGCCGCGATGCAACAGCGTGCGGCGAATCGGCAACTCGACCCCAGCATTTGCTCTGACAACGCAGATTGGGCGGGTCAGCTGGTGCCACGTCATGACATCGGGATACCAGAGATCGACTACGACCCAGCGTGGGAAAATTATCCTTACCCGTTCATCTATGGCCAGGTACCGACGGAGTCGTTTCCCGTCGGCCCGTGGATGCAGGCCTTACGTACCGCTCTTCAGAGCCCGCATGCCGAATACAGCCTGCGTGACGCGGGGTCCACGGACGATCCCATGCTTGTTGACCAGCTTTGCCGTAGTGTGCTGCCGCAGAGGGGAATTCGTGCTGATCCCAAACAGGTGTTGATCACCATTGGTGCACAACACGGTCTTCAGTTGACCGCCTCAGCGCTGATCCGGCCGCGCGACGCCGCAGCGGTGGAGAACCCCGGCTACCCGGACGCGTGGCACATCCTGCATCGGGCGGGCGCCGACCTCATCCCGGTCGGGATCGACGCAGCGGGGATGATGGTGCACAGCATTCCCGATCGTGCACGCATCGTATCGATCACACCGAGTCATCAGTACCCCACCAACGTGAGCCTCGGTATCGCGCGTCGGCGATACCTACTCGATCGCGCTGCAGAGACTGATTCATTCTTGCTCGAGGATGACTACGACAGCGAGTTTCGTTATGTCGGGCGACCGATGCCAGCGCTGAGGTCGGCTCCCGGTGAGCGCGTGGTGTATGTAGCAAGCTTTTCGAAGTTTCTCGCCCCCGGAGTTCGCATGGGCTATGTAGTGGCGGCAGCACCATTGATCGAAAGATTGAGATCCGACCGACGTTACTCGGTACGGCATCCACCGGGACAGATCCAACGCGCACTGGCATTGCTCATCGAATCGGGGGCCTATCATCGAGCGCTCCGTCGACACCGGATCCAGCTGCGGGAAAAGTGGCGGCACATGATCGCCGGGATTCGACAAGAACTCGGGTGGGACTTTGTGCCACCTACGGGTGGAACCAGCCTCTGGCTGAAACTTCCTCCGGGTTTGGACAGCGATCAGCTCACCGCTGAAGCCGCACGTTCTGGTGTGCTCATCGAATCCGGCAGCACATTCTTCGTGGGAACTGCTCGTACGACGTCCTACATTCGGCTCGGCTACGCCACCATCCCGTTGGATAAGATAAGAGAAGGTCTGAAAGTATTGGGAGCCGCGGCCAACCGCCTGTAATGCCCGCAATGCCGCGGATTCGGCAACTATTATGCAACGTTGCGACGACAAAATGAACCTTTATGGTACCCGTCATCGTCTTCTTAGTTAGCAGCCGCCATTCGACGCATTGTGACTGCGGAGCAAGCTCTTCCGAGCTGGTACCGTGCTGATGAGTCTGGCTACCGCGAACGTCCAGCGCGTACTGATCGCATTGTGTCAGGTTGCTGCCCTATCGTGCTGGTTCTCTGCGTCGGCAGTCGCGCCAAGCCTGTCGGCCGACCTGGACATCACCGGCATTGCCTCGGTGGCGCTTACCTCTAGCGTTCAGCTCGGATTCGTGCTGGGAGCTATCGCGTCAGCGGTGCTCAATATCGCTGACCGCTTCCCGGCCCATCAAGTGTTCTGCGTCAGCGCCACCTTCGCGGCTGGCTGCACATTCGTACTCCCCTTGTGCGCCAGCACCTTTTCTGTCGTCGCGTTATTGCGACTATGCACTGGTGTGGCGCTGGCGGGCGTGTATCCCATTGGGGTAAAGCTGATCGCAAGTTGGGCCACTCCCGCCACTCGCGCGTTGGCGCTAGGCATTCTGGTGGGGGCGCTTACACTCGGATCCGCGCTGCCACAGTTGATTCGAGGCATCGGGCCGCAGTCATGGCAAAGCGTGATGTTCAGCGCCGCAGCAGTCACGCTCGTCGGGGGCTTGGTCACCGGTAAGTGCGTCACCGCTGGCCCGCACTTGCAGGCGGCGCGTCCCGTCAGTGACCCCGGCTATGCACTCCGCATGTTCACCGAACGGCGCCCGCGGTTGGCCGTTCTCGGATACCTCGGACACATGTGGGAACTCTATGCGCTATGGACGTGGATGCCAGCATTCATTCTGGCTAGCCAGCAAGCTCGCGACGGCTCGACCGGGTCCGTCGTCCATCTCACCGCATTCGCTGCAATCGGAGCGGCAGGAGTGCTGGGCTGTTTGATCGGTGGTTACGCAGCCGACCGGTTCGGGCGCTCCCCGGCCGCGGTATCGGCGATGGTCCTTAGCGCGTTATGCTGCATACTATCACCGCTGTTATTCGCTAAGGCGTTATCGTTGTTGGCAGCATTCCTTTTCGTCTGGGGTGCAGCGGTGATCGCTGATTCAGGTGTGTTTTCCACGGCCCTTAGCGAAACCGCGAATCCGCGACTGGTGGGTACCGCGCTCACTGCACAGACAGCTTTCGGATTCCTTCTGACCATCATTACCATCCATCTGGTGCCTGTTCTGGCTGACCACATCGGTTGGCGCTGGGCGCTAACGGTTCTGGCGATCGGCCCCAGTTTGGGGGCATTAGCGATGAGTCGTTACGCCGACCGTGCTCGGTGAGAGGAGCGTCGGCGCGCTCTGGCACTTGGTGCGTGCTGTAACGCCGATGGGCGGTTTCGCTTCCGGGCATGCGGTCGGCGAAGGTGATCGCGAAGGCGTTCAGTGCTGGTTTCGTGCGCATCGTCCATCGCTACTGGCCGGTCCCGGTCGGGTCCAGTGACCGGGTGACCAAGTATAGGCATTTGAGGGCGGCCTGCTCGGTGGGAAAATGGCCGCGAGATCGTGTTCAACATTCTGTGATGGCTCCACCGCCACGACAGTCTTCGATCATTTCGTGACCTTTCCGTCCCCGACACACCGGGGACCGTTAGGCCACTTACACCGATACTGCGACAGTCCCGCCCGCCGACACCCTCGCCGCCGACCTTGTGCGGCTGGCAAAACTTCGGTGGCGCATCGAGCACGACTACCGCGAACTCAAAACCGGTCTCGGCCTGGACCATTTCGAAGGTCGCTCCTGGCTCGGGTGGCACCACCACGCCACCCTCGTCACCGCCGCCCACCTGTTCCTGACCACCCTGCACCTGACCCTCCCAAAAGCCACCGGGCAGGACTGACCCTCTACGGCATCCTGCGCGAAATCCAACGCGCACTCGCCATCTGGATCGGCACCTGCCCACTACGCCACCACCGCTTCCCCACCTGACAAAGTCCTACTACTAGGCTTGACCGCATGCAGATCGGGCGCCGGGAAGCTGTCGCGGTGATCATCGGTCTGGCCCTCGTGGTGGCGGCGTTCGTGGTGCCGCATCTGCATCTCGGCAGCGTCACGCCACTGATCAACAGCACGGCCGGCCAGATCTACAGCTTCGCCGACACCGCACCGATTTTCGGTTGGTGGAATGCACACGTCGGCTGGGGCACCGTCCCGGCGATCGTCATTGCGGTGGCCGCCGTGTGGTGGGGCCCGACGCTCGCGCAGCGGCTTCCCTGGCGGACCCTGCCGGTGACGGCCTGGGCCGTGTCGTGCGTGTGGGCCTTCTCGCTGGCCATGATCGACGGCTGGCAGCGCGGCTTCGCCGGCCGCCTCACCGCGCCATATGAATACCTGCGGCAGGTGCCGACGATCACCGACATCCCCGCGGCGTTGCGTACATTCTCTTCGAGAATCCCTGACCATCAACCGGATTCGTGGATCACCCACGTGTCAGGTCACCCCCCTGGCGCGCTGCTGACCTTTGTGTGGCTGGATCGCATGGGGCTCGGCGGCGGCGCGTGGGCCGGGCTGCTGTGCCTGCTGGCCGGATCCAGCGCCGCCGCGGCGATCGTCGTCGCGGCCCGAGCCCTCACCGACGAAGCCACCGCACGACGCGTCGCGCCGTTCGTGGCGGTGGCCCCGACCGCCATCTGGATCGCGGTCTCGGCAGACGGGTACTACGCGGGCGTCGCCGCGTGGGGAATCGCCCTGCTGGCCTTGGCGGTACACGGCAGACACCGTGTGCCGCGGACGCGGGGAGCAGAAACGACCCTGTGGGCGGGCGCGGCCGGCCTGCTGCTGGGCTGGGGCATCTTTCTGAACTACGGGCTGGTGCTGATGGCGCTTCCGGCGCTGGCCGTGCTGCTCACCGCGGCGGACTGGCGATCGGCGCTGCGCGTGCTGATACCCGCCGTAGTGGCAGCGCTGGCGGTGGTAGCGGCGTTCCTCGCGGCAGGCTTTTGGTGGTTCGACGGCTATACCCTGGTCCAGCAACGCTATTGGGACGGTATCGCCGCCAACCGGCCGTTCCAATACTGGGCGTGGGCCAACCTCGCCTCGGTGGTCTGCGCCATCGGTCTGGGCAGTGTGGCCGGGATCGGCCGACTGTTCGATATCACCGCGATCCGTCGGCAACCGGGACTGCGGTTGGTGCTGATCGCCGCGCTGGTGGCAATCCTGTTCGCCGATCTCAGCATGCTGAGCAAGGCCGAGACCGAACGCATCTGGCTACCGTTCACGGTGTGGCTGACCGCCGCGGGAGCATTCCTGCCGCAGCGTTCAGCGCGATTCTGGCTGGCGGTCAACGTAATCGGTGCGCTCGCACTGAACCACCTCATCCTGACCAACTGGTAGAGGCCGCTTCACTAGCACTGTTCCCCGTCAAGCGCCCGGGCATAGCGCCTTCCGTGCATGTCAGAACCCCCGGGTCGCGTGGGCGAATCGACTGTTCGGCATGCACTCCCGACGTACCTCGTCGATGTCGTCGAGCGTGTCGACGTCGGCCAGTTCGGCGACCAAGGTCACCTCCGCACCCGTGTGACGCAGGGCGGCAAGGGTTTCCGATCCGGTGTGCGACGTCGACATCTCGACGTCGGCCAGGCACGCTGCTGTGCGGCTGTCGCGGACGCCCAACACCCACCAACCGCCGTCGCGGGCCATTCCGAGCACCGCGTCGGCATCGGACAGCGCGTCCGCGCACACGTCGAGCAAGGCAGCGCTCACCTGAGGGGTGTCCATCCCGATCTGCAGCACCGGCAGCCCGGTCGCCGCGGCGGCGTCGGTGTGAGCGTTGGCCAGCCGTTCGGCAAAATTTTCCCCGCGCTGGGGTAGGACGATGAAATCGGCCAGCCGGTCGCGTATCTCACGGCCGCAGCAGGCCCGCTCCAGGTCACCGGTCAGCGCCACCACGCGGACCTGGACGGCGGCAGCGGCCGCCGCGTCGAGGGTGTCCAGCAACGCCGCGGCAGCGATTTCGGCGGCGGCCTCGGCACCGACACCGGCGGCCAGCCGGGTCTTGGCCAACCCGGGAACCGGCGCCTTGGCAACCACCAGCACCACAACGGCTTTCATGTGATCGCCCGCCAGAAGTCCACTGCGGCAATGACACTGCCCCGTACCGATCCACTCACCTTGGACTGGCCTCCGGTGCGCGGCCCGTAGGTCACGTCCCGCTCGACTACGCGCCAACCGGCCTGCGCCGCGCGGACCAACAGCTCCAGCGGGTAGCCCGACCGGCGATCGGTCACCCCGAGACCGATCAGTGCGTCACGGCGGGCCACTCGCATCGGCGCGATGTCGTGCACCGGCAGCCCGTACCGCCGGCGCACTCGCCAGCACACCGCGGCCGTGCCGAGGCGGGCATGCCACGGCCAGCGCAACCCGGCGGCCGGCCGGCGCCGGCCGATCACCAGGTCGGCGCCGTGATCCAGTTCGGCGATGAGCGCCGGAAGCTCGCCTGGGTCGAGCGAACCGTCGGCATCGAGCACGGCCACGATCGGCGTCCCGGCCGCGACCACCCCCGCGTGCACCGCAGAGCCATACCCTGGTCGTGGCTCGGCCACCACCGTCGCACCGAGCGCACGGGCCACTTCAGCGGTGCGATCGGTGCTGTTGTTGTCGACGACCAGCGGCTGGTAGCCCTGCGGTATCGCGGCCAGCACTCCGGGCAGCGACTGCTCCTCGTCCAGACAGGGCAGCACCACGGTGACACGGGCCGGTTCAGGGGCCATGCTCTCCGACGGTAGGCCGCCTCCGGCTCGCCGGCCAAGGCCCAACCATGACGTGGTGCGGCGCTACCTGGAACGCGATCCTCATCGGATTCATATCCACGGTTGAGCTCATCGACAGCTCCGACACGGACCGTGACCACATGGTCATCACACCTCGCACATCGCGCTACGCCGTTGTCGCTATTGCCGGATTCGCCGCGTGCTCGTTGGCCGCATGCGGATCATCGAGCACGCCGTCTGCTCCCAGTTCTGCGACCAGCAGCTCTACGTCAACGTCCGCCGCCGCCGGCCCCACGCCCGGAGCCGCCGGTCACAACGGCAAGGACCGGGTGGCCGGGCTGGTCAGTGCCGTGTCAGGTGGCACAGTGAACGTAACGGGACGGCAGGGTCCGGCCACCGTGAACATCACCGGATCGACACACATCGCCCAACTCAATGCCGCACAGCTGAGCGACATCACCCCGGGCGAGTGCATCTGGGTCCACCCCACCAAGGACAGCACCGCGCCCACAGTCACGGCAGCCGCAGTCCTCGTCGGTCAACCCGCCGGGAACCAATGCGGACACAAAGGCGGCAATCAGCATCACGGCGTCGCCGGCACCGTCACCTCGGTGAACGGCAACTCGATCGTGGTCACCGCGGCGGACAACAGCACCGCCACAGTGACCGTCACGGCCAACACGCGGTACGAAAAACGTTCCGACGCAGACGCTTCGGCAGTCACCACCGGCGTTTGCCTGGCGGCCCGCGGCACCAAGGGCAGCGACGGCGTCCTGCAAGCCACCGGCGCGACCGTGCGGCCGGCCACGAACGGCAGTTGCGGCGGCGAGCGCCCGCAACACTAGTCGGGCAGAGCTGTTGCTGATCGATCCGGGCGAGCTCGCGGTCGCGCGTCACGTCCGCAACGGCGCGAACGCGAACTCGGCCAGCCCCTCGTGTGGATCGATCGCGGCCGCGAAGCCCAGTTTTCGGGTCGCCCGCTCCGGCGAGGCCACGATGTGCCGGACGTCGCCGCTGCGGTACTGGCCGGTGACGACGGGCTTGTCCACGCCGCGGGCCTCGCACAGCCGCGTCGCCACCTCCAGGATCGAGATCGGCCGGCCCGAGCACACGTTGAACGCGGTGAAGCCTGGTTCCGGGTATTGCACCGCGGCGACGTTGGCGGCGGCGATGTCGTCGACGTGGACGAAGTCGCGCATCTGCCCGCCGTCTTCGAAAACCCTTGGCCGCTGCCCGGATTCGAGCTGTGAGCGGAAGATGGCCGCAACCCCGGAGTACGGGGTGTCGCGCGGCATGTTGGGGCCGTAGACGTTGTGGTAGCGCAGCGCGACCACTGCCCCGGCGCCGGCCTCGACCCACGCCAGCGCGAAATGCTCCTGCGCGGTCTTGCTGGCGGCGTAGAGACTGCGGGGACGCAGCGGCGCGTCCTCGCCGACCAGGCGCCACCGCAACGGTTCTCCGCCGATCGGGCAGCGGTGCTCGAACACCCCGGCGTCCAGATCGGCTTTGGTGCGCGGTGTCGGGTCGACCGGGCCGTGCTCGGGACAGTCATAGCCGCCTTGCCCGTACACCACCATCGACGAGGCCAGCACCAGACGGGTGCAACCCGCGGCGTACATCTCGGCGAGCAGTACGGCCGTCCCGTAGTCGTTGTGGCCGGCGTAGGACGGGGCGTCGGCCGCGTCGACCCCGGCGCCGACCACGGCCGCCTGGTGACACACCACGTCGACGCCGTCGAGCAGAGGTTTGAGCGCGGACCCGGCACGGATGTCGACCACATGGCATTGCGGCGGGGCTTCGGCACCGGGACCGTGTGCGGCGGCCAGCATGGTATCGACGGCGACGACCTCGTGGCCGGCTGCCCGCAAGGCGGCGCAGGTACGGGACCCGATGAAACCTGCTGCGCCCGTGAGCAGAATCCTCACGGCAGCTCGAAAGGCAGCTTCACCCCGTCGTGGGCCAGACAGTGCGTGCAGGTGCGCTCGACGTCGACGGCCTCGAGCGCCTCGTGCACGAGCTTTTTGAACGGCGCGATGTTGCGTTCGAATTCGGCGAACACGTCGACCGTGCGCACCCCTGCCCCGGCCTCGATGCCCGCGTCCAGGTCGGTCACCAAAGCGATGGCGGCGTAACACATCTCGAGTTCACGTGCCAGCACGGCCTCGGGGTAGCCGGTCATGTTGACCAGTCGGAAACCCTGGTTTGCGAACCATCGGCTCTCGGCACGGGTGGAGAACCGCGGCCCCTGGATCACCACCATGGTTCCGCCATCGACCACACCGGGCAGCCCGGCTGCCGCGGCGCGCAGTGTCGGACAGTACGGGTCGGCGAAGCTGACGTGGATTCCGCCGGAATCGAAGTAGGTGTCGGGACGTCCGCTGGTGCGGTCGACCAGCTGATCGGGCACCGCCAGCGAACCCGGTCCGAGGTCGGGGGTCAGGCTGCCGACCGCGCACGGCCCGAAAATACGTCGCACTCCCAGCGCCCGCAATGCCCACATGTTCGCCCGGTACGGCACCGTGTGCGGCGAATACTCGTGGTTGACGCCGTGTCTCGGGAGGAAAGCCACCTCGTGCTGGCCGATGGTGCCGACCGTGATGGGCGCGCTGGGTTGACCGTAAGGGGTATCCAGGCTGACGCTGCGCGCCTCAGAGCCGAAGAACGTATAGAAGCCGCTGCCGCCGACGACTCCGAGCACTAGTCAGTCTTGTTGTCGGGACCCTCGGGGCGGCTCTCTTCGACATCCGCCGGGAGTTCGTCGTCAAGGTCTCTGTCGAGGTCGTCGTCGAGCTGGGCCCGGGCTTTCCGGGCGTTGTCGCGGATCTCGAACGCGTCGGTGGCCAAGCCGCCGACGGCCGCGGCCACGTCCTTGACTGCAGTGGTGATGATGTGGGTCACCTCGCCCACCGTCGAGGCCACCGCCTCGACGGATTCCTGCAGCACGTCCTTGCTGATCTCGGTCTTGCTGAGCCGGTCATTCATGCCGCCAGTGTAGGTCGGATCGCCCGAGTGCTCATACGATGGCGGCCGTGGCCAGTTTCGCGCAATGGATCGAGGGCGCCCGGCCCCGCACCCTGCCCAACGCCGTCTCACCGGTGATCACCGGTACCGGCGCGGCGGCGTGGCTCGGTGCGGCGGTGTGGTGGAAAGCACTGCTGGCCCTGGTGGTTGCCCTGGCCCTGATCGTCGGCGTCAACTACGCCAACGACTACAGCGATGGCATCCGCGGCACCGACGACGTGCGGTCCGGCCCGCTGCGGCTGGTGGGTTCCCGGTTGGCGTCACCCCGCGCGGTGCTGACCGCGGCGCTCCTGAGTTTGGCGGTGGGTGCCGTCGCGGGCTTGGTGCTGGCCGCGGTCAGTGCGCCGTGGCTGATCGCCGTCGGCGCGGTCTGTATCGCCGGGGCGTGGCTGTACACCGGCGGCAAGAAGCCCTACGGCTATCTCGGGTTGGGTGAGGTCGCGGTCTTCATCTTCTTCGGGTTGGTCGCGGTGCTCGGCACGCAGTACACCCAGGCATTGCGGATCGACTGGGTCGGCGTGGTGATGGCCGTGGTGATGGGTTCGCTGTCGTCGGCGGTGCTGGTGGCCAACAATCTGCGCGACATCCCCACCGACGCCGAGTCCGGCAAGATCACGCTGGCCGTGCGGCTCGGCGATGCTCGCACGCGGGTGCTGTACCAGGCGCTGCTCGGCGTGGCCCTGGTCGGGACGCTGGCGCTGACCGCTGCCACACCGTGGTGTCTGGTGGGACTGCTGGCCGCGCCGCTCGCGGTGCGCGCGGCCCGGCCCGTGCGGGGCGGCAGTGGTGGTGCCGGGCTGATCCCCGTGCTGCGCGACACCGGGCTGACCATGCTGATATGGGCCGTCACGGTGTCTTTGGCGATGAGTTTCTAGCGCGAGCAGACACTGCGGTACCTGACACGCCGTAGTTGCGGTGCCGCCATGACTGCTCGCCGAAGAAGTTCGGCAGGTTATCCACAGATCGTCCTAGGCCTCTTCAGTCGCAGGCAGTAGGCGGCCAGCATCGAAGAATGCCCAGCGCCGCGATCGATCTCGAGAACCTGTTCGCCAGCAACGGCGGAGTGGCCAGCACTGCGCAGTTGAGATCGGTCATGTCGCGCAAGACGCTTGCGGCACTTGTGCGCTCAGGGCAAATTCTGCGTGTGTGTCGTGGCGTCTACTCCGACCATGTGCCCGGGACACTCGATCGACTTGCGGCCCTGGACATCCTCACCTCGATGCCGATCGTGGCCTGTATGAACACCGCTGCAGAACTCCACGGATTCGACACCGAGCACGACGACCGCGTTCACATCCTCGATCCCGGACTTCGCATCCGCCCCGACGACGGGCTGATGGTGCACCAACGCGTCGGCGCACCGTTGAAACGCGTCTCCGGCCGGCTGGCGACAACCCCTGCCTGGACGGCCGTCGAGCTCGCCCGCACCCTACGCCGGCCGCGTGCGCTCGCGATCCTCGACGCCGCTCTGCACGTGGGCGCCTGCGACGCCGCGGAATTGGACTCCGCGGTGCGCGAGCAGAAAGGACGCAGAGGCATCGTCGCCGTGCGAGACCTGTTGGCGCACGCCGACGCTCGCGCCGAGTCGCCGATGGAAAGCGAGATGCGACTGGTGTTCATCGACTGGTGCGTGCCACGTCCCGAGCTGCAATACGAGATCATCGATCGCCACGGTGAGCCGGTGGCGGGTGGACTTTGCCTGGCCCGACGCGAAAGTGGCCGCCGAATACGACAGCGTGGAATGGCACGCCACTCCCGAAGGCTTCAAACACGACCGGCTGAAGACCGCTCGGCTGCAGGAGTGTGGCTGGAGCACTGTCTCCGCGGTGACCGACGATATCCGCCGGCGTCCCGAAGAGTTGGTGCGTCGGGTCCTGTGGCACCTCGACGGCGCCGCTTTGGCGGGGTGATCAGCTGGGTTGCGCCCGCGAGCAGACATGGCAGTACTGGAAAGCCGGCGTGTCGGGTACCGCAGCGTCTGCTCGCGGGAAGAAAGTTGACCCACGGCGGCACTGGGTTCCACTAACGTTGCTCCTCGACCGGCCGACCGTCTGGAGACGAGCATGACCGTTTCGACCGCACAGCCGCCACCGCCATCGGGCCGGGTGGCGACCCGTCGGGCCATCTGGAACACGATCAGGGGATCGTCGGGCAACCTCGTCGAGTGGTACGACGTCTACGTCTACACCGTGTTCGCCACGTACTTCGAGAAGCAGTTCTTCGATCCGGCCGACCAGAACGCGACGGTCTACATCTACGCGATCTTCGCCGTCACGTTCGTCACGCGGCCGATCGGCTCGTGGTTCTTCGGCCGGTTCGCCGACCGCCGCGGACGCCGCGCCGCGCTGACCTTCAGTGTGTCGCTGATGGCGCTGTGTTCGCTCGTCATCGCGTTGGTGCCGGCCCGCGACAGTATCGGTATGGCCGCGCCGATCGTCCTGGTGTTGTGCCGGCTGGTGCAGGGGTTCGCCACCGGCGGTGAATACGGCACGTCGGCCACCTACATGTCCGAGGCCGCCACGCGGGAACGCCGCGGCTTCTTCTCGTCGTTCCAGTACGTCACGCTGGTCGGCGGCCATGTGCTGGCCCAATTCACCCTGCTCATCATCCTCACCGCGTTCAGCTCAGCACAGGTAAGCGAATTCGGTTGGCGCATCGGCTTTGCCGTCGGTGGCGTCGCCGCAATCGTGGTGTTCTGGCTGCGCCGGACGATGGACGAATCGCTGTCGGAGGAACAACTCGCGGCGGTCAAAGCCGGGCAGGACAACAGCTCCGGGTCGATGAGCGAGCTGCTCACCCGCTACTGGAAGCCGCTGCTGCTGTGCTTCCTGATCACCATGGGCGGCACGCTGGCGTTCTACGCCTACAGCGTCAACGCCCCTGCGATCGTCAAGTCCACCTACCAGGACCAGGCCATGACCGCCACCTGGATCAACCTCATCGGGTTGATCTTTCTGATGGCGATCCAACCGGTCGGCGGAATCATCAGTGACAAGGTGGGACGCAAACCGCTGTTGCTGTTCTTCGGGTTCGGCGGCGTCGTCTACACGTACGTCCTCTTCACCTACCTACCCCAAACCCGTTCGCCCATCGTGTCGTTCCTGCTCGTCGCGGTCAGCTACGTGTTACTCACCGGCTACACGTCGATCAACGCGCTGGTGAAATCCGAACTGTTTCCCGCCCATGTGCGGGCACTGGGTGTGGGAGTCGGCTACGCACTGGCCAATTCGATATTCGGCGGTACCGCGCCGGTGATCTACCAGGCCCTCAAGGAGCAGAACCAGGTGCCGGTGTTCATCGGCTACGTCACGTTGTGCATCGCGATCTCTCTGGTGGTGTACCTGTTCTTCCTGAAGAACAAGGCCGACACCTACCTGGACCGCGAGAAGGGCTCGGCATTCGTCCCGGCAGATAGTTACCGGTGAACCCCCAACGCGTCGAGCAGCCGGTCCAGATCGTTGTCGTTGTTGTAGAGGTGAAAGCCCACACGCACGGCGCCGGCCCGGATCGACGCGCGAATCCCGGCCCGCTGCAACCGGTCTGCCGCATCGGCGATCGGGATCGATACGATAGCCGAATCCTGCTGGGGCAGCCCGATTTCGGCGCGCAACCGATTGGCCAGTCCGACGGCGTGGTGTTTGACCGCGACCTGATCCAGCGACGCCAACCACGGCAGTGCCAGCGCGGCTCCGAGCACGCTGAACCAGGCCGGCGAGGTGTCGAACCGGCGCGCGTCGGCAGCCAGCCGCAGCGGCAGCCCGTAGATCGACTGCCAGGGCTGCTCGCCCGCATACCAGTTCGCCGCGTGCGGCGTCATGGTCGCAGCCACGCGCTCGCTCAACGACATCCACGTGGTGCCTCGTGGCGACAGCAGCCACTTGTACACCGCGGCCACCGTGACATCCGCCCAGCCCACATCGGGACATGCCCAGCCGAGGGCCTGGGTGAGGTCCACCACGGTGAGAGTGTCGGTGCCCTGCACAGCCGTGCGCAGGGCCGCCGGATCGAGTACCGCACCGTTGGCCGACTGCACGAGGCTGACCGACACCACGTCGAAGTCGGCGGCACTGCGCAGCAGATCGTCGGGAGTGAGTTCGGTGACCGTCACGCCACGACCCTGCGCGGCGAACGGGAAGGTGGTGCTGGTGAATTCGCCCGCGAGCACGGCGACCCGGCTGCCATCGGGAATCGCGGCCGCCACCAGGCCCAGCGCGGCAGAAACATTGCCGGCCATGGTCACCGACTCGACCGGAACCCCGGCCAGCTGCGCGTAACCCGTGCGCCCGGCCCGCACGGGTTCATCGAACGACGCGGCGTCCATCGTCCCGGCCTGCCAGTCGGCGAGACACCGCTGCAGGGCTTCCAGCTGGAACTGGGGCGGCAGCCCGAACGTAGGCGTGTTGAGAAACCCTTCGGCCCCGGCGAATTCGGCGCCGAAAGCCTCCCTCACGACTTCGGGTCTTCGCCGCGCAGCCGCGCCTGCAGTTGTTCGCGGTCCTGACGCCGGCGTTCATCGAGGGCCGAGATGGACGCGGTGGCACGCTCCCGCAGCGGGCGAAACAACCAGATCCCCAACGGCAGCGCGATCACCAGGGCGAACAACAACGCCACCACGATCGGGAATTCGTGAACCCCGAGCAGGTGCCCACCAACGAAGATCACTGCCGTCAACACCGCGACGAGCGCGAGCCGGGCCGCGACATAGACCAATACATCGACAACCAAGCGGGCCGCCGGACGACTTGCTGACACAACCCGAGCCTACCGACCACGCGTATATTCAGGTAAAGGAGGTTTCTCGAGTGGCGTACCTGCTCCTGTTGCTTGTGTTGGGGTGTTTGGTCTACGTCGGCTGGCGGCTGACGCGGATGACAGCGAACAGATCCAAGACCCGTGTCATCGGCCCCGACGACGATCCTGAATTCCTGCGCCGGCTGGGACACGGCGACAACCCGCGGCCGTAGCCGACGGGTCAGCCGCGCAGCTCGCTGCGATGCCGCCGCGGCTTGGCAAAGTCGCTGGCCACCACTGCAGCCAACTCGATGAGCGCCTCCCGGGTCTTCGGCTTGAGCCGCTCCAGACTGATCTCGGCCCCCTCCTCCAAATGCGGATCGAACGGCACCAACCGCACCGCCCGGCAGCGCCGTGAGAAGTGATCCACCACCTTCGACAAATCCACTTTGCCTGACCGTGGACGCACCGCGTTGACCACCGCGACCGAATTGCGCACCAGATCCTGATGGCCGTGCGCGTCGAGCCAGTCCAGCGTCGCCGATGCACTGCGTGCCCCGTCGACCGAGCCGGAGCTGATCACGATCAGCACATCGGCCTTGGACAACACGGCCGCCATCGCCGAATGCATCAGGCCGGTACCGCAATCCGTCAGCACCACGCTGTAGAACCGCTCCAGCACCTCCAGGGTGCGCGTGTAGTCGTCGGAGCTGAACGCCTCCGACACCGCGGGATCGCTTTCCGAGGCGAGCACTTCCAGCCGGCTGGGCCCCTGTGAGGTGTAGGCCCGCACGTCGCTGTAGCGCTCGATGCCCTCGGCGTCGCGCAGCAGATGGCGCACCGTCGCGGCGGTCTCCAGCGGAACCTTCTGGCTCAGCGTGCCGCGGTCCGGGTTGGCGTCGACAGCCACCACCCGGTCGCCGCGGATCGAGGCGAACGTGGCACCCAGCGTCGCGGTGATCGTGGTCTTGCCGACCCCGCCCTTGAGTGACAGCAGCGCGATCCGGTAGCAGCCGTGCAACGGCTGGCGCACCTGGGCCAGCAGGTCGTTGTGGTGGTTGACCTTAGGGCTCTCCCCCACGTTGACCAGCTTGAACGTCGACACGTACAGCCACTTGCGCCACCCCGACGACGGCGGGTCCTTGCGCTGGCCCAGCAGCGCGGTGGTCGAGAGGTCCCGGTACGGCGAAGAGAAGTCCGGCTGCGCAGACATCGGCTGCGACACACCGTCGACCGGTGTCGCGACGACGGGGACACCGTGCGGCGGAGTCGGGGCCGTCCACTCCGGCGGCGGTGCCGCGCTGGTCCCCGGATCACTGAACCGCTGCTGCCCGCGGAAACCGGACACCGCCGGTGTCGGCTGGTCGGCTACCTGTGCCGGAGGGGTCGCGGCGTGACTGATCGTCGGCTCGTCCGGGGTGTTTGCAGACACATCCACCGTGCCCGCCGCTGGATGTTCAGTTGATTCGGACTCGGACATGGAATCTCCCCTCCATTCGGGCGCGGCGCGCTACTCAGCCTTTTGCCGGCGCACCACATCACCTAACCAACGCCGGCGTACGAGTGCAGCCCGACGGTAACCAGATTGATGAAAAACAGGTTGAACACCATCGCGACGAAACCCACCACGTTGATCCACGCGGCCTTGCGGTCCCGCCAACCGGCGGTCGAGCGGGCATGCAGATAGGCCGCGTAGACCACCCAGGCGATGAACGACACCGTCTCCTTGGGGTCCCAGCCCCAGTAGCGGCCCCACGCCTCCTCGGCCCAGATGGCACCGAAGATCACCCCGAAGCCGAAGATGGGAAACGCGAAGATGGTTGTCCGGTAGGCGATCCGGTCGAGGGTCTGCGCGTCGGGCAGCCGCTGGATGATCCGCGCGACGGCGCCTTCCCGTCCCGGCTCGGCCAGCGGCGACATCTTGACCAGGAACAAGATGCTCGCGACACCGGCCACCAGGAACACCCCGGAGCCCAGGCTGACCACCGAGACATGGATCGGCAACCAGTACGACTGCAGCGCAGGCATCACCGGCGCGGCGTTGGTGTAGAGCCAATGCCCCGACACCGCCAGCAGGATCAGCACCGGTAACAGCACGAACACCCACAGCGCGCGGTATTGCGGCCGGCGCAACACGATCGCCGATGCGACCAAACCCGCGAAGCACGTCAGGTTGATGAACTCGTACATGTTGCCCCACGGCACCCGCGACGTGGCCAGACCGCGCAGCACGATGCAGACGAACAACAGCCCGATACCGACATAGACCAGGGACAGGCCGGCACGACCGATCCGCTCATCGGTCGAGCGCCTGGGGATGTCCGCGACCACACCCGGGGTGGCGCTGTCAGCCCCGACCATCGCGCCGACGAGAACGGGTCCCCCGACCAGCTGCTCTTCGCGCGAGCGCTCATCGACCTTGCGGCCGCGGGAGTACGCCAGTTCGACGGCCAGCAGGAGCATCGCACCCACCAGCACCACCACCGACGACGTGAAAGCCCAGTCTGAGTATCGGGCCAACCCGATATCGATGTGCTCTGTGTTCATGCGTGCGTCACTCTCCCAGCAGCCGTTGCGTCAATCGCTCGAACTCGTCGCCCCACCCGGAGTTGTCGGAACGGGCCAATCCGCCCAACTCGACGCTCACGGTACCTCCTGGAGGAAGCGGGCCTTCGCCTGATGTCGCCGCCGGAGCGGCTGCCACCCGAACCCAGATCCGGCGCCTGCGCACCACCAACGACACCAGCAACCCGCCCATCATCGACATGGCGAAGATCAGCACCCAAATCTGCGCGGGGTCATGGGACACCTGCAGGTTGATGAACGGCACCGCCCCGTCGAACCGGACCGTGGTGCCGTCGTCGAGTCGGGTGACCTGACCCTGCACCAGGTTGACCCGCGCCACCTTGGTGAGCCGCTTCTGGTCGATGAGACGAGGATCCAGGGAGAACAGCGACTGCGGACGGCCGGTGTCCAGGCCGGTGTCGCCGCGGTAGATATCGACGGCGACCGCCGGATCGTTGAGCGCCGGGAAGCTGGACGATAGCAGCGTGCCCTCGAGTTGCTTGGTGGGGGCGAAGAGCCCCTGGATGGCGATCTGATGTTTGCGCCGCTCGTCGGCATCGGGGTAGCTGCCGCCCGGCGGATCGATCCGCACCACGCCTGAGGACAGCAGGGTGAGCGGCTCCTCGGGCTTCCACTGCACGGTCTGGCTGCGGGACTGCCCGTCCGGGAACGTGACGGTGAACGACGGTGCGTAGCCGTGCCCCTGCAGGTAGATCCGGTTCCCGCCGATGCGCAGCGGATGGTTCACCTCGAGCCGATACGGCTGCCAGGTGTTGGCCGCCAGCTCGTCGCCGGCTTGGTAGTCGATGTTGGCTGCGAACGACAGGGCCTGGCCGGTCGGCAGATAGTGGGCATCGAAGTCGTTGACCCGCAGACAGATGGGATCCAGCGAAGTGCCGTCGACGGTGTTGCCTGCGCGGAACGAGTCGAATGCGGCCGGAGATGCCGAGCAGAACCCGGGACCGCCGTCGGCTATGACGATGACGTTGCCCTCGTAGCCGAACAGCTTGCCGACAGCCACCGCGACCAGCAGCCCGAGCAGCGAGAAGTGGAACACGATGTTGCCGAACTCCCGCAGATAGCCCTTCTCCGCGGAAATTTCGGCGGCGCCGTTTTCGGTGCGGGTGACGGTGCGCCAGCCCTTGAGTCGGTGGGTCACCTGCTCGGCCAACTGCTCCGGATCGCCGCTGACCTGCTCGGCATGGTACTTCGGCAACCGGGCCAGGTTGCGGGGCGCGGCCACCGGCACGGCCCGCAGGCTGCGGACATGCTCGATCAGTCGCGGCGTCACGCAGCCGACCAGTGAGATGAACAGCAGCACATAGATCGCGGTGAACCAGAAGCTGGAGAACACGTCGAAGGCCTGCACCCGATCCAGCCACGGGCCGATCGTCGAGTGCTTGGTGAGATATTCGTCGACTTTCGACGAGTTGAGGCTGCGCTGCGGCAACAGCGCGCCGGGAATGGCCCCGAGCGCCAGCAGGAACAGCAGCACCAGCGCCGTACCCATCGACGTCAGGGTCCGCCAGGTGTTGCGCACCAGCGCGAGCAGACGCCGAGGTACCCCGACACGCCGCGTCTCGGGGGCTTTCGCGTCTGCTCGCGGTGGGGCTTGAGTCATATCGGCAACCTCACGTCGCTGACAAAGGCGTCACGCACCCAGGACACGAAGTCGTTCCACAAGCCGGTGACCAGCGCGGTGCCCACCAGGATCAGCAGGATGCCGCCGAAGATCTGGATAGCGCGGGTGTGCCTGCGCAACCAGCCCAACCCCTGCACGGCCCGCGCGGACCCGAGGGCCAGCAACACGAACGGGATGCCCAGCCCGAGGCAGTACGCCAGCACCAGGGTCACGCCGCGGGCGACACTGGCGCCGTCGGTTGCCGACGCCACCGCGATCACGCCCGTCAATGTGGGCCCGAGGCACGGTGTCCAACCCAGCGCGAACACCGCGCCGAGCAGCGGAGCGCCCGCCAGCGTCGACCACTGCCGCGGCGTCAGCCGGGCCGAGCGCTGCAGAATCGGCACGAACCCGACGAACACCAGCCCCATCACGATCGTGACGACGCCGCCGATGCGTTGCAGCAGAAGTTGGTTGACGATCAGCGTGGTGGTCATGCCGAGGACGGCGACGGCGCCGAGCAGGAACACCACGGTGAACCCCGCGACGAACAGCGCTGCGGCGCCGGCCACCCGCAGGCGTGCGGTCTTCACCCCGACCGCACCGGACGCCGCATCCGACTCATCGACGCCGACGACCGCGGCCAGGTACGACAGGTAACCGGGTACCAGCGGCACGACGCACGGCGACGCGAACGACACCAGACCGGCCAGCACACTGACCCCCAGGGCCAGCAGTACCGGCCCCGCGGCGGCGATCTCGGCGAATCCGGTCATGCCTTGGGCTCCGGTTCGGCTGCCAGCTTCTCCACGACCGGCTGCAGATCCTCGGCCAGCAGCTCCCGCAGGAACACCGCGGCAACGCGATGCTGACGGTCCAGCACCACGGTCGACGGGATCACCGTCGTCGGGTACTTGCCACCGAACGCGATCATGGTGCGCATCGCGGGGTCATAGATGGACGGGAAGGTGACCTTGCGATCGGTGACGAAATCGACTGCGGCGTCGCGATTGTTGTCCCGCACGTCGATGCCCAGAAACGCCACGCCCTTGTCGCGTGTGGACTCGTAGACCTGCTGTAGCTGACTGATCTCGGCGCGGCACGGGCCACACCACTGGCCCCACACGTTGATCACCACAACCTTGCCCGCGAAGTCGTCGAGCGAGATGGTCTTGGCCGGGTCGGTGAGCTCCGGCCCCGTGATCTTGCCTGGGGTACCGCGTTTTTCGGGTGGGTTGTAGAAGATGTCGGTCTTACCGCCGGGCGCGACGAACTCGAACGTGCCGCCCTGCGCGACGGCGTCGTCACCGGTAGAACACCCGGAGACCAACAGCGTCGCTGCAAGCAGCGCGACCAACCACTTCACTAGGCTCCCCAGGGCTCTGTGTATCCCCAGCGAACCAGACGGCTGCCGTCGAAGGTGAACGACGTCAGAGACGCCAGGTTGCACAACCGGCTGTGCGGCAGCGGCAGATGCGCGAGCTTGCGACCCGTCATCGCGCGGCGCAGCGTCTCGACCGGGAGCTGATGGCTGACACACACCGCCTCGTGGCCGGCGGCCTTCTCGCGGGCCCGGTTCAGCGCAGCCATCATCCGCGGAGCGATCTCGGTGTACGGCTCGCCCCACGACGGCTTCATCGGATTGCGCAGCCGCGGCCAGTTTCTCGGATCATGCAGGGCGCCGTCACCGGGTGACACGCGTTCGCCCTCGAACGAATTCCACGACTCGATGAGGCCGTCGTCGACGTCGATGGACAGGTCGTGGCTCTCCGCGATCGGTTTGGCGGTCTCCTGTGCGCGCTCCAGCGGCGAGGCCACCACGTAGATGATGTCGTGGTTTGCCAGCCAATCCGCCGCGGCCTGCGCCTGCAGCCTGCCACGGTCCGACAGGTGATAGCCCGGCAGCCGACCGTAGAGCACCTTCTCCGGATTGAACACCTCGCCGTGCCGCATGACGTGCACGGTCGTTCTCACGGTCACGGTCGAGCCTCCGCGGCGGCGCGGGCCGCACCGGGCAGGGCGTCGGCGATCCGCTCGAATGCCGCATCATCCAAAACGCTTGACACGAACCAGGTTTCGAATGCACTGCACGGTGGGTAGACGCCTGCGGCCAGCAGCGCGTGGAAGAAGGGTGGGAAGCGCCAAGTTTCGGTGGCCTTCGCGGCGGTGAAATCGTGCACCGGCTCATCGGTGAAGAACACGCTGAGCATGTTGCCTGCCCGCTGCACGCGGTGCGCCACGCTTGCCTCGGTCAGCGCGGTGCTCAGCAGCCCGGCCAACCGGTCGGCGTTGGCGTCGAGCCGGGCGTAGGCCGCGT
The DNA here is from genome assembly GCF_000382405.1 of Mycobacterium sp. 141. Lineage (GTDB taxonomy): Bacteria > Actinomycetota > Actinomycetes > Mycobacteriales > Mycobacteriaceae > Mycobacterium. Next base: position 86,231 of record NZ_KB908263.1, read on the forward strand.
CGTCGGCGTTGCGCAGCGTCGCGAGCCCGGCGGCCATCGCGACCGGGTTCCCCGAAAGGGTGCCGGCCTGGTAGACGGGCCCCAGCGGCGCCAGCCGCCCCATCACCTCGGCGCTGCCGCCGAACGCCGCGGCGGGCAGCCCACCGCTCATCACCTTGCCGAACGTGAACAGATCGGCGTCGACGGGGTCGAGCCCGTACCAGCCGGCCTTGCTGACCCGGAACCCCGTCATCACCTCGTCGAGGATCAGCAGCGCGCCGTGCGCCGCGGTGATGCGGCGCAATGCGGCGTTGAAGCCCGGCAGCGGTGGCACCGTGCCCATGTTGCCGGGACTGGCCTCACTGATGACGCATGCGATTTCATCGCCGAACCGGGCGAACACGTCTTCCAGCGCCTCGACGTTGTTGTACGGCAGCACGATGGTGTCGGCGGCCGCGGCGCCGGTGACGCCGGGCGAGGACGGCAGGCCCAGGGTCGCGACACCGGAGCCGGCGTCGGCCAGCAGCGCGTCGCTGTGGCCGTGATAGCAGCCCGAGAACTTGATGATCTTGGCGCGCCCGGTGTAACCACGGGCCAGCCGGATCGCGCTCATGGTGGCCTCGGTGCCCGAGTTGACCAGCCGCAGCAACTCGACCGGGGCGACCCGACCGATGATCTCGACAGCCAGTTCAGTTTCCGACGGTGTCGGAGCGCCGAAGCTCAGCCCACGCGCGGCGGTCGTCTGGACGGCCGCCACGACGGCCGGGTGCGCGTGGCCGAGCAGCGCCGGACCCCACGAGCACACCAGATCGACGTACCGGTTGTCGTCGGCGTCGGTGAGCCAGTAGCCGTCCGCGGACGTGATGAACCGGGGAGTTCCGCCCACCGAGTTGAAAGCCCGAACCGGGGAGTTGACTCCGCCGGGGATGACGGCGCAGGCATCGGCGAAGAGTTGAGCCGACCGCTGGGTGACAGGCATGGGCACCAGTGTCCCAGCCGCCGCAACCTCGTCAACTACAGGGTGTAGTGCTCCGGCCTCGCGCTCACAGCGTGACAAGGACCAGTCCTTTTGCCACGGCGGTGAACGGCACCTCCACCGGAAACTCTGCGCCGATCACGCGGCTGCTGTTCGAGCACGCTGGCCTGTTGACCCCGATCCAGCCGACCGCATCAACCGCCGGCGACCGCGTGGCCGACGGGGTGTGCCCACCTGACGGATTCAGCCAGCGCAGCATCCACCACAGAACCAGCGGTCTCGAACAGGGATGTATGCCGGTCGGAGTTGTCGATCGGCATCAGCGCCGCGCAGCGCATGACCAGCGCTCCCAACGCCAGGGATGTTCGCGGCGGCACCACTAGCAGGGTGACTTCCGTGGTGCGCCCGGTCACCCGGATGAGGCGCAGGCGCTTCGGTGGTTCTGTTGTTGCCCACTGGCGACCATTGACCATTGCGTCCAGGTCGAGCTGCCCGTCCGTCTCGGACCAATTCAGGCGGATTTCGGTGATCTCGCCCAACGGTTGATGCAGCGCGGCAACCAGATTCGGCAGTTCAGCGGCCAACGAGCCGGAATAGGGCCACCAGGCCCCACCGATGTCGGCGCCCATCTTCTTTGCCAGCACGACTCTCACCGGTCGTGCCGAGCGGCGGGGACCCACCAAGCCGTTCACGATGCCGCCGCGCCGGTTATTGCTGGGCCATCGGGACTATCGGAGAAAACCGGTACCTGCACCGGCGACGCGATGTCGACGTAGTCGCAGATGTCAACGGGCCGGTACGGATCGGAAAAAGCGACAGAAGGCTCCATAAGGCCTGCTCCTCAGTTGGTGTGAGCTGCGCCCACACGCCAATGATCATGCGGTGCTACCACTGATCGGTGCATGATCCGCAGGCTGATCGCGTCGACAATGAGAAGATCCGGCGGTCCAAATCCGCCGTCTACCCCGCTGAGAGATGTGACGCCTACCTGCACCAACTTACACCCAGTGCCATGCAAGGCGGAGCGTTGCGCTGCATTGCCGGGCCTGTGTGGCGCAGGGCGAAACCACCTGCCGCCCGGCCGGTTCGCACCACCGGGTACACTAGGACGAAATCGGCGGTACTTCGTCGCGCAGCTGGTCAAAGTTACGCCGCCGTCGATTCGAATCAACCTGATAGGTGGACATTCTGGCGTCGGCACAGCAGGCCGACTGGTCACCTATGACTTCGGCCGTTGGCCCCCAACAGATTTGAATGCATCGACATGCATTCATCGTGAAAAAGAGAAAGTAGTAACAGCATGACCGAGGGAACCGTGAAGTGGTTTAACAACGACAAGGGCTTTGGCTTCATCGCCCCCGATGGCGGTGCGGCAGACGTGTTCGTTCACCACACCGAGATCCAGGGCAGCGGCTTCCGCTCGCTTGAGGAGAATCAGCGGGTGAAGTTCGAGGTCACTCAGGGCGCCAAGGGCCCGCAGGCAGTGGGCGTCACCGCCCTCTGATCGACCCGCGGCCCCGGACCGGCGCAGCGTCACAGCGCGCCGTTCCGGGGTTTCCGCGTGCGATGCCCCGTCGCCGTTGCATGGTGCCGGCTGCAACCGGCAGCTCGACAGGAACGGCGAGCCTCATTCCAAGGTAATTGCCAGCTGTTGGTCTACGTTCACCAGCTAAGGTGTCAGGGTTCTGGCACCGAGTTCGGGGGAGCTGATACCGAGACACGGGGAGCAGATGCAGAGACATTTGACCGATGCCGAGATCCTCAAGGAACTCGAGCCGGTTGCCGAAGAGGGCCTGAACCAGCATCTGAGGGTCGCCAAGGAGTGGCATCCGCACGACTACGTTCCGTGGGACCTGGGCCGTAACTTCGCGGCCCTCGGCGGCGAGGACTGGGCGCCTGAGCAGTCGGGCCTGTCTGAAGTCGCCAAAGTCGCCATGGTCACCAACCTGCTCACCGAGGACAATCTGCCCTCGTACCATCGCGGCGCGGCCAATCACTTCTCACTCGACGGCGCCTGGGGCCACTGGGTCAACCAGTGGACCGCCGAGGAAAACCGCCATGGCATCGTCATCCGTGACTACCTCGTCGTGACCCGCGGAGTGGATCCCGTTGCGCTGGAACGCATGCGCATGGAGCACATGCGTAACGGCTACGACCCCGACGCGGAAGAACGCGAAATACACGAGCCCGGCCCGCTGATGATCTCGGCATACGCCACCCTGCAGGAGCTCGCGACCCGCGTCAGCCACCGCAACACCGGCAAGATCTGCGACGACCCGATCGCCGAGTCGATGCTGCAGCGCGTCGCGACCGACGAGAACCTGCACATGGTCTTCTACCGCAACATGTTTTCGGCCGGCTTCGACCTGTCCCCCGACCAGGCGATGGAAGCGGTGTGCGCCATCATCGAGGGATTCCGGATGCCTGGCCGAGGGATGCCCAACTGGCGCCGCAACAGCGTGGTCATGGCCAAGCACGGCATCTACGATCTGCGCCAGCACCTCGAAGAAGTCGTGATGCCCAACGTCAAGAAGTGGCGCATCTTCGAGCGCAACGACGTGACGGCGGTCGGCGAGAAGCGCCGCGAGCAGCTGGCTGCTTATCTGGAGGATCTGCAAAAGCAGGTGCTCAGGTTCGAGGAGCAACGCGACCGCATGCTGGCACGCGAAGCCGCCAAGGCCGAACGCTCCGCGTAATACCCGGCGTTCAAGCGATCGCCCTGTCGTCGACCTGTGCCGGGCACCATCTGTTCACGATCCCGTTGTGGCGCTGGGCAATCAGTACTCCAGGTACCGGCAGCATGTCCGGATGTTGGTGTCACGACCGCCAATTCAACACATCACCGGTACCCGCGGTGAGGACCGTGCCCGGCATGACCCTCAACCGGTACGGGGTCAGCCGCAGCGCCGCGAACCCGGGCGAGGTGGGCCCGTCCCATCCCGGGATGATCGCCGGGTCATAACCGACCGGCGCCGGTGCGGTGGCGAAGCGATCCCACACCTGAGTGCAGGTTTCGTCATCGAGGTACCACTCCACCAGACAATCGGCGGAGCACGTGTCGTGATTCGTGGTCCAGTAGTTCACCGATACGTGCGGATGCACCGCAAGGTGTGCTCGCTTGATCGGGCTCGGAACAGTTGCAACCCAACCGAACAGGTCGGTGCCATCCCATTCCCAAATGGGGTGCAGGATGCGGCTGCGTGGGCGTCCGTCGGCGTCGACGGTGGCCGCCGACGCCCACACGATCGAATGGGCCATCTCGACGAAGGCAGGGGCGATCCGCTCCAGTGGGGTCACAACAGCGAGGTTATTACCCGTCCTGGCCCTTGTCCTCGTCCCGGCCCTTGCCCTCGTCCGCCCTGCCGTAGATGGGATTGCCCTCGTCGTCGATCCAGTCGTTGACAGCCGTACCCGAGACCGTGCCTCCGCTGCCGGGCAGCACGACGGTAGGACGGGTGTCGTCATACGACTTCATGACCCGTTCGGCTGCTCTGTGGTTTTCCTCGGTGACGTGTGGCTGCTTCTCGGTAGTCATGGGTAACGGCTGCCCGCAAAAGCGATCTGCCAAACGGCTCAGGCCGAGACCGTATGAAGCGACGGAGTTTCCCATCGTCGCACTCCGCCGGGCCACGGCTCACTACGATGAGTGCACATTTTGTTTGGGGGCGGAAGGAACGGTGGCCGTGACCGCTCCGGTGCTCGACCTCGACGGCCGCGTCGTCGGACGGGCCGCGGAGTCTGCTGAACTCCGCGCGGCCATCGCCGATGCCGAACGCAACGGCGGCCGATATGTCCTGGTCAGCGGCGCCCCCGGAGTAGGCAAATCGACCCTTGTGCAGGCGTTCGGCGCCGAGGTCGCCCAACGCGACTGTGTCTTCGCCTACGGGCGATGCCGCGACGGTGCGCCGGCACCGTACGCGGCATTGGGCGAAGCGTTCAGCGCGATCGTGCACACCATGGAGACCACCGGTCCGGCAGAACGGGACAGCTGGCGTGCCGATCTCGCCAGCGGGATGTCGGCGCTGTCGGGCGTGCTGTCCGAGCTCGTGCCGGACCTGACCGAGGTGCTCGGTCAGCGGCCGGCGTTCACCGACCGCGAGGCTGCCGATCCTCGCCGCCGGTTGCACCGCGCCGCCATCCGGTTGATCTCCGAAACCGCCTCGTACCGCCCGGTGGTGCTGGCGATCGATGATCTGCAGTGGGCCGATCACGACTCCCTGCTGATGCTCGCAGAACTGCTCGCGGTATCGGTGCGCAACGTGCTGGTCCTCGGCGCGCACCGGGCCGGCGAATTCGACCCCAACGTGGCGGGCCTGCCCCCGACGGGGTTGTCCACCATCCGGCTCGCGCCGCTGTCCTGCGAAACCGTCGAAGAACTGCTGGCAGGCGTGTGCGGCCCCGCCGTCGAGCTCGCCGATGTGGCCGCCGAGTTCCACCACCGCACCGGCGGCAATCCGCTGCAGGTCCGCCAGCTGCTCTACCGCGCGCAACGGGAAGGCGCGCTCACCCCGGTCGGTATGAGCGGACGGCCCAGCTGGGACCTGCGAGTGCTGAGCTCGATCGAGGTCACCGACTCTGCCGCCGAGTTCCTCAACCGCTACCTCGACCAGCTGCGGCCGACGGATCGCGCCTTGCTCAGCGCACTGACCTGCATCGGCGGCGAGTTCGACCTCGCCGACGCGACGGTGGCGGCTGCGCAGCCCACCGATGTCGTGGCCCAGGCGCTGTGGTCGGCCCTGGAGCTGCGTCTGCTCGAAGCCGTCGACGGTCGCGGCCAGCGGATCGCCAACACGATCAGCCACGACGCCCGGTACCGGTTCAGCCACGACCGCGTGGCCGAGGCGGCGCGCGAAGACCTCTCCGCCGACGCAGCGCGGGAGACGCACCTGCGGATCGGTCGGCGCCTCGTCGAACAAGGCGACGAGCGACTGTTCGAGGCCGCGCGTCACGTCGGCATCGGCGGCCTCGGACTGGCTGACGACGACGAGCGGATCCGGTTCGTCGACGTGCTGCGGCAGGCGGCCCGCAAGGCGAGGGCACAGGCGTCGTTCCCGCTGGCGCTGACGTACTGCCGCAACGGACTCGACCTCCTCGGCGCGACCCGCTGGGTCCGGCATTTCGAGCTGACCCGAGAACTGCAGCTCGAGGCTGCCGATGCCGCGCTGCTGGTGGGGGACGTGACGACGCTGCACGCGCTGCTCGACGAGGCCGAGACCGCGTTGCGCGAACCGGCCGACCGCAGCCGGCTCGCCTACCTGCGACTCAAGGGACGGGTGGCGCGGAACCGGCTGCAGGAGGCGCTCGACATCGGGCTGGGCGCTCTCGACGAGCTCGGCGAGTCACTACCCCACGACGCCGGCAAACCGCGGATGGCCAACGCGTTGGTGCGGACACGATTCATGGTGCGGCACTGGACCACCGAACAGTTCCTGCAGCTGTCCCCCTGTGCGGACCGGCGTGTGGTGGAGATCCAACGCACCCTCGCCGAACTGCGCAGCCTGTCCTACCTCGCGCGGCCCAACCTGTTTCCGCTCATCGTGCGCAAGCAGCTCGAGCTGACGCTGGCGCACGGCCACACGCCATCACTGCCGCTGGTGCTGGTCAGCTACGGCGTGTTGCTGGTGATGACCGGCGACCCGGCGGGTGCGCAACGGTTCGGCGAGACAGCCCTGCTGCTCACCGACCGGCCCGAGTTCCGCGACGCCCGGCCGGAAACGCTGTTCATGCACCTGAACTTCATCCGGCACTGGCGCCACCATCTGCGCGACGGCTTCGGTCAGCTGCGCGACGCGGTGACCGAGGCACTCGACCACGGTGACCAGGAGTACGCCGGATTCCTCGGCGCCGTCCTGCTGTCGCAGTACTTCTGGATCGGCCGCCCGCTGGCCGAGATCGACGAACTGGCCCAGACCGTGATCCCGGAGATCTGGTCGCAACCGGTACCGCGCCGCCTGTGCCAGGCCGTCCAGCAGATCTGCCTCAACCTGATGGGGCGCAGCGAGGATCCGTACCTGCTGGCCGGTGAGAGCGGCTACGACGAGCGGGTGGCGCTGCCCGCGGCCCGGCGCGAGGGCGACGAGGTCGCCCTCGGCGCGGCTGCGACCATGCGGCTGGGACTGCACTTCTGGGCCGGTGACTACGCCGGGGCGGTCGAGGTCGCCGACGACGCGATCGAGCACATCGGCGGCATGCAAGGCACCGCCATCGCGCAACTGGTCCATATGGTGAACGCGCTGAGCCGCATCCACGTCGCACCGGACACACACTCGACCCGCCGGTGCGCGCACCGCACACTGGCGCTGCACCGCAAGTGGGCGGCGGAATCCCCGGCCAACTATGCAGCGCCCTACGCGCTGATCGAGGGCACCTGGGCGCGGGCACGAGGCCGGCACCGCACCGCCGAGATGGCCCTGCACCGGGCAATGGAACAGGCCGACGAGCACCAGCTGCCGTTGATTGCCGCCGCGGCTTACGAGGAGGCCGCCGCGCTCTACGCCGAGACCGGCCGCAACCGGCTCAGCGAGCACATGCTGCGCATGGCGTATCAGCGCTTCTGCACCCTGGGGCTGACGTTGCGCACCGAGCGGCTGGCCCGCACCTACCCGTGGCTGCTCAGCCGCGACCTCGTCGCACCGGACTCGGTGGGGATCGACCCGACCGGCGCCCACCATCTGGTGCGTGCCCTGTCCGCGGCTCGCGACGCCGACAGCCTGGCCAACATCGTGTTGCGCACGGTTGCCGACACCACGGGTGCCAACCGGGTCCTGTTGTTCACCGGTGAGCCCGAACATCTCATGGTGCGGGCCGTCCTCGACGAAGGCGGGATCACGACCGTCGACGGACCGTGGACCGAGGTGCCCTACGACCGCAACTTGGTGCGCCGCGTCGTCGACTGCGGTACTCCGCTGATCGTCGCCGCCGATTCCACGCGGCGGCCCGGGCCCACCGGGCAGCGCCGCCCGGTACCGTCGATCCTGGCCGCGCCAATCCGGGTGCAGGACAACATTATCGGCATGATCTACGTCGAACATGGCGACCCTGCACGGCATTTCGGTCCGCATCACGAGGAGGCGGTGTCCTTCGTGTGCGATCAGGCGGCCGCTCCCATGTGGAACTTCAAGTTGGAGGCGCAATTACAGGCGGCCGACGAGTACCGCCGCTCACTGATGGACGCGCAGTCGAAGTTCGTGCCCAACGAGCTGTTGCGCATCCTCGACATCGATGATCTGCGCCGGGTCCACAACGGCTATCGCGTCGAACGCCAGATGACCGTCCTGATCTCCGATATCCGGGGCTACACAACACTTTTGGAAGACATGAACGTCTCCGACGCCAGCAACCTGGCGATGGGTTTCCTACGGGCCGTCGAACTGCCGATCATCAGCTGCAATGGCATGATCCAGGATGTCCGCGGGGACGAGATCGTTGCGGTCTTCGAGTCCGAGGACGACGCGGTGCGCGGCGGGCTGGCCATGCTGCGCTCGCTGCGCGAGCACAACTCCGACCGGCTCGCGCGGGGTTCGGAAGAGCTGCAGGTCGGAATCGGCATCAACACCGGCCCGGTCGGAGTCGGCCTCGTCGGCGGGGTCAACCGCATGGTCCTGACGATCATCGGGGACGCCGTGAACGTCGCGGCACGCATCGAGAGCACCAACAAGCGCTACGGCACCGCGCTGCTCATCTCGGATGCGACCTACACCCGGCTCGCGGCGCGCGAGCAGTTCGACATCCGCCGGATGGAACGGGTGATGGTGGTCAACCGGCGCAGGCCCGTGACGATCTACGAGGTGTACGACGAGGATCCGCCGCCGCTGCGGGAGGCGAAACGCAGTGCGCAGCCGATGTTCGACGAAGCGTTCGGATTGTTCGATGCCGGCGAGGCCGCACAGGCGCGGGCGGTATTCGAGAAGTGCCGCCTGCTGCTGCCCGACGACACCGTGGCAACACTGCACCTCGCGCACTGCGATGCCGTGGACCGCGGCGACATGTCGCCTGGTCAGGAGGTCGAGCTCGCGCAGAAGTAGCTACGCCAATCGCACCTCGACGGCCCGGTTCCTCTGCCATGATTTGGACCACATTCGTCGAGGGGGTCGCAGCCCATGTATCTGAGCGCCGAGCGGTTGGCCGTGGCCGACCGGGCCGTACGCGAGACATTCGAACAGACGAGCGTCGCCTGGCAGGCAATCCCCCACTGGGACACCGGCAATCCCGGCCAGACCTGGGTCCGTAGCGACACCGTCCCGCCGGGCTCCCTGGAGGTTGTCACCACCAACGAGAAATTCGCCGTGACGCTCGCCCAGGCGGGTGCGCCGACGCCGGATCCGTTGCTGGCCGTGCTGACGGCGAAGACCGTCGAACTCGCCGCGAACATCGACACCGCAATCCTGGCAAAGCTCAACGGCGCGGACGCCAATCCGCTGAGCCTGGCGAGCGATACCACTGCGGCCCTATTGGACACACTGATCGACGCCCGCGCGCGGGTGGAGAACGCCGGTTACCGCGCGCCGTCATGTCTGTTGACCAACACCGACGGACTCAAGAAGCTCAATCGCCTGGAGAGCGGAGAAGACGTGGCCGAGGCCGTGCTCAAGGCCGCCGGTGTCAACGCGCTGTACCGCGTCGAGGGAATCGACATGCTCTTGCTGGGCCGTCGGCAGCGGATCGCCCACGGCGCTGCCGCGACGGCGTCGCCTGGCGAGGAACCGGTGGACGTCGCCGTCGCCGTGGCGCCCAGCCTTGAGGTCATCGGTGAAAACTCGGACGGCGAAATCGAACTCGCGGTGCGAATCCGGTACGCGCTGCGGATCAAGGACCCGGGCGGTGTCGTCGGTATCTCTTTCTGACGCGCCAGTGCCGGCCGTCGCTGAACCGCCTCCGCGAACGTCGGGGCTCGATGACTATCTCGCCCGGTGCAAGGATGCCTGCGACGGTGAGATCGAACGTCTCTACGGCAGCGGTGAGCACGGCGCCAGCGGACTGCGTGAGCTCATCCTCGACTACCCACTGCGCGGCGGGAAGGCGCTGCGACCGGCCTTGAGCATCGCGACGTGCCTGGGGTTGGGCGGGTATCTCGAGGCGATCCTGCCGACCGCGGCGACGCTGGAGCTGTACCACAACGCGTTCCTCATCCACGACGACATCGAGGACGATTCGTGGCAGCGGCGCGGGCACCCCACCCTGCACATCGACCACGGCATCCCCATCGCGGTCAACGTCGGTGACGCCATGCTGTCACTGTCGCTGCAGCCGCTGCTCGACAACGTCGAACGCATCGGCTTGGGGCCCGCGCTGCGCATCCTGCGCGCCGTCGCGCACATGACCCGGCAGACCGTCGAGGGGCAGGCGATCGAGCTGCAGTGGGTACGGTCCAACGTCTGGCAGCTGGCCGACACCGACTACCTGCACATGGTGGAGCTCAAGACGAGTTGGTATTCGTTCATCACACCGCTGCAGGCCGGGGTGATCGCCGCCGGAGGCGGGCCGGACCGACTGGGGCCCCTTGAAATCCTCGGCCGACATCTCGGGGCGGCGTTCCAGATCACCGATGATCTGCTGAACCTGCGCGCCGATCCGCAGGACTACGGCAAGGAGATCGGCGGCGATCTGTGGGAGGGCAAGCGGACGCTGATGCTGCTGCACGCGCTCCGCCGCGCCGACCCCGACGACCGGGAGCGCGCCGTGCGGATCCTGGCGAAACGGCGCCCGAGCGCGGCCGGTGAACTGGGGCTTGCCGATCTGCTCGACCGGCTCACCGCCCGCGGCGAACTCTCCCCCGTCGGGCGCGACGCGATCACCGCGCAGGCACTGCGACCCCGGCAAGGCGAGTCCAAGACGCTCGACGACATCCGCTGGCTGTATCGGCTGATGCACCAGACCGGGTCGCTCGACCACGCCCGCGCGGTCGCGGCCCGCCACGCGCAGGACGCAGCGAATGCGCTGAGCGGCCTCGACTGGTTGCCGCCGAGTCAGCACCGGGACATGCTCGCCGGCCTGGTCGACTATGTGCACGGACGCACGCGATGACGCCCGAGACCCTGGTCGGAATGCTGGCCGAGTTGGAGCGGATCCGGGCGCTGACGCTGGATCTCGTCGAGCGCAGCGCACCCCAGCTGCTTCCCGAGCCGCCGGAGGACGCCGCCGGAACCGAGCGCGCGGTGTTCGAGCTGCTGCTCGGAGCCCGACGTGCGGTGCTCGGCAGCCCCGCCGCCGCGCGCGGCGTACACGACCTGCTCGTGGCCGAGGGCCGCCGGTACGCCCAGACGCCCGAAGGGGCGCGGCTGCGGGACGCACTGACGGCCTCCGAGACGGTCGAGAACCTCCGGCGGGTGTGGGAGACCGCGAGCCTCAACGTGCTCGACGGCCCCGCCCCGCCTGCGGCCGCCCCGACCGCGTGGGCGGAGCTGCTGGCCGACGCGATCATCGGCGCGGCGCGCACCGACGACCCGGTGCTGGCCCGGTTGCGTCCCGAGGGGTTCGCGTGACGGAGCTGACCGATCCGCGTGCCGCACTGGCTGAACACGCCGGCCTCATCGACTACCTGGTGGGCCTGGCCGGCCTCGGCCGACTCGTGCGCGAGCTCGCCACCGGCGGCGGTGCGCCGGGCGAGCCCGACGACTTCGTGCACGTGCTGCTCGGGCTCGCGGCTCTGGGCGACCGGGTGGAACGGCTGGCCCCACCCGCACCGGCTGCACCTCCTGGTCCGGCTGATGCGGCACCCGACTTGTCTGCGAGCTGGCTGCGATGACCCTGGCGGGCAGTGATTTCCTGCGTGCGCCGGTGCTGGCCGCCGCGCAGCCCGAAGGGTTCAAGGAATGGCAACACTTCGTGGTCCACGGCCGTGCCGGGCGGTTCCTCATCAACTTCAGTCTGACGTGCGAGGACACGCAGGGCACCGGGTCCCGCATGGCACCACGCGTCATAGTCATCGCCCACGACCAGCATTGGACCGGCGCCGTCGAGCGCTTCGGAGAGAGCGCCACGGACGTCTCGGCAGATCTGGGTGTGCTGACCATAGGCGGCAACCGGATGACCGTGGGGCCCGACGGCTACGAGTTGCTCATCGACCTGCCCGGTGTCCGAGACCTGCCCGGTATCCGAGGAGAACTGCGGCTCACCCCGGTCAGTAGGCCGTTCGCCGTCAACAACCAGCCGGTGGGACAAGGCCGGATGTCGTGGCTGTTCGTGCCGCGGCTGCGGGCCGACGGGTGGCTGCGCATCGCGGACCGCGAGCATCGGATGGAGTCCGATCTGGCCTATCACGACCACAATTGGGGCCGATTCCGGTGGGGCGACGACTTCGGCTGGACGTGGGGCACGATCCTGCCCGCCGAGCCCGACGACCCGTGGTCTCTGGTCTTCCTGCAGATGACCGACCGGCACCGGCTGCATTTCCAGTCGCAGGCGCTATACGTATGGCACCACGACCAGCCCGCCGCGATCTTTCGGCACGCGCAGCTGCAAATGCGCGCGTCAGGCCGGCTCGGCCGGGCGCCCGACTGCACCCTGCCGCCGCCCATGGGGCTACTGGTCGACGGCGACGTGCCGGGCGTCCCGGACCGGGTGGAGATCAGCGCGACCCGGGCGGGCGACACGGTGCACGCCGAGTTCCGGCCTCGGTCGTACGCACGGCTGGCACAGCCCAGCGAGGTCGACCTCCAAGGCTCGACCGTGCTGTGCGAGGCGGACGGCACGGCCCGGATACGCGGAACGATCAACGGCGAATCGATCGACTTCACCGGTACCGGCGTGGTCGAGTTTCTCCATGGGTGAGCCGGTGGCGGCGCTGCTGCGGCGGTCGGTCGGTCATCTCGCAGACGAGGTGCCCGCGAGCTACCGACTGGTGCTCGACCGGCTCGGGCCGCTGGTGGTCACCCTCGACGTCGACGGGGAGCAGTTCTCGCTGTGCGGCGGCCAGCACCTGGATATATCCGATGGGCCGGCTGCCACCGGGCCGCGCATCACCACGTCGCGCGTCGCGATACTCGATGTGCTCGACGCCAGGATGGGCTTGCACGACGCCGTGCAGGCGGGTGCGGTGACCGTCGCGGGCTCGCTCGATGACATCCTGCGGGTGCACGACACCCTGCTGGCCTATGTGCACGCCGCGGTCCGGGCGCCGTCGGTGCCGGGGCTGCTGTCCGCGCTGCGGGAGGGAGTGTCGTGACGGGCGAGGTCATCACCACACCCGCGTCGTGCCCGCGGCGCCCGACCGTCGCGGTCCTCGGCGCCGGCATCGCGGGGCTTACCGCCGCGCACGAGTTGGCGCAGCGCGGTTTCGACGTCACGGTGTACGAGCCGCGTGTCGACGAACGCGCCGGGCTGGGCACCGCGCCGGCGGACACGTATCCGCCCGTCAAGCTAGGTGGTTTGGCCGCCTCGCAGTACTCGACAGTGGGCACGCACGACGGCAGCGCCGCCGAACTGCGGCCCTTCCCGGGCCGCCGCGGCGAACCTCGCCCACCCACGCGGGCCGTCGCCGGTGAACACGGCTTCCGCTTCTTCCCGGCCTACTACCTGCACACCTGGGATCTGTTCCAACGCATCCCGGTCTACCAGCGCATCGACGCGCCCGGCGGCACGGCCGACTGGGTCCACACGTCGCGAACCATCATGGACAACGTCCGGCGCGTCGTCACGCAGGGCACCACCGTGGACGGCAAGCCGTCGCTGGTGTTCCCGCGCGAGGCGCCACGCACCCCAGCCGAGTTCCTCACGATCATCGGACAACTCACCGAATTGGGCTTCACCGCGTCGGACATCGACCGGTTCATCAGCAGGCTCGTGCGCTACCTCGTCACAAGTCCGCTGCGCCGGGCCGCCGAACTGCAGAACCTGTCGGCATACGACTTCTTCGTCGGGCGCGACGACACGGCAGAGCAGCCCCGGTTCTCCTACTCGTCGCGCTTCGACTCCCTGCTGCTGGAGATGCCGCGCGTACTGGCGGCCTTCGACACCCGCTGGGGCGATGCCCGCACCAACCTGACCACGTATCTGCAGCTCCAGCTGCAGATGGACCGGCGCGACAACAAGGCCGACGGGGTGCTCAACGGCCCCACCACCGAGGCGTGGTTCGACCATTGGCACCGCCACCTCGTCGAGCTCGGTGTCCGCTTCGTCCGGGCCGGCGTCGGCCGGCTGGAACCACCCGCATCCGACCCGGCCCAGCCGCCGCACCGGCGCCCGCGCGTGCAGGTGACGCTGTCCGACGGCACCCGGTTGGCGCCGGACTACACCGTCGTCGCGGTCGACGCCCCCGCCGCCGAGCAGATCACCGCGGCACTGCGGGCGGCCGGCACGGGCGGCACCGTGGCCGGGCTCGACGGGTTCACCACGTCGGCCCCGCCGAGCGGCGGTCCCCTGGAGCCCGGGGAAACGCGCCCGCAGGCCCGGCGCGACCCGTACGCCATGGACGAGATGGGCCGGGTGCCGTGGGACCGGTTCCAGACGCTCGGCGGCATCCAGTACTACTTCGACACCGAATTCCAGCTGCTGCGCGGGCACATGTACTACTCGGGCACGGAGTGGGCGCTGTCGTCGATCAACCAGCACGGCCTGTGGGAACGCCGGCCGACCCTGGCGCGCGACGGCCACGTCTCGGTGCTCTCGGTCGACATCGGCGATTTCAACACCCCGTCGCGGCACCTCCTCGACGAGTCCGGGCGCGGCAAGGCGGCCCGCGACTGCACGGCCGACGAGATCGCCACCGAGGTGTGGCGTCAGATCGTGTACGCACTGACCAGCGACGTCGACAACGTCGCCGAGGCGCTGATGCCGTGGCCCACGTGGTACGCACTCGACCGGGGCCTGGTGATGGGCAACGGCCCCGGCCAGGGGCACGGCAAGGCGGTGCGCAACGAGACGCCGTACCTCGTCCCGATCGTCGGGGACTGGGAGAACCGGCCCGGCGCGGACCCGTGGAACCCGCACGGCGGGTCGTGGGGTTCCCGACCGACCGAGGAGCGGTGGCTGGCGGATCTGCGGGAACGCAACGTCTGGCAGGCCCGCCACGGTGGCTACCAGGTGCATCACAACTCGGTGGTGTTCGCGGGCACCTGGACCAGGACGTTCACGCGGATGACGTCGATGGAGGCGGCATGCGAATCGGGGCGCCACGCCGTCAACGCCATCCTCGACCACTACATCTGGGTTGCATCCGGCGGCGCCGACCACCGGGATAACACCACACTCGACTGGCGGTTCCCCTACGACTTCCTCGACCAGGGCTACTCCAGCCCGGTCCGGATGCCGTCCCCGGCCGGCGACTACTGCTATGTCTTCGACATCGAGAATCGCGAGCCCGCCGATGCGCGCCCGCTGCGCATCCTCGACGGACAGTACTGCCAGGAGGCGCTGCCGCACCCGCTGGACACCGTCACACCGCCGCCGCTCACCCCCGTCCCGCCGATTCCGGGAGGCCAACCGATGACTCAGCCGACGATGCCGCCCGATCCCGGTCTGCAGTTGCTCAGCTATCTGCAGTCCTGGCGGCAGTACCTACAGCAGGCCGGGCTCGGGGGGCCGGGTGGTTCGCTGCCTTCCCCGGCCGGCCTGCCCCTCCCGGCCTCGCCGACCGACTACACCCAACAACTGCTGACCTATCTGCAGGCTTGGCGGCGCTACCTGGAACAGACGGTGGGCGAGGCCACGGGACGGCCGACCGAGGGCGATGGGCCGCCTGCTAGCTCGGTGTCGTATTCCGGTGAGGAGGTCGTCGCACCTGCCGACGACTACGGGATCCAGACCACTGCGACGGGTCGGCCGCGGCGCGTACCCCAACCGGCACAGTCCCGCCAAGACCCTGCACCGCAGACACCATCGGTACCGCCGCCGCAACACCCCGTCGGGTCGGCATATCACCGGTTCACCGAGGCCGAGAACTCCCCCGCCCCGCCCGCACCCCGGTCGCTCTACTCCAGCGCGTCCGAGGCAAACACACCGCAGCCGTCGTACCCGGGGATCGCCGAAACCGGGTGGCTGGACCCGGACCGCTAGCCGCGGCGCAACCGTGCGATACCGAGCACGGCGAGCACCCCGGCGACGATCGCCAGCAGCAACGCCAGCACCAGCAGCGGGGCGGAATGGACGACCGAGGTGGTCGACGGTTCGTCGGGCAGGATCGGTGCAACGTCCACGGTGGTGCCGGCCGCCAGCCAGCTCACCACGCACCCTGCGGCGGCAGCGACCGCCACCAGCAATTCGACCACGGCTCGGATCTTCATGGCGTGCGCTCCTCGATCAACAGAGCCAATTGTCCGCGCAGCTGTCGATGCCTGCGTGCCCACGCCTGCACGGTCCGGTCGCCGGCCAGTTTGAGCCCGATGCCCCTCCGGCCCTTGGGCACGCCCGTCAGCTCGCCGAGCGCCCGGGCGGACTGCCACCTCGGCGCCTCGGCGCCGCTGGCCTCGGGATAGATCTTGACGACATCGCCCAGGTCGAGCTTCTCGGTTCCCTGCCGCAGGGTGTCCTTGGTCAGCTCCACCGAGGTGTGGATCCGGGCCGCCTTGATCTGGATGGCGACAAACCCGGACACCAGGGCCAGGAACAACAGTGGAATCCACGGGTCACGCCCGTAGCCGCCGGTCATCTGCAGCAGCCCTACGCCGATCGCCGCGAACGGCCCGAGCAGCAACCACAGCCAGTTGCCGCCCGGTTCGTAGAACAGTCGCTGCGGTACGGATTCGTCAGCCACCGGCACCCTTGGAGGTCTGGACATTCAGCGCGGTGCCGACGATCAACAGGATCACCCCGGCCAGGGTCAGCAGGTGCACCGGAACGAAGCTGAACGCCGCCGCGATCGCGATCAGCGCGGCGGCTGTCAACGCCAGCGCCATCGCGGCCCGACGAAACCGGGGGTCACCGCCTCGGCTGCGACCGGCCAAGAACGCCATCGCGGCACCGATGATCACGGTGAGTACGCCCGAACCGCGATAGAAGGTGTTCACGGTGCCGGGCCAGGACACGGACGCGGCGATCAGGCCGCCGACGATCAACAACACGGATGCGGCAAGCCAGCAACTGAACGCGATGGTGGCGCGCAGCGGCCGAGGCGGCGGCTGCTGTCGGGATGATGATGGCGGTGAAGGCATTGCCGGGTGGCCTGTTCAGGCCAGCCATCCGGCCACATCGGCCGCCCAATAGGTCAGCACGATGTCGGCGCCGGCCCGCCGGATCCCGATCAACGACTCCAGCGCGGCGGCCTGAAGATCGATCCAACCGTTGGCCGCAGCGGCGCTGATCATCGCGTACTCACCGGAGATCTGGTAGGCCGCAACCGGTACCGGTGAGATGTCGGCGGCCGCGCGTACCACGTCGAGGTAGCTCATCGCGGGCTTGACCATCACCATGTCGGCGCCCTCGTCGATGTCGAGCTCGATCTCGTGGACAGCTTCGCGGATGTTTCCCGAATCCTGTTGGTAGGTACGCCGATCGCCGTCCAGGCTGGACGACACCGCTTCCCGGAACGGGCCGTAGAACGCCGAGGCGAATTTCGCGGCGTAGGCCAGGATCGCGACACCGGTGTGCCCGGCCTCGTCGAGTCCGTCCCGGATAGCGGCCACCTGACCGTCCATCATGCCGCTCGGACCCACCACGTGGGCACCCGAATTCGCCTGTGCCACAGCGAGTTCTATGTATCGCGCGTTGGTGGCGTCGTTGTCGACGCTGCCCGACCCGTCCAAGACGCCACAGTGGCCGTGATCGGTGAACTCATCGAGGCAGGTGTCGGCCATCAGCACCGTGGCATCACCGAGATCCTTGGCGAGATCACGCAATGCCACGTTGAGAATGCCGTCCGGATCCGTGCCGGCCGAGCCGGCCGCATCCTTGGCTTCGTCGCGCGGCACCCCGAACAACATCAGTCCGCCCACGCCTGCGGTGACCGCGTCAGCGGCAGCGCGGCGCAGCGAATCCCGGGTGTGCTGCACCACGCCCGGCATCGAGGAGATCGGCCGCGGTTCGGAGATGCCTTCGGCGACGAACATCGGCAACACCAGATGCCTTGGCTCCAGCGAGGTTTGCGCAACCAGTCGGCGCATGGCCGGGGTGCTTCTCAGCCGGCGAGGCCGGTGCCTTGGATACGCCACGGCAATGCCTCCGATTAACGCCGACGGCTCTTCTTGCGCGGCGGAGGCAGCGCCCCCTCCGCACGCAGCCGGGCAGCATGCTCGGCAAGCGCCTCGATGAGCGGTCCCACCGCCGCGGTCTCCGGCTGCACATCGACACGCAATCCGAATTCCACAGCGGTTTCAGCGGTTTTCGGCCCGATGCAGGCGACGATGGTACGCACGTGCGGCTTGCCGGCGATGCCGACAAGGTTGCGCACCGTGGAGCTCGACGTGAAGCAGACCGCGTCGAATCCGCCGGTCTTGATCATCTCGCGGATGTGCGCCGGCGGCGGCGCGGCCCGCACCGTGCGGTAGGCGGTGACATCCTCGATCTCCCAGCCACGTCCGCGCAGCCCCTCGGCCAGCGTCTCGGTGGCGATGTCGGCCCGCGGCAGCAGCACGCGGTTGACCGGATCGAAAATCTCGTCGTAGGGCGGGAACTCGTCGAGCAGGCCCAGCGAGGACTGCTCACCCGAGGGCACCAGCTCGGGGTTGATCCCGAACGCGCGCACCTTGTCCGCGGTGGCCTGTCCGACGCAGGCGATCTTGACGCCGGAGAACGCGCGGGCGTCCAGGCCGAACTCGTTGAACTTCTCCCACACCGCACGCACCGCGTTGGTCGAGGTGAACACGACCCACTGGAACCGGCCGTCGACGAGACCCTTGACCGCACGCTCCATCTGCGCGGGGCTGCGCGGCGGCTCGACCGCGATGGTCGGCACCTCGATCGGCGACGCGCCATGGCCCACGAGGCGATCGCTCATCTCGCCGGCCTGATCCTTGGTGCGTGGCACCAGCACGGTCCAGCCGTACAGCGCGCGGCTCTCCCACCAGTTCAGCTTGGCCCGGTTGGCGACGGTCTTGCCGATGGTGACGACCAGCGGTGCAGACACGGCGACCGCGGGCGCTCCGGGGTCCAAAGCGACCTGCTTCTCCAGTACACCCTTGTCGACCAGCCCGCCCAGCGTGGTCTCGACCGAGCGCTGCAGGCAGGTGGTGCCGTTGGCAGTCACCACCGCGGGGGTGGTGTCGGCCAGCCCGTATTCGATCAGCGTGCGGGCGGCATCCGGCAGGTGCGATGCGGTCGCATGCAGGATCAGCGGGCCGGGTGCGGCTGCCAACGCGGCCCAGTCGACCTCGCCGCGCACGTCGGCGACGGTGTGCGACGAACCCAGCGGCAGACCCGCATAGGTGGGCACCGCGGTGGTGTCGGGCAGGCCCGGAACGATCTCGAAGTTCAGGTGGGTCTTGGTCAGCGCACCGATCTCGGTGATCACAGCATCGATCGACAGCGGATCGCCCGCCACCAGCCGCACCACGTCGAAGCCGTGGCGAGCCTCGGCGGCCAGCGTCTTGGCCACCTCGGCCGGGTCACCCAACGCGGGCCGGATCTCCGGGCCCCCGGGGATGACGGCCGCTGCGCCGTCGGTGGACTCGGCACCGTCCGCGCCGTCGGCGGACTTCTCGGGTTCGGCGGGCGCCGGCCCCGATGCCGGGGGTAGCTCAGCGCCGACCATCGCCAGCACGGCTTCGGGTACATCGGGGTCGGTGAAGACCAATTCGGCGTGCGCCAGCACGGCTTGCGCGCGTGCTGTCAACAAGCCTGGATCCCCTGGCCCCGAACCCACGAAGGTAATGCGGCCGGGCTTCGCCTTGCGGCCTCGCATGGTCATGTCTCACTCCCGCGCTCTACCAACAGCTCGCGTGCCCCCAGTTCGAAAAGCTCCGCAGCGACCGAGACGCCAAGGTCGGCGGCCCGCTCCGGAGTTCCGATGCCGGACGCACGGATCACGTCGGATCCGTCCAGCGTCGCCACGCAGCCGCGCAACGACAGCTCCTCGAAGACATTGCCGTCCTCATCGATCGACTCGACCACTTCAGCGATCGCGCCCACCGGTGCCGAACAGCCCGCCTCCAGTTCGGCGAGCAGGACCCGTTCGGCGGTAACCGCGGCACGCGTGTCGGCGTCATCCAACTGCGCGAGCACTGCGATCAGCTCGGTGTCGCCGGCGCGGCATTCCACCGCAAGCGCACCTTGAGCCGGCGCTGGCAACATCTGCACCGGCTCGAGCGTCTCGGTGACAACGCCTAGCCGTCCGATCCGGGAAAGACCCGCCCGGGCGACCACGATGCCGTCGAGATCACCGCTCGTAACCCTGTTCAACCTGGTATCTAGGTTGCCTCGTAGGGGGCGGATTTCCAAACCGAGACCCAGTGCTCTAAGCTGTGCCGCCCGCCGCGGGCTAGAGGTGCCGATCACCGAGCCGACCGGCAACTCTCCGAGCACCAGACCGCCACGGGCCACCAGTGCGTCGCGGGGGTCTTCTCGGGGCGGGATCGCGGCGATGACGAATCGCTCGTCGGCCGCCGTCGGCAAATCTTTGTAGGAGTGCACGGCCATGTCCACACGGCCATCGTCGACGGCTTCGCGCAACGCTGCCGTGAACACGCCGACACCGATCTCGGCAATCGGCGCGCTGGAACGATCGCCGTCGGTGGAGATGATCACCAGCTCGCAGGGATGACCTGCGGCCAGCAAGGCGTCTCTGACGTGTCCGGCCTGTGTGGTCGCCAGCAGGCTACCCCGGGTGCCGATCCGGATGGCTTCAGGAGAGTTGACCAAGCTTTACTCAGACTTATCGAGTTCTGTTGTCATGAAGGGCAATTCGCTGGCCGCAACCGCGTCGACAGCCTGCGGGTCGAGCTCGAACAGCTCTCGCAGCGCCTCGGCGTAGCTGTCCCCGCCAGGTGCGCTGGCCAACTGCTTGACCCGCACCGTGGGGGCGTGCAGCAGCTTGTCGACGACCCGGCGCACGGTCTTGGCGACCTCGTCGCGGTGGGCTGCTTCCAGCCCGGGCAGCCGGTTGTCGAGCCGCAGCAACTCGGCCTCCACCACATCGGCGGCCCGTTGCCGCAGCGCGGTGACAGTCGGGGTGACCTCTGCCATCCGCTGTCCGGCCAGATAGTTGGCAACCTCGGTGGCGACGATGGTGCGGGCGGCCTCGGCGTCGGTGGCCGCGGCCCGAGCGGTGGGCTCGCGCTGGATCCGGTCCATGTCGACCACCCACAGGCCGGGCAGGCCGGCGACGGCGGGGTCGATATCGCGCGGCATGCCGAGGTCGCAGATCACCATTTGATGCTCGGGACCAGCGGCGTTGCGCTGCGCCAGCGCGTGGTGCACATCGGCCAGCGAGACCACCGGACGCACGGCGCCGGTGCTGCTCACCACGATGTCCGCGTCGGCCAGGGCCACCGCGATGTGTTCGAGGCCCAGCGCGTGCGCCTCGACGCCTTGTTCGGTAAGTGTCGCGGCGAGGCGCTTGGCGCGCGGCAACGACCGGTTGACCACGTGGACGCGTTGGATGCCGGCACGCACCAGATGTGCGCCGGCCAGCGCACCCATCGACCCGGCACCGACGACGGCCGCGGTGCGGCCGGCCAGCCCGCCGGAGAGTTTGGTCTCGGCCATGCCGAGTGCGACCGAGACCACGGACGCGCCCGCGCCGTCGATCCCAGTCTCGGAATGCACCCGCTTGCCGACGGACAGCGCCCGTTGCGCGAGCTCGTGCAGCGTGCGGCCGACGGTGTGATTGGCCTCGGCGGCGGCATACGCGCGGCGCACCTGGCCCAGTACTTGCTGTTCCCCGATGACCGCCGAATCCAGGCCGCTGGTCACCGCGAACAGATGCTCGACGGCGGCCTCGGCGTAGCGCACATAGGCGTATTTGGTCAGGTCGCCAAGACCCATCCCGGAATGTTCGGAGAGCACCTGACCGATCACCGACAGGCCACCGTGGAAGGCCTCCACCACGGCGTATACCTCGACGCGGTTGCAGGTGGACAAGACCATGGCCTCGGTGACCAGCGATGACTGAAGAACCTGGTCGATGATCTTGGTCTGGTCGGCCTCGTCCGTGCTCAACTGCTCCAGAACGGACACCGGCGCGCTGCGGTGCGAAACTCCGAACAGCAGCACGCTCACGGCTTCATCACCACATCACCTAAGGTAAACGTTTTACCTCCCGGCCACCAAATTTTACCTAGTCAGCGCGCAATCTGCTCCGTTCAGGTGGCGCCGAGATCCGCGCGCAGTTGCGCCTCGTCGACCTCCCAGTACCCGTGCTCGACGCCGTTGAGCAAGATCACCGGCAGCAGGTCGCCGTACTGTGCCCGCAACGAGGTGTCGCCCGCGGCGGCTTCGACGTCGACGTCGGTGGTCACGAGCGCGAAACCGAGCTCGTCCCGCAACGCGGCCAGCTGCTCGGCGGCTGATCCGCACAGGCTGCAGCCCGCGCGGATCAGCAACGTCACGGTGTGCCGGCCGGGTACGCCGGAATGCGGATGCTCCACACCGCCAGTATCCGGGCTCCGTGACCTAGGGTGAATCCGTGTCCGAGACCGGTAATGCCGATGCGCCCCAGGAGCTTGCTGCTGAGGCCAGCGCCGAGGTGGCGGTCACCGAGCTGGAGACCGAAGCGACCGAATCCGGCACAGGCACCACGACGGCGCTGCCCCCGCCGGACCTGACCGCAGCGGCGTTCTTCGACGTCGACAACACGTTGGTGCACGGCTCGTCCCTGGTGCACTTCGCCCGGGGGCTGGCCGCGCGCAAGTACTTCACCTACAGCGACATCCTCGGGATTGTCTACGCGCAGGCCAAGTTCCAGCTCACCGGCAAGGAGAACAGCGACGACGTCGCCGAGGGCAAACAGAAGGCCCTTGCGTTCATCGAAGGCCGGTCCACCGCCGAGCTCGCCGAGCTCGGCGAGGAGATCTACGACGAGATCATCGCCGACAAAATCTGGCCGGGCACCCGCGCGCTGGCGCAGATGCACCTCGACGCGGGCCAGCAGGTGTGGCTGGTCACCGCGACTCCGTACGAGCTGGCAGAGACCATCGCAAAACGCCTCGGACTCACCGGCGCGCTGGGCACCGTCGCCGAGTCGGTCGACGGAGTGTTCACCGGCCGGCTGGTGGGCGACATCCTGCACGGCGCGGGCAAGGCCCACGCGGTGCGCTCGCTGGCCATCCGCGAGGGCCTGAACCTGCGCCGGTGCACGGCCTATTCGGACAGTTTCAACGATGTGCCGATGCTGTCGCTGGTGGGCACGGCGGTGGCGATCAATCCCGATGCCGCGCTGCGGGACGTGGCCCGCGAACGCGGCTGGGAGATCCGCGATTTCCGCACCGCGCGCAAGGCCGCCCGGATCGGGGTGCCCTCGGCATTGGCCCTCGGCGCCCTCGGTGGTGCGCTGGCCGCGGTGGCCTCGCGGCGTCACGACTTTCGCTGAGCGACCTGGGCGCGGGGCGCGCTGATAGGCTTCGGCCCGCCAGGCACGTTTGAGCGGGAGAGCGCGAGCACATGAGTATCGCCAGCGACATCATCGGGACCCACTTTCGGTACCCCGACTATTTCGAGGTCGGCCGGGAGAAGGTCCGTGAATTCGCCAACGCGGTCAAGGACGACCATCCCGCCCACTTCACCGCGGAGGCGGCCAAGGAGTACGGTCACGACGCGGTTGTGGCGTCGGTGACCTTTCTGGCGGTGGCCGGGCGCCGGGTCCAGCTGGAACTGTTCGACAAGTTCGACATCCCGATCAACCTGGAGCGGGTGCTGCACCGGGACCAGAAGCTGATCTTCCATCGTCCGATCATGGTCGGTGACCGGCTGTGGTTCGACTCCTACCTGGACTCCGTCATCGAGTCGCACGGGACCGTGATCTGTGAGGTTCGCGCCGAGGTGACCGACGACGACGGCAAACCGGTGGCCACCAGCATCGTCACGATGCTGGGCGAAGCCGCGCACCCCGACGAGGCGGGTGAGATCAGCTCGCAGATCGCCGCGGCGCGCGACGCCGCGATCGCCAAGATGATTGCTGGGCAAAACGCCTGAGCGTGCCTCACCATCCCCCGCGAGAAGACGTGTAGGTACCCCGACACGCCGTTTTTCGGGTACTGCAGTGTCTGCTCGGCGGAGAAAAGTCAGCCGAAGAACATGTTCCGGCGGCCGGCCAGCAGCTGGTAGAGCGTCTGCTGAATGGTCTCGCGAACCTGGTCGGTCAGCTCGAAGGTGACCATCGGATCGTCGGCCGCACTCTCGTCGTAGCCCGCCGTCGCGATCGGCTCCCCGAACTGGATGTGCCACTTGGACGGCAGCGGGACCAGCCCGGCCGGACCGGCCAGCGGGAACAACGGCGTGACCGGGAAGTACGGCAGGCCCAGCAACCGGGCGAGCAACTTCACGTCGGCGACCATGGGGTAGATCTCCTCGGAGCCCACGATCGAGCACGGCACGATGGGTGCCTTGGCCCGCAGCGCCGCGGAAACGAAGCCGCCACGGCCGAAACGCTGCAGCTTGTAACGGTCTTTGAAGTTCTTGCCCAGGCCCTTGAAGCCTTCCGGGAACACCGCGGTGAGCTCGCCGTTGGCCAACAGCCGGTGTGCATCGGTGGTGCAAGCCACGGTGTGACCCGCCTTGCGGGCGAGCTGGCCCAGCATCGGCAGGTCGAAAACCAGGTCGGCGGCAAGCAGTCGCAGATCGCGGTGCGCAGGGTGGTGGTCGTGCACCGCCACCGAAGTCATCAGCCCGTCGAACGGCAACACCCCGGCGTGGTTGGCGACGATCAGCGCGGCGCCGGTCTCGGGCAGGTTCTCGATACCGGACACCTCGACCCGGAACCATGACCGGAAAAGTACTCTCAGCAAAGGCAGAAAGATAGCGTTGGTGAGGTGTTCGTCGAAGCCGAACTCGTCGACGGCGTAGTCGCCGGCCATCCGTTTGCGGACGAATTCGCCCACCGCGGCGATCTGCCTGGCAAGCTCGGTCGGGGTGTCGTCGACGATCGGCGCACCCGACGCGAAGCCCCGTCGTTCGTCGATCTCACGCACCACGGCCGCGAGCTGTTCTGCGGATGCGTGCATGCCGGGATCAGCCAGCACAGACGGATGCCGCCGAGCGCTCTCGGACCGTTGAGCCATCCGGCGCGCTGCTGTCGCGCGATTTGAATTCCCATGTAGCGGAATGACTTTGGCCTTAGGTTCGCCCGCCACGTCGATACCTTCTCCCCACCCCGGTAAAGCTGATAGTCATCGTCCCCAACGCTGCGCCATCGCCACGGCGCTACTCTCCATCGAGCGTACCCATCGCGGGTCGAGGATCGATGTCAAACCACGACCCCGGACGTAATCGTCGAATGCCTCGGCCGTCGTCCACTTTGGACTGTAGCCCAGATCCCTGTGCATACGCGCAGTGTCCATGACCCGGCCGTAGCTGAGATAGTTCAGC
Source organism: Mycobacterium sp. 141 (assembly GCF_000382405.1). GTDB lineage: Bacteria > Actinomycetota > Actinomycetes > Mycobacteriales > Mycobacteriaceae > Mycobacterium. The sequence continues at coordinate 111,573 of NZ_KB908263.1, forward strand.
TGTTCCCGGTCGAGTTCGGTGCTGTGGGTCGCCCGGCTCAGCGAATCCGCAACGGCCAGTGCCGAACGTGGCACCGGCAGTGGCAGCCGGCCCGATCGACGGATGGCCTGGCTCATCATGATGATGCCCGAGCCACCGATGTTGAACGTGCCGGGCCTACCCGCGACCGTGGCCCGCTCCAATGCCCCCAGCGCGTCCTGCTCGTGCAACAGCTGCAGCCGGGCGTCATGCCCGATCACCGTGGGCACGACCGGGCCGGCCAGGTACCGCGACAGCGCGGTGTCCATCGCGGGCCCGATCATGTTGGCAAGCCGCAGGATGGTCACCGCGATATCGGGACGCCGCCGGGCCAGCCCGCGGGCATACCCCTCGATGTCGATGCTGTCGCGCGCGAACCCTTCGCCGGGCGGCCGGCGGGCGCTGGTGTCCTCGGTGAACATCACCGGGTCGCGAGAACTCGAGCCGTACACCTCGGAGGTCGACTTCAGCACCACCCGGCGTACCGACGGTGTCTTCTGACAAGCTGCGAACAGCTGGATCGCACCCATCACGTTGAGTTCCTTCAACGTGGCTCGGCCGCCGGATCGGGGCGCGTACGACGCAGCCGCGGCATGCACCACGGTGTCGACGTCCCCGTTCCGGATCACCTTGGCGATGAACGGGTTACGGATATCGGCCCGGACGAACTCGGCCCGACCCATCCGACGGAGCAGATCCTTGCTCGGCGTGATCGCGTCTACCGCGATCACATGGCTGATCAACGGATTCTGCGCCAGCCTCGCGGTCAGATAACCGCCGAGGAACCGGCAGGCCCCCGTGACCAGAACCACCTTGGGATGGGGCGCCGCGTCGGTGGATTCTGTGCCACCTGAACCACCGGTGTTGCCTGGCGAGCGCCCTCGACCATCAGAATCCATCGACTTAGCCTAACGGCCGGGCCTGAAAGCTACTTGCCGAGCTTTCTGCGCTGCACCCGAGTGCGTCGAAGCAGCTTGCGGTGCTTCTTCTTCGACATGCGCTTACGACGCTTCTTGATGACTGAACCCATAAATCCCGGTGACTCCGCTACCTAGACAGCTATTGGTTGACCCGGTCACTTTACCCGGGTCAACCAGGGAAACAGAAAACGGCTGCCGCTTAGCCCGCGTCGAAGTAGGAGGTCTCCAGCAGATCGTGGACCGCCTTGGCATGCACGCGGAACGAGCGCCCCACCCGTACCGCAGGCAACTCGCCGTTGTGCACCAACCGGTACACCGTCATCTTCGACACCCTCATCAGGTTCGCCACCTCGGCGACTGTGAGAAATTGAGCTCGAGGCTGACCGTCGCCAGCCGAATCCCGCGCCGATGGCCCGTTCATAGACGTCATCGCAACCCAATCAATCAGGCACGGACAGTTCCAGCGGCTTCCCCACCGCTGGCACCAATCCGCGCATACAAAGGGAGAATAGCGTGGCAGGTGGGGTTACTGCGACGGGTGTGGGCTAATCCGTCGGAAATTACCTAATTACTCTGCTGTAATTCCTAGCTGCTCAGAACGTGTTTTCGCAGCCTCGACGGCGTTGGCCAGAGCCGCCCGGAACCCGCCGCGCTCGAGTTCACGCAGCCCAGCGGCAGTGGTGCCGGCCGGGGAGGTCACCATGGCGCGCAGCGACGCAGCCGTGGTGTCCAGCGCGGCGCCTCCGGCGGCATTCACCTCATCGAGGCGTTCCAGCAGCATCGCGGCCGATCCGGCCATCGTCTGAACCACCAGATCCGTCGCCACCGCACGCGACAACCCGGACGCCACGCCGGCATCCACGAGTGCCTCGACCATCAGGAAGAAGTACGCCGGCCCAGAACCCGAGACCGCCGTGACGGCGTCCAGTTGCGCCTCGGCGACGGTGATGACCCCGCCGACGGCGTCGAAGATTGCCGCGACCTCTTTGAGCTGTTCGGGGGTGGCGAATCGCCCGGGAGCCATCGCGCTGATGCCGCCGCCGACCAGGATGGGCGTATTGGGCATGACGCGGATCACGGGTGCTCCAGCGGGCAGTTTGGCCTCGTAGAAGGGGGTGCCCACGCCTGCGGCGATGGAGACGAACACCTGCTCGGTCTCACCCTCGGCCTGTGCCGCGACGCCGGCGATCTCGTCGACCACGGATTCCACATCGCTGGGCTTGACCGCGACGACGACGTAGGCGGCGTTATCCGCGGCGTCGGCCACTGAGGTGACCAGCACCGAGTACTTCTCCGCCAGATACTTGGCCCGGTCGGGATGCTTCTCGGCGACCACCAGATCCTTGACCTGCCGCCCAGCCCGTAACAAGCCGGACAGCAGGGCTTCGCCCATGCTTCCGCCACCGATGATCGCGATTCTCGACATGGGCCACAGCATTGCATGACCGACCGCGGACCGAACCGACGCCTCAGCGCATCAGATGGGCCCGGGCGAACTGCAGTGACTCGGTCAACAGCGCGTCCCGCTCGGTGGTCGTGCGTGCGCTGGACGTGGTGACCTCCAGGATCACGTGCCCCGAGAAATCCCCACCCGCCAGCATCTGGCACACCTCGGCGGTGGGCTGGGTACCGCGGCCGGGGACCAGGTGCTCGTCGGTTGATGCGCCGTTGCCGTCGCACAGGTGCAGATGCACCAACCCGTCACCCATCCGGCGGGCCATGTCCAGTGCGTCGGTGCCCGCGGTCGCACTGTGGCTGAGGTCGAGCGTGTAGTGGGCGTGATTGCCGTCCAGCGGGTCGTAGGACGGAGCGAACGCGGAGATGCCGGGTCCTGGCTTACCGCCGCGCTTTCGCATCCTCTCGATGGACGTTGAGCCCGCGCCGAAGAAGCGGTCGGAGCGAAACGGGAACATGTTCTCCACCGCGATCATCACGTCGCTGTCGGCCTCAAGCGCCGCCACCTGCTCGCTGAATCCGTCGGCGTAGCGGCGCTGCCAGCGGAATGGCGGATGCACCACGACGGTCTGGGCACCCAGCTGTTCGGCGGCGCGCACGCTGCGTTCGAGCTTGGGTATCGGATTGGCACCCCACACGCGCTGGGAGATCAGCAGGCACGGCGCATGCACCGACAGCACCGGCATGTCGTAGCGAGTGGACATGGCCGCAATGGCTTCTATGTCCTGGCTGACGGATTCCGCCCACACCATGAGTTCGACGCCGTCGTACCCGAGCCGGGCCGCGTGTTCGAAAGCGGCCTCGGTCCTCAGTGGATAGACCGAGGCAGTGGACAGGCCGACCTTGATGGCAGGGCGCACGAGGTAACTGTCTACCGGCTTATCAGCTCGCCTGCAGTAGTGCCAGAGGCCCGAACGTGACTAGCGCACCCACGGCCACCGCGGTCAGGGTGCTGCCGATGTCCTCGGTCTTGCGGACCACCCGCACTCCCCCGGCCAGGCCGAGAATGACCAGGACGCCGAGCATCAGCGCGACGATGGTGTTCCACTTCCACAGCTGATCGAACGCGATGAACAGGCCGGCCCCGAAGGCCACCGCGATGATGCACTGACCGACCACCCACAAGCCTCGCACCACAGTCGAGCCGCCCGATGCGGTCCCGGAGTCATCTTCATCGTGTTCATCGTGCTCGTCGAGATCGTGGGTTTCGTCGGGCTCGGCGTCGTCGTCGGGCTCATCGTGCTCGTCACGGTCGTCGAGATCGATGTCCTCGGGCCCGGGGCCGCGCCGACGGTCCACGTCTTCGGCGACTGACTGGCCGCCGAAGAGCGGACCCAGCGTAGAGCCCAGATACGTGGGCCGGTTGTCGTCTTCGGTGGAATCGTCGTCGTCTTCTGTCTCGTCCAGGAAATCCGGACTCATGCGCTCGGCCCCGGTGCCCGACGGCCGGTAGTCACGCAGCGCACTCTGGTACTGCGGTCGGCGCGTGCTCGGCTTGAACTCGACCGGCTCCGGATCGGCGTCGCGCGCCTCCAGGTGGGCCTGGTAGTCGCTTTCCGCGTCGGTCACCGCATCGGCCGGGACCTCGGACTGCGCTTCCGCGTCGTCGGTCTCGTCGGTCGCGTCAGTCCCATCGGCCTCGTCGGACTCGGACGGGACGACACTGACCACCTCGGCGTCATCCGGCGCGGTCGGCTGCTTCGTCTCGTTCGTCTCGGCAGGCTGCTCCGCGGGAGATTCCTCCGGCTCGTCGGCCCGTTCTACGACGATCGGGATCTCACCGGTGAGTTCGGCGACCGTCACGGCGTCGCTGTTGCCCCGGCGCCGCCGCCGGCGTCCGCCGACGGGCGGCGCGCCGATGGTGCCGTTCTTTGCCAGCAGTTCCGCAACCGAGATCGGCCGGGTGGCGAGGCTGTCTTCTGGTCCAGTCATGTCCTGTATTGCCTTTGGGGCTAGCTATTCCTAACGTCCAACATCCCGCGTCGGTGTCTGCACCAGGGCGGTGCCGTCGGCCTCGCTGTCGAGTTTCCGCAGAATCAGCCCCTCCCGCAACGCCCACGGGCAAATATCGACTGATTCGACTTCGAGGGCCCGCATGCTGGCTTCAGCTACCAAAGCTCCGGCCACGATCTGTGGCGCCCGCTCGGCACTCACCCCTTCCAGTTCGGCACGGTCTGCCGCCGTCATCCTAGAGATGAAAGCTATGAGCTGTCTTAATCCGGCCGCGGTGAGTGTCCGCTTGACCCGCGGGCCCGCCCCCGAGGGTGCCGAACCCGTCAATCTGGCCAGTGATCGGAAGGTCTTCGAGGTGGCCACAGCCAGATCAGGACGACCGGCGGCGCCCATGGTCGTGCCGGCCTCGGACAGCTCGGTCGCGAGCCAATCCCGCAGCATCGCGACACGACGCCGGCCGGGTGGATCGTCGGGCAACCACTCCCGGGTCAACCGGCCTGCGCCCAGCGGCAGCGAGAGCGCCACCTCGGGCTCCTCGTCGACACCGCTGGAAAGTTCCAGCGAACCGCCGCCGATGTCGATGTTGACGATCCGGCCCGCACTCCAGCCGTACCAGCGGCGCACCGCCAGGAACGTCAGCCGGGATTCGTCTACCCCGCTGAGCACGCGCAGGCTGACGCCGGTCTCCGACCGCACCCTGGCCAGCACGTCCTCGGAATTGGTGGCATCGCGCACCGCCGACGTGGCAAACGTCATGAGCTCGGCGCATCCGGAGCTGGTGGCGATTTTGGCGAACTCGTCGACGGTCTCGATCAGCTTGTCCGCACCGCGCCGGGTGAGCTTGCCGGACGAGTCGATGGCCTCGGCCAGCCGCAATGCCGCCTTGGTCGAACTCATCGGGGTCGGATGGCCACCGCGATGAGCGTCCACCACGAGTAGATGGACCGTGTTACTGCCCACATCGAGCACGCCTAACCGCACGCCCCAAACCTATCGGGTGACCTGTCGGCTTCCGTGCCCGGTACCGCCGAGACGCGATCGCGAAATAAGTCGGGTTCAGCCGGATACGAGTAGCGTTTCCGACCGTGACGGACGTGCATCCCGGGGAAGTCGAACTGGACTTTGCGCGCGAGTGGGTGGAGTTCTACGACCCCGACGACGCGGAGCATCTCATCGCGGCCGACATGACCTGGTTGTTGTCCCGCTGGACGTGCGTGTTCGGTACACCGGCCTGCCAGGGCACGGTGGCCGGCCGCCCCGATGACGGGTGCTGCTCGCACGGTGCGTTCCTGTCCGACGACGACGATCGGGCCCGGCTCGATGACGCGGTCAAACAGCTCACCGATTCCGATTGGCAGTTCCGCGACAAGGGTTTGGGGCGCAAGGGCTATCTGGAAGACGACGAGTACGACGGCCAGCCCAATCTGCGCACCCGAAAGTACAAGGGCGCCTGCATCTTCCTGAATCGGCCCGGTTTCCCGGGCGGGATCGGCTGCGCGCTGCACAGCAAGGCGCTCAAGATCGGCGTCGAACCGCTGACGATGAAGCCTGATGTGTGCTGGCAGTTGCCGATTCGGCGCAGTCAGGACTGGCTGACCCGGCCCGACGGCACACAGGTGCTGCGGACCGTCATCACCGAGTACGACCGGCGCGGCTGGGGCGAGGGCGGCGCGGATCTGCACTGGTACTGCACCGGCGATCCGGCCGCGCACGTCGGCACCAAACAGGTGTGGGAGTCCTACGCACCCGAACTGACGGCACTCCTCGGCGAGAAGGCCTATGCGGAGCTGGCCGCAATGTGCAAGCGGCGCAGCAGCTTGGGGCTCATTGCGATCCACCCGGCCACCCGCGCGGCCGAGTAGGAGCCGGCCTCAGCCCTCCAGCTTGTAACCCAGCCCGCGCACCGTGACCAGATGCACCGGGTTGGCCGGATCGGCCTCGATCTTGGAGCGCAGCCGCTTGACATGCACGTCAAGGGTTTTGGTGTCGCCGACGTAGTCGGCACCCCACACGCGGTCGATGAGCTGACCGCGGGTGAGTACTCGGCCGCTGTTGCGCATCAGGTATTCGAGCAGGTCGAATTCCTTGAGCGGCAACGTGATCTGCTCCCCGTTGACGCTGACCACGTGGCGTTCGACATCCATGCGGACCGGGCCGGCTTCCAGCACGCCGTCGCCGGCTGCTGTGTCGTCGGAGTCCGATCCGCGGCGCAGCACGGCCCGGATCCGCGCGATCAGCTCACGCGCCGAATACGGCTTGGTGACATAGTCGTCGGCGCCCAGTTCGAGCCCCACGACCTTGTCGATCTCACTGTCCCGGGCGGTCACCATGATCACCGGCACGCTCGAGCGGGACCGCAGCTGCTTGCAGACGTCGGTGCCGCTCATCCCCGGCAGCATCAGGTCCAGCAGCACGATATCGGCGCCGGAACGGTCGAATTCGGCTAGGGCGGAAGGACCGTCGGCCACCACGGTGGTCTCGAAACCCTCCTTGCGGAGCAGGAATGCCAGGGGATCGGCCAGCGACTCCTCGTCCTCAACGATCAACACGCTGGTCATCGAAGTAATCGGTCCTCTCATTAGGCTACATCGTCGGATTCATCGTGATATCGGTCGTGATGGGGGTACGCGGGGATCGACAACGTGAACGTCGACCCGGTTCCCGGCTGACTCCACAGCCGGATCGTTCCGTTGTGATTGGCCGCCACATGTTTGACGATGGCCAACCCGAGTCCGGTGCCGCCGGTGGCCCGTGACCGCGCCTTGTCCACCCGGAAGAACCGCTCGAACACCCGCTCCTGGTCGGCCTTGGCGATGCCGATCCCACGGTCGGTCACCGCGATCTCGACGTTGCCCCCGCGCCGGCGGCGGCTGATGGACACACCGGAACCGTTAGGCGAGTACGCAATCGCATTGGAGACCAGGTTGGCGATGGCGGTCACCAGCAGGGCTTCGTCGCCCAGCACCCGGTAACCGGTCGGGGCGTCGGTGGTGATGGAGATGTCGGCGTTGTCGGCGGCCACCTTGTGCCGGGACAACGCCTCGGCCACCACGGTGTCGACGTCGACGGCGTCCAGGTCGGGCAGCCGTTCGCCACCCTGCAGCCGGGACAGCTCGATGAGCTCGCCCACCATGTCGGCGAGCCGGTGTGATTCGGCGAGCATCTTGTTGGCGAAGTGCCGCACGGTGTCAGGGTCGTCAGCCGAGGCCAGCAGGGCTTCGGCCAGCACGCCCAGCGCCCCCACCGGGGTCTTCAGCTCGTGACTGACGTTGGCCACGAAATCACGCCGAGTCGCTTCCATTCTCGCGTGCTCGGACTGGTCGTCGGCATAGACGACGGCGAACCGCCGGTCGTGGTCGGTGAGCAGTTTGACCGTGCCTCGCACCGAGAGGCCCGACCGGCCCGGGTTGGCCACCTTGCGGGGTGAGAGGTCGACCTCGATGTCGTGACCGGTGGCGAACATCTGCTCGGCAGCGCGCCAGGCCCGTTCGTCGAGCAGACGGTCTCGCACCACGCCCAGCTCATCGGCCCGGTCGTTGGTGTAGACCACGTCGTTGAACGTGTCGACCACCACGATGCCGACCGGTGAGAGCGACACGATGTGCTGCAGCATCTGCGAGACGGTCAGACCGGCCTCGTCGGCGGCCTGCAGGTCTCGTCCGGCCCTGATCCGCGGTATCAGCCCGGCTCCGATGCCCAGCCCCAGGGCCAACGCAAGCGCTGCGACGACCACAGTCAGCAATAGCGCCGACACAACACCCACGCAAAAATCGTACGCATCCGGTGAAAGTCATCCCAGCAGAGTGCAGCCAAATCGGGACAAGTCACACAACCAAACACAACAGTTCGGTCTATGTTTACCGGGGTTCACCGGCTGTTTGCCGAATGTCCGGACTTACTTCTTGGCGCCCTGGGCTGCGACGGCGGCCGCACCCGCGGCCGCGGCCTCGGGATCCAGGTACTCCCCGCCTGCCACCAGCGGCTTGAGGCTCTCGTCCAGGTCGTAGCGCAGCGGGACACCGGTCGGGATGTTCAGCTCGACGACGTCGTCGTCCGACATCCCGTCGAGATACTTGACCAGCGCGCGCAGCGAGTTTCCGTGGGCGACGATCAGCACGGTCTTGCCGGCTTGCAACTCGGGCACGATCGTGGACTCGTAGTACGGCACGAACCGGGCCACCACGTCCTTGAGGCATTCGGTCAGCGGCCCGCCGTCGATGTCGGCGTACCGCGGATCGGCATCCTGGCTGAACTCGCTGCCCTTCTCGATCGGTGGCGGCGGCGTGTCGTAGCTGCGCCGCCACGCCATGAACTGCTCTTCGCCGTACTTCTCTTTGGTGGCCGCCTTGTCGAGGCCCTGCAGCGCACCGTAGTGCCGCTCGTTGAGCCGCCAGTCCCGCTGCACCGGGATCCAATGCCGGTCGGCCTTGTCCAACGCGAGGTTCGCCGTGTTGATGGCACGACGCAGCAGCGAGGTGAACACCACGTCGGGCAGCACCCCCTGCTCGGCCAGCAGTTCGCCACCACGGACCGCTTCTGCGCGGCCCTTTTCGGTGAGATCGACGTCCACCCATCCGGTGAACAGGTTCTTCTGGTTCCAGTCGGACTCACCATGGCGGAGCAAGATCAGCGTCGGCATGGCGGTTATCCTTTCACAGCGGCTTGTGATCGCCGTCGATCAGATGCTCGAATGCCTTGAGGTTGCGCAGCGACTCACCGCGCGACACCCGCCAGTCCCACTCCCTCTGGATCGACGTCCGAAAACCGAGCTCCAGCAGCGTGTTGAAGTCCGAGTCGACGGCTTCGAGCACCTGTCCGAGCACGCGGTCGATCTCGTCGGCAGTGACGGCCTCCAAAGGCATCCGGCCCACCAGATAGATGTCCCCGACGTTGTCGAGGGTGTAGGCAACGCCGTAGAGCCGGCGGTTGCGCTTGAGCAGGAACCGGTATACGCCCTCGAAGTTCTCGTCGGGCTTGCGGCAGACGAACGCCTCGATCCGTACTGAGTGTTCGCCGATGCTCAGAATGGTGTTGGTCTTGAGCTTGCGCTCCCCCGGCAGCGCCACCACCAGACCAGGCGGTCCGCCGTGCGCTCCGCGGTGGCGGCTGTACTCCAGGCCGTGCTCGTCGAGGGTGTCCTCGATCAGTTGCTGCACCGTCATGCCCGGATACCCCGGCGCATCGAGAACCTGCGGCCGGACCGGCGCGCCGCGGCGGGACGGGTTTCCCGGGACCGGTAATCGCTCATCGCCCGGGTGTAGCTGGCCAGCAGTGCGTCGGCCGTGTGCGCCCAGGAGAATCCGTCGGCATGAGCTTCTGCGGCCCGGCTCAGCACGACCGGATCACGCTGCAGCACGTCGTCGATCGCCGCCGCCCAGTCGTCGATGTCGTGCCCGTCGACCAGGGCGCCGGAGACACCGTCACGCACGGCGACGGGCAGTCCCCCGACCGCGGCGGCCACCACGGGCGTCCCGCAGGCCTGTGCCTCGATGGCGACCAGACCGAACGACTCCGAATAGCTCGGCACGGCAACAAGATCGGCGGCGCGGTACACATTGACCAACTCGGCCCGCGACTGTGGTGGCAGGAACGTCACCCGATCGGTTATACCCAATTCGTCGGCCAGCCGAACGAGGGTGTCGGGCGCGGCGAGGCCACTGCCGGATGGGCCGCCTGCCACCAGCACCCGCAGCTTTGACCCTTTCGCTCCTCGCGTGCGCAGCAACTTGGCCGCCGCCCGTAGCAGGATGTCAGGCGCCTTGAGCGGCTGGATCCGGCCTACGAAGGCCACCACCTGCTCGCCCGCAGGCAGACCCAGGGCCGCTCGGGCGGCCTGCCGGTCCCCCGGGGTGAACACGTCGAGGTCGACGCCCGGATACACCACATCGATGCGCGTGGGATCGGCCTGATGCAGCGAAACAAGCTGCTGCGCTTCGTTTTCGGTGTTGACGATAAGCCGGTCGGCCTCGTCGACCACCTGCTGTTCGCCCACTGCCCGCAGCGGCGGCTCAGGCGAGTCCCCCTCGGCCAGGGCGGCGTTCTTGACGGCGGCCAGAGTGTGCGCGGTGTGCACCAGCGGCACCGCCCAGCGGTCCCTGGCCAGCCACCCCACCTGTCCGGACAGCCAGTAGTGCGAATGCACGACGTCGTAGTAGCCGGGTTCGTGAGTGGCCTCGGCACGCAACACCCCGGCGGTGAGCGCACACAGCTGGGTGGGCAGGTCGTATTTGTCCAGCCCCTCGAACGGGCCGGCCACCACGTTGCGCACCAGCACGCCCGGGGCCACCGCGACGGTCGGGGCGTCGGACGAGGAGGTGGCCCGGGTGAAGATCTCCACTTCGACGCCGCGGCGGGCCAGTTGCAGGGCCGTCTGCAGCACGTAGACGTTCATTCCGCCGGCGTCACCCGTGCCGGGCTGAGCCAGCGGCGAGGTGTGCACGGAGAGCACGGCGACCCGACGCGGCCCGTCAGAGCGCGGCCGTTGTTGGGAAACGTCGGAGCCGTCTGGAGTTAGGCGCACACCGTTATGTTTACACCGCTGCAGATCGGCGGGTCTGAGCGCGCCGCATGGCACCGATCGGGTCGGTGTACAGCCCGGCCAGTGACACGATGCCCGCGCCGGCCTCCTGCACCCGGTTGCCGAATGCCGTCACGCGGATGTCGCGCGACGCCAGCACCGACCGCTCGGCGAATGCAGACTCCACTGCGGCCATGCCTTCGGGGTATTCGGTGAAGGCCTGGCCGCCGACGACCAGATCGTCGGGGTTGAGCATGTCGCGCAGCAGCGCGACGGCTTCGCCGAGCACGCGGGCCCGATCGGTCAACAGCTCGACGGCCTGTGTATTGCCGGTGCGGGCCGCGCGCAGCACTGCCGGCAGGGTCGACGCCGGCCCGTCGGCAGGCACGATGCGTAGCTTGCGGGCTGCGGTCAGCACCGCCTCGTCGCTCACTGTCGATTCCAATTGCCCTGTGCCACCCAGCAATTGGGACTGTGCGGGCAGGCCGGCGATGGTTCCCGGCCCGCTGGCGGGGGAATGCACGCGGCCGTCGATGGACAGCGCGTAGCCCACGGTTTCGCGGGCGTACACGTACAGACTGGTCCTGGCCTGGCCGGTCTCGGCGGCCGGCCCGCGGGCGCCCGATGGCACCCGAAACGGCGAGATCGGCGCGTTCACGCAGGACGCCGGCCTCCAACAGGGCGGTCACCTGGCGATTCACCGTGGCGATGCTCAGCTGGGTGTGCTGGGCGATGGCGTCACGGGCGATCGGGCCGCGCATCCGCACGGCGCTGAACACCGAGGCCGCGGCCGCGTCGGCGACCTTGAGCGACGGCGCGACGATGTGCAGCAGCCGCGATTGCGGGTAGCGGGCACTTGCGGGAGTCAGCACGCGCTTGGCGTGCGCGCTGCCACCGCGGGTGGGACGACGCAGCGGAGCGGAGCAGCAGCAGTTGCGGTGGTCACGTGAAATGTCCTTACGGGAGGTCGGCAGGGACCACACCTGGCGACTCAGCAAGACGGGAAAACGATGTCCGGGTTCGAATCAGGCGCGGCGGGGTGCGCGACAACAACACGCATGTTGCGCGATGGCAGCCTGAGAACTCCGAGACATACGGAGAACTTAGCACGCCGATTAAGGTTGGGCAGATGACGACCCCGCACAACGACCGCCGGGTGGCGGTGGTGACCGGTGCCAGCGCGGGCATCGGTGCCGCGACCGCCAAAACCCTTGCCGCCCTTGGATTTCACGTAGTCTGCGTGGCCCGCCGCGCCGACCGGATCGAGGCCGTCGCCGCCGAGATCGGGGGTACGGCGATCATGACGGACGTCACCGACGACGACGCGGTCGACGAGCTGGCGGCCGGCCTGGACCGAGTCGACGTGCTGGTCAACAACGCAGGCGGAGCCAGGGGCCTGGAGCCTGTGGCCGCCGCGGACCTGGACCATTGGCGCTGGATGTGGGAGACCAACGTGCTCGGCACACTGCGGGTGACCCGGGCGCTGCTGCCCGCCCTGGAAGCCTCCGGCGACGGGCTGATCGTGACGGTCACCTCGATCGCGGCGCTCGAGATCTACGACGGCGGTGGCGGGTACACCTCCGCCAAGCATGCGCAGAGCGCCCTGCACCGCACCCTGCGCGGTGAGCTGCTGGGAAAACCGGTGCGGCTCACCGAGATTGCACCGGGCATGGTGCACACCGACTTCTCCCTGATGCGCTTCGACGGCGACGCGGCGCGGGCCGACGCCGTCTATTCCGGGGTCACCCCGCTGGTAGCCGAGGACATCGCGGAGGTGATCGGTTTCGTGGCGTCCCGCCCGAGCCACGTCGACCTGGACCAGATCGTGATCCGGCCGCGAGATCAGGCCTCGGCCACCCGGTTCAACCGGCGGAGCTGACTAGCCGCCCGGCCCCCGGGCCGGCGGCGGCGTCGTGGTCGTCGGGATACCCGAGAGGGTGGGCGCATCGGTGGGTGTGGCCGGGGCGCTCACCGGGATCTCCGGCGGCCTTTTGTTGTTGATTGCCGACATGGACACCCACTCGTCCCAGTCGATCGCCCAGTCCCAGATGTCGCCGTCGGCGTAGGACAGCTCGATCGACGTACCGGTGACCTCCACCGGGTCGCCGTACACCGCGGTGTGGAAGTACTGCTCGGCGTCGTCGGTAGACAGGTTGATGCAACCGTTGGTGACGTTGGTGTTGCCTTGTGCACCCGAGCTGGCCGGGTTGGCGTGGATGAACTCCCCGTTGTTGGAGATCCGCACGGCCCAGCGCTCGTGGACGTTGCTGTAGCCCGCGGCGGGGTTGGACATGTAGAAGTCGGCGTACTTCTCGGTGACGACGTGGGTACCGCTGCGGGTGACGTTGCGGGGCAGGTCGGCCTCGCCGTAGCTGCAGGGGAAGTCGAACAGCACGCCCCCGTCGCTGATCACCTGGATACGGTGGCTGGCCGCGTCGGCCTTGACCACCTGACGACGGCCGATCTCGATGTTCAGCGTGGAGTCGGCGGCCCCGTAGGCACCGTCGCCGAACTTCACGCCGTAGAGCGGGGCGTTGACGCTGACCTTGGTTCCGGACGGGTAGTACTCGCGGGTGCGCCAGTGCACGCGCGAGCCCGCGGATTCATCGGGCAGCCAGGCCCAGCTCCCCTCCACCGGAGGATCGGTGGTCACCTTGAGCGCCTTCTCGACGGTGACCTTGTCCGCATCACTGATCGAGGCGTCGAACTGCAGGATGATCGGAGCGGCCACCCCGACCACCTGACCGTCGGCGAGCTGGAACTGCCCGTTGACCTGCTTCTGCGGGTCGATGGTCTTGAACTTGGCCTGCAGTTGCTCGGCCTTGCCGTCGTGCCCCACCACAGACCCGGACCACTTGTAGGCCATGCCGTAGCCAAGCGGTTCGGTGACCGCGTAGGCCGTGCGGTCGCGGTTGAGCGCTCCGGCCACGATTTTGCCGTCCGGATTGGTCAGCGTGACGGTCTGGAACCAGCCGTCAGCGACCTGGACTCCCACTGCGGCGGTCGGGATCACATCGGTCGCGTCAGCACCGGGCTGATACGTCACGGTCGGGGTCGCCGGGGCGGCCACCGGGGCGGACTTGGGCGTCGAGTTTCCCGAGCACGCTGCCAGCACACCTGCACCCACTCCGAAAGCAAGCGTGGACAGAGCCCGCCGCCGGTTCATCACCGGCGCCGGGACCTGAAAAAAACCGGCGGAGCTCACGTGGACCTAGGGTACCGACAGAGAGCAGCCAATCAGAATCGGTTCGGGTGTGAGATCTATCCCGAACGCCTCGCGGACCCCTGCCTGCACCCTTCTGGCCAGCGCAATCACGTCGGCACTTGTCGCTTCGCCCCGGTTGGTAAGAGCCAGCGCATGCTTGGTGGACAACCGGGCCGGAGCGCCGTCGCCGGGGAACCCCTTGCCGAAGCCCGCGTGCTCGACAAGCCAGCCGGCAGCGAGTTTCACCCCGTCGGGCGCCGGGTAGTGCGGCACATCGGCCGATTTCCGCAACGCGTCGAAGTCGGCCGCAGACACCACCGGGTTGGTGAAGAACGATCCGACGCTCCACGTGTCATGGTCGTGCGCATCGAGCACCATGCCTTTGCCGGCCCGCAACTTGAGCACGGTTTCCCGCACCAGCAGCGGGTCTGCCCGCTCGCCGGTTTCGACACCAAGGGCGTTGGCGAGTTCCCGGTAGCGCAGCGGGGCGCTGCGTCCCTCGGGGTCCAGCTCGAATTCCACCTCGAGCACGATGACCGCGTCGGAGTGCTTGAGTGCACTGGTCCGGTACGCGAACTGCAGTTCTTCCGGTGCGGCCCAACGGTCTTCACCGCTGCGCCGGTCGAGCAGGCGCACCCTGCGGATGCTGTCGGCGACCTCGGTTCCGTAGGCACCGACGTTCTGCACAGGCGTGGCCCCGACCGATCCGGGTATCCCGGAGAGGCATTCCAGCCCACCCAGACCGTGCGCCAGCGCGGTCACCACCACGTCGTCGAACACCGCGCCGGCCTCGGCCCGCACGAGGTTGTCCTCGACGGTTATCTCGGTGTTGGCGACCCGCACCACGATCAGCCCGGGTGCGGTGTCGGCCAGATCATCGGCAAGTACCACGTTCGAGCCGCCGGCCAGCACCAGGATCGGATCGTCGACTGTGCGCAGCACACCGACAAGTTGTTCGGTGCTGGTGCACGTCAGGAGCCGGCGCGCCACCGGACCGACCCGCAGCGTGGTCAAGGGCGCCAGCGGGACCGACTCGGCGACCGCCACCCCGGCGACATACGAACTGGCCACGGCCGGTAACGGTACTGTGACCGGCTATGCCGCGATCATTCGACATGGCCACCGAATATCCCGCCGACGTCGAACAGGTGCACAAGGCTTTCTGCACGGAGCGGTACTGGCGGGCCCGGCTGGACAGTTTCGGGGCCGACGACGCCACGCTCGACGAGTTGACCGTCACCGACGACGGTTATGTCGACGTCATCACCAGCCACGTGCTGCGTGCCGAGGGCCTGCCTGCGCTGGTGTCTCAGTTCCACCACGGTGATCTGCGGATCCGCCGCGAGGAGCACTGGCAACCGGTCCGCGACGGCCAATCCACCGGCACCGTGGGCGGCGTGATCGTCGGGGCCCCGGTGAGCCTGGACGGGTCGGGGGTGCTCGCCCGGGCCGGCAGCGGCTCCCAACTTTCGGTGGTCCTCAGCGTCGACGTGAAGGTGCCGCTGGTGGGCGGCAAGATCGAGAGCTTGATCGGTGGCCAGCTGGTGGATCTGCTGACCGCCGAACAGCGCTTCACCACGGTGTGGATCGCCGAGAACAACTGAGCGCGGCGGTAGCGTCAGCAGCCATGAGCCGGCCCGTCGGGGCGATCACGCGGGGCACCACCGGGTACAACCGGCTGCGCCGCAGCGATCGGTGGCTGGCGCATTCGGCCCGGGTACGCACGGTGCTCGGCGCCGCGGTCGACCCGCTGGTGGTGGACCTCGGCTACGGCGCGTTGCCGGTCACCACCCTCGAGCTGGCAACGCGGTTGCAGGCCTTGCGCGCGAATGTCCGCGTCGTCGGCCTGGAGATCCACCCCGAACGGGTGGCCACGGCTCGGGCCTTCCACACGCGAAGTGGATCAGATCTGTCCGTGGAGTTCACGCTCGGCGGTTTCGAGCTGGCCGGGCTGCGCCCCGTGCTGGTCCGGGCGTTCAACGTGTTGCGGCAGTATCCGGTCGAGGCGGTGCCCGAGGCGTGGGCCTCGATGCAGCGCCAACTGGCCCCGGGCGGGCTGATCGTCGACGGCACGTGCGACGAACTGGGCAGGTTGTGCTGCTGGGTGCTGCTCGACGCCGAACGGCCGGTGAGCCTCACCCTGGCCTGCGATCCCTTCAGCATCGAGCGGCCGTCGGATCTGGCCGAGCGCCTGCCGAAGGTGCTCATCCACCACAACGTCCCGGGCCAGCCCATCCATGCGCTGCTCGGTGCCGCGGATCTGGCCTGGGCCAGCGTGGCCGGGCACGGGGTTTTCGGGCCGCGGGTGCGCTGGCGGGCGATGCTGGAATTGCTGCGCGACGAGAACTTCGGCGGCTTTCCGGTCGAACCGCCGCGTCGCCGGATGCGCGACGGGGTGCTGACGGTGCCATGGATGACCGTCGCACCACTACCCTGATGCCCATGCGAATCGCCTTGGCGCAGGTCGCCGCCGGCACCGATCCGTCGGCCAATCTCGAGCTCGTCGAGTCCTATACCCGCCGCGCGGCGGCCGACGGGGCTCAACTGGTGCTCTTTCCCGAGGCCACCATGTGCCGCTTCGGGGTGCCGTTGGCCCCGGTCGCACAACCGCTGGACGGTCCGTGGGCCAATGGCGTCCGCGATATCGCCGCCGCCGCGGGGATCGTGGTGGCGGCCGGCATGTTCGCACCCGCTGACGGCGGCCGGGTGACCAACACCCTGCTGGCGACGGGGCCGTCGGTGGCGGCGCACTATCACAAGATCCACCTTTACGACGCGTTCGGTTTTGCCGAGTCCAAAACTGTCGCACCGGGTTTCGAGCTGGTGACCATCACCGTCGACGGGGTGACGGTCGGGTTTACGACGTGCTACGACATTCGCTTCCCCGAACTGTTCGTCGAACTGGCCCGCCGCGGCGCGCAGCTGATCACCGTGCACGCTTCGTGGGCGTCGGGACCGGGCAAGCTGGATCAATGGACGTTGCTGGCTCGTGCCAGGGCGCTGGACACCACCGGGTTCGTCGCGGCGGTGGACCAGCCCTATCCCGGCGACGAGATCGCCAAGTACGGTCCGACCGGGGTGGGTGGCAGCATCGTCGCCTCGCCCACCGGTGAGGTGGTGGCGGCCGCAGGCGCCGACGCCGAGTTACTGGTCGTCGACATCGACCTCGACGCTGCGCAGCGCGCCCGCGACAGCATCGCGGTGCTGCAGAACCGCTCAGAGCTCGCTCAGATCGGTAGGGCACAATCGGCTGGGTGACCGATCCCTGGGCTCGCCCCACCGACCAGTCCCCACCCGTGACGGCCGGGGGTGCAGAGCCGCCGCAGGTCCCGCCGCCCGGATACCAGGCGCCGCCACCCGACGCCGCACCCAAACCGGGCCCGCCGACGGCATCGAAGATCAAGAAACTGCTGTCCGATCCGGTGTCGATCGTGCTGGTCGTGGTGATCGTGCTGGCACTGGTCGCCGCGGGGCTGCTGGGCGGTGAACTGTACGCGCGCAAGCGCGCCGACAGCGTCGTCGCAGGCGTTGTCTCGTGTGTCGTGCAGGACGACGCCAAGGCGTCGTTCGACCCGCTGCCGCCGTTTCTGTGGCAGCACGCCACCGGGCACTACACCAACATCAACATCGTGACCGCAGGCAACCAGGTCCGTGAAGCCAAGGGCATGAAGGTGGTGCTAGGCATCAAGGATGTGCGGATCCAGCAGACGGACGATTCCAGCGGCACGGTCGGATCGTTGACCGCCGACATCACGTGGTCTCTCGACGGGCTCCGCCAGACGGCGGCCAACATGGTCCAGCTGCCGTTCCTCGGCTCGGCCATCACCGACGTGTCGACGAACGCGTCCGCGGGCACCATCCAGCTCAAGAGCATGCTCGGCACGATCACCGCCAAGCCGGTGGTGGCAGACAAGGGTATCGCGCTGCAGATCATCGAGCTGAAGGCGGTCGGGCTGTCATGGCCGCGCGAGACCATCCAGCCGATCCTGGACAGCTTCACCAGCCAGCTGACCGACAACTACCCGATGGGGATCCACGCCGACAGCGTGCAGGTCACCGACAATGGGGTGAACGCGCGGTATTCGACGCAGAACGCGTCGATGCCCAAGGGCTCCGAGGATCCCTGCTTCGCGAAGTTGTGAGCGGGCTGCTAGCCGAGGCCGTCGAGCACCGCACGGGTCCCGGACAGACCCAGCCGAGTGGCGCCGGCCTCGAGCATCGCGACGGCCTGCTTCGCGGTGCGGATGCCGCCGCTGGCCTTGACGCCGAGCCGCTCGCCCACCGCGCCGGCCATCAGCTCGACCGCCCGCACCGAAGCGCCGCCAGTGGGGTGAAACCCGGTGGAGGTCTTGACGAAATCCGCGCCGGCATCCTCGCTGACGCGGCACACGTCGAGTAGCAATCGCTCCCCGGAGAATTCCAGCAGCGCCGCGGACTCCACGATCACCTTCAGCGTCGCCGCGGGCGCTGCGGACCGGACGGCGGCCACGTCCGCAGCCACCGCGTCGAGGTCGCCGGCCAGGGCTGCCCCGACGTCGATGACCATGTCGATCTCGGCGGCGCCGGCCTCGGCGGCCAGACCGGCTTCCCTGGCCTTGATCTCCGAGAGGTGCTTGCCCGAAGGGAATCCGGCTACCGCGGCGACGGCCAGACCTTCCGGGCACGCGGCCCGGGCGAGCGGTACGAACGGCGGTGATACGCACACCGAGAACACTGCGAGTTCGGCCGCTTCGCCCACCAGCGCGACGATGTCAGCGGTGGTGGCCTCGGGTTTGAGCAACGTGTGGTCGACGAGCCCGGCCACCTGGGCGCGGGTGTAGCCGCTCATCAGAATGGCTCCTCGACGCCGCCGGGATTGCACCTGGCCGCCACCATCTGCTCGGGCGACACCTGCGGCCGCCACGGCTCCAGGTTCCAGCTGGTCTTACCGGGCTCGATGATCTCCGCGAAGGTCCAGTGGCACAGGAACTGCGCACGCATGCCGGGTACGTCGGCGTCCGGCGACAGAGCCAGCACCTCAGCCCACGCCTCGTCGGCCTGCACGGTGGTGCCCGGCTGGGCGGCCAGTCGACGGGCCAGGGTGCTGGGATAGACACGCAGACTCGACAGGTCACCACCCCACTTGGCCCATTCGACGTGGTCGACGTACGGGTGCGCAGAGAACGGATCGGGATCGGCCATCGCCACCGGCGTCAGGGTCAGCAGCCCGGACAGGGCCAAGCCGGCCGCACCGAATGCAGCCATCGGTGAGCGCATCGCCCTACCGCGACTTTCCTTGGATCTCAAGCAGTTTGGGGCGCACATCCACGAGGTAGACACCGCTGGCGCACGCGGCGATGGCGGCTCCGAAGGCATCGCGCATCAGCAGTTCCAGGAGCAGCGCCACACCGATGATGGCCAGCCACACCGGCTTGGTGAGTTTGCCCGTCGCTGTGTAAGCGTCGGGCCGCTGCATCGCCGCGTGCACGAAGGCGTACAGACCGACGACGAACACCGCGATCACGATGACGGCAACAATGACGCCCGCAAGGTTGGCAAGTGACACCTCACCACCCTATGCGGGCATCATCGTCAGCGCGAACGACCGGGCATCCCGGTCGGGGCCGAATTACTTCTGGGTCACCTTCTTGGCGGGGGCCACCTTCTTGGCGGCGGCGGCCGGGGTGGCCGGAGCAGCCTTCTTGGCAGCAGGGGCGGCCGGGGTGGCAGGAGCGACCGCGGCGGCCTTCTTGACCGGGGCGGCCTTCTTGGCGGGAGCCGCCTCCTCGGCCTTCTTCGGCAGTTCGACACCGACCAGCTTGGCGGCACGCTCACCGACGGCGCGGGTCTGCGACGCCACGGTGCCCAGCGCGTCCTGGGTCAGTTCGGTGACCTGGTCGGTGTACTCCTCGACACGGCTGGCGGCCTCTTCGATCGCCGGCTGGCTGCGCAGGCGCTCCAGGGCGGCCTCGCCCCGCTCGACGAGCTTGTTGTAGGTCGCGGTGGCCTGATCGGCGTAGCCCTCGGCGGCCTTACGCAGTTCCTCGGAGGTGAACTTCTCGCGGAACTCCTCGAACTGGCCCGGCAGGTCTTCCTGCAGCTTGGTCAGGCGGGCGCGGCTCTCCTCGACACGGCTGTTGGCGTCGGTGCGGGCATCTTCGGCGCGCTCACGCAAGCTCGCGATGATCTCGTTCACGGTCGCCAGAGCCAGATCGGCGGCGCCGACGGCAGCGAACAGCGGAGCCTTGAGGTCCTCGACGGTGGGCTGGTTCTTCTCGGTCATCTCGAATTTCCTTTCAGATGCTTGCAGTTGATGACGGGGGTGATTGCGGCGTTTCGGAAGGCGTCTCCGGCACCGACTCGTGCGGTGCCGACACCCCCGCTGCCGTGTCTTCGCTGCCCTCGTTCTGCTGACAGAAAGACGTGTAGATGTCGAGCAGCACCTGCTTCTGCCGCTCGGTGATCGCGGTGTCACCGACGATCGCGTCACGGACCTGGTTGCCCTCGGTGGGTTCGAGGATTCCGGCCCGCAGGTAGAGCACTTCGGCAGAAACCCGCAGTGCCTTGGCAATCTCCTTGAGCACATCGGCCGACGGCTTTCGCAGTCCCCGCTCGATCTGGCTGAGGTAGGGATTGCTGACGCCGGCCTTCTCGGCAAGTTGACGCACGGACACCTGTGCCGCTTCACGCTGGCTGCGGATGAAACTGCCGATATCCGATGCCGCACTGCTCACCACAGCGGCAAGATTCTCGTCCTGCGACATGTTGAGCCTCGTTTCTATTTGGGCTTTCCGCTGACGGAACCCACGGTACGAGCCGGTGCTAACAATTGCAAGCGCCTGCTAGCGCAGGTCAGAACAGCAGTTGACCGATCGCATAGATGACCAGACCCGCCAGCGCACCTACCACGGTGCCATTGATCCGGATGAATTGCAGGTCACGGCCGACGTGGAGTTCGATACGACGACTCGCCTCATCGGCATCCCAGCGTTCGATCGTCTCGGTGATGATCGCTGTGATCTCCGTCCCATACTCGCCGACCAGGTGTTTTGCGGCGCGCACGATCCAGTTGTCCACCTTGTCGCGGAGCTCGGCGTCGTCACACAGGGACTCTCCGATGCGCATCACCGAGTCGGCGATCCGGATCCGCAGAGCCGACGACGGATCGTCCACCGACTCGCCGATGATGCGTTTGGCCGCGTTCCAGGCGGTTTCGGCGGCCCTGGCCACCTCGTCACGGGCCATGATCTGCTCTTTGACATTTTCCGCGCGCTGAATGGTCGCGTCGTCGTTCTGCAGATCGTCGGCGAACTCGAACATGAAACGGGTGGCCGACCGGCGCAGCTCATGGTCGGGGTTGCGACGCACCTTGTCGGTGAAGTCCATCAGCTCGCGGTGGATCCGCTCGCCGACCAGATGATCGACCCACCGCGGCGACCAGGTCGGGGAATCACGCTCGATCACCCGCTCGATGACCTCACCGGCATTGAGCGACCACTGGAACGCGCGGTCGCACAACAGCTGGATCAGCGCCTCCTGGCGGCCCTCGGCCAGCAGGGTGGCCAACACCCGTCCGATCGGCGGCCCCCACTTCGGCTCAGCGATGCGCTTGACGATCATCCGGTCCAGCACGTGTTGCACGTCTTCGTCGCGCAACAGCTCTACCCCGACCCGCAGCATGGTGGCGCTCTCCGAGGCCACCCGCTCGGCGTGAGAGCGGTCGGTGAGCCATTTGCCGAGCCGGCCCGCCACCTGCGCGTCGCGCACCTTGGTCTCGATCACCTGGGGCGACATGAAGTTCTCCCGCACGAAGGCGCCGAGTCCCTCACCGAGCTGGTCCTTCTTGCGCTTGATGATCGCGGTGTGCGGGATGGGGATGCCCAACGGATGACGGAACAGCGCCGTCACGGCGAACCAGTCCGCCAGAGCACCCACCATGCCGGCCTCCGCTGCGGCCCGCACATACCCGATCCACGGTGCCGCTGCGGCGCCGCGGGACTGCGCCCAGGTGCACACGAGGTAGATCGCCGTGGCGCCCAGCAGGAAGCCGAGAGCGACGGCCTTCATCCGCCGCAAACCACGCCGACGCTCGGCATCCGCTGCCGAATCGGCACCTGCCAGCGTCTCGGCAAAACTCGCCCGCTGAGCAGGAAGCGCACGCAAACCTGGTTCGGATCTATGTGCCACGTCTCCATCATCCACAACGGCGTGGCCGAGGGCTCGATCCCACGGCCCGACAGCAGGTGTCCCGCCGTACTATCGAGTGGAACTAGGGAATGGGACTACTGCGACAGTGGCACAGCAGACTCCGCCGGCGACGGTGAAGACCGATGGACGTAAACGGCGCTGGCACCAACACAAGGTGGAGCGACGTAACGAGCTGGTAGATGGCACCCTCGAGGCCATCCGTCGGCTCGGCAGCAACGTCAGTATGGACGAGATCGCGGCGGAAATCGGGGTCTCCAAGACCGTGTTGTACCGCTACTTCGTCGACAAGAGCGATCTCACCACCGCGGTCATGATGCGTTTCGCCCAGACCACGCTGATCCCCAACATGGCCGCGGCGCTGTCATCCAATCTGGACGGCTTCGACCTCACCCGCGAAATCATCAAGGTGTATGTCGAGACGGTGGCCGCCGAACCCGAGCCGTACCAATTCGTGATGACGAGCAACTCGGCAAGCAAGAGCAAGGCGGTCGCGGATTCCGAGCAGATCATCGCGCGCATGCTCGCGGTGATGCTGCGCCGCCGAATGGCCGACGTGGGGATGGACACCGGCGGAGTGGATGCGTGGGCGTTCCACACCGTCGGCGGCGTACAACTGGCCACGCATTCGTGGATGTCGAACCCGCGGATCACCGCGGACGAGCTCATCGACTACCTGACCATGCTGTCGTGGAACGCGCTGTGCGGCATCGTCGAGGTCGGCGGTTCGCTGGAGAAATTCAACTCGCAGCCGCATCCTTCCCCGGTATTGCCGCCGTAGCTGCTTGACTAGGCCGGGTGACGACCAGCGACAAGCCCGACGACGAACTGCCGGCGCAGTGGAGCCACGAGCCGCATCACCATCTGGAGTTCCGCGCCGGCGACAAAGTCGTCGACATCGATCCCGATGCGATCCCGGGGTTCAAAGGTTCCAAGCGCGACGCACCCGAATTGCAGGCCGAGCGCAACGCCCGGTTCGCCGGGCTGCAGGAGATGCTGTATGCGGCCAGCCGCGCAGGAGACTCACGCTCACTGCTGTTGGTGCTGCAGGGCATGGACACCGCCGGCAAGGGCGGTATCGTCAAACACGTTGTGGGAGCGGGTAATCCACAAGGAATCCGGTATGCGAGCTTCGGCAAGCCGACCGAGGAAGAGCTGGCGCACCACTACCTGTGGCGGATCCGCAAGGCGCTGCCGCCGGCCGGCCATATCGGCGTGTTCGACCGGTCCCACTACGAGGACGTGCTCATCGTCCGAGTACACAGTCTGGTTCCGCCGGACGTCTGGGAAGCCCGCTACGACGAGATCAACGCTTTCGAGAAGGAACTCGTCGACTCCGGCACCAAGATCGTCAAGGTCGCGATGTTCGTCTCGCTCGACGAGCAGAAGCGCCGCCTCGCCCAAAGGCTGGACCGTACCGACAAATTCTGGAAGTACAACCCGGCAGATATCGACGAGCGCATGCTCTGGCCGCAGTACCAGGAGGCCTATCAGGCTGTGCTGGACCGTACCTCGACCGAGTACGCGCCCTGGCACATCGTGCCGTGCAACCGCAAGTGGTACAGCCGGCTGGCGATCCTGGAGTTGCTCATCGAGGCGCTGAAGCAATTCGACTTGAGTTGGCCGGCAGCCGATTTCGACGTCAAAACAGAGAAGCACCGCCTCGCTTCGGCGTGATCGTTCCGCCCACACTACGGTTTTTGGCGCGAAATCCCGGAACTCGCACCAAAAACCGTAGTGTCGTGAGGCGGGAACCGGGCTGGCGCCCACTGCGTCGAATATCGTTGTGGGGGACATCATCGTGGGGACCGAGGCGCTCGCCGCTGAGGCCGTCACCCGGTACGCACTTCGTACCAGCTATCGTAAGATTCACCAAAACATCTATATTCCAAAGGATTTCACGCTCGACGCACGGTCAAGGGCAAGTGCCGCATGGCTGTGGTCTCGCCGCAGCGCAACCCTGGCCGGATACTCCGCGGCGGCAGTGCTCGGCAGCAAGTGGCTACCCACTGACGCGCCCGCCGAGCTTGCCCGCATCCGTCACCCCTCGCCACCGGGCATCCTGATCCACACCGGCGTGATCGCCGACGACGAAGTCGACGTCGTCGACGGCATGACCTGCACCAGCGTCGCCCGCACCTGCTACGACATCGGACGCCGCCGACCGCTCGACACTGCGATCATCCAGATCGATGCGCTGCTCAACGTGACAAACGTCGGGGTGGACCGGGTCAAAGGCATCGCGGAGCGCTATCCGGGCGCCCGCGGTATCCGGCGGTTACGGAGCGCACTCGATCTCGCCGACGCTGGAGCCGAATCACCGCAGGAAACCCGGCTGCGTCTGCTGCTCGTCCGCGGCGGAGTCCCCCGGCCCGCCACTCAGATCCCGGTTGCAGACGAGCGAGGGCGGGTGCGCCGGCGGATCGATATGGGATGGCCGGAGTGGACGGTCGGCGTCGAGTACGACGGAGAACAGCACTGGACGAACCCCGAGAACCATGAGAACGACATCGTCCGGTTGGAATTCCTGGCCTCACGCGGCTGGACGATCGTGCGGGTGAGCGCCCGGCAACTACGGTATCGAGGACCCGAGATTGTCGCCCGCGCCTGGAATGCGCTCCATCGGGCGGGGTATCCCCGCTAAATGCACCGAGGCTGAACTATTTGACGAGCGTGAACTGTCCGATGTTGGTGATGCCGCGACGGAAGAAGTCGGCGCAACCGGTCAGGTACTTCATGTAACGGTCATAGACTTCCTGGCCCTGCATGGCGATGGCCTCGTCCTTCGCCGCCTCCAGGTTTGCCGCCCACATGTCCAGTGTGCGCGCGTAGTGCGGCCGCAGCAGATGCGTGCGCTCCAGGGTGAAGCCGGAATCCGCGGCGAGCTTCTCGATGTCCTCGACCGCAGGCAGCTGCCCGCCGGGGAAGATCTCCTCGCCGATGAACTTCATGAACTTCAGGTCGCTGATCGTGAGCTTGATGCCGTTCTCCCGGAAGAACTGCTGGGTGTGCGCCAGGATCGTGTGCAGCAGCATCCGACCGCCGTTCTCCGGCAGGATGCTGTAGGCGCGCTCGAAGAAGATCGGGTAACGCTCGGCCTTGAAGGCCTCGAACGCGCCGATCGAGACGATCCGGTCGACAGGCTCGTTGAACTCTTCCCAGCCCTGCAGCCGGATGTCGACGGTGCGGTTGGTGTCGATCTTGGCCAGCCGTTCCCGAGCCCACTCCGACTGGGCCTTGCTCAGCGTGATGCCGATGACGTTGACGTCGAATTTGGTGACAGCGCGCTCCAGGGCACCGCCCCAGCCACAGCCGATGTCGAGCAGGGTCATGCCCGGCTGGAGGTCGAGCTTGCCCAGAGCCAGGTCGAACTTGGCGTTCTGCGACTCCTCGAGCGTCATGTCCTCGCGCTCGTAGTAACCGCACGTGTAGCCCATGGTCGGCCCGAGCCACAGGGCAAAGAACTCGTTCGAGATGTCGTAGATCGACTGCGACTCCTCGTAGTACGGAGCTAGATCGGAATCGGCTTGTGACATACGACAGTAACCCTTTGCGTTTCTCTGCTGACGAGTAACCGGCCCGGCCGGCGCGTGGCGCCGCGCAGACTCAAGACCGAGCCAGCAGGCCCTACCGAAGGTAGCGTAGCTAAGCGCGGCGCTGAGTGCCAGCGCGGATCCGTTCAGTAGGTGTAGAAGCCTTGCCCCGACTTCTTCCCGAGCTGCCCCGCCTCGACCATGCGCAGCAACAGCGGTGGAGCGGCATACAACGGCTCCTTGAACTCCTCAAACATCTTGTCCGCGATCAGCTTTAATGTATCGAGGCCGACCAGGTCAGAGAGTCGCAGCGGGCCCATCGGATGCGAGAGCCCGGCGACGACCGCCTTGTCGACGTCCTCGATCGTGGCGAACCGACCCTCGACCATCCGGACTGCCGCGAGCAGGTACGGAACTAGCAACGCGTTGACCACGAAACCGGACCGGTCAGCGCAGCGCACGACCTGCTTTCCGAGCACCGCGCTCGCGAACTCCTCGGCCCGCGCGGCGGCATCGTCGCTGGTCACGAGCGTGCTGACCAGCTCGACCAAGGGCAGCACCGGCACCGGGTTGAAGAAGTGCAGGCCCAGCACCCTGGCAGGGTCCTGGGTGGCCGCTGCGAGTTTCATGATCGGGATGCTCGAGGTGTTCGACGCCAGCACGGCGTCCGGGTCGGTGACCACCCGATCGAGTTCGGCGAAGATCTTGGCCTTGACGTTCTCGTCCTCGATCACCGCTTCGATGACGAGTTGCCGATCGGCGAGATCGGCCATGCTGGTGGTGAATTTGAGCTTTGCCAGTGCGTCGTCTTTTTCGCGCTCGGTGACCTTGCCCGCTTTCACACCGCGCTCCAGCGACTTGGTGATGCGGTTGCGTCCGGCGGTGATCAGCTCATCGGTGGTCTCGTAGACCAGGACGTCGACGCCGGCCCGGGCGGACACCTCGGCAATGCCGGCGCCCATCTGCCCGGCGCCGATGACACCTACTCGTTCAATTTGATCGCTCACTATTTCACTTTCGTCTCGATGTCCCGGACACGCGACAGGCCCCGCCCAAGAATTCTGAGCGGGGCCTGCTGCTGTCAACCTTTGGCGGCCGAAGATCAGTGGCTCAGTGGCTCCAGCTAGTCGGTTCCACTTCGCAAGCTCAGTGGCTCCAGCTAGTCGGTTCCACTTCGCAAGCTCAGTGGAACTGGCCCTCTTCGGTCGAGCCCGCGAGCGCGGTGGTCGAGCTGGTCGGATCCACGGTGGTGGCGATCCGGTCGAAGTAACCGGCGCCGACCTCACGCTGGTGCTTGGTGGCGGTGTAGCCGCGCGCCTCGGCGGCGAACTCGCGTTCCTGCAGCTCGACGTAGGCGGCCATCTGGTTGCGGGCATAACCGTATGCCAGATCGAACATCGAGTAGTTCAGGGCGTGGAAGCCGGCAAGCGTGATGAACTGGAACTTGAAGCCCATCGCGCCGAGCTCCTTCTGGAACTTCGCAATGGTCGCGTCGTCGAGGTGCTTGCGCCAGTTGAACGACGGCGAGCAGTTGTAGGCCAGCATCTGGTCGGGGAACTCGCTCTTGACGCCCTCGGCGAACTTAGCCGCCAGCTCCAGGTCCGGCGTGCCGGTCTCCATCCAGATCAGGTCGGAGTACGGCGCGTAGGCCCTGGCCCGGGCGATGCACGGCTCCAGGCCGTTGCGGACTCGGTAGAAGCCCTCGGCGGTGCGTTCGCCGGTGATGAACGGGCGATCGCGCTCGTCGACGTCGCTGGTGATCAGGGTGGCGGCCTCGGCGTCGGTACGGGCGATGACGACGGTCGGCACGTCGGCCACATCGGCAGCCAGGCGTGCCGAGGTCAGGGTGCGGATGTGCTGCTGGGTCGGGATCAGCACCTTGCCGCCGAGGTGACCACACTTCTTCTCCGAGGCCAGCTGGTCCTCCCAGTGCGAACCGGCCACACCCGCCGCGATCATGGCCTTCTGCAGCTCATAGACATTGAGCGCACCGCCGAAGCCGGCCTCACCGTCGGCGACGATCGGCGCGAGCCAGTTCTCGACGGAGGTGTCGCCCTCGACCTTGGCGATCTCGTCGGCGCGCAGCAGCGCGTTATTGATACGGCGGACGACCTGCGGCACCGAGTTGGCCGGGTACAGGCTCTGGTCGGGGTAGGTGTGGCCGGAGAGGTTGGCGTCACCGGCGACCTGCCAACCCGACAGGTAGATGGCCTTGAGGCCGGCACGGACCTGCTGCACGGCCATGTTGCCGGTCAGCGCGCCGAGCGCGTTGACGAAGTCCATGTTGTGGAGCTGATCCCACAGCACCTCGGCGCCGCGGCGGGCCAGGGTGGCCTCCTCGACGACGTGGCCCTGCAGTGCGACGACGTCTGCCGGGGTGTAGGTGCGGGTGACGCCCTTCCAGCGGGGGTTGTGATCCCAGTCGTGCTGAATCTGTTCCGGTGACTTGGGGGTGCCCACGGTCGACATAGAACTGCTCCTTCGGTTGTAAGTTGCCGCCGACGCCGTCCGGTCTTGTTAACGCCGCAGCAGCTTCACTGATGTGCTAATTCGACGATGGCACAGCACATAACCGCAGGTCCACCTGTTTCAATTGCCAATTTTCGCCAAATGGCAGCGTTAACTTGCAAAGTTTGCGAAGAAATATGATGGCTGTACCGGTTCAGAAGCTACCCGTGGGTAACCGATTTGTGCAGGTCAGTACGCTCGTACTGTTAAACCGGAAGTAATCAGAGGGAGAACAGCGTGGCGATGGCTTTGGCCTCGTCGCCGACCACATATGTGAGCGTTATAACAGTCCGGTCGGCCAGCTCCGGCCCGAACTCGTCCGTCGACCCCGCCGGGTACACGTGCGAGAGGATCTCGAGCTTCTCGCCGAGAGCCACCGCGGCGTCGTGCTCGATGGCCACCCGTAGTGGTCCGGCGAGCAGCTCCGGGCGGGAATGCAGGTAGTCCTCGATGACCGTCCAGTAGACCGAGTTGTTCATGTGGTCGAACAGGTCGATGTCCGACACCCGGACCGGATATTCCTTGATCTCGACTGCGTCCTCGCGGCTGCCCGGTCTCAAGTAGGGCTTCCAGCGCAGCCGGGACTCGTCCGTGGTCCGTCGCAGACCTTCGAGGAAGTCGTCGGAGATGCGGGCCGGCCCCTGGGTCTCGCGGTTGATGTTGATCCAGAACGCCTCAGATTCCATCAGGCCGCCCTTGCGGCCATCTATGCGAACCCGCATCTCACACCACCGGTTCGACGTCCCCGAACACCAACGCCGCATGCGCAGCATGTCCTGGAACTCGACGGGACGGATCAGGTCGATCATGGTCCGCCGGACGATCCACAGCGGGTGGGTCTCCTCGAAGCCCATCTCCCGCAGCTGATCGGATCCGATGTCCTGGATGTGGCGACACGCGGCGTCGAACCGCAGCCGGCCCACCCGATCGATGTCGCCGACCCGCAGCGGCCATTCGCGGTCGAAGACGTCGGGATGCGGATCCGGTACCGGCATCATGACTTTGCCCAGTCCGGCTGTCGACTTGTCTGCGGAACCCGTCATCTCGATCTCCCCAATCGGTCGTCCAGACCGATCATGCCAGGCACCGCGATACCGCCCCAACGATCGCTCTGCCAAGCATGCAAAGCCACCCCTCGCACCGTAGCTAGGCTGGTTGACGTGGCAAAAACCTTCGTCGGCTCGCGGGTGCGGCAACTGCGTGGCGAACGCGGTTTCAGCCAGGCCGCACTGGCGCAGATGCTCGACATATCCCCCAGCTACCTCAACCAGATCGAGCATGACGTACGGCCCCTGACGGTGTCGGTGTTGCTGCGCATCACCGAGGTGTTCGGCGTGGATGCCACCTTCTTCGCATCCCACGACGACACCCGTTTGGTCGCCGAACTGCGCGAGGTGACGCTGGACCGCGACCTCGGCATCGATGTCGACGTCGCCGAGGTCGCCGACATCGTCAACACCCACCCGACGCTGGCGCAGGCGATGGTCAATCTGCATCAACGTTATCGGCTCACCACAACACAACTCGCTGCAGTCACCGAAGGCCGCTATTCCGACAGCAGCGGCAGCGGATCGATAACCATGCCGCACGAGGAAGTTCGCGACTTCTTCTACCAGCGGCAGAACTATCTGCACGAACTCGACACCGCCGCAGAAGATTTCACCATCCGCATGCGGACGCACCGCGCCGAGCTTTCGCGCGAGCTCTCCGAACGACTCATCATGGTGCACGGCGTGCGCATCGTCAAACGTATCGATCCCGGCGACACCGTGATGCACCGCTACGACCCGCAGACCAAGACGCTGGAGATCGGCGGTCATCTTTCCTCGGGGCAGTACGTGTTCAAGCTCGCCGCCGAGCTGGCTTATCTGGAATTTGGCGACCTGATCGATGCGCAGGTCGCCGAAGGCAACTTCACCAGCGACGAATCACGCAAGCTCGCGCGACTGGGGCTGGCCAACTACTTCGCGGCCGCCACCGTGCTGCCCTACCGGCAGTTCCACGAGGTCGCCGAGAACTTCCGCTACGACGTCGAGCGTCTGTCCGCCTTCTACTCCGTGAGCTATGAGACTGTCTCCCATCGGCTTTCGACGCTGCAACGCCCGTCGATGCGTGGTGTACCGTTGTCGTTCGTCCGCGTCGACCGGGCCGGGAACATGTCAAAGCGCCAGTCCGCCACCGGTTTCCACTTCTCCTCCTCGGGCGGCACCTGCCCGCTGTGGAATGTCTACGAGACGTTCGGCAACCCGGGCAAGATCCTGGTGCAGATCGCCCAGATGCCCGACGGACGCAATTACATGTGGGTGGCCCGCACCGTCGAGCGTCGCGCTTCGCGATATGGCCAGCCCGGCAAGACTTTCGCGATCGGCCTCGGTTGCGAATTGCGTCATGCCCATCGACTGGTCTACTCCGACGGCCTGGACCTCTCGGGTGAGGTCAGCACACCGATCGGGTCCGGATGCCGGGTGTGCGAACGCGACAACTGCCCTCAGCGGGCCTTCCCCGCCCTCGGGAGGGCGCTGGACCTCGACGAACACCGCTCGACAGTGTTGCCGTATCTGGTCAAGAAGTCCTCAAATTTGTGATCTCCGCCGAGAGTACGGTTTGTGGCGCGAAATCGTCGAAACCGCACCACAAACCGTTGTGTCGCGAGGGTGTGCCAGACTCAGCTAGGTGAGCACACTTGAGCCCGCCCGTATCGCACCGGGCGGATTCCGGGAACTGGGGCCGATCAACTGGGCCATCGCCAAGGTGGGCGCGCGGGCCATCCGGGCACCGCGGTTCACCCTGTTCAACGTGCTCGGTCAGCACAAGCTGCTGTTCCTGGCGTGGCTGCCGTCAGCAGGTCTATTACTCGGACCGCTCGGCAAGCTGCCTCGCAAAGACGCCGAACTGGTGATCCTGCGCGTCGCGCACCTGCGTGACTGCGAGTACGAACTGCAGCAGCACCGCCGGCTGGCACGCAGCCGCGGGGTGGACCCTGAGACCCAGGCTCGCATCTTCGAGGGTCCCGACGCCGCGGGCCTGACCGACCGGCAGCGGGTCCTCATCACCGCAACCGACGAATTCGTCGTCACCCGCTCGATGTCATCGGAGACCTGGGCCGCGCTTTCGGCGATCCTCAGCCGCACCCAGCTCATCGAATTCTGCATGCTGGCAGGGCAATACGATGCGCTGGCGGCAACGATGGCGACACTGCGGATTCCGCTGGACTTCCCCGACTGAAGCGCTTACAGGTAGGTCACCCCGAGCACCGCGATCGACAACAGCACCGGCGAGACCGGTAGCAGCCACAGGAACGCCGCCCATTCGTGGGCCTCGTGCTGATGCTTGCGCCAGCCGAGCAGGCCCCCCGCCACACCGACGAGTAAGGACACCGCAGCCACCACCAGCACCCACTGGTTGACGTAGCCGCTGTCGGTGGCCAACGAAATGGCCATCAGCCACAGGATGTGGCCGACGACCAATCCGCCGATCCCGGCGATGATCTCGTTTTTCAAAAGTTGATCATGTGGCCGGTGAGGCCGTGGAAGCATTCCTGCAGGGCTTCCGAGAGGGTCGGGTGGGTGTGCACGTTGCGGGCCAGCTCGTGGGCGGTCAGGTCCCACTTCTGCGCCAGGGTCAGTTCCGGCAGCAACTCGGAGACGTCGGGCCCGATCAGGTGGCCGCCGAGCAACTCCAGGTGTTTCTTGTCGGCGATCAGTTTGACGAACCCGGTCGGATCGGCCAGGCCGTGTGCCTTGCCGTTGGCGGTGAACGGGAACTTCGCGACGACGACGTCGTACCCCTCGGCGCGGGCTTGTTCCTCGGTCAATCCGAAACTGGCGACCTGCGGCTGGCAGAACGTGGCCCGCGGCATCATTCGGTAGTCCCCGAGCGGCAACGTCTCGGCACCAGCGATGGTCTCGGCGGCCACCACCCCCTGAGCCTCGGCCACATGCGCGAGCTGCAGCTTGCCGGTGACATCCCCGATCGCATAAATGTGGGGCACGTTGGTGCGCATGTCGTCATCGATACCGATGGCCTTGCGGTCGGTCAGCACCACCCCCGCCGCCTCCAACCCATACCCGTCGACATTGGGGGCGAACCCGATGGCCTGCAGCACCTTGTCGGCCTTGAGCTCCTCGCTCACCCCGTCCTTGCTCACGGTGACCCGAACAGGACCGCCAACACCCTCATCGGCAATGCCTTCGACCTTGGTGCCGGTGAGGATCTTCACGCCCAGCTTCTTGTACTGCTTTTCGATCTCCTTGGACACCTCGGCGTCCTCGTTGGGCAGGGCGCGGGGTAGAAACTCCACGATGGTGACATCGACGCCGTAGTTCTTGAGCACATAGGCGAACTCCATGCCGATCGCCCCGGCCCCGGCAATGATGATCGAGGAGGGCAACTCGCGGGAAAGGATCTGCGTCTCGTAGGTCACCACGTTGTCCGACAGCGCGGTGCCGGGCACCAGCCGCGTCGAGGAGCCGGTGGCGATGATCGCGTTGTCGAAGGTGACGTTCTCGGTGCCGCCGTCGTTGAGCTTGACCAAGATCGATTTCGGCCCGGTGAAGGAGCCGTAGCCGTGGATCTCGGTGATCTTGTTCTTCTTCATCAAAAAGTGCACACCGGCGACCCGGCCCTCGGCGACCTTGCGGCTGCGGTCGAACGCCGCACCGTAATCGAAGCTGGCCTCACCGCTGATCCCGAAAGTCTTGGCTTCCTTGGCGAAGATATGGGCCAGCTCGGCGTTGCGCAGCAACGCCTTCGACGGGATACACCCGACGTTCAGGCACACCCCACCCCAATACTTGGGTTCGATGATGGCGGTACTCAACCCCAGTTGAGCGGCACGAATAGCCGCGACGTATCCACCGGGACCAGCTCCGAGAACAACAACATCAAAGTGGGTCACGCCCCCCACCCTAGTGTGCGGACCCTGGTTTCCATCGACCGATCCACGGTCGGGTGCGAAGACGACCGATCAGCCGCCCGGCAGCGTGTGGGCACGCGTGCTCAACGCGCTGACGAGATCCGCGTCATGGCTCACCAGCACGACGCTGGCGCCACCGGCGGCGACGTCGCGCAACAGTTCCGCGACGTGATCGGTGGCGATGGGGTCCAGCATCGCCGTCGGCTCGTCGCACAGCACGATCGCGGGCTGCTGCGCGACGATCCGGCCCAGGCACGCCCGTTGCAATTGGCCGTCGCTGACCTGACCGGGATGACGCTCCAGCAACGACTCGTCAAGACCGACACGGCGCGCGATGGCACCGACCGACACTGCCGTCCCGCCGATGACCGCCGGTTCGGCGATGATCCGGCCGAGTGTCCACCGTGGATTGCAGACCAGCCGTGCATGCTGGGCGAGTAACGCGAGCGACGCCGGCGGCGGCTCCGTAGATCCGTGGTAGCGGACCTCGCCTGCGTCGGGGTGGTGCAGCCCGGCCAACACCCGCAGCAAGGTCGTCTTGCCGCAGCCCGACGGTCCGGTGACCCCGACGATCTCGCCGCCGGCTGCGGTCAGCCCGACAGCGTCGAGAACACGCCGGCCGTCGAATGACACGCAGACGCCGTCGGCCTCCAGCTGACAGGCGCTCATGCCGTCACCGCTGCGAAGAATCTGCGCACGTAGGAGTCCGGGTCGGCGAGCATATCCGTGGTAGCGGCCCGCCGGAGAATGCTGCCGGCACTCATCAGTGCAATGTCGTCGCACACGTCGGCACGCAGCAGTGACGGGAGATCGTGGGTGATGACGAGCACCGCCGCACCATCGGAAGCAGCCTCGGCCAGCAACTGCCACACCACGGCCGCGTTGGCGGGGTCGAGCGCCGAGGTCGGTTCGTCGGCGATGAGCAATTCCGGGCGCCCGGCCAGGGCCGCGGCGATCGCAGCACGCTGCGCCATGCCTCCGGACAGTTCATGGGGATAGCGGTGGACGACATCGGCCGGCAACCGGACTGCCGCGCACAACTGTGCTGGTGTGCGGTCGGCGCTCAGCCGTTCGCACACCTCGGTCAGCTGGGATCCGATCGTGCGGACCGGCGTGAACGAGGTCGCCGCGGACTGCGGCACCAAGCCGATGTGATGTCCGCGTAGCGGCCGCCAGCCGCGCTCGCCCGACGCGACCAGGTCCTCACCCCGGACCAGGATGCGTCCTGTCACTTGGGCCGCCGGCGGCAACAGACCGCACAATGCGGCAGCGACCATCGACTTTCCACAGCCCGATTCGCCGATCAGCGCCGTGACGCAGCCCGCACCCACATCCAGGCTGACCGAATCGAGAACCCGCACCACCGGCGCATTGCGACCGCTGCGGGTGGCTATGTCGACGGTGAGGTGGCACAGCTGTGCTGTCGGGGGCGCCATCACCACACCTGCCCGACCGGCGGCGCGTTCCGTCGTCGCACCGCAGTACCCGCCAGGGCGAAGGCCAGCGCGGTCGCGACGAGCGCCACGGCAGGCACGGCGAGCGTCCACCAGGCACCCATCAGCACATCGCCCCGCGCCTGCCCGAGCAAGGTGCCGAGGCTGGCCCGGTCCGGGGAAAGACCGATCCCGAGGAAGGACAGCGTCGACTCGTGCCACACGGCATGCGGCAGCAGCATCACCATCGCCACCAGCGCTTGACCGGTCACCGCGGGCACCAGGTGATTGCGTGCGACGAACCAGCGCGACGCACCGGCCAGTTTCGCGGCCTGCACCCATCCGGCGTCGGTGACCGACAGTAATTCGGCGCGCACCACCCGGGCGACGGCCGGCCAGTGGGTCAACGCGATCGACGCGATGATGGCCAGCGGAGCACCACGCCACATCGCGGCGATGACGATCCCGACGACGAGATGAGGCAGCGCGTTGAAACCGTCGACCACCCGCATCACGATCGCGTCGACCCAGCCGCCGACCAGTGCCGAACCGACACCGATCAAGAGACCCAGCACCGTCGCGGCAAGTGCACACACCGCGGCGATCACCAGCGAGATCCGCAACCCTTCGGCGGTACGCACCAGCAGGTCGTAACCCGAATGGTCGGTCCCTGCCGGGTTTTCGATCGCCGGTGGCCGCAACGCCGCACCGAAATCGGCGACCTGTTCACCGGCGAGCGCCGGAATCGCCACCGCGGCCACCACGATCAGGCCGATCACCACCCATGGCCAACCGACCCGCGCCTGCGCGCTCCGCCTCACTGTCATGCCTTCATCTCGATTCGCGGATCGATCGCCACGGCTGCCGCATCGGACAGTGCCGACCCGGCCAACACCGCGAACGCCGACCCGACCGTCAACGCCGCGAGCAATGAAAAGTCCAGTGCTGCGGCAGATTCCACCAGCGTGGCGGCCATTCCCGGCCAGCTGAACACAGTCTCCACGATCGCTGCGCCGGCAATCAGCTCAGGCAGCCGGGTTCCCAGCAACGCCAGCGTCGGCAGTACCGAGATCGGGCCGATGTGGCCGCGCAGCAGAGCCCAGCCGTGGACACCGCGTGACCTCGCGGCGCGCACCGCATCGGACTCGCATGCCTGCACCACTGCGGTCCTCATGGTCAACATCAACCAGGGGATCTGCGACACCGTCAGTGCGATCAACGGCAGCACCGCGTGCCGGATCAGGCCACCGGCGGTGTAATCGTCCCCGGGAGCGCTGGCCCCCGAGGCAGGCAACAATCGCAACCCCACTGCCACCACCGCGACCAACGTCAGCGATACGACGAACGGCGGCACCGCGGCCACTACCACCGCCACGCCGGTGCACAGCCGATCCAGCACACCGCCTCTGCGCATTCCGGCGATGCCGCCAAACAGGATTGCCACGGCCGCCGCGGTCAACAACGCCACCCCGGACAACCCCAGCGTGAACGGTATCCGCTCGGCCAGCACCGTCGTGACGGATTGCGATTTCGTGGACGCCCAGCCGAGGTCACCGCGGATGGCGCCGAAAAACCAGTTCCACCATGCCTGCCACCACGGTTGATCGGTGTCGTATGCGGCGCGTACCGCCGCGCGTTGAGATTGGGTGGCGGCCTGGTAGTTGTCACCCAGATAGGCCACCAGTGGATCGAACGGCGACAGGGACGCGATGCCGAACATCACCACCGAGACCGCGACGGTCACCGGCACCGCGACGGCGGTACGGATGCCGAGCAGGCGTGCGGCAGCACGCATTCGGCGGTCACGGTCGACGCTCGAGCGGGTCAACGTGTCCACGCGGCAACATCCCACCACGGGCCCCACGACACACCATGGGAATGCGGTTCGAGTATCGGTGCCACCTGCTGCCAGCCCTGGTCCCGATACCCGTACGTGTGATCGATGAACGCAAGGTAGACGTAGGACGGCTCGGCGGCGTAGACCGTTTGAATCTGGCGGTACAACTCGTCTTTCGTTGCGCCCGGTCCAGTTTCGCGTGCCTGCTCGAGCAGTCCGTCCAGCTCTCGCGCGGTGAAGTTGCCCGGGTTGGAGTATGGCGACGAGTCCGCCACCCGGGTGTGCAGGGTGTCGTACACCTGCGAATCGATGCTGTAGGGCGTCGACCCGCCACCGAGCAGTACCGCCGAGTCACCGAATCGCGTGTCGATCTCGTCCCAGCTGGTGCCGCGGGTGCGCACGTCGACGCCCAATGGCTTCATCGCTGTTGCGAAGGCCACCGCGAGGTCGCGGCGCAATGTGTCCTGGGCGTTGTAGAGGAGCTCGAATGACGCTTTCGCACCGCCCTTTTCGCGCCATCCGCCGGCACCGGTCCGCCAACCGGCGTCGTCCAGCATCTTTTCCGCGCCCGGCAGGTCGAACTCGAACTGCGCGTCCGAGTTGAAGGCAGCGCCGTAGACCGCGGCGATCGGCGTGCTCGCCGCGCGCCCGTGTCCGGCCACCACGTCGCGGATCAACGCCTCGCGGTCGACGGCGAGGTTCATCGCCAGCCGGGCCCGCGGGTCAGCGGTGAACGGATTTCCGGACGGGAACGCGACGCCCCGCCAATCCGCGGACTGCACCGCCACGGTACGTACGCTGTCGCGGCCGATGGAATCGATCAGCTTGGGCGGCAAGTTCACTCCGTCGACCTCGCCGGCGATGATGCGCTGAGCGCGCACGTTGTCGTCGGGGTTGTAGGTATAGATCACGCGTCGAACCTGTGCCGGTGGACCCCAGTAGTCGTCGCGGGCGACCATGACGGCCTGATCCGGCCGCAGGCTTTCCAGCCGGTAGGGGCCGGTTCCGATCGGTGCGGTGTTCACGGCCCAGTCAGCCGCCGGTTTTGCCTCCACCTTTTCCGACGGCAGGATGCCCAGCAGGAGGAAGGGTGTCGGGTCGGCGGCCGTGCTGGTCTCCACGATGACGGCGTGCGGGCCGTCGGCGGTCATCGCGGTGATGGGCTCCACGTGGGTGGAGATCTCCGATGCCACCTCGGGGTTCTTCACCGCCGTGTAGGTCGCCACCACATCGGCAGCGTCGAAGCCGGTGCCGTCGGAGAATTTCACGCCCTCGCGCAACGGCACACGCCATCGTCTCGGCCCCACCGGATCCGGCGCCGCCGTGGCGAGCGATGGGACAAGGTTTGGCACCGCCGAGTCCGACACGCCCTGCGGGCGGTACAGACCTTCATAGATCGGCGATACGCCGAGTTCGCCGTAGCCGGAAACGGGGTTGTAGCCGCCGAGTTCCTGCCCTTCCGCAAGCACGATCTGATTCCGTTCGGCCGGAACGAAATTGGACGCACAGCCGGAGAGCGTCAGCGCGACTATCACGCCGAATACGACAAGTGGGTGCAGCTGCGACGAGCACATGAGCGGACGTGACATCTGTCCATCTGAACATATGAACTGGTTTTTCGCAGCAATGTCAGACAGGTCAGTTCCAACGTCGGCAGAACGCGGCGCCTAGTGTCCCGGCACCGGGCAGGCGTCTGACGCCTCGGCGACGATGTGACTGCCCGTGTCCGCCGGGCGCTTCCCCGCCGCGTACTCGGCGCCGGTCAGCGGCGGGGACGCAGCGAGTTCGTCGAGCTCGGCGGCGGTGAACGCCCGTCCGCGCGACAGGAAGCGCTTACCCTCGGGCGCCTCCAAGCTGAATCCGCCACCGCGGCCGGGCACCACATCGATCACCAGTTGGGTGTGTTTCCACGCGTCGAACTGCGGCCCGGAGATCCACACCGGCACACCGAAGATTCCCTTGCTCCTCGCGTCCGCGGTCTCACCGACGTCGAGCACACCCAACAGGATGTCCCGGTCCCCGACGATGAAATCGCCGTCGGGGTAACACATCGGCGACGACCCGTCGCAACATCCGCCGGACTGGTGAAACATCAACGCCCCGTGCCGTTCCTGCAGCGTTGCCAGCAGATCGGCGGCGGCTTGGGTTATGAGGGCTCTGCTAGTCATGTCTAGAAGAATCCCTGGGCTTTGTTGCTGTAGGACACCAGCAGGTTCTTGGTCTGCTGGTAGTGGTCCAGCATCATCTTGTGGTTCTCGCGGCCGATCCCGGACTGCTTGTACCCGCCGAACGCGGCGTGGGCGGGATACTGGTGGTAGCAGTTGGTCCACACCCGGCCCGCCTTGATGTCGCGGCCGGCGCGATAGGCGGTGTTACCGTCACGGCTCCACACCCCCGCACCCAACCCGTACAGCGTGTCATTGGCGATCCAGATCGCATCGTCATAATCCGCGAACGAGGTCACCGCGACGACCGGGCCGAAGATCTCCTCCTGGAAGATCCGCATGTTGTTCTTGCCCGCGAACACCGTCGGCTGGATGTAGAACCCGCCGGCCAGGTCACCACCGAGGTCGGCGCGTTCCCCACCGGTGACCACCCGGGCCCCTTCGGACTTGCCGATCTCGATGTAAGACAGGATCTTCTCGAACTGATCGTTGGAGGCCTGCGCCCCGATCATGGTCTCGGTGTCCAGCGGATCACCCTGGCGGACCGCCTTGGTGCGGATCGCGGCCAACTCCAGGAACTCATCGAAAATGTCGGCCTGAATGAGGCTGCGCGACGGGCACGTACATACCTCGCCCTGGTTGAGGGCGAACATCGTGAAGCCTTCCAGGGCCTTGTCCTGGAAGTCGTCGCCTGCCGCCATCACGTCGTTGAAGAAGATGTTGGGGCTCTTGCCGCCGAGTTCGAGGGTGACGGGGATGAGGTTCTGCGACGCGTACTGCATGATCAGCCGGCCGGTCGTG
>NZ_KB908264.1 GCF_000382405.1 Mycobacterium sp. 141
CCGGGGTGACGTTGCGCCGAGTGGAATGCCTGACAAGCCTCAATACGATTGTGAAACAAGCGGTTTCCCGCCACATTGAAGACCGCGCCTATCTGAGCGAGCTGAACCGGTGGAGCGGTCGCTATGCGTCGCTGGCCGGAGTACCCGCACACAACACCCCGACATCGGATCCCGACGCGCCCATACCGGGTCGATTGTTCGCCGGTCCCGTTCTGGCGCAACCACCCAACAGTCCGGGCTGTACCGACCATGCCGTGGTGCTGGCGCTCGGCACCCGCGACGACGACACCTTGGCACGGCTGCGCGCCGGTGAGGCCACCAGCCTGCTACTGCTCACCGCCACGATCGCAGACATGGCGTGCTGCCCGATCACCGAACCCCTGGAAATCACGGAGACCCGAGCCGCATTGCGAGAGGAGCTATTCGACGGGCGCGAGTACCCACAGGTGCTCATCCGGGTCGGCCGGGTCGCCGAAGACGCCGCGCCGCTGCCCGCGACACCGCGCCGCACCCTGCGGGTCTAAGCCTGATCTAAGCCGGCAACGGCACCGTCCAGCGCAGCACTGTGCCACCATCGGAACGACTTTCGATGCTCAGCCGGCCACCGGCCGCCTCGGCCCGGTTACGCAGGTTCGCCAATCCGCTTTCGCTGACCGCACCGGTGATGCCGCATCCGTTGTCGGTCACCACGATGCTCAGATCGTCGGCCACTTCCACCCGCACGGTGAGCTCGGTTGCCGCAGCGTGCCGTACCGCGTTGCTGATCGCCTCCCGCACGACCGCCTCAGCATGGTCGGCAAGCACCGCGTCGACGACCGACAGGGGGCCGACGAACTGGGTGGTGGTGTGCAGACCACTGTCGGAGTACTGCACCAGCACCTCATCGAGCCGTTGGCGCAGCCGCGTCGTCCCCGCCGAACGCCCATGCAGGTCGAATATGGCCGTGCGGATCTCCTGGATCACCGCCTGCAGGTCATCCACGCTTTCACTCAGCCGCCGCTGCACATCTGCTGAGCGGGCCCGCTGAATCGTCCCCTGCAGCGCCAGCCCCACGGCGAAAAGCCGCTGGATCACGTGGTCGTGCAGGTCGCGGGCGATGCGTTCGCGATCGGAAAGAATTTCCAGCTCCTGAACGCGGCGCTGAGAACTCGCGAGCTGCCAGGCCAATGCGGCCTGGTCGGCGAACGCCGCGGCCATGTCCATCTGCTCGTCGGTGAAGGCGGGACCGCCCTCGGTACGCAAGGCCACCAGGACGCCTGCCACCGTGTCGGTGGTGCGCAGCGGCAACACCAGCGCCGGACCGACGAATCCGCACAACTCGAATCGATCGGGGCGCTGCGGCCTGCCCACCCGGAAGACCTCCCCGACAGCCGTGCCTGCCACCGGAATCGACTCGGTACCGCAGCCACTCACTGCACCTGCGGTGGCAGCCACCAGCAGCGTGGCGACGTCGCTGCGGTCGGCCTCGGCGTCGGCCGGCACGGCGACCACCGTGCCGTCGGCCCCGGTCAACTTGAGGGCCTCGTCAGCGACCAGCCGGAACACCCTTGCTGGATCGGTACCGCCAAGCAACTCGGTACCGATGTCTCGAGTGGCGGCGATCCAAGCCTGCCGGGCCCTGGACTGCTCATAGAGGCGGGCGTTCTCGATGGCAATGCCCGCGGCTGCTGCCAGCGCCTGCACCAGCACCTCATCGTCCTCACTGAAGGGCTGGCCGGTCATCTTTTCGGTGAGGTAGAGATTGCCGAACACCTCGTCACGGATCCGGACTGGGACACCGAGGAACGTCCGCATCGGCGGGTGGTTCGGCGGGAAACCCACCGACGCCGGGTGCAGGCGAATGTCATCGAGCCGGATGGGCTTCGGATCGTCGATCAGCACGCCGAGCACGCCACGTCCCTCGGGCAGGTGCCCGATGCTCGCCCGCACGGGGTCGTCGATGCCCTCGTTGACGAACTGCGTCAGCTCATGAGCTTCGCCGCGGACACCCAGGGCACCGTAACGGGCATCGACCAGTTGGATCGCGGTGTGCACGATGGTGCTGAGCGTGACATCGAGCTCGAGCCCTGAGGTCACCGCCAGCATCGCCTCGACCAGCCCGTCAAGGCGGTCCCGACCAGTCAGCATCTGCTCGACCCGCTCTTGGACCTCGGTCAACAATTCACGCAATCGCAACTGCGACAGCGTTCCTCGCAGATCGTCGGCCACCCGACCAACCTAGCCGGGTCGGTCCAGTTTGGAGACGAAGACTGCAGCCTGAGTCCGTCGCTCCATGCCGAGCTTGGCCAGCAAGCGCGACACATAGTTTTTCACGGTCTTCTCGGCGAGGAACATCCTGGCTGCGATCTGTTTGTTGGTCAGGCCTTCGCCCAGCAGCTCCAGCAGAACCCGTTCCTGCTGAGTCAGGCCTGACAGCGGGTCGGCACGCTCGGCGTTGCTGCGTAGCTTGGCCATCAACGCCGCGGCCGCCCGGTTGTCCAGCAGGGACCGGCCGGCCCCGACTTCCTTGATGGCCTGCGCGAGCTCCATCCCCTTGATGTCCTTGACGACGTAGCCGCTGGCACCGGCGAGGATGGCATCCAGCATCGCCTCGTCGGAGGTGAACGAGGTCAACATCAGGCACCGCAGATCGGGTATGCGCGACAACAGCTCCCGGCACAGCTCGATGCCGTTGCCGTCGGGCAAGCGCACATCGAGCACCGCGACGTCTGGCGCGCTCGCGGGTACCCGGGCCAGGGCCTGCGCCACCGAATCCGCCTCGCCGATCACCTCCAGCTCCGGATCGGCACTGAGAAGATCGATCAGGCCGCGGCGCACCAGCTCGTGGTCGTCAACCAGGAAGACTCTGATCATCTCCCGAGTCTCACCGCTGTCGGGACCGATCGCAACAGCATGACGAATCTCTATGCAATAGTGAGGAAGTCAGTGACAGGCCGGCGCGGGGTCGGCGGCGGCACCTCTTCGAGCACCGGGGCGAGCCCGATCCGGGCCAGTACCTGCGGGCAGGCGTCCCGACCGATCAGGGTGGCAACGACGTCACGGCTGGCATGCAGCTCGGTCATCTGCGTCACCGGGCAGGTCGCCAGGCCTGCCATCGTGGCCTCCAGCAGCACCATCGACAGTGCTTCACCGGCGTCCAACGCGTCCGCGCGACTGAAGCCGTCGGTCGACAGCACGATGACACGTGCCGCGTCGTCGGCGATGGCCGGGCGCCGATCGGTGTGGGCGGTGACGGGGAACGCCCGGGACAGCGCAACACGTTCACTTTCGGCCGCCGATACCAGCGCACTCTGCGGGATGCCGTCACTTGTCGCGAAAGGCGTTGTCCACCAAGCCAGATCAGCGTGATATCCGGAGTCGTAGAGCCGCAGCGACTCGCTGAGCATGGCGGCATCGGCCACCTCTGACCGCATGTCCTCGGTCAGCACGTCCAGATGCACCGGCCCGGTGTCCAGCCAGGTCCGCAGCATCGGTTCGAAGGACTCCCAATCCGGTGGCGCGGCCATCGGCAGCCGGTCGGTGCGACGGGCCAAGATCGCATCGGCGCGCCGCCGGTGGGCATCGGTGACGAAACCCAGCGGGCTGAACTGCAGCGTCGCCAGGTGATCCGGATGGTTCGGGTCGGGGAACCGCTCGACGTCGGCAGCCCAGCCGGCGGCTGCCATAGCGACCACGACATGGTCCAACATCACCCCGCAGCTGATGACAGCCTCCCGCGCCGAACGGTCCGTGGAACGCACGACCCGTTCCGGATCGAGGTACAGCTCCAAGCCGTAGCTGCTTGTGCCCCTCCCGTCCGCGCCGGAGGTGTACACCCACCGCCACGGTTGAGTGTTGTGCAGCGACGGGGCACGCGAGGCCAGCTGAACGGCTTTGACGATGGTGGCGCTGTCGAGCGTGGTGTCGGGCATGCCACCAGCGTTGTCTCCGACGACCGATCGGGTTAGGGTCTTTGGTCCTCTAGCGGGTGCGATGCACATCTCACCGGCTCACGCCCCGTTGTTCACCCCACCGGAGTTGGCACCGGGGATGTCGGTGATCGGGAAGTTCGGCATCGGGGCCGGCGACGGCGTCGCCGACAGCTCCGGGATGCTGGCGGGCGGAATGTCCTGCAGACCGTTGACGGGTGGACCGTTCTCGCGGCTGCCGTAGCTGGTACCCGGCTCCCGCGGTCCGAGGAGGTGGGTGACCGTCACCAGGTGGTAGTCATTGGCCTTGAGCACCGGGATGAACTGCTGCACCAGATCGACGGTGGATGAGTAGGTGTCGTGGAAGAGCACCACCGAGTTGGGCTTGATCTGAGTCATCAGCATGTACCGGGTGGCCGCGGTGTTCGAGTCGTTGGCCCAGTCGAATGGGATGACGTCCCAGTTGATGTCGGCCAGGCCCTGCTTCTTGGCCTCGGCCAGCACCGCGTCGTTGATCAGCCCGCCTGCGGTGCGGAACAGCTTCGGCCGCTGACCGGTCGCCGCCTCGATGGCATCGCTGGCCTTGGACAGCTGCGACGAGATGTCTTCAGGCGGGATGGTGGTCATGTTGGGGTGCTCCCAGGTGTGCTGGCCGAGCTCCATGCCTGCCTCGACCACCCGCTTGGCGCCCGCAGGGTTGGCCGCGACCTTGTTGCCGATCTCGAAGAACGTCGCCTTGGCGTCGTTGTCCCGCAGGATCTTCAACAGCCGATCGGTGTACGGGCTGGGGCCGTCGTCGAACGTGAAGGCGATGCACTTCTCCACTGCACAGTCGACATCATCGGCCGAGGCTTTCCGGATGTGACCCGTGAGTGCACCGCCGACCAGGACCACCACGGCGACGAAAATGCCGACGACGGTCCACCGCCACGCCTGGCTGTCGGGGAGTCTCGCCACCCCGGCAGCCTACCGGCCCTGCGATTTGTGTGCGTTTACCAGCGGTGAGCGCCAGTAAACGCACACAAATCACTCAGGGCAGGGCGCCGGGGCTGTACTCCTCCAGCATCTCGGTGACCAGCGCGGCGATCGGCGAGCGTTCGCTGCGCTGCAACGTGATGTGGGCGAACAGCGGGTGGCCCTTGA
Organism: Mycobacterium sp. 141; assembly: GCF_000382405.1. Taxonomy (GTDB): domain Bacteria; phylum Actinomycetota; class Actinomycetes; order Mycobacteriales; family Mycobacteriaceae; genus Mycobacterium. The sequence continues at coordinate 5,052 of NZ_KB908264.1, forward strand.
GCTTCTCGATCACCGCCGCGACACCGTCGTGCCTGCCGACCCGCAGGTTGTCCCGTTGCGCGACGTCATGGGTGAGCACCACGCGTGAGCCGGCGCCGAGCCGCGACAGCACCGTCAGCAAGACGTTGCGTTCCAGTGACTGGGCTTCGTCGACGATGACGAAGGAGTCGTGCAGCGACCGGCCGCGGATGTGGGTCAACGGCAGCACTTCGAGCATGCCGCGGGACAGCACCTCGTCGAGCACTGCTGGGCTGGCCAGGCCCTCCAGGGTGTCGAAGACAGCCTGTGCCCACGGGCCCATCTTGTCGCTCTCGCTGCCGGGTAGGTAGCCGAGTTCCTGGCCACCGACCGCATAGAGCGGGCGGAACACCACGACCTTGCGGTGGGTACGCCGTTCCAGCACGGCCTCCAGGCCCGCGCACAGCGCCAGCGCCGACTTGCCGGTGCCGGCCTTACCGCCCAGCGAGACGATCCCGACGGACTCGTCGAGCAGTAGATCCAGTGCGACGCGTTGTTCGGCTGACCTTCCCCGGAGGCCGAACACTTCGCGGTCACCGCGGACCAGTTGCACGCGTTTGTCGGCATTGACCCGGCCGAGCGCATGCGAGCTTCCACCCAGCAGGCGGATTCCCGTGTGGCACGGCAGATCGCGTGCCTCGGCCAGATCGATCTCACCGTCGGCGAACAGGGTGTCGATTTCCTCGGACGCGACATCCATCTCGGTCATCCCGGTCCAGCCGGAGACCACGACATCCTGAGCGTGGTACTCGTCGGCCGCCAGGCCAACCGCGCCGGCCTTGACCCGCAGCGGAATGTCCTTGCTCACCAACGTCACTCGTTTGCCCTCTGCCGCCAGGTTGGCTGCACAGGTCAGGATGCGGGAATCGTTGCTCTCGGTGCGGAAGCCGAGCGGCAACACGGTCGGATCGCTGTGGTTCAGCTCGACCTGCAGCGTGCCACCCTGTGTCCCAACGGGTATCGGCTGGTCCAGCCGTCCGTGTTCGAGCCGCAGATCGTCGAACATCCGCAGCGCCTGCCGGGCGAACCAGCCCAGCTCATGGTGGTGCCGTTTGGCTTCTAATTCGCTGATGACAACCAGCGGAACCACCACCTCGTGCTCGGCGAACCGCGTGCATGCCCATGGATCGGACAACAACACGGAGGTATCGAGCACATAGGTACGGACAGGCAAATCAGTCACGTGGCGCTCCTAGAGGCGAAGCTCGTTACGCGGCCCCACGCGAACTTCTCGGTGGACGCTGCGGCACCAGGACCGGGGCCGGTCCTCTCGCAAAGAAAACGATCGGTACCGCCCGGACAGCAGAGCATGTCGCTAGCCATCGGAATCGACGCTACTCCCGCCACGGCGGGCTTGCTGATCGGCGCGCCGCGCGCTTGGCGCCCAACGCGTTACGTGCTGATGAACTCCTGGAGCCGGTCCTCACCGGCCAGACCCCAAGCGGTGATCCGGTCAGAGATCACCTTGCGCAGCGCGGCCTTGTCGAAGATGCCGGACTCGGCCACCAACGCCACCTTGTCCTGGTAGGCGTCGATGTCGGCACCGATGACGTCGAGCTCGTTCGCGCGGGCGGCGATCGCCGCGACGGTCTCGTCGCGGTGCTGCTCCAGCACGTACGACACAAGGTTGGCGAAGAACTCCTCGTGTCGCTCCTCGTCGCCGGCGATCCGGCCCATCAACGATGCGAGCACCGGCTCGGCGACCTGCGCCTCCAGGTTGCGGCAGTAGACCGCGTGGGAGCGCTCGAAGAACGCCATGAACACCAGCGTCTCGATCTGAGAGTAGGCGTCGGCCCGATAGCCCTTCATCACGTGCTCGACGCGGACATCCTCGTTGGCGGTCGGGTCGATCTCACGCGTGACCACCAGGTAGTTGCGCAGCGCGACCGCGTGCAGATGCTCCTCGGCGGTCCAGCGACCCAGGAACCGGCCCCACTTCTCCTCGAGGATGAAATGTTCGACCAGCTCGCGGTGGTACCCGGCGAGGTTGTCCTTGGTGATCAGCAGGATCTCCAAAGCATCGGTGACGTTCTTGGGCAGGGTCACCTGAGAGGGATCCCAATCCCGTCCGCCTAGGAACGCGAAGTTCTCGCCCTGGTCGAACGGCACATAGTCATGGGCATACCAGAGATCCTCGGAGTCAATGTGGCGGCGCAGTTCGGCCGTCACAACTGGCTCGAGCTCGAGGGTCAGCGCATTAGGGACAGGTTTCTGTGCCATAGAGTAACTGTAACCCTAGTTCACATGTTTCTCGAAATCGGATCGGTGGCGTGTCGCGAGTCCCGTCAGAGCGTCAACCCCGGGTACAGCGGGTTGGTCTCGAGCAGCTCGGCCGACGCAGCCCGGACGCGCTCGGCGGTGCCATCGGCCAGCTTGTACTTGGCTTTCGAGGAACCGTCGGGCTGCGTGTTGGACAGCACATCGACGATCAATTCGGCGACCCGGTCGAAGTCGTCGGCGTCGAATCCGCGGCTCGTGAGCGCCGGGGTGCCCAGCCGAACGCCGCTGGTGTACCAGGCGCCGTTCGGGTCGGCCGGGACGGAGTTGCGGTTGGTGACGACGCCTGCGTCCAGCAGCGCCGATTCCGCCTGGCGGCCGGTCAGGCCGAACGACCGCACGTCGAGCAGCACGATGTGGTTGTCGGTGCCGCCGGTGACGAGCCCGGCATCGCGCTTGGTGAAGCCGTTGGCCAGGGCCTGGGCGTTGTCGGCGACCTGCTGGGCGTACGACTGGAACGCGGGCTGGCGCGCCTCGGCCAACGCGACAGCCTTGGCAGCCATCACGTGTGACAGCGGCCCACCGAGCACCATGGGGCAACCCTTGTCGACCGCGGGCGCAAACTCCTCGGTGGCCAGCACCATGCCGCCACGCGGCCCGCGCAGCGACTTGTGCGTCGTCGTGGTGGTGACATGCGCGTGCGGCACCGGGTCCTCGTCACCGGTGAAGACCTTGCCGGCCACCAGACCCGCGAAGTGCGCCATGTCGACCATCAGCGTCGCGCCCACCTCGTCGGCGATCTCGCGCATCTTGGCGAAGTTCACCCGGCGCGGGTATGCCGAGTAGCCGGCGACCAGGATCAGCGGCTTGAATTCACGGGCAGCAGCGGCGACGGCGTCGTAGTCGAGGAACCCGGTCTCGGGGTTGGTGCCGTAGCTGTGCTGGTGGAACATCTTGCCGGAGATGTTGGGCCGGAAGCCGTGGGTCAGGTGCCCGCCGGCATCCAGCGACATACCGAGCAGCCGCTGATTACCAAGCTTGTTGCGCAGCGTCTCCCAGTCGGCCTCGGACAGGTCGTTGACATGCTTGGCGCCCAATTCGGCTAGTCCCGGCGCTTCCACCCGGGTGGCCAGGATCGCCCAGAACGCAACGAGATTGGCGTCGATGCCGGAGTGCGGCTGTACGTAGGCGTACGGTGCACCGAACAATTCGCGGGCGTGCTCGGCGGCCAACGCTTCGACGGTGTCGACGTTCTGGCAGCCGGCGTAGAAGCGGTGCCCAACGGTGCCTTCGGCGTACTTGTCGGAGAACCAGGTCCCCATCGTCAGCAGCACCGCCGGCGACGCGTAATTCTCACTCGCGATCAGCTTGAGCGAATCTCGTTGGTCGGCAAGCTCTTTGCGGGTTGCCGCAGCGATCCGGGGCTCGACGGACTCGATGACCCGCAGCGCGGCCTGATAGGCGGCACTGGAGGTGTCGGCGTAATCGGCGCCAGAGGCCGCGGGCACAGGAGATGAGGAGGATGACGAGTCTGCTGCCATGGGGTTGAGCCTAGTCGGAGCGGCCGTGGGCATTGACCGCACCCGTCATCACCCAACGCCGCCCCTACCGCGCCCCTGTGCGTCACTCCAGCGTGACACTCGACGGCGACAGCCACTCCAGCGTGACAAGGTGGCCGGGGTTCGCCGCCGTGACCGTGGTTCGCCGCCGAGATCCGCTGGGCGCGATATCAAGCCCGCAGCGTCGACGGGATCAGCGGCTCGTCGAGCAGCCGGCCGAACCGGAAAGCCAACGACACATCGTCGGGCCGGGCGTCCAGCCAACTCCGCAGCAACCGGTACCCCTCGATGTAGGTGCTGGTGTAGGCCCGCCACAGCGGCGAGGACAGGAAGCGCAGCATCTGTCGCGCGCGCTCATCATTGACCAACAGCCAGCGCTTGAGAAATGCGACGACATCGTCGACGTCTCGGTGTTCGTCGTGCAGCATCAGCGCCGCGTCCTGACGCACGTCGGCCAGCCCGGCCAGCGCTTCCGACACTGCCTCGGCGCGGGCGCCGTCGAAGCGTAGGCCGAGATCGGCGTAGATCTCGGAAGCCCAGGCACCCCATCCGTGCTTTTCCCCCGTCGCTTCGCTCGCCCCGTCCCCGATCGCGGCGTACAGGGCCAGGTCGGCCAACCCCTCAGCCATCAGGCACTGCGGGGTGTTGACGAGGAAGATCGTCTGTTCCAGCTGCCCCTGCCGTTCCACCAGGCCCGCCTCCTTGCGGCAGTGCTCGGTGTGATGGCCGGGATAGGACTCGTGGGCGACCAGCCTGGGCAAGTTGGCCATCTGCTGTTTGAGGTCGGCATTGACCGCAACCGTCGAGCGGTAATCGCCCAGGTAGTAGTTGAACCCCGACCACGGCTTGTCGGTGACCACCTCATAGGTGATGGTCTCGGTTTCGGGCAGCGCGTATTCGGCACGCACCCGATCACGCAGCGCCGAGGAGAACGCATGAATGCACGCCTCGAGGCGTTGCGGCGGGATCTCATCGCTGGTGCGGTGAGCCTGGATGCGGTCGGCGAGCGGTCCGCTGCCGCCCAGCGCCTCGTTGAGTTTCGCGTGCGCGGCGTGATAACGCTCCGGATCGCCCTTGCTGATGTGAACGTCGAAATAGGCCTGCACCTCGTCGACGAAGCCGACCTGCTCGCCGGCGAACTTGCGGCCTGCACAGTTCAGTGCGCGCAGGTGGGCGGCAATGTACTCGGCCCGGTCGCGGTCCAGATCGTCGGGAATCCGGGTGAGCAGCCGGTCGGCCTGCCGGGCCAGATCAGCCGGATCGGGGGCCGGTTCGTCGCCGACCTGGCGGCGCAGTGCCGGATCTCCTGTGAAGGAGTCGACGTAGCCCTCCTCGATCCGATCGAACCGCAAACCCAGCAGGAGATATTCACGGATGAAGCCGGTTGAGTCGGTCCCGTTAGCCATACCGTCAACCGTAAATGCAAGACTGGCCGAATGCCGCGGCCCAGCGAGCCGAGCCCCTATGTGGAGTTCGACCGAAGTCAGTGGCGTTCGCTGCGCATGTCGACTCCGCTGAAACTGACCGAGGATGAGCTCGTGCGCCTCCGCGGCATGGGCGAGAAGCTCGATCTCCTGGAGGTGGAAGAGGTCTATCTGCCGCTCGCCCGGTTGATCCACCTGCAGGTGGCCGCGCGTCAGCGGTTGTTCGCCGCCACCGCCGAGTTCCTCGGTGAGCCGCAGCAGAACCCGGACCGGCCCGTACCGTTCGTCATCGGGGTGGCCGGCAGCGTGGCGGTGGGCAAGTCCACCACCGCGCGCGTGCTGCAGGCCCTGCTCGCCCGCTGGGAGCATCACCTGCGCGTCGATCTGGTCACCACCGACGGGTTCCTGTACCCTAACGAGGAGCTCAACCGCCGGAACATGATGCACCGCAAGGGTTTTCCGGAGAGCTACGACCGGCGAGGGCTGATGCGGTTCGTCACCGCGGTCAAATCAGGGGTCGACGAGGCCTGCGCACCGGTCTACTCGCACCTGTTGTACGACATCGTGCCCGGCGAGAAGCAGGTCGTCCGCCATCCCGACATTCTCATCCTCGAGGGGCTCAACGTCCTGCAGACCGGTCCGGCGTTGATGGTGTCGGATCTGTTCGACTTCTCGGTGTACGTCGACGCCCGCATCGAAGACATCGAGCAGTGGTACATCTCACGATTCCTGACGATGCGTTCGACGGCCTTCGCCGATCCGACGTCACACTTCCACCATTACTCGACCCTGACCGACGAACAGGCCGTGTTCGCCGCACGCGACATCTGGCATTCCATCAACCGGCCCAACCTGATCGAGAACATCCTGCCGACCCGGCCGCGCGCCACCCTGGTGCTGCGCAAGGACGCCGACCACGCCATCAACCGGCTGCGGCTGCGCAAGCTGTAGCCACCGTTCAGACGCGTTCCCAGCCGCCCCAGTCGTTCCCGACGAATCGCTGACCGTCGGCAATCACGAAATGCTCCAGGAACACCTGCAGACCGGGCTGCATGCGCTGGTGCAGTTCGGTCATCGCGTCGATCAGTTCGGCGGTCATCGGATCCTCGCCCTCGGGTTTCTTCGGCGGGATCAGCCCCAGGTGCAGGGCCATCTCCAGTTGGTAGAAGGTGAAGGCGCCATACGGCCGCTTCGGATCACAGCCCGGTACCTCCTCGCCGAAGTAGGGATCAGACAGTTCCCAGCTCATCTTCGCCAGCAGGGTGCGGTGCTGATCGGTGAAGCCGAACGAGCTCGACTCCGGCAGTTCCGCCACGAAGAATGAGTACTCGTGGTCGGCCGGCGGTCGCTCATAGCTGTATTCGCCTGGGGCACAGGTACCGAACTCGGTGGCCACGCGTAGCAGGTCGAGGTCGCCAGGCTCGGTCTCCCAATCGGGCGGGAAACAAGGTGCGCCTACTTCAGTTCCGTCCCAGCCGACCCGCACGGCCCGCATCCGCTTGGTGTGCTCCGGCGTCCACTGCAATTCCACTCGACGATTATGAGCCGGGAACGACGTCAAAGGCCTTGTTCGTATACGACGTTGGATCACGGACGCCGCGTCGGACAGCGATCAGGCCGGGATCCGGCGGACTCCGATGAACTGCCATTCGGCCATCACCGCGGTATATATCCCCGTGGCGATCACAATCACCGCGCCTGCCATCGTGAGTGGCATGGTGAGCACGGCGGCCACAGCGATCACGGTGCACAGCGCGTTGGCCACAGCTGTCCCGATGCCCACCGGGCGGACCCGCTCGAGGGCCGCGAGCGCGAATACCACGATGCCGTAGCCGACCGAGAAGACGCCGATGCCGTACTCGATCGACTTCGGCAGGCCGGTGAGTTCCGAGAACCACCCGGCCGTGGCGAGCAGGACGATGCCGGTGACGCCGACGATAATCGCGTCGACGCGCATGGCCAACCGCAGCAGGATGTCGTACGCGCTCGCGGTGCGGGCCGTGGTGATGGCGGTCATGATTCTCCTTTGGTGGGTGTTGTGAGTGAGCACGGTGCGAGGACCGCAGCCGCAACCTCTACGGATTCGGCCCCCGCACCGGCGGGTACGGAGTCACGCCAGACGGCGCGCGCCACGATGCCGAAGGCCACATTGCCGGTGACGAAAGCGGTCATGGCTGGCTCCTCGGCAATGAGGCGGTATCGAGCCTTCGAACACCTCCGACATTGCTCTCGGGCGCACTGCCAGATCGACGCCGGACACTGCCAAGCACTGCCAACCGCAGGTCAGGCCCTATTGCCTCGCTGAGCTCGGAGTGCGCGCCAAGGTCGCGCGCAGGTCGGCGGCTATCACCTTGGCCGCGGCGTTCTGCCAGTTGTGCAGGGACCGCTGGGGCACCTCGGTGACCAACCACTGCCACGCCTGCCGGGCGACGGGGTCAAGGCCCGCGGCAGTGGCGTTCTGTGCGTACGCGCGCACGCCGACGACGTAGGGGAAGTACAGCGAGTTGTAGTGGCGCCACTGCTCGGTGGTGCCGAAGTCACCGCCGTCACGCGGCTTGAGGGCCGCGATGCGATCGGCCAACAGCGCTTTGAGTTCGTTTGCCCGCTCCAGCGGTTGATCGGCGGCACCGCGTTCGGCCAGCCGGGCGTCGATGGCGGGCAGCGCGGTCAGCGGGCTGGCCATGAGTTTGGGCAGGTCGCCGTAATGCCCCAGAGCGCGGCGGGTCAGCCGGGCGAACGCGTCGTCGTCGACATCGTCGAGCGGGCCGCCCAAGCGCAGCGGTAGCGCCGCCTCCGTCCGCCGCAGCGCCTCACGGTCGGCGCGCAGGGCCGGCGAGCGGGCGAATGCCAGCCGGTCCAGCAGCCCGGCCAGCGGGTCGGCCAGCACCTCTACCGCGACGGCGACGGCGACGCTGGTGAACAGCAGGACCGTCATCGCAATCCGGCCGCTGCCGGCCAGCACGGCGGCACCGATCAGTGCCTGCGCGCCGAACGGGACCGCGATCACGAATGTGCCGAGAATCGAGCGCCGCATGTCGGCGCGCAGTGCCTGCCCTTCGTCGAACGCGTCCCAGATGGCCACCGCGATACCCAGCAGCGCGACGTCAAAACCGGTGGACGCCAACGCCAGCCAGCTCGGCACCAGGCCCAGGGGAATGACGATGATCGCGTTGCCGAGCGCGAAAAACAGGGTCGCGACGATGATGAAGCCGACCACCGATCCGGGCTTGGCGCCGCCGAGCACGGCCTTGACCATCGCGCCGAGCGAGGCCAGCGAGATCACTGCGAACATCACCCAGTGTCCGGTGCGCAATGGCCCGTCGACGCTGCCCGCCATTGCAGCCCCGGCGAAAGCCAGCACGGCGACGGCGAAGATCGCCGCGACTTCCCCGGCGCGGGCACGCCAGGTGTCACTCGGCCGGGACAGCTCGAGCATGACCGCGAACCAGGCGATGCCGGGCAGCGCCACCAGGTAGATCTCGATGCGGCTGAGCAGGTCCGATCGGCTCGCCACTCGGACGGCGTCGAGCGCGACGACGACGGCGAAGCTGGTCAGCCCGATCGCGGCGCACACGAGGACGGGCTTACGCGGGTCCCGGGCAAGGAGATAGAGCCCCAGCCACCAACTGAGCGTGAAGACCACCGCCGACAGCGCAGCCATGAACCCCAGTGTGTCACTTGCCGAAGCGGCGGTGCCTCAAGATGTAATCGCGCAGAGCGCGCAGGAAGTCCACCCGCCGGAACGCCGGCCAGTACGCCTCGGTGAACCACATCTCCGAATAAGCGCTCTGCCACAGCAGGAATCCGCTCAACCGTTGCTCACCCGAGGTCCGGATCACCAGATCCGGATCAGGTTGGCCGGAGGTGTACAGGTTCTCGGAGATGCCTTCGGCGGTGACGGCTTCGATGAGCTGCTCGGCGGTGGCGCCGTTGGCCAGCTCCTTGCTCAGCAGCGAGCGCACGGCATCGACGATCTCCTGCCGGCCGCCATAGGCGACAGCGACATTCACGTGAAAAGACCCGCCGGCGGTGGATGCCGTCCTTTCTACGGCTTCCCGCAGCCGGCGGGCCGGTGCATCGCCGAGCAACGACAGATCGCCGACTGTGCGCACGCTCCACTTGTTGGCGGGTGCGCAGATCTCCTCCACCACGTCGGTGATGATCTCGATCAGCCCGGACAACTCTTCGGGGTCGCGCTGCAGGTTCTCGGTCGAGAGCAGATACACGGTGGCCATCTCGATGCCGGCGGCCTGACACCACCGCAACATCTCGGCGATCTTGGCCGCGCCCATGCGGTAGCCGATGCTGACATCGTCGTGACCTGCCTCACGCGCCCAGCGCCGGTTGCCGTCACACAGCACCGCGATATGGCGCGGCAGTTGAGCTTTGGACTGCGCCAACTCCTGACGCAACCGCATCTCGTAGAGCCGGTAGGCCGGTTCCTTGAGGCGCGGGGGAATGATGTCCACGAGAATCCAGACTACTGTGGCCGTCGGGATAACCCCACGGCTGTTGATGGAGGTGACATGACCGCGGACGCGAGGAGCACCGATTACCCCGCGGACGCGAGGAGCACCGATTACCCCGCGGACGCGAGGAGCACCGATCAACCCGCGCCGATGGATACCACCACGCCTTATCGAGCTGCAGCCGCCCCGAGCCACCCAGCCGAAGACCTGCCCGAGGCCGTTGCAGAAGGCGTCGCACAGTTCATCGGCAGGCCCCGCGCCCGCGGCTGGATACACGTGTACTCGGCGATCGTCGCATTCATCGCCGGTGCCGCACTGGTATCGGTGTCATGGTCGGTGGAATCCACCCGCGCCGGTCTGGCGACGTTGCTCTACACATTCACCATCGTGGCGATGTTCGCCGTCAGCGGCACCTACCATCGGGTGACCTGGAAATCCCCGGATGCCCGCAAGTGGATGAAGCGGCTCGATCATTCGATGATCTTCGTTTTCATCGCCGGCAGCTACACACCCTTCGCGCTGCTGGCCCTTCCGGAATCCCAAGGCATGGTGCTGTTCTGGATCGTCTGGGGTGGGGCAGCCGCGGGCGTACTGCTGAAGATGTTCTGGCCGTCGGCACCACGCTGGCTGGGAGTGCCGCTCTACATTCTGCTGGGCTGGGTGGCGGCCTGGTTCATCGGGCCGATCATGCACGGCGCAGGCGTGGCGGCGGTGGTGCTGCTGATCGTCGGCGGCGCGCTCTACAGCATCGGCGGCGTGCTCTATGCCCTGAAGTGGCCGAACCCGTGGCCGGCGACGTTCGGACATCACGAGTTCTTCCATGCCTGTACGGCCGTAGCGGCGATCTGCCACTACATCGCCATGTGGTTCGCGGTGTTCTGAGCCCGCCCTTAGAGCTTGACGGTGTCAGCAGGCGACCAGTAGGCCTTCATCGCAGAGATCTTGCCGTCGCCGTCGAACGCCATGACGTCGATGGGGTCGATCCGCATGCTGCTGTTGCCCAAGTCCATCGTGAGCCGGAAATGAAACGCAGCTTCGTGGCCGGCCACCCGCAGGGTCACCAGCTCGGTCTTGCTCTTGATGTTCTCGACGTTGGCGTAGAAGCCACGGATGGCGGCCCGTCCAATGTGCACCTCGCCGCCCACCGGGTCCTCGACCGTCGCGTCGTCCGCGTACAGCTCGGCGATCTCGTCGGCACTTCCGTTGGCGACCAGCTCGAGGTAGCGGTTGACGGTCTGAGTGATGTGCTCGACGTTCGGCATGGCCGCGAGGCTACACGGCGCCCAGTCGGCCGTCTGGCGGTTGACCGGCCAGTGACGTCGCGAGATCCTCGACCGTGGTGACCGGCAGATCGCACACGCGGCCACGACATACGTACGCCGCGTCGGCTCCGTCGACCCGGTCGCGCCCTTCGAGCAAGGTGCACGAGTTCGCTGGGCCGCCGACGACGATGGCCCCGCCGGGCGCGAGCGTGCGTGCCGCGGTGAGCAATTCGGCCGATGTCGGGTCGCACGCCACCGCGACCTGGATGGGCCCGCGGATCTGGGCCTCGGCCACCGCAAGCCAGTGCCCGCCCGAGCGGGGCGCCCGGGCCAGGATCGGCGTCGCCGAAGCCAGCGTGTCCTGCGCGGCGGCCGCGTAGGTTTCCGACGTGGTCAGGTGCGCCGCCAGTTGCAGTGCCTCGGCGATCAGGGACGCCCCTGACGGCGTGGCGCCGTCGGTCGGGTCGGCGGGGCGCACCATGAGCTGTTCGGCGTCGTCGGCGGTGTCGAACCAGCGGCCCGGCCGCTGCGGATCGGCGTAATGCCGCAGCGCTACCTCCAGCAGCTCCAGCGCTTCGGGCAGCCACGCTCCGGTGAGCTGGTACAGCGTCAGCAGACCGGTCGCGAGCGCTGCGTAATCCTCCAGGATCGCCGCGCTGTCCCCCACCCGGCCGCCGAGGCTGGCGCGGCGCAGCCGCCCGTCGACGACGTGTAGATCCAGCAGCTGCCGTGCACATTCCGAAGCAGCAGTCAGGAATTCGGGATTGTCCAGGGCCACCGCCGTTTCGGCCAGCGCGGTGATGGCCAACCCGTTCCACGCCGAGACCACCTTGTCGTCACGCGCGGGTTGTGGACGGGAACCACGCGCCGCCAACAACTTCGAGCGGACCAATGCGAACCGGGAAACGTCGTCGGGATCGACGGGCAGCTGCAACACCGACGCACCGTGCTCGAAGGTTCCATCGGCGGTGACAGCGAAAAGCGAAGCTGCCCAATCTCCGTCGTCGTCACCGAGCACTTCGGACAATTCGCTGGGCGTCCACACGTACGTCAGACCCTCGCGACCACCCGCATCGGCATCCAGCGACGAGGTGAACATTCCGCCGGCTCCGAGGCCGGCGATGATGAAGTCGGCCGTCTCCTCGGAGGCCTTGCGCGCCAACGGATCACCGGTGCGCCGGAACCAGTGTGCATACGCCCGCAGCAGCAACGCGTTGTCGTAGAGCATCTTCTCGAAGTGCGGCACCACCCAGTACGGGTCGACGCTGTAACGGGCGAACCCACCGGCCAACTGATCGTAGATGCCGCCACGGGCCATGGCCACGCAGGTGCGCTCCACCGCCGCGCACGCCGCGATGGAGCCCGTACGTTCGTAGTGCCGGAGCAGGCCTTCCAGCAACGCCGATGGCGGGAACTTCGGAGCTTTGCCGAAACCGCCGTGCGCGCGATCCTCGTCGCGCAGCACTGCGGCCACCGCGTGATCGCACAGCTCGAGTCCCACGGGCCCGCCACCGCTGGGCAGCCCCGCGGACATCGACCGCAGTTCGGTCGCGATCTGATCCGACGCGCGCTCAACCTCGCCGCGGCGGTCGCGCCAGGTTTCGGCCACCGCCGCCAACAACTGTAGGAACCCCAGCTTCGGGTAGTAGGTGCCGCAGAAGAACGGCCGCCCGTCAGGTGTCAGGAAGCACGTCATCGGCCAGCCACCTTGCCCCGTCAGAGCCACCGTGGCATTCATGTACACGGCGTCGAGATCGGGGCGCTCCTCGCGGTCGACCTTGATGCAGACGAACCCGTCGTTGGCCGCGGCCGCAACCTCAGGGTCCTCGAAGGATTCGTGGGCCATCACGTGGCACCAGTGGCACGCCGCGTAGCCGATGGACAACAGGATCGGGACGTCGCGCGCAGCCGCCTCGGCCAGTGCCTCGGGCGACCACTGCCGCCAATGCACCGGATTGTCGGCGTGCTGGCGCAGGTAGGGGCTGGTGGCCCCCGCGAGGGTGTTACCCCCCGGACTCACGGGGCTGCGGGTCGTCGGATCGCTCCTCGGAGGTGTGGTCGGTTGGGTCGTCTGCCGTGTTATCCACGGTACCGTCGTCGACGGCCTGGTCGGGTTCGGGCCGCTCCCGGTCGAACGATTCGGGCAGCTTGCGCAGGTGCCGGTTCATCGACCAGACCAGGGCAAACGTCCCGACCAGCAGTGCGACTGTGATCAGCAGGCCGAACGGGCTGGCCTTACCGAAGTCCGGTCCGGTGTTGCGGGGCTCGTCGGCCAGCAGGGTCACGACGGCCGTCAGGGTATTTATCACTTTTCAATCCCAATGAACAGATCATCCTCGGGCAGGCTTACCGGCACCCGGGACCGGGCCAGCTCGAACTCCTCGGTCGGCCACAACCGCTGCTGCCATTCGATCGGCGCGTGGAAGAAGTGACCGTGAGGGTCGATCTGGGTGGCATGTGCGCGCAGCGCGTCGTCACGCTGGCTGAAGTACTCCGAGCATTCGATCCGGGTGGTGACCCGGCTCGCGAAAATGTCATGTGCGGGGTCCCAATGCTCGAGCCACTTGGCGAACGGGCCCTCTTGGCCATTCTTGGCGAACTCGTCTTGCAGCAGTTGCATGCGCTGTCGCAGGAACCCGTGGTTGTAGTACAGCTTGGACACGCTCCACGGGTCCCCCGCGCCGGGAAACTGCATGTAGTCGGCGGCGGCCTCGTATGCGGCGACCGACACCTGGTGGCAGCGGATGTGGTCGGGGTGCGGATAGCCGCCGTGCTCGTCGTAGGTGGTCAGCACGTGCGGACGGAACTCGCGGATCACCCGCACCAGCCGCGAGATGGGCTCCTCGATGGGCACCACGCCGAAGCAGCCGTCCGGCAGCGGCGGCAGCGGGTCCCCCTCGGGTAGTCCGGAGTCGACAAAGCCCAACCAGTGGTGCTCGACGCCGAGGATCTCGGCGGCCTTGGCCATCTCGTCGCGTCGGACCTCGGCGATCCGGCCGTGCACCTCCGGTAGGTCCATCGCCGGGTTCAGAATGTCTCCGCGCTCGCCGCCGGTCAGCGTGACAACCATGACGCGCACACCTTTGGCTGCGTAGCGCGCGGTGGTCGCCGCACCCTTGCTGGACTCGTCGTCCGGGTGGGCGTGCACCGCCATCAACCGCAGTTCACTCATTGCGTCTCATCTAACTACGGCGACCTCTTACGTAATCCAACACCTGGGCCCGTTGGGTGCGGGCTCTCCCGCCTATAGTTCCAGTTCTGATGATCGAACGTCCCGTCGCCCGGTATGGGCGGCAGTCTCTGCCGGGCCGCACCCGGCGCTGGATCCTCGTCGCCCTCGTCGCTCTCGTGGTGGTGGCCGGCGTGATCCTTGCGGTCACGGCATGGCACAAGTTCGACGGCGGCGACGTGAAAAGCGAGCTCACCGCCTATGAATTGATCGGCGACGACAGCGTCTCGGTGACCATCGGGGTGACCCGGCCGGACCCGTCACGCCCGGTCGTATGCATCGTGCGAGCCCGTTCCATCGACGGCAGCGAGACCGGACGGCGCGAGATCCTGGTCGGCCCGTCGGATCAGAAGACGGTCCAAGTCACCGCCGTGGTGAAGGCGAGCAAGCCACCCGTCATCGGCGACGTCTACGGCTGCGGCACCAACGTGCCGTCGTACCTGGTAGCGCCCTAATTCCAGGACGCACGCGAGCCGCGATTCGCCCACGCTCAACAAATGCCGGACGGCAAATACATGAAGATCGCCTGTCTGTTCGGTGGTAGGCTCGACCGATACACGGTTCCGCGCTGGGGCCGTGTATTGCTGCATCAGCGCGCAGAAATCGCTTGCGCTAGCGGTGATACACGCGCATGCTCCCCGGCCCGAAACTGAGAACTTTTGTACGCGAAACGGTGCGGGGAGCACCGTTAGGACCAGATGGACAGGAGCGCGAAGACATGACCGACACCCAGGTCACCTGGCTCACCCAGGAAGCTTTCGACCGGCTGAAGGCCGAGCTGGATCAGCTGATCGCGAACCGGCCGATCATCGCAGCCGAGATCAACGACCGCCGCGAAGAGGGTGACCTGCGCGAGAACGGCGGTTACCATGCCGCCCGCGAGGAGCAGGGCCAGCAGGAGGCCCGCATCCGGCAGCTGCAGGAACTGCTCAACAACGCGAAGGTCGGTGAGGCTCCCAAGCAGTCCGGCGTGGCGCTGCCCGGCTCTGTGGTCAAGGTCTACTACGACGACGACACGAGCGACACCGAGACCTTTCTGATCGCCACCCGACAGGAGGGCATCAGCGACGGCAAGCTCGAGGTCTACTCCCCCAACTCACCGCTGGGCGGGGCCCTGATCGACGCCAAGGTCGGCGAATCCCGCACCTACACCGTGCCCAACGGCAACGTCGTCAAGGTCACGCTGGTCAGCGCTGAGCCGTACCACTCGTAACGTACGGCTCGGGGGCAAGCACTACAGTCGGGGCAATGGCGCAAATCGCCGAGGATCTCTTTCTGCTGTTGCTGGACAACGCCTCCGCGCAGCCGGGTCTGGACCGGCGCCGCCGTGAACGGGTTCTGGCTGCCGCCACTCTTCTAGATCTGGCCTATGGGTGCCAGATCCGCCCGGCGTTGGCCGGTGAGCCCATCGACCCTGGTTTGCTCGTCGCCCTCGCCGGCGATTGGCCGGTCGATCCGGTGACCGGTCCGGCACTCGAGCTGCTACAACGGCGCCCGCTGTCTGCGGACTCGGCGCTGAGCAAGCTCGCCAAGATCAACCAGCCCAACCTCGAGCTGCACCTGGAACGCATGGGTCAGATTCGTCGGGTTCGCATGCCCGGCAAAGGTTTTCGCGCCACCTACTGCTGGCCGCTGACCAACCGGGAACGGGTCGGTCGAGCGCGGGACGCCCTGCTGGGCGCGCTGTTCGACGGGCAGAACCCGGTTCCCGCGATCGCCGCCATCATCTGCCTGCTGCATGCCGTCGACGGGCTGGGCGCCGTGCTCAGCCTCAACGAGCGGGGCTGGCGCTGGGTGCACGCGCGGGCGACGGAGATCACCACCGGAGCGTGGGTCGACGACACCGCCGCAGGGTTGCCGGAGATGAACCTGGCGGTGACGACGTCGACACTGCGCCCGGCATTGATGGCGTGATCCCGTCCTTTGCGCGAGCAGACACTGCGGTACCGGAAATCCCGGCGTGTCGGGTACTTTCGCGTCTGCTCGCGGTCTAGGCCAGCGCCTGTTCCAGGTCGGCCAGCAGGTCGGCGGGGTGTTCGATCCCGACCGACAAACGCACGAGATCGTCAGGGACCTCCAACTGCGAACCCGCCGTCGAGGCATGGGTCATGGCAGCGGGATACTCGATCAGCGACTCCACCCCGCCGAGCGACTCGGCGAGGATGAAAATCTCGGTGCGCGAGCACAATTCACGCGCAGCGTGCGGACCGCCCCGCAACCTGACCGACACCATGCCCCCGAACCCGCTCATCTGCCGGGCCGCGACCAGATGGTTGGGGTGGGTGTCCAACCCCGGGTACAGCACCGACTCGACGGCGGGGTGTCCAACGAGGAATTCGGCTATGAGAGCGGCGTTTTCGCTGTGCTGGCGCATCCGCAACACCAGGGTCTTGAGCCCGCGCATGGTCAGGTAGGCGTCGAACGGGCCCGGCACCGCGCCGGCGCCGTTCTGCAGGAACGCGAACGCCGTGTCGAGTTCCTCGTCGTTGGTCAGCAGGGCGCCACCCACCACGTCGGAGTGCCCGCCGATGTACTTGGTGGTGGAATGCAGCACGATATCCGCGCCGAGCAACAGCGGCTGTTGCAATGCCGGTGAGGCAAACGTGTTGTCCACCAACACCTTCACCCCCGACGCGGAAGCGATCTGCACGATCGCCGAGATGTCGGCAATGGTCAGCAGCGGGTTGGTCGGCGTCTCCACCCAGATCAGCTTGGTGCGAGGGGTCAACGCCGCACGCACCGCGTCGAGGTCCGACAACGGCGCCGGTGTGTGGGTGATTCCCCACTGAGAGAACACCTTGTCGATCAACCGGAAGGTGCCACCGTACGCATCGTCGGGGATCACCACGTGGTCGCCCGGACGCAGCACGGCACGCAAGGCACAGTCGGTGGCTGCCATACCCGAACTGAACGCACGCCCGTAGTCGGCCTCCTCGACCGCGGCCAGCGACGCTTCCAGGGCGGCGCGCGTCGGGTTGCCGGTGCGGGCGTATTCGAATCCACCGCGCAGGCCACCGACACCATCCTGGGCGAAGGTCGAGCTCGCGTAGATCGGGGCGTTGACGGCTCCCGTACCCGGATCGGGACGGTAACCGGCGTGGATGGCTTTCGTGGCCAGACCGTGCCACTTGCGCTGTTCACTCATAACCCGTCGAGCCTATCCGGGCCAGCACGGGTACGGCCCGGCGCCCAGTGGATTCACCGGTACGCGCACCGCCGACATGATCTTGTCGGCGAAGGTCTGCCGCACCAGACACATGCCGAAACCGATTGGCTGGCCGGTTCTTTTGGCACGCCCTGTCACCACCGCTGCTGGCGCACCGCGCCACGTGCCCACCCGTGAGGAACGCCACCCGATCGAACCACGGCATGCAGGAGGCCGGGTTGGGCGCGGCCATGGCCAGATGATGCCGTCCGAACACTGCGCCCACGGTGCTGACCTCTCGGCCAAGCGCACCGTGGGCGCAATGTCGTTGACGGGTACTACGGAGTCAGCGGAGCAACCTGGCCGCCGCTGAGCCGACGGAAGGCGTAGACCGTGATCAGCATCGCCACTGGGGAGGCGACCAACAGGCCGACCAGACACACCAGGGCGCCGACGATCATCACAAGGATGGTGACCAACCAAGTCAGCGCGACCGGGCCGAAGTTCGCCTTGGCGATATTGAAACTCGTCGACAGACCCTCGATACCCGACTGGTTGCGATCGAGCACGGCAACGGTGCCGAACATCAACATGATTGCCGCAATAAGGCCGGGAACGACACAAAGGAAAATGCCGATGGTGACGATGATCCCGGACACCAGCGACGCGATGATGACGTTGCCCACGTTGCGCGGCTTGAAGAACGACCCGATGGTGACGGGCTGCCCGTTGGCGATGTCAAGAATGCCGCTCAAGTACGCCGACTGAATCGCGCCCGCGACTACGAGCATGACCAGGCCGCCGATCACAGAGACGGCGATGCCGCCCGCGCCCATAGAAAAGCTGGTCGAGTAGCTGTACTCGTCGTACGAGCTGCTGTCGACAGTGGTGAACATGCCGGAGATGAACTGGATGAGGAACTCCAGCACCACATAGACCACGCCGAATGCGAGCGTCGGCACGATCAGTTCAGCCGGGTGCTTGGTGAACTTGTTCCACGCCCACGAGAACGCATCCCCCACGCTGTACGCCGCGCCGGGCGCGAAGCCCGGGCCACCGGGAGGCGGATAGCCGGGTGCGCCCGGAGGGGGCGGAGGCGGATAACCGCCGGGGCCACCGGGAGGCGGTGGCGGCGGGTAACCACCCTGCGGCGGAGGTGGGTAACCACCCTGCGGGGGTGGCGGATAACCGCCGGGGCCACCGGGAGGCGGTGGCGGGTAGCCACCACCACCGTGCGGCGGCTGGTACCCGCCGCCACCCGGCGGCGGAGGCGGCGGAAATCCTCCAGGGGGTGGCGGAGGGTAGTTTCCGGGTGGCGGTTGATTGCTCACGTTGATGGCTCCTATCTCGGGTAGCGACCGTCACCCGGTCACCACTCACCTAGATGTACAGGGGGCGGAACGGCTCACAGGGGAGGTTACGCACCAGGGGGCACATTCACACGCCCCCCGCGGCAAAGGCCGTGTCGACAGATCGGTCGCGGACCCCCTCCGCAGTCGAGTTTGCTGGACAGCGCTGGCTGACATTACCGGAGAAGTCGCTCATTGCAAGACTTCTCACCCGATACTCAACGCCGGGCGTTTCCCTCCGACAGAAATCCGAGCAGATCGTGCCGCGTCAGCACGCCGACCGGCTTGCCGTCTTCGACGACCATCACTGCGTCGCACTCACGCAGCGACTTCGCCGCGGTACTCACCAACTCCCCCGCGCCGATCAACGGTAGCGCCGGACCCATGTGCTCGGAAACCGCGTCGGCAAGCTTCGCCCGGCCCTCGAACACCGCCGAAAGCAATTCTCGCTCCGACACGCTGCCGGCCACCTCGCCGGCCATCACCGGAGGCTCGGCACCCACGACGGGCATCTGCGACACCCCGTACTCGCGCAGGATTCCGATGGCGTCACGCAACGTCTCCGACGGATGGGTGTGGACCAGGTCGGGCAGCGCACCGGACTTGCCGCGCAACACATCCCCGACGGTCGCCTGCTCGATCGAGCCGTCCAACCGGCTGCGCAGGAAACCGTACGACGACATCCACGCGTCGTTGAAAATCTTTGAGAGATAACCACGTCCGCCGTCCGGCAGCAGCACCACCACCAGCGAGTCGGGCCCCGCCTTGCGAGCCACCTCGTTGGCGGCAACGACCGCCATCCCGCATGATCCACCCACCAGCAGCGCCTCCTCGCGCGCGAGCCGCCGGGTCATCTCGAACGAATCCGCGTCAGAGACCGCTATGACCTCGTCGGGCACGGTCGGGTCGTAGGCGCTCGGCCAGAAGTCTTCACCGACCCCCTCGACCAAATACGGCCGGCCGGTCCCACCCGAGTACACCGAGCCCTCGGGATCGGCGCCGATGATCCGCACCTTTCCGCCAGACACCTCCTTGAGGTAGCGACCGGTGCCGGTGATGGTGCCTCCGGTGCCCACACCGGCTACGAAATGGGTGATCTTGCCGTCGGTGTCGGCCCAGATCTCCGGGCCTGTGGTCGCATAATGACTGGCCGGCCCCATCGGGTTGGAGTACTGATCGGGCTTCCAGGCCCCGTCGATCTCGGTGACCAGCCGGTCGGAGACGCTGTAGTAACTGTCCGGGTGATCCGGCGCTACCGCCGTCGGGCACACGACGACGTCAGCGCCGTACGCGCGCAACACATTCTGCTTGTCCTCGCTGACCTTGTCGGGGCAGACGAAGATGCACTTGTAGCCGCGGCGCTGGGCCACCAGAGCCAGTCCCACCCCGGTGTTGCCTGAGGTCGGCTCGACAATGGTGCCGCCCGGCTTGAGTTCACCGCTGGCCTCAGCGGCGTCGATCATCTTGACGGCGATGCGGTCCTTGGCACTGCCGCCGGGGTTGAGGTATTCGATCTTGGCGGCAACCAAGCCCGCACCTTCTGGGACAACCGAGTTCAGCTGTACCAGAGGGGTATTGCCGATGAGCTCACTGACGTGCTTGGCGATGCGCATAGTCACATCGTCTCAGGCCCGCGCGCGGGTTACCAGGTCGCCTCGCGAATGTACTCGCCAATCTGGCGCAGCGACCGGGCCGCTTCGGATACCAGAGGCGCCGCAAGCTGGAAGACATGCATCTGACCGGGCCAAATGTGCACCTCTACCGGAACGCCGGCAGCGGCGAGCATGTGGGCAGCTTTCCGCGCATCGCTGATCAAAACCTCGGAACCGGACACGTGGATAAGCGTGCGCGGGAGACCGGGCTCGATGTGGTCGAGCGGTTCGTAGACTTCCTCGCCCTTGCGGTCGGCCGCGCGGTCGACGAGCTTGACGAGGGCGTCGAACGCCTTGGGCACGAACATGGCATCCCGGTGGATGTTCGGATGATTGGCCCGCGCCGTGTTGTCGATCTCGAACAAGGGCGACATGGTGACCAGCGCCGCCGGTTCCTCTCCCTCGGCCAGGAGCCGTTCGGCCAGAGCCAGCCCCAGATAACCGCCCGCCGAGTCACCGACCAGCACGATCTGCTCGGGCTCGTATCCGGTGAGCCGCAGCCATTGGTAGGCGTCGTAACAGTCGTCGATCGCGGTGCCCACCGAATGCTTGGGGACCATGCGGTAATCCACCGCCAGTACCGGACTGTCCGCGTACTGCGACAGCGACGTCACAATGCCGGAATGTGTGTTCGCACCACACGTCAGGAACGCGCCACCGTGCAGGTACAGGACGACGCTTCGCTTGCCGTCGGCGGGCAGCACACCCTTGGCGCGCACAAGGTGCGCGGTGCAGTTGGGCAGGCCGACCGTCGCCTTGATGGTGCCGGGGGCGGGCCGCATGAGCCGCGCGGCGAAGTTGACAACACCGAACGGCCACGGCAAATGCGGAGCATAGCTACCAATTGCTACAACGGGTCGGATAGTCAGCATTGCCGCCAGCGAAGTCAGTCGGCCGGCGAGACTCGGACCGTCTTCGACCACCTCGACGGGCGCCAGGTCACTGACGGGGTACTTGCGCGCGCGGTGCACTCTAGCTGGGCTTATACCAGCACGACGGGACCTCGCGACCTTACTCGGTGCAGTCATCGCCACCACTTCCTACGTCTTTGTAGTGCTAGGTGTGCTACGTCACTCAGACAACCCGGGTAACTTAGCTTGCCATCCTCAGTCAGTTCAACAATCAAATAATCTGAATTGATACCGGACTTGATACCGCAACGTAATCGGTGGTCTCCGCTCGCCGCACGCAAAAGCTGGTGTGTCGCACCTAAACTTGCGGTGTGGGCTCAAGCAGTAGTGCTCCTCGCAGCCGCAGTGCCGGTAGTGCTCCTCGCGTCCGCAGTGCCGGTAGTGCTCCTCGCGTCCGCACCCCGAGTCGAATGACGTTCGCCATGGCGGCCGCGGCGACCCTGGTGTCCACCGGCTCTGCGTATATCGGAGCGCGCAATCTGCTGTCGGGGCAGGCCGATCAGGCCCGTCGGGTCATCCCGAAGGCGTGGGACATCCCGCCCCGCGCCGACGGCGTCTACGCGCCCGGCGGTGGCCCGGTGCAGCGTTGGGAGCGCGGAATTCCGTTCGACATACATCTGATGGTGTTCGGCGACTCGACCGCCACGGGCTACGGCTGCCATGTGGCCGACGAGGTGCCCGGTGTGGTGATCGCCCGCGGCATCGCCGAGCAGTTCGGTAAGCGGGTCCGGTTGAGCACCAAGGCAATTGTCGGTGCGACCTCGAAAGGGCTGTCGGGGCAGATCGACGCGATGTTCGTGGCCGGCCCACCGCCGGATGCGGCCGTCATCATGATCGGTGCCAACGACATCACCAAACCGAACGGCATCGGCCCCTCGGCGCGGCGGCTGGGCGTGGCAGTACGCCGGTTACGGTCCGCGAGTGCGGTCGTGGTCGTGGGCACCTGCCCGGACTTCGGTGTCATCAAGGCGATTCCCCAACCATTGCGCTGGCTCGCACACGGCCGGGGGTTGCGGCTGGCCCGCGCCCAGGCCGGTGCCGTGCGGGCCGCGGGCGGTGTGCCGGTGCCGTTCTCCGATCTGCTGGCACCCGACTTCTACAAGACCCCCGAACTGTTGTTCTCGCAGGACATGTTCCACCCATCGGCGGCCGGTTACGCTCTGGCGGCCAGCCAGTTGCTACCGGCGCTGTGTAATGCCTTGGGCAACTGGGACGGTGACGCAGCTCTGGAGACCGGTTCGGCGGACGACGCGTCGTTGCTGTCGCGGCTCGGCGGCGTGAGCAGGCTCTGGCGGCGGCCGACCGGAGTACCCGCACCCATCGTGGTACCCGCGGGCTAGGTTCATTTCTAGAACACGATCTAGGAGCTTGCCATGCCCGAAGCCGTCATCGTCGCCACCGCCCGCTCGCCGATCGGCCGTGCCGGAAAGGGATCGCTCGTCGAGATGCGGCCGGACGACCTGGCCGCTCAGATGGTGAAGGCTGTGCTGGACAAAGTGCCGGCCCTGAACCCCCGCGACATCGATGACCTCGTCATGGGTTGCGGCCAGCCTGGTGGCGAGGCCGGGTTCAACATCGGTCGCACCGTCGCGGTCCAGCTGGGCTACGACTTTCTGCCCGGCACCACGGTCAACCGCTACTGCTCGTCGTCGCTGCAAACCACCCGCATGGCATTCCACGCGATCAAGGCCGGTGAGGGCCACGCATTCATCTCGGCCGGCGTCGAGACCGTGTCGCGGTTCGCCAAGGGCAACGCCGACGGTTGGCCCGACACCAAGAACCCGCTCTATGCCGACGCAATGGCCCGCACCGACAAGGCCGCCGCGGGCGCCGAGGAATGGCACGACCCGCGGGAAGACGGCAACATCCCCGATGTATACATCGCCATGGGCCAGACCGCCGAGAACGTCGCGCTACACACCGGTATCAGCCGCGAAGAACAGGATCACTGGGGCGTGCGGTCGCAGAACCGGGCCGAAGAGGCGATCAAGACCGGATTCTTCGAGCGCGAGATCGTGCCGGTGGCCCTGCCCGACGGCACCGTGGTGTCCACCGATGACGGCCCTCGGCCCGGCACGACCTACGAGAAGATCAGCCAGCTCAAGCCGGTCTTCCGGCCCAACGGCACCATCACTGCCGGCAACGCCTGCCCGTTGAACGACGGCGCCGCGGCACTCGTGGTGATGAGCGATGTGCGCGCTCGCGAACTCGGGCTCACGCCGCTGGCCCGCATCGTGTCGACCGGTGTATCCGGCCTGTCGCCGGAGATCATGGGTCTCGGCCCGATCGAGGCCGTCAAGAAGGCTCTTGCCAACGCAGGCATGAGTATTGGCGACATAGACCTCTACGAGATCAACGAGGCGTTCGCGGTGCAGGTACTTGGTTCGGCCCGGGCCCTGGGCATCGATGAGGACAAGCTCAATGTCTCAGGCGGCGCAATTGCTTTGGGCCATCCGTTCGGCATGACCGGCGCCCGGATCACCGCAACCCTGCTGAACAATCTGCAGACCTACGACAAGACGCTCGGCATCGAGACCATGTGCGTCGGTGGCGGCCAGGGCATGGCGATGGTCGTGGAGCGGCTCTCCTAGTTCCTTCGGCGTTGACTCTGCCCACAGGGCGCAAAAATACGAGAAGCTAACGGCCCCAACCGCAGAGTGAAGACCCCCAAACAGGCCCCACACATTCTCGACGCGAAAGGAGAAGGGCGCCCGCAGGTCGCGGACGCCCTTCTCGCGAAAAGAAACTAGTCGTTGTTGAAGTAACTCAACAGCCGCAGGATCTCGATGTACAGCCAGACCAGCGTGACGGTCAGGCCCAAGGCGATGCCCCACGCGGCCTTCTCCGGCGCACCGGCACGGATCATCTGGTCGGCAGCGTCGAAGTCGATCAGGAAGCTGAACGACGCCAACGCAATACACAGCAGCGAGAAGCCGATCGCCAGCCCACCGCCATTGGTGAGCGGGGCGTTGCCGGTGAAGATCGCGAACAGGATGTTGACGATGCCCAGGGCGACGACGCCGAAGATGCCGGCGACGATCATGCGGGTGAACTTGGGCGTGACGCGGATAGCGCCGGTCTTGTAGACGACGAGCATGCCGAAGAACACGCCGAAGGTCGCGACCACGGCCTGGAAGATCATGGCGGGGCCACCGGTCGACACCAGGTTGGCGAACAGGAACGACGCCGTGCCGACGAACAGGCCTTCAAACGCCGCGTACGACAGCACGATCGCCGGGTTGTCCTGCTTACGACCGAAGGTGGCGATCAACACCAGCGCCAGGCCGCCGAAGCTGCCGATGAAGAACGCAGGCATCAGCAGGGCCGGATTGGCTGCCACGAAGAAGTAGGCGACGACCGCGACCGCCGACACGATGGCCAGCGAGATGCCGGTCTTGGTGACAACGTCATCGATGGTCAGTGGACGCGATACACCGGTCTGCCGCTGGTCGGGGTACTCGGTATAAGGCTGTGCATGTACCTGCTGAGCGCCGTAGCCGGCGGCTCCGGTACCGAATTGTGCGTATCCGCCCTGCGTTTTGGGCAGAGACCGGAATACCGGGTTGCTGGTCTCGCGCACCGTCGGGTCCTCTCCTATGTGCCGTGTTCGGCAGTGAACTACTTCGGTCAACGAACGGCGATCTGCACAGGTTCCCGCAGAACCGAACACGTTCCCAGGAAACGTACAGACTTGATGTTGAAGCAAACCCTACCCGGCGTAAGCGACCAACGGGCGTCGAACTAGATTGGCCCCGTGACAGAAAACGAGGACATCCTAGTAAATGTCCGTAACGGGGTCGGCATTCTGACCCTGAACCGGCCGAGGGCGATCAACTCGCTCAATGAGGGGATGGTCGCGGGAATCGCCGCGGCACTCGACGCATGGGAGAACGACGACACGATCCACACCGTGCTGCTCACCGGAGCCGGCGAGCGCGGGCTGTGCGCAGGCGGCGATGTGGTGGCGCTCTATCACAGCGCCAAGGCGGACGGGGCCGACGCCCGCAAGTTCTGGTACGACGAGTACCGGCTCAATGCTCGGATCGGCAGTTATCCCAAGCCGTACGTGGCGATCATGGACGGCATTGTGATGGGTGGGGGCGTCGGCGTCGCGGCCCACGGGAGCGTCCGGGTGGTCACAGACACCACCAAGATGGCGATGCCAGAGGTCGGTATCGGGTTCATCCCCGACGTCGGCGGTACTTATCTGCTGTCGCGGGCCCCGGGCGCACTCGGCCTGCACGCCGCGCTGACCGGCGCACCGTTCGGCGGGGCCGACGCCATCGCGATGGGCTTCGCCGATCACTATGTGCCGCATGCCGATCTCGCCGAGTTCACCGAGTCCATCGTCAACGACGGTCTCGACAGTGCCCTGGCCGGCCACGCCGTCGAACCGCCGCCCAGTCCACTACTGGCGCAACGGGACTGGATCGACACCTGCTATGCCGGGGAAACCGTCGCCGACATCCTCGCCGAGCTGCGCGACCACGACGCGGGCCCGGTCGGCCAGACTGGCGGCACCGCCGCCGGTCACATTGGCGGCACCGCCGCCGGCCACGCCGCCAATCTCATCGCCACCCGCTCCCCCGTCTCGCTCGCGGTGACATTGGTAGCCGTGCGCCGGGCCGCGAAGCTGGACACGCTGGAGGAGGTGCTGCAGCAGGAGTACCGGACGTCATGTGCATCGGTACGTTCGCATGATTTCGTCGAGGGCATCCGCGCCCAACTGGTCGACAAGGACCGCGACCCACACTGGTTCCCGCCATCGATTGCGGAGGTAACCCAGGCCGACGTCGACGCATACTTCGTTCCGGCGGATCCCGACCTGACGTTCTGAGAGGACATCCCATGAGCTTTGAGACGATCCTGGTGACCCGCGTCGACCGCGTCGCCACCATCACCCTCAACCGACCCAAGGCGCTCAACGCGCTCAACAGCCAGGTGATGAACGAAGTCACCACGGCCGCAGCCGAACTCGACAACGACCCGGGCATCGGCGCGATCATCGTCACCGGTAACGAGAAGGCATTCGCCGCCGGTGCGGATATCAAGGAGATGGCGGAGCTGTCGTTCGCCGACGTGTACGCGGCCGACTTGTTCGAGCTGTGGTCGAAATTCGCCGCCACCCGGACCCCGACCGTCGCCGCCGTCGCCGGGTATGCCCTGGGTGGTGGCTGCGAGCTGGCGATGATGTGCGACATCCTGATCGCTGCCGACACCGCCAAGTTCGGCCAGCCCGAGATCAAGCTGGGTGTGCTGCCCGGCATGGGCGGCAGCCAGCGACTGACACGTGCGATCGGCAAGGCCAAGGCCATGGACCTGATCCTGACGGGCCGAACCATCGACGCGGTCGAAGCCGAACGGGCCGGGCTGGTGTCGCGCCTGGTCCCGGCGGATTCGCTGATCGACGAGGCCCTCGCGGTGGCCGAGACGATCGCGGGGATGTCGCTGTCGGCGACGCGGATGGCCAAGGAAGCCGTCAACCGTGCTTATGAGTCGACGCTTGCGGAGGGGCTGCTCTACGAACGCCGACTGTTCCACTCGGCCTTCGCCACGACCGACCAGAAGGAAGGCATGGCGGCCTTCACCCAGAAACGCGCCCCCAACTTCACCCATCGCTAAGGTACGGGGGTGACCGACATCGCCGAGCCCGAAGCTGCGACGCCCGACGCACAGCCAGTTGCCACGGACAAACCCGTCTGGTGGCAACGTCATTACACGTTCTTCGGGACGGCGGTCGGCCTGGCGTTCCTGTGGTTGTCGATGACGCCGTCGCTGCTACCGCGCGGTCCCCTGTTCCAGGGTCTGGTGAGCGGCGCCGCCGGCGCAATCGGCTACGGCCTCGGCGTTTTCGGCGTGTGGCTCGTGCGGTTCATGCGATCGGCGGACACCAGTCCGCGCGCACCGCGCTGGGCATGGGTGAGCCTCGTGGTAGTCGGCATCGTCGGCCAGATCCTGATGATCGTCTATTTCCATGTGTGGCAGGACGAGGTTCGGGACTTCATGGGCGTGCCGCGGCTGACGTTCTGGGACCACCCGCTGACCGCGGTTTTGTCGGTGGTGCTGCTGTTCATGTTCGTGGAGATCGGGCAGCTGATCGGCAGGCTCGTGCGGTTTCTCGTGCGCCAGCTCAATCGCTTTGCGCCCCCGCGTGTTTCGGCAGTGGCGGTGGTTGTGCTGTTGTTGGCGTTCAACATCGCACTGCTCAACGGTGTGGTGGTCCGGTTCACGATGGAGAAGATCAACAGCACGTTCTCGGCGATCAACAACGAGGACGACCCTGATTTTGCGGCTCCGACATCGAAACTGCGGTCGGGCGGCCCGGGATCGCTGGCGAAGTGGGAGACGCTGGGCCACCAGGGCCGGGTGTTCGTCTCCGGCGGGCCGAGTGTCGAGAAGCTGAGCGAGTTCAACGGAAAGCCTGCGATGGAACCGATCCGGGCGTACGCCGGGCTGCATTCCGCCGAGGGCATCCGGGCCACTGCGGCACTGGCCGCCCAGGAGCTGCTGCGCACCGGCGGGCTCGACCGCAAAGTGGTGGCGGTGGCGACCACCACCGGCACCGGCTGGATCAACGACG
This sequence comes from Mycobacterium sp. 141, assembly GCF_000382405.1. GTDB lineage: Bacteria > Actinomycetota > Actinomycetes > Mycobacteriales > Mycobacteriaceae > Mycobacterium. The sequence goes on from NZ_KB908264.1 coordinate 32,867, forward strand.
CTGAAGCCGCGGCGCTGGAGTACATGTACAACGGCGACAGCGCAATCGTGTCGATGCAGTACTCGTTCCTGCCCAGCTGGATCTCGTTCCTGGTGGACAAGGAGAATGCGCGTCAGGCCGGGCAGGCGCTGTTCGAGGCGGTCGACGAGCTCGTCAAGCAGCGACCGGAGGGCAAGCGCCCCAAGCTCGTGGTGTTCGGCGAGAGCCTGGGTTCGTTCGGTGGCGAGGCACCGTTCCTGAGCCTGAACAATCTGATCGCCCGCACCGACGGCGCGCTGTTCTCGGGCCCGACATTCAACAACACCATCTGGACGGATCTGACCCGAAACCGCGATGCCGGCTCCCCGGAGTGGCTGCCGATCTACGAGAAAGGCGAGTACGTCCGATTCTCCGCACGGCCGGAGAACCTGGACCGGCCTGCCGACCCGTGGCACACTCCCCGCACGGTCTACCTGCAGCACGCGTCGGATCCGATCGCGTGGTGGAACCCGGATCTGCTGTTCTCCGAGCCGGATTGGCTCAAAGAGCCTCGTGGTTACGACGTCTCGGGGCGCATGCAGTGGATCCCGGTGGTGACCTTCCTGCAGGTGTCCGCGGACATGGCCGTCGCGGTCAACGTGCCCGACGGACACGGCCACGTGTACATCAAGGATGTCGCCAATGCCTGGGCCAAGATCCTGCAGCCGCCCGATTGGACGCCGGACAAGACCGAGAAGTTGCGTCCGCTGTTGAGCAGCAACGAAAACTCCTAGACCAGCTGGGCCACCTTCAGAGCCTGGTAGCCGTCGGCGGCGCGGTCAGTGGTGAGCAGTAGATCGGGCAGGCGCAGCCGGGTCGGTGCTGACACGGCAGGAACAGGGGCGGGAGCAAGGGTGGAAACCATGCGAGAAAACTCCAGAACAGACGTTACGGACAGGTTGGGCAAGGGCGTGCTAGCGAGCCCGACAACACCCCTGCGAACCGGTCCGTTCCGCCACGGCGGCCAGTGTTGCATAGATTGGCGCCATGCGCAGTAACGCCTGGGCCCTGCTGTGGACGACTGGAGCAGTCGCCGTAACCGGCCTCATGATGTTGACGGGATGTTCGTCGACGGGTGATCAGGGTCATCCCCCGGCCTCGTCCGCCGCAACGCCGACCACTGCCACCCGGTCGGCCACCCCCACCGCCGTGCCGGGTCAAGTGGCGACCTCGCCGGGCGGGGTCACCACCGCCGTAGAGGCCGACGCCCAGTCCACCGAAGAGGAGTATTTCCAGGCCTGCCATGCCGCCAAGGTCTGGATGGACGAGAAGGGCGGCGACCCTAAGGCCCAGATCGAGCCGTATCTTGCCGCTCTGCAGACTCCTGGCGCTACACCCGGCCCCGGCACCTACAACAAGGCCTGGGCAGAGCTGGAACCCGGCCGTCAGGCTGCGGTCATCGTCGCGGTGCGCGCGGCAGCCGACCAGCTCTGCGGCTAGTTCGAATCAGGCTGCGCCGAACCACCCGTGGGCAAGGCACTGAAGAACCTGCCGGCGAGTCGATGAACACCAGCGGGCGCAGCCGGGGTGCTGTTGAGTTCACCCGCACCTTCTCGACGATCGATCGGCCGAACCGGCTGGCCGATCTGATGTTGACGATCGTCTGCCCGCGCTAGAGAGTGACCACCTCATAGGCGCCGTCGGCGTACCGGGCCCGGATGGTCTTCTTGTCGTACTTGCCGACACTGGTGCGCGGCACCTGCTCGACGAACGTCCAGCGCTCCGGCAACCACCAGCCAACCACCTTGCCACCCAGGAACTCTCGCAGTTCTTCGGGGCTGGCCGCGGCGCCCTCGTGCAGCACCACCACGGCCAACGGACGTTCCTGCCATCGGTCGTCGGGCACCCCGACCACGGCGGCCTCCAGCACGGCGGGATGGGCGATCAGCAGACTCTCCAACTCCACCGAGGAGATCCACTCACCGCCGGATTTGATGACATCCTTGGCCCGGTCGGTGAGCGTGACGTAGCCGTCTTCATCGATGCAGCCGACATCGCCGGTGCGCAGCCAGCCGGTGTCGAACTTCTCCGCGTCCCGCCCCTGGTAGTAACTTCCGGTAATCCATGGTCCGCGTACTTCGAGCTCCCCCACGGCTTTACCGTCGCTCGGCATTGGGTTGCCGGCATCGTCGACGATGCGGACCTCGACACCGCACATGGCCCGGCCGGCGGTCGCCCGCATCGCCCAGTGCCGCTGGTCGGACACTCCGGGCAGTGGTTTGGCGACTGTCGCCAGCGGTGAGGTCTCGGTCATGCCCCACGCCTGCTGGATGTAGACGCCGTGGCGCTCTTGGAAAGTGCGCATCAGCGAGACAGGTACCGCCGAACCGCCACAGGCAACCAGGCGTAGCGACGAAATATCGTGTCCGGGCGTCTTTTCCAGGCAGTGCATCACATCGTTCCAGATGGTCGGGACTGCGCCGGCCAGGGTGGGCCGCAGCGATTCGATCAGCCCGATCAACGAGACGCCGTCAAGGAAGCGGTCCGGCATCACCAGATCCGCTCCGGCCATCAGGGCCGCATACGGCAAACCCCAGGCATTGGCATGGAACATCGGCACGATCGGCAGCACCACATCACCGGCACTGACATCGAGCGCATTGGCGGTGCAGGTGGATAACGCATGCAGATAACTCGACCGGTGGCTGTACACGACGCCCTTGGGGTTGCCGGTGGTGCCACTCGTGTAACACATTGCCGCCGCGGAGTTTTCGTCGACGTCGGGCCAATCGAACTCGACCGGCTGCGAAGCGAGCAGCTCCTCGTAGCGCACCACCGCCACCCCGGCCAGCGGGCTCACATCACCGTTCCCACATACGATCACGGTGTGCACCGTCTTTAGCAGTGGCAACACGGGTGCCAGCTGTGGCACCAGCGACGCGTCGGCCATGATCACTCGGTCCTGCGCTTCGTTGGCGATGTAGGCGATCTGTTCCGGGGACAACCGGATGTTGAGGGTGTGCAGCACCGCCCCCATCGCCGGCAGCGCGAGATAGGCAGCCAGGTGTTCGGTGTTGTTCCACATGAACGTGCCGACCCGCTCATCCCCCGTGATGCCCAGGCTGCGCAGGGCGTGCGCCAGCCGGGCGGCCTGTTCGCCGAGTTCCCGGTAGGTGCTGGTTCGGTAACCGCCCTGGCCGGTGGCTGTGGTGACAGTTCGGTCGGCATTGGCGCTACAGGCGTGCCGCAAGATCGCCGTGATGGTCAACGGCCGGTTCTGCATGGTGCTGTCCACGGGCGCGATGCTATCGGGGTGGTCTCCGGGAACGAACCGGGTTCCCGAAACGATGTACGGAGAGGAAGATGTGAAGTAACTGAGACGAGAGGTGCGGCAATGCGAGTGACGTGGGCCCTTGGTGCGGTGGCATCGGCTGTGATCGGGCTGGTGTGCGCATCCGCCGGGCTCGCCTCAGCCGACGAGACGGCGCAGCAAGTGATCAGCCGACTGCAGTCGCAGGGCTACACCGTCAACATCGACCGCGTCGGAACGGCGCCGATCGACCAGTGTGTCGTCACCAGCGTCCGCAACCCGCAGCAGGTCACCCAATGGGTGCCCTACACCGGCCCAGGCCGCGGCAACAGCAACGGCAACAACCGCATGCTGGTGCAGGTCGTCACCAGCCAGACGGTGTCGGTCTCCCTGAACTGCCAACGCTGAGCGGGCCGGCTCGGCTCACCAGCCCCACGGCTGCCGGCGCGGGTAGTTGTCCCTACCGAATCCGTCCCCGATGAATCACGACGGGATTCGATCGAAGGTATCGGGATTGGGGCCAGTTCTTCCGGATTCTCCGCGGTCGAGGGCCGAGATCGCATCCATGTCGGATTCGGTCAGCTCGAAGTCGAACAGCTCGAAGTTGGATCTGACCCGTTCCGGCGACACTGATTTCGGAAATACGATGTCGCCGCGCTGGATATGCCAGCGCAGCACGACTTGTGCCGGGCACCGGCCCACGGTATCGGAGATCCTCATGACAACCGGATCGTCGAGCACCTGGCCTTTGGCGATCGGCGACCACGCCTCGGTCGTGATGCCGTGGGCTCGCCCGTACGCGCGAACCTCTTCGTTGGTGAAGTACGGATGAACCTCGACCTGGTTGACGGACGGCACGGTGTCGGATTCTCTCGCGAGCCGCTCCAGGTGTGCCGGCTGGAAGTTCGATACCCCGATGCTGCGTGCGCGGCCGTCCTTGGCGAATTCCTCCAGTACGTGCCAGGTCGAGACGAAGTCGCCGTCATACAGCATCGGCAGCGGCCAATGGATCAGGAACAGGTCGACGTAGTCAGACCCGAGCGCACTCAGCGTGTTGTCGAACGCCCGTCGGGCATCGTCAGGCCGGTGGAAACCGTTGTTGAGCTTGCTGGTGACGAACACCTCGCGACGGTCCAGGCCTGCGTCGCGGATCCCCTGACCGACTTCTCGCTCATTGCCGTACATCTCGGCGGTATCGATGTGGCGGTAACCGACGTCTAGCGCAACCTTGACCGCCGCCGCCGTTCTGTCGGGCTCGATCTTGAACACCCCGAATCCCAACTGCGGGATGCGGGTGCCGTCGTTCAGTTCGATTGCATTCATGGGTGGGAAGTCCTCCTCGTGACCATGACGTCCAGCGTGCCCTGTCGAGCTTCCCTCGCGAGCAGACGTGAAGGTCCCCCGACACCGGCGTGTCGAGGGACCTTCACGTCTGCTCGCGGGAACGAAGTCGCGGAGTTTTAGACGGCGACAGGCTCGCGGGTGGCCAGCTCGCGCAGCGCCATCGGCGCCGAGGTCAGCTGTGAGTACAGCGCGGGCAGCTCGGCTGCCACGTCGAACGCGTTGACGTGACCGGCGTAGTCGGCGATGAAGACCTGGCTACCGTCGGCGCGTACAGCGACCGCGGCGGGCTGGGCGCCGACCTCGACGCTGCCGATGATCTGGCTGGTCAGCGTGCACAGCACCCAGACGCGGTCGTAGTCGACGACGTAGGCGCGCGTGGAATCCGGGCTGAGCACGAGCTGCGTGGGCGCCCCGCCGACAGCGATCGCCCCGAGAACGGTGCCCGCCGCAGTGTCGACGACGTGCACCTGACCGCGGGACTGCAGATCCGACGTCAGTGCGTAGGCGATTCCGTCGGCACCCAGCGCGATGTCGCGGACCGGGGCGCCGATCCACACGGTGGACTCGACCTGTGCAGTTTCGGTGTTGATCACGACGAGGCGGCTGCCGCGCGGACCCGAGGTGGCGGCGTAGAGCCGCTTACCGGCGGCATCGACCCGAAGTGCGTCGAGGTTGATGCCCACGCCCGCGGCGATGTCGATGGTGCCGACCCGCTCGGCGGTCACGTCGATGACGGCGACGTCGATGCGGTCATGGCCGCTGCGTCCGGCGAACACCCGCTTGCCGTCCGGGCTGACCGTCAATGCGGTCACGCTCAGCGCAAGCGGGTACTCGGCGAGCACCGCACCGGAGATGGCGTCGACGACGGCGATCGCGTCGTGGCTAGCGGTGGCGACGCTGACATAGGCACGGTCGTCAGCAGCGACGACTGCGAACGGTTCACCGCCGAGCCGTACCGAGCCCACGACCTGCAGAGTGTCGGGGTTGATCACGGTGAGGCAGTCCGTGCCGTGGTTGGTCACCACGATGGTGTCGCGGTCAGCGTCCACGGCGATGTCGCCGATGGGGCCACGCCGGACTTCCACCAGACCGGCGACATCGAGGTCGTCGAGGACGCCGTCGAATACGACGCTGCCGGCGGCATCATCGGCGACAGGGGCGTCACGATGAACCAGATTGCTGATCGCGCGCAGGAAGTTCTTTGCCATGGTCATCGGCACCTCCGCCGGCATGACTTTCACCGGCACTAGATTCAGGGGTCTCTCTGCGCCAGGACGGCGCGGGTTGGGTCAAGTCTAGCGACGAAAATGCACGCGCTTCATCAAGAAGTCGACGCCTCGGCCAACTGCCGAGCCGATCTCTCAGTCTGCGCTTAGAAAATTCTTCGTTACATCGTCGTTATGTTTTGGTAGCAATACATTGCACGCCAGTTACCTGCCAAGATGCTGCCAATGGCTACCACCTGCCTGACATCGCGGAATACGGGGGGCGAAATGACTTCTTGCCATTCCCCGGAAAAATGAGCGATAAATCACACCCCGACACGCCAGCAAACTTTTCAAATCTGCAGGCGACGGCGGGTGGCCGCGCCGGTCCACGCCATGTTACGGCTGGGGAAGCTGACGCCGGATGGGGCAGATGTTCGCTGATCGTGATCCACCTCACATAGTCCGCCACCAACCGCCCGCCCCCGATCCCACGTGTGCGAGCATCACCGCATGGACCCGCAGGACGACCCCGAGGCCCGCATCCGGGACCTGGAACGCCCACTCGCCGACGCCGCCTCCGCGTCGGAGTTGGGAACGGGTCAGAGTGCCCAGCCGTGGACTTCGGCTCAGCAGTTTCCGCCGCCTTACGGCAACCAATACCCCGGCCAGTACCCAGGCTATCCATCACCGCAGCGAGGCTCAGCCAGTTCGGTACGTGTTCTGGTGCTGTCAGCGGTGCTGGCGTCGCTTCTCGTGGCCGGTGGCGTCGCGGCCTACCTGATGTTCGGCGGCGAGAAGAACACCGGGGCGAGCGGCACGACGACGAGCGGCCCCGCCAAGACGACTCTGCACACCACCCAGACCGCCGGCCCCACGCCGCCCACCGCCTCGTCGAGCCCGGTGACACCCGGCCAGCCGGTCGCCGTGACGGGGATCAACCAGAACCGCACCATCGCGTGCAACGACAGCTCCGTGACGGTGCAAGGCATCCAGAACACCGTGACGATCACCGGGCACTGCACCACCATCACGGTGTCGGGTATCCAAAACACGATCACCGTCGACGCCGTCGACACCATCGGCGTCTCCGGGATGGAGAATCGGCTCACCTTCCACTCGGGTGAACCACAGATCGCCAACTCCGGTCAGGGCAACGTCGTCGAACAGGGCTGACGCTCACAGCACCTTCGATAGAAACTCCTGCAGCCGTGGATGTTTGGGGCTGTCGAAGACCTCGGCGGGCGTGTCGTCTTCCACGATGTTCCCGTCAGCCATGAAGATCACCCGCGACGCGACCTCCCGCGCGAAGCCCATCTCGTGAGTGACCACCACCATCGTCATGCCCTCGGCGGCCAGTGCGCGCAGCACTTCGAGTACGTCGCCGACCATTTCGGGGTCCAGCGCGCTGGTGGCCTCGTCGAACAACATGATCGACGGGTTCATCGCGAGTGCTCTCGCAATGGCGACGCGTTGTTTCTGCCCGCCGGACAGCGTGGCCGGCTTGACGTTTGCCTTCTCCGCCAGCCCCACCTGCCTCAGCAGATCCAGGGCCCGCTTCTCGGCGGTGGCCTTGTTCATCTTCTTGGTCAAAAGCGGTGCCAGCGTGACGTTCTGGATCACCGTCATGTGCGGGAACAAGTTGAAGTGCTGAAACACCATGCCGATGTGCTGACGCACCTTGTCGAGGTCGACCTTGGGATCGGTCAGGTCGTAGTCGTCGACCGTGACCTTGCCGTCGGTGATGTCCTCGAGCTTGTTGAGGCACCGCAGAAAGGTCGACTTCCCCGAGCCGGACGGGCCGATGACACAGACCACCTCACCTTGACTGATGGTGGTGTTGATGCCGTCGAGGACCACCAGGTCGCCGTAGGCCTTCTTGAGTCCCTCGACGCGGATCTTGACGGCGCCTTCAGGTTCGGCCGATGCCGATTCCGGGACGAGCTGGGTCATTTGACAAGCCTCTTCTCGAGTCGGTCCGAGAGCTTTGTGAGCGCCATGATCACGATGAAGTAGATGATGCCGATGATCAGCCACATGTTGAACGACTGGAAGTTGCGAGCGATGATCAGCCGGCCGGTTTGGGTGAGCTCGGCGATACCGATCACCGACAGGATCGAGGTGTCCTTCAACGTGATGACGAACTGGTTGATATAGGACGGGATCATCGTCCGGATCGCTTGCGGCAGAACCACCTTCCGCATGGTCGGCAGGTAGCCGATGCCCAGGCTGCGGGCCGCCTCCATCTGACCTCTGTCCACCGACTGGATGCCGCCGCGCACGATCTCGGTCATGTACGCACCAGCATTGAGCGACAGCGTGATGATGCCCGCCGTCATCGCCGTCATCTGGAAGCCCAGTGCGGCCGGGATACCGAAGTAGATGAAGAACGCCTGAACCAGAAGCGGTGTGCCACGGAAGATGTCGACGAATGTGGTGCCGATGGCACGCAGCCATATCGACCGCGATACCCGCAACAACCCGAAGATGATACCGAGCACCAGCGCGATGGCGATCGAGATGACCGTCAGGATGATGGTCATCTTCAAGCCGGCCATCAGGATCGGGAAGGTGCTCTTGAGCAGGCCGAGGAACGAGTTGTCGTTCTCGGTCGTACCCTTGCCGAGGTAGGTCTCGAGGATCTGGTCGTAACGGCCCGACGACTTGAGGTTCTTCAGGCCCGCATTGAATTTCGCGAGCAGCTCGGCGTTCTGGCCCTTGTTGACCGCGAACCCGTAGCTCGATCCGCTCTCCTTGGGCGTCACGGTTTTGAACCCGTTGCCCTGCTGAATCCCGTAGTTCAGCACCGGGTAGTCCTCGAAGACAGCCACCGAATTGCCTGTGCGCACTTCGTCGAACATCGACGACGAGTCGGCGAACGACACGATGTCGAACCCGTACTTGTCCTTGATGGAGGCCGCGAATTGAGCACCCTCGGTGCCGTTCTTCACCGCGACGCGCTTGCCGCGCAGGTCCGCGTAGGACTTGATGTCGTCGTTGGTCTTCAGCACGGCCATCTGCACACCCGATTCGAAGTACGGATCGGAGAAGTCGAAGACCTTCTTGCGTTCGTCGGTGATGGACATTCCGGCGATCACCCCGGCGGCCTGGTTGGCCTGTACCGCCTGCAACGCAGCGTCGAAGCCCAGGGGCTTGATGTCGACGGTGAAGCCTTGATCCTTGGCGATCTCCCGGATCAGGTCCATGTCGATGCCCACCAATTTGCCCTGCGCGTCCTGGAATTCGAACGGCGCGAAGGTGGTGTCGGTGGCGATGACGTAGTGTTCCCCGGCCGCCCAGGCGGGTGCAGTGAAACTCAGTGCAATGCCGATCAGCCCGACGAACACGGCCACCACGACGGCCGTGAGTCGGTGCAAGGGCCGTGGTGCCCGCGTGGCGGTGCGGCCCGGCGAGGGGGTGACTCGCATATTGCCTCCGATCAAGATAGACGGACCTCACGCTATCGTCGTGACTCGGGTTCACGGGCGATCTCCGGCCAACTGGTGGGTTACGGTTGGCTACCGCGGGTCAGTGCCCTTCGCGTAGTCGCTGCAGCCATGCGTGCAGTACGAGACCCGAATGCTGTTCGCAATACCAGAAACGCAGTGGGGACCACGATGATCGAACCAACCGACCCTTCCACCGCCAGGCCGAGCCGGCTTCGGGTGGTGGCCTCGACCCCGGTCAGTGAGGAACTGATCGAGCGGATCGTCCGGCACGAACCCCGTATCGACTTCATCCGGGACCAGAAGCTGTTGCCTCCCCAGCGGTTCGCTGGTGACCACGCCGGCGATCCCGCCTTCCACCGCACCGCAGACCAACAACGCGCATTCGACGAACTTGTCGACTCCGCACAGGCGCTTTACGGCGTGCCCGACGAGACGCCGCCGGCACTCAAACGCACCGCCGAACACAATCCCGGACTGCTGTGGGTGCACACCATGGCTGCCGGCGGTGGTGCCCAGATAAAGGCTGCTCGACTGACCGAAGCCGATCTGAACCGGATTCGGTTCACCACCTCGGCCGGCGTTCATGCCGAGCCGATGGCCGAGTACGCGTTGTTCGGCTTGTTGGCCGGGGCCAAGACGCTGCCGAAACTGGTGGCCCAGCAGGCCGAGCGACAATGGTCCAGCCGCTGGGAAATGGGGTTGCTCAGCCAGCAGCGGGTGCTACTCGTCGGGCTTGGCGCGATTGGTCGTGCCGTCGCGGCCAAGCTCTCTGCATTGGGAGCCAACGTGATTGGCACCAGCCGCTCCGGAACGCCGGTCGACGGCGTCGACGAGATCGTCCATCCAGACGATCTCGTGGAGGCGGCGACCGGCGTCGACGCTATCGTCGTGAGCCTGCCTGGCACCGCCGCGACCGACAAGCTCGTGGGCGAGGATGTGCTGCGGGCTGCCAAACCCGGGTTCACTCTGGTCAGTCTCGGGCGGGGCACCGTGATCGACGAGGTGGCGTTGATCGCGGCACTGCGTGACGGCCAGGTAGGTTTCGCCGCGCTGGATGTGTTCGCGGTCGAACCACTCCCTGTCGGCAGCCCGTTGTGGGCCAACCCGAACGTCCTCATCAGCCCGCACACCGCGGCGCTGAATTCAGCAGAGGACCGCTTGATCGCCGATCTGTTCGCCGACAACGCCGGCAGGCTCCTCGACGGCAGGCCGATGCGCAATCTGGTTGACACCGTTGAGTTCTACTGAGGCGAAGAGCCTGTGACTCCCCCACGATGTCCGAACGGCAGGCTGGGCAGCCGGCGATACTGTTTTGAGCGTCGGCACCACATTCGGTGTCGACACGGCGGCTGCCGACACCGGAACACTGTTGGAGTTGAATGATCCCGTGTTGACCGGCGGACCCCCGACACCGTAGGGACTGCGTTGATCGACCGGTGCGGTGCCGAACGGCCGGATGTTGGCCACTTCCTGCGCTCCGTCGTCAATCCCGGTCGGGATCGCAACGATGAAGTTGACACCGGTCTCTACGGAGTTCGCGGTCCGGTCGTAGCCCGATTCCACCAGCACGCGCATCGGCGCATCCAGCACCACCAGAACGGGATCCGGCACGGGCCAGATTGCGCTTTTTGATCGACGCGATGCGTGCGCTTTGCAAGTAGCCGAAGACGACGATCTGGGTTCCGGCCGACTGTACGGTGATCGCCTGGTTCAGGTTCGCCGTTCCCTGCGCGACCGACTCGTCGAACGGCATAGTGCCCGACACCGGCATGAACTGCTCGGGGGTGGATACGGCGGTGGGTGTGCACGACTCGGGCCCGCAGTAACCGGTGAGCACGATGTAGTTGTTGGTGGCGTTGTCTGTGCAGCTGTCGATGAACTGCGGGCTGTCCTGTGGCGGACTCAGCGGATGGCCGGTACCGCCCATGATCAACGCGGCGTCCGCGGCCACGTGGTGGCGAGCCCGCGCCGAACGGCGGCCCGTGTGACATGCCCACCCAGCGCGGATGAGCTACCGGAAAACGCCTCGATGTCGCGTCAGCGCCCCGAGTAAGCGCGCGGAAGGCCGGCTGTCCGTCATCGTCCAGATGGCGCTGGGGCCAGGAAGAATATCACCTCGTGTTCGAGCAGCGCATCGTTGATCGCGGCAGTCGTCGATGACACGCGACAGCCTGCTGGACGGATTGTTGCGTACGCCACCATTCGGCTCAACCCGAACGTAGTACCGACACCGAAACACCGGCCAAACCACAATGTGCACCGGTTTTTCGTCTATGCTTCGCGCCGGAAACCAGCCGGGAACAATAAACGGTTTGTCGGCGTTCTGCGTGCACAGGTCTCGATAGGGAGGGTCATCAATGGCAACTGATTACGACGCACCTCGGGGCAAGGATGCTGACGAGTCGACCGAGGAGTCACTTGAGGAGCTCGCCACCCAGCGACGGGTAGCCACCGACACGGCGGTGATCGATGAGGATGAGGTGGTCGATTCCTTTGACCTGCCGGACTCCGATCTCAGCGGCGAAGAACTCACCGTGCGAGTGATCCCGAAGCAGGCCGATGAGTTCACCTGCTCCAGCTGTTTCCTGGTGCAGCACCGCAACCGCCTGGCGCTGCAGCAGGGTAGCCAACAGATCTGCGTCGACTGCGTCTGAGACGAAACCCGATCGCCGCAGGGACCATACTCATCGCGGCGATCGGGTTTCCAGGTCTTAGCCTCGAACGCGGCCGGGCACAGCCACCTGGCTGCCAGGGAGGTAGTCGATGAGATTTCCTGTGGCGTTGGCAGGCTCGATTTCAATCCATGCGCCATCCTGTCGACAGCCCTGGTGACCGTCGAGGGAGAACACCGCGAGGACCACTGACGACACCGTGGTCCTCGACTACAAGGTCCCCGGTGCATGCAATGCCTGTTCGCCCGCCAGCGGCACCAGCGTGCGCTATCAGTGGCGGGGCGATCACGTCACGAGGCTGGATCCACCCCCGCCGGGGTGAGTTGTTGAGCCATCGGCAGCCTCCTGTCAGAACATCACAAGCACCAGGGCTGGCACGAAATGATGATGTCCGGCATCGCAGGGGATATACCCGCGCCCACCAGCCCTACGACACTGCCCGCCAACATTATTGCTGTCGTCAATCCCACCGCGAGTCGCTGCGAAACTTCGATCATTCGTTCACTCCTTGCACCGGGCAAACCCGCTGGTATCGCCGGTGCGTCAAGTACACGGCGCGGTAAGCGCTACCGATCCCAGCAACGTCCTGGGGCCATAGGCACACGGGTAGCGAGTTGCGGATTCCACATCGAGCACAGCCAGCAAAGAACATCGGATATCCATAGCCGACGCTTCACCTTTCCTCAGCTGGCAGCGGCATGGTGGACTCCATGACCGGTTTGACCCACGCCACCGATGTGGCCGCCGATATCGCGCCGGCAGGACGGCATCGCCGACTGGGCGTCGCACTCGCAGCAACCACTGTGCTGATCCTGCTGGCCGCGAGCCAGCTCGGTGCTCCGTGGGTCGACGGGCTCGTCTCCGGCGCCGCTGCTGTGACGGCGATGGTGGTCATGCTGGGGGTCGAGCTGCGGTGGGCGGAGATGGTCACCTCGGCCCAGTCCCGAGGCCTGGTGGCGGTGCCCGCTCGAGCGTGAACTCGACGCAGGATCGGCACTCAGCGATCGCGTCGCCTCGTATTTCCCGACGTGAGCACTGATCGACAGGTGTGCCTGCGGAGCGTCAAAACTTTTGACCCGGCAGGCGAGACTTCGTCTGCAACGTCAAACGTTCTTTGAATAAGGCCCTCTGACCTGCGCGTACTGCCGGCCGGCAAGCGTGAGGTCCGTATCTGCGCACGGTCCCCGGTTAAGGTGATCAGCTATGGCCAACTTGGATCGTCGAAAACTGATGATGTTGTCGGGTCTCGGCGTAGTGGCGGCGGCTATGCCCACCCCACTTGCCCAAGCTTTCCCGACCAAGCCCCTGACGCCGCCTGTTCCGGCGCCGAAAGCGCCGCAAGCCGCAATGAACTACGTGTTCGTGGATGAATTCGACGGGGCTGCCGGCTCGGCGCCGGATGCCTCGAAGTGGACCATCGCGAAGGCCCGCGAGACCATCCAAGACCCGACCTACTGGGAACAGCCCGGCCGTATCGGCCAGTACCGCGACGACCGCAAGAACGTCTTCATCGACGGCAAGTCCAATCTGGTCATCCGAGCCACGAAGGACGGCGACACCTATTACGGCGCCAAGCTGGCCAGCGTGTGGGAAGGCGGTGCCGGCCACACCTGGGAGGCGCGAATCAAGTTCAACTGCCTGACTGCGGGCGCTTGGCCGGCCTTCTGGCTGGGCAGCCTGGGGCAGGGTGAACTCGACATCGTCGAGTGGTACGGCAACGGTAAGTGGCCGTCGGCGACCACCGTGCATGCCAAGTCGAACGGTGGCGAATGGGAGACCCATAACATCGCGGTCGACAACGCCTGGCACACGTGGCGCACCCAATGGGATGGCAACAGCGCGCGGTTTTGGCAGGACTACACCGACGGCGCAAAGCCCTATTTCGAGGTCCCCGCGAGTTCACTGCCGGACTGGCCGTTCAATCAGCCCGGCTACACGATGTTCGTCGTGCTGAACCTCGCAGTCGCGGGATCCGGCGGCGAAGATCCCAGTAGCGGTACCTACCCTGCCGACATGCTCGTGGACTACGTGCGCGTCTGGTAGGTGGGCCGGTAGCCCTGAGCTGACCCCCGGCAAGGTCTCGGTGTCGAATTTTGCCCCGCGGCTATCGTGGGTGGATGCTCGACAGAACCGGCGCAAAGACGACCGTCACAGAACATCCTGACCGGTTCACCATCGACGTCGACGACAATACCGTCGGCCGCGCCGACTTCCACGACGTCGACGACCGACGCATCTTCCCGCACACCGAGGTTCTGCCGCAGTATCGAGGTCGCGGACTTGCGACGATCCTCGTCGGCGAAGCCTTGCGTTCGACGCGTGCGGCCGGCCTACGGATCGTGCCGACCTGCTGGATGGTGGCCGAATACATCGACAAGCATCCGGAGTATGCCGAATTCACCGACGCCCGATGACGCCAGTGCGTCTAAAGCCGACTAGCGACGAAGTCGGCTGACTGCGCGACCTTTCCGGACTGCACATAGGACACGTGGGCGCCCATGTCCCAGCCGCCTTCCCAACAGATCGGGTCATCCTGGTTGCACTGATCGATGGAGTTGGCGGCGTACTGCGGCGCCAACGCCGGCAGCGGTCCCCCAGCAAGCGTGCCCGAGAAGCTGGTGCGCGGTGTACCGAACAGTGCGCTGGCCGCCACGTGATCAGCGATCTGCGGAGACATCTCGTTGGTGGCCAGTTCGATGACCGCCGCACCCTGCGAGTAGCCACCGAGCACCATCTTCGTGTTCGGGCAGTTGGTCACGGTGGACTCGATGAGTGACCGCGCCGCGTCGGCGCCGGCAGGCGGGCTGGTGCCGAAGTCATTGCTAGCCGGGTAGTCGACGGCTGTTCCCTCGACTGTGTGCGGAGCGACCCGCGCACGCAGATCGTCGACAAACGGACCGCCGACGCTACCGAGACCGGGCGGCTCATTGGTGCCGCGAGCGAACACCACCGCGACATCGGGGCACGGGGCAGCTGAGGCCGGCGCAGACGCGACGATCGGGGCAGCGGTGGCCAGTGCGGCGAACACCAACAGCAGAGCGGGCTTGGTGGTCATACCAACTGATCGTAGGGGCGCCGTCGTCTATCGACCGCCTTGAATCGGTACGTATCCACCTGGTCCCATCATGCCGGGTGTGCGCCCGGTCGGATCATATTGACCCGGATAGCGCTGAAACGGGGAGATTTTGTTGCACTGCGACCACGGCAGATTGCTGTAGTAACCGCAGGGGGGCATCGGATCGGCCGGTGCTTGTGTAGCGAGACCCGCAGAGCCACCAACGAAAACAGCCAACGTAGCCGCAACGGTCTTAAATCGCGTTCCTATCATTGCTCAGCCTTTCGTTGGGGACTGCCCCGGGTTCAGGGGTGTGAATCCCGGCGAAGCTTGAGTCCTACCTTTCTTGTTCATGCCCTTGCATTTGGTGCATGCCTCAATCCGATCAGCCAGCATGTTGTGCCGAATCTGGAGGTCGTCATTCTGGTGGAGCATCGTCATACGTCCCTGCGAGCCTGCCAAACCGGACCCGGTACGCGATCCGCCGTGTCCTTTCATCCAACATGCGGCGACCGGCCCAAGTCTCATCGTTCACGGCGATCATGGTGCCTGATGGCACCGACACAACTGCCGTGACAGAACCACACACCTTCTCGAAGTGCGCATTTTCCGATTAGTGCCAATGTGCCGTTTCGCTGCCGCGCTGCTGTCACGGCGGCCGAAATGGGTCGAACGAGCCTGCTTCCAGCGGTCAAAATTCGCCTCTACCAGCACTTTCGAAGTGCCCCCAGTCGGACTCGAACCGACACTGTGCGGATTTTAAGTCGCACCTTCCGGCCTTCGTGCGGTAGCTGCATTACCGCGCCGCGATCCATTAGCGGCTGCAAAAGCCCATTTCAAACCATGCAGAAACGCCATGAGCGATCCATTAGCGGCTGTGGCATCTGTTTGCCCTCGTCGGCAAGTTGCCGACCGTCTGCTGACACGGTGCTGACGCGGCCGAATGTTACACAGTTAGCGCGGCGGGCGCTCGCGCACAATCTGCGCGATGCGCGCGGCAGCAGGCGCAGGGGATTCATGCTCCCAGACGCGAAGCACACGCCATCCGGCCTCTACGAGCACCTCGTCAACCTGCCTGTCTCGCGCGACGTTGCGCCGAAGCTTCTCCCGCCAAAATGTCGCGTTTGCTCGCGGGGCCGTGTAATGGTCAGGGCAGCCGTGCCAGAAACAGCCGTCGAGAAAAACGGCGACCTTACGACGCGGGAACACTACGTCAGCCGTGCGGCGGATTTGCGGAATGGGTCTCGTATTCACGCGGTACCGAAGCCCAAGACGGTGAAGTTCTCGCCGCAACGCCACCTCGGGCCGGGTGTCTCGCGAGCGGTTTGCCAGCATTGACGCACGGACGCCACTGTTTGTGGCCCATGACGAACTTGTCACCTGTCGAAGTTATCCTCTGACCATGATCGAACATATGTGCGAAGTATGTACGGCGCGCCTGCACGCCTCACACCTGTCCGTCCAATAATCTCATCGCCATGGTGGAGACGTTTGTCGACCTGTTCGCCGGGGCCGGAGGGCTCTCATGGGGTCTGCAGCAGGCGGGGATGCAGTGCCTGCTCGCGTCCGATCACTGGGTGGACGCGATAGAGACTTATCAGCACAACATGCCCGACCACCCGGTCATCCACAGCGACATCCGTAAGCTGACGGTTGCCGAACTGAAACGCCGGCTACCGCAGAAGCCAGATTGGATCGTCGGTGGGCCACCGTGCCAGGGTTACAGCACGGTAGGCAAACGTAACCGGCAGGACCCGCGAAATGTACTCTTCCTAGAGTTTCGGCGGATCGTAAAGGGCATCAATCCCGATGGTTTCGTCATCGAAAACGTACTTGGCCTCAAAGACATGAGCTTTGAGCAAGAGGTCGCGGAAAGCTTCAAAGCCCTCGGCTATCAGGTCAGGTTCATGATCCTGACCGCTGCTGAACACGGTGTCCCTCAACTTCGGCGGCGGGTGGTCTTCGTCGGACACAAGAGCCGTGGAATTTTCCAGGGTCCGCCTGTCACCCATGATGTCAATACGTTCGTATCGGTTGACGACGCGATAGGCGATTTGCCGCAGCTGAGCGCGGCTGAGGGCACGACGGAATACGGCCAAGAGCCGTACACGCCCTACCAAAAGGACATGCGTCGGCAGAGCCGATACCTTCAAGGTCATACTGTCAGTAAGCACCCGGACTACCTGGTGAAGGCGATTTCGTACATTCCCGACGGCGGCAATCGCCGGTCCATTCCGCCGAGGTACCAGCCGACTGGCGGATTTCATAACTCGTATAGCCGCCTTGCGTCGTGGCTTCCCGCTGTCGCTGTCACGCAGAATTTGGGCAAGCCATCAGGCACACGCTGCATCCATCCGACCCAGCATCGCGGCCTGACAACGCGAGAGGGTGCGCGTCTGCAGTCCTTTCCGGACCGCTACCACTTCATCGGACCTGTAACCAGTCAACGCCTGCAGGTAGGAAACGCTGTACCGCCACTCTTGGCGCAGAGCCTCGGAGAAGCGCTTGGTGATGAGTTGCGCTGGTTTTAAGCTGCGGGATCGAGGTACACCCAGTTCTCGCGCAGCTTAGCGATTCCAGCGCGATCAAGCGTCGCTGTGCGAGTCCCGACATCCGTATTCCGTCTATTCGACCTAAAGTCCTCAAGGTCTACGTGCCCGAGGTAGATCTCTCGAAAGATCAGCGGCGCACGATCGATTGCCGGTTCCGTCACGTCATCAACTTCGTACACGAACACGCACATCCACTGGCGCCGACCGCCGTGGGTGTCGACTGCACCACCGCGCTTCCGGGTTGACTTGATCTCAACGCCGTCTTCGCCTGCTTTGACTGCGTCATTAGGGTACCGGCCCCTCACGACAAGATCTGGATGCCCGTTGAAGTGTTGATTCACTGTCAATGAACGCGAATGTTTTGCCATGGCTTCGCTCAACATGTCAGAAATGAGCCCCGAGACCGCCGCCGGTCGCATCATGTCGTCCAGCCGCGACAAGTTGCGCCCCACTAGGTTGGTGTTGACGTCGTAGAAGAAATCGTAGACATCCTGCATCGCAGCCTCGAAGTCGCTTTGTCGCAGGTTATAAGGCAGTTCTCCCATGTTCGGGTTGAACCGAGTCTTATCGACCGTCTGCCGCGTGATCACATGCGCGATCGTATGACGCGGCTAGTAACCCGTCTATTGTCCACGCGGCGGGGCGCCACATTCCTGAAACTCGTTCTCGCGTTACGCCATATTGCTAACTGGTTTTTGGAGGGCGATGACGTTGCCAGCCGTTGGAGTTCCCCGGCCCACTTTCGGTGCGGCCATTTCGTCCTCGTTGATGTAGTCCGCGTACGTGGTCAGGGTGAGCACGAACGTTGAGTGGCCTAGCCACTTGCTCACCTGCATGTAGTGCTCGCCCGCGCTCAGGTTCATGGTCGCGAACGTGTGGCGCAGGTCGTGGAAACGAACGTTACCGAGCGCAAGCGCACGGCAAGCGGGCTGCAAATAGTGCTCGTACAGGCTCGCGGCGCACACCGGCTTAGCCCAATCGAACACATAGCGATTCCGCCGACCCGGGAACAGAGGAGCGTTGGGGTGGTGCTTGCTGGCGTTTCCAGCCTTGCTGCCGAACGGGTGAACGTCGGTGAGGTAGTCCCGCAGCTCGTCGGCCAGCCACGGTGCAAGCGGCACCACCCGGTCACTTGATGCATCGCTTTTCGGTGTGCCGTAGATCCACTGCCCCTGTTTGCGCATGGCGGTGCGCTGGATACGAATGCTGCCGACCGTTCCCGGTATGTCGGAAAGGGTCACGTCTTGCACCTGCAGACCCTGCAGTTCGGAAGCCCGCACGCCGGTGTGGGCGGCGAACAGCACGGCCAGCGCGTACACCGGATTAGCCTGCCGGACATAGGTGCTGCCCTTCGGTCCGGAAGAGTTGCCTTCCCCGCGAACCATCACATGCTCGGTGGCGATCCAATCGAATACCGCCGCTACCTGGTTGGCCGACAGCGGTCGGTGCTTGAACGGCGTGCCGCTGCGCTTGGTGGTGCGGCGACGACCGGACACCACAGGGTTAGCCGGTATGGCCTGATCGTCCTGCGCCACATCAAGGATGCGCTTGAGGGTTCCGACAATGTGCTTCACGGTCTTAGGGCTGCGGGTGACAAGCTTCTGCTCCCCGGACAAGCCGGTTCGCGGTGTGGTGGCCTTGGACCTGCCGTGACGGCGGACATGCGGCCGTAGAAGAGCAGCACGAAAGCGCGCAACGTCAGCCGTGGTGATCGCCGCCACGGGCGTAGCGCCGAACACCTGGGCAATGTGTGTCCGGTAGATCTTCTCGTAGCCTTCGATGGTGTTGGAGTCGATAGTGCCGACAAGGCTGTCCAGGTATTGCCGGGCGTAGGTTCCCAGCGCGGTATTGGCCTTTGCCTTTGCGGCGCTAGGGCTCACGCCTGCGGCGGTATCCAGATCGTTCTCGACTTTCCGCATGTGCGCCTTGGCTTTGCGCTCGGTCGGGAAGGTCTCGCTGGTTTGCTTGAGCTTGCCGGTCGGTGCTCCGAATTCATCCCGCACGGGCTCACGCCAGACAACCTGATACGACACAACGGGATTGCCGAACTTATCCAGCTTGCCGGTACTGCGTTCGCGAATGTAAGCCATCAGCGAGTTTCCTCCCCTGCGGACGAGGCGCCCTCTTCCTCATCGGCGACCGGCAGATCGGCCATACCGTCACAGGTTGGCGGTTTGCTCGGTTGAGGTTCTGTCTTCTCGGCGTCAGGCTGCTCCACGCCTTCGATGTGTCGCTTCACGCCGACACCGCCTCAGCTGTGGCGCTGGTGTAGATACGTCGAACGGTGCTTGGTTGCCAAGTCGGATTGCCTAGCGGCGATAGGACGTTGTCTGCGGTCAGAGCGGAAGCAATAGCGTCGTAGGTCAAGCCGGCATTGCGGTCTTGGACAATACGCCGAACCACCGAAGCCGATGCAGCTCTAGGCCGTCCGATGCGCTCACCTCTGCGCCTTTTGGCTGCCAGCGCGGCTTTCGTACGCTCCGAGATGAGTTCGCGCTCATACTGCGCGAAGTTGACCAGCATCATCGCTTGCATCCGGCCCGCTGCTGTCGTGAGGTCCACGCCGAGATCAAGGACCACCAGCGACCATCCTTGTGCCTGCGCTGACTCGATGATGTTGGAAGCGTTGACGATTGATCTGCTTAAGCGGTCCAGCTTGGCAACCACCAAACCGTCACCCTGCCCAGACGCTAGAAGTTGCAACACTTCCTGAAGTTTGGGACCGATGGCTTTACCCGATACGCCTTCGTCGGCGAAATGCTCCACAGTCCAGCCGCGCCGTGCCGCCTGACTATCGATAACGTCACGTTGCGCGTCAAGACCGTTGCGACTCATCGCCTGCTCATCTGTGCTCACTCGTGTATAGCCAAACATCAACGGCTGCATTACTTCTCGGTTCTCTACCTTCGTCGGCATGTCGTGTCCTCTCGTCGGGGCGTAACCGCTCGGTTGCGCCTTACGCCTTAACTTCTAGCCGACTGGCACAACGGTGGCTACAATGTCTGACCTGGGCAAATATCACTTGACGGCTCCACTGCCTCTATGGCCGTGGATACCGCTTGTGCGGGCTCTCGATGGCTCGTTGCTCTCGGGTCAGTTCTGCAGCTACATGCATGGCGGCGTCACCAGTGATGTGCAGAGTGCGAGCCGGTGGGCGTGGGCCGTCGTGGTCTGTGCGGCGTGAGCGTGCCTCGTGGCGTGGCTGTGCGTCACGCTCGCGGTCGTCCTGGTGGCTGTCGGCCTGTTCCAGCGGTCCGCCGTGCGAAGACTGTCCGCCGTCCTGGCCTTCTGGCCATCCGGGGTTTTCCCGCGCTGGCTGCGGCTTGGGTGTTGGTTGGGTGTGGGTCGGTGGTGGTTGGCTTGGCGCGGAAAAGTCGCCTTGGGGAGAAGATTCGGCGATATGGCTGGCTGCACCGTTACCGATATTGGTATCCAGTGATTCGCCCGGCGGTGTACCGCCGATGCTGTCGAAGACCTGCTCGTAGGGCTTCGTTTCGCCTTGGGACAGAACAACTTCAGCGGGAGGCTTCAGACCGGCTCGGTCGAGACTGTTTTGGATGGCCTTCAGTTGCACGTCTGGCGGCTTGGTGTCGTCAAAGGCGAACTCGATCAGCTTTCCCATCAGGCGGTTTGAGGCGTTCTCGACGCGGATGCGTGCGGCCTCCTTGACCTTCTTCGTCGCTCCACCGTGGGTGCGGCACACCGTTGCTCCGTATATGGCGAACTTGCGGCACCGTTCTCCTCTGGAGTTGGTTGCCACGCATCGTCTGTCCGGATTTCCAGCCAGCAATGAGTCTTGCCGATTGGGCAGTTCGATGGGTTCGGAGTTTGATGCCCGCTCGATCACTGCCGGAAGGCGGTCGTCGTCGACGATTTCGGCGTCGATGATGCCGTCGTCGTTGGTACTCATGCTGTTTACTCCCGATCGCAATTCTCTCCTGCAGCGTTTCTGCAGGTCAGAGGGTTTTCACCACTTGTCACCACTTGCGGCCTATTCTCTGAAATGCCTATAAGCAAATCGGGAGAATAGGCGCGAAGTGGTGCAAACCGTGACGGCACGAAATCCCAGGTCAGACATCTTCTTCCTCCTGCCGCAGAACCAAGTTTCCCCACCGCCAGGTCTTGTCCGGCAGACCCTGTTTGCGCTCGAAACCAAGGCCCTTCAACGCCTGACTGAATTGTTTCGGCCCCAAAGGCATCGCAGAGGCTGCTGGATGCTCGCCGTAGAACCACTTGACGTAGGCGTCGACGATTTCCGTTGACGTCGGATAATGTGCGCCGCGGTCTTCCACTGCGGCAGCGGCTTCCGCGCCGACAAGGCAGCGTTCATCGATGAACCTGCCCGCCTTGTTGTTGGTCATCCGGTAGCGCGTGGTCGCCACACGGACCTCTTCGGGCTCTCCCAGCCCATTGCGAACGGCGTCGCGGTATCCCTGCACCAGGCTGGTGAGGATGCCGTCTGCCTCACGCTGCGTTGCCAGCTTGGCGGCCAGCTGATCGTCTTGGTCCTTCTCGGCCAACTCGACCATGAACGGGATGGTCTTCATGCGCTTCCACACGCCCATGTCGTTGGAGTCCACTTGCGGCAGGTTGTTGGTCACCATGACCAGCAGCCACGTCACCGGCAGCTGGACCTCGTTCTTGTGCATAGCGCGGGCGTTAATGAATTGGTTGCCGGTCAGTTCCTTCATCAGTGCGGCGTTGAGCTTGCGTCCCTCGTTGATCTCGGCGGTGACGACGAACCGTCTGCCGCGCAACGAAAACAGCCGTGTCGGGTGCGGTGATCCTTTCTGCTCCAGCAGCAGTTCGGAGTTCGCTTGATAGCCGTATCCGTTGAGACCGCCCAGGGCGGTGATGATGGCCTCGTAGGTCTTGCTCTTGCCGTTTCGGCCTTTCGGGCCGTGCAGCACCGCGAGCATGTTCGGTTCCGGCAGCGTGCCGATCAGTGCTCCTTTGCCGAACACCCGCAGCAAGTACCGGCGCACCGGTTCGGGCAGAATGCGGTCAAGGTGGGCGTCCCACACCGGGCCGATGCTGTCTCGCCGGTCGCCGAAGTAGCGTCCGAGCGTGATTCGGGTGAGCAGGTCTGCCGGATCATGGTCCTTGACCTGCAGGGTACGCAGATCAAGCGTGCCGTTGGGCATGTTCAGCAGGTAAGGGTCTGCGTCCAGTTTCTGCACCGAGCGCGCGAACACCGGATTGCTTTCGGCCATCTTCAGCACACCGGCCACACCGCTGGCGGTGCTCCAGCATTTCTTCACGTCGACCAGCAGCTTGTCGGCTCGCTGGGGATCGGTGGCCTGCAACTCGACCGCCCGGATTCCCGCGCGTTTCAAGGTGGCCTTGACCGCCTCCACACTTCTGCCGATGTCGTCTTCCTGCCAATGTGTCCCGGTCCAGTAGAACCAGCCGGTCGGAGTGTTGTTGACATAGATCAGGTGCCCGTCGAAGTACCGGGCCAGAAAGTGCGACAGGCGTACTTGTCCTGCATGATCGCTGGTGCTGAATGGTTTGGACCGCGGCGCAACACCCTCAGCGGCAGATTGACTCACATCACTGCTGGGGCCGACACCGGCGTTAGAGTCTGGCATAATCGTGTTCACTTCCGTTGCAACGTGATCCGTTCTCTCCCGTCAAAAGTGAGCGGGTCACGTTGTGTTTATTGACTAGGCTTCACCGCCTTTTGTGATCAGGTTTTACGAGTCCAGTTGCGCCAGCTCTTGAGTGGCCTCCTCGATGTCACGCTTGGCGCGTTCGCGCCGCTTCAGGTTGGCGGCGATGCGCGATTTGCGGCGCTGACGCTGCAGCCACTGCAACGCGTCACGGCGAGTGAAGAACAGCTTGCCCGCGATGACGGTGGGCACGATCTCGCGCTGGATGATCTCCTGGTGAATGAACCCTTCCTTGACAGGAAGGCCGAGTTCGTCACGCATGAAGAGAAACAGGCGTTCTTCGTTGAGGTCGGGAACGTCCAGAGGGTCCAAGTAATTCATGTTTGGTTGCGGCCCTTCGTGTTTGGGATTGCACCCCAAATTCTAGCCCCGCGCCGACCCGTCCCGACCCTTTCGCGGCCCGGAAGCTATTGCCCTTCAACGCAATACAGCGTCTACATCACCGAAAACCGACAATGCAGGCGCTGTGGAGGGCGAAAGTTTGGCAGATTCCTGTACGGACGAACGGTGATTACGGCCGCCAATGGACGCGGACCGCGAAGCGGGGAGCTGCTTTGCTCTTCTCCGAACTACACCCACCAAAACCGCAGCCAACGTGCGTAGCCCCCCAGCGCGGGAACCAGCGCTTAAGCCTTGTCGACAATCCCGGGCCGTTCCACCGAGCTATCGGATAGCACTGACCCCGGTGGGCGTGGGGGAGAACATTTGTCAGGCCAGACGGGAAACCACGATCTCCAGGGTGGTACCGATCGCCTCGGCCACGTGCCGAAGTTCGATCACATCCAGCCGCCGCTCCCCCGATTCGTACTTACTGACGAACGACTGAGGAACATCGAGCCGCTTGGCTACTTCCACCTGGGTCAGCCCCGCTCCCCGGCGCAATTCCCGCAGCAAAGCACACAGCTGCTGGTACTGCTCCGAGTAGAGCGACTTCTCCACCCGGCCAGCGCACCTTACCACCGGCAATATCCCAATTTAGGATATTCGAACTTGGCCCCTCGGGACCGCCCGCAAATCGGTCGGGACGGGTCGTTGGGGCTGCACCGAATTGGAAATCCCCGATTGGAGGGTCGTGTGACGGCTAGGCAACGTACATGCTGAAAGGGTTACTTGGCTTTGCGGCCGTCCTGATCTTCGCCTTCTTTGCGCTGGGGGCCTGCGTGGCCGTCCTGGTTGCGACCAGCGATGACGACTCGACAACTGCGCCGGATCCAGACGACCATTCCGTGATGATGGGCAACGGCACCTTCAACCTCGGTGGCGTTGATGGCAAGAACTGGGGCGTGTACGAGGCGACCGCCACCGGCAACTGTCAGTGGTCGATCCGATCCGTGGCCCGCTATCGGCCTGGCCTGATACTCGACCGTGGCTCCGCAGCCCCCGGCGAGAAGGTCACCGTCAACATTCAGCCTGACGGTGACGTAAGCGCCATCAGCGGAGAAATCGACAGCGACCACCGACTTGTCTTCATGACAAACGGTTGCGGCACCTGGCACGCTGACTGAGCTATCCGGGACCAAATCAATATGTTCGCAGGACCGTATCGGCTTCCCGCAGCAGCTGCAAAGCCTTGTCACGCTTGTCTTCGGCCTTCTCGCGTCGTATACGACGAGCCACTTCGGGCCGCAGGTTCCTTACCGCTTGTCGGGCAGCCTCCTTGGCTACCACTTGCCGCACATAATCACCGGGCACATCCAGGCGCACCGTGATAGCAGCGGTGCAGTAACCCTGATTGCGTAGCTGCACAATACGTTCCCGCTCGAACATCACCACTCCACACGCGGAACGCGCTTGCCCTTATCGATCCATTTATGCAGCGGCCCAGCATAGTTCGGGTGTCCGTAGCGCACCCAACTTAGGGCATCCAGGCACTCGTCGCAGACCTTCCACGCAAACACGTACTCTCCGCGCTTGTACACCAGTGTCATCAGTGCAGGGGTTGCCTGATGGTCGTAGCAGCGGTCCAACAGGTGAACATCGCACTTGTAGAGGCTGCCCAGAGCCTCCCCCAAATAGCCCTGCCAGTCATACGGCGTCTCTAGGGCCACCGCGTGCTTGGTGCGGTAGGTCAGCACATACAGCCGCGTAGCCGTCAGAGGGTCACTTTCTATGTAGCCCGGTGAACGCCGAACATCCAGCAACAGTTCGTCTTCCACAGAGCAGTCTTTCTGGTACTGCTTGAACCGGTCTGCAGCCAACATCTGAAGGATCATGTCCCCCTGCGGCACCAGTTTGCCGGTGGCGGGGTTTGCCTGGTCGTGAGTGTCGAAGACCTTGAGCTCGCAGTAGTCGCCGTTCTTGTCCAGCGCACCACAGATGTGGATCGCCGCCACTGCCGCCATAGCTTCCGCGTATGCGTTGGCCTCACGCTTCTGCGCGTCGGTAAATGGTTGCCACGGTATGCCGGACTTGACGGCACCGGCCCGCAGTGCAGCACTGACACGGCCCTCAAGGTCAGGGTCGAATTCGTCGTCAAGGTCAAAATCGTTGTCGGTCATCATTCCTCCCACAGAAGCGGAACGTCACTTATTGCGTTGTCGTCTCGGTGTTCACCACTAGCGCGGTTCACAATGTGCGGTTCGGACACATTGCGTTTGGTCTGTTTCACGGCAAGAGCCGCACGTAGGTCCACGCGGTACATGCGCACGTCCTTACCGACACCACACGACGCAGAGGCGTCGAAACACACGTGGTTGCCGTACCAGCGGTGACTGTGAAGCATGTTGCAGTGCGGGCAGCGAACCGTGAACCGGCCTTGACCTTCGCCGCTTAGTTGCAACGAAAACAGCGGTACAACAGGGTAGTTCGGCATCACAGGGCCTCAATCAAGGCGTCCAGAGCTTCACGGATCCAATAGCCCTTGCGGCCTACGATCTTCGGACGAGACAGCTTGCCCGTGATATAGGCGTGGTACTTGACCGTCTCCACCGTGGCCGACGTGAACCCAAGGCTGTTCAGGTAGCGTGCGGCGTCGTGTAAGTCCAGAAACTTCGGGAACGACGCGGTTCGTGTCATGGCTGTATTGCGCTCTCGGCCTTAGAGACGGCGTAGCCGTCGATGACTCCATTGGTTTACGAAAGTGACTGCAGCACATGGCCGCTGGAGCCCATGATAGCCCACGCCAGCCCGCGTGTCCGCACGTCAACGACGTGATGCGCGGCCAACTCCGATGGGGTATATAGGTATTCACGGGCATGGTGAAAGCCCTGTAAGTCTCCCCGAGGTCAACTGGTGACGCCGCGAAGCAGCGAAGCTGCCAGCACCGCACCGCTACCTTGCGGGTTGGCACACCTTTCAGTTCCCGGCCCGCAAGGTATGACGGTCACCACGTGAAACCTATACGGAGACAACGAAATGACCACTCTCACCACTCCACGCACTGCTGAGGCACTTGTTGCCGAAGCTTCGTCTTCCTTTGACCTTCAGTCACTCTGGAATCTGGCACCGTACGGCGCCGAAGGCGGCTACCTCACGGAAGGCGATGCACTTCCCCGCGTGACGCAGACCGTCGACAACGTCGATCTCAACACCATCTGGCTCGAAATGCAGACCGCGCTTGCGGAATGGAACACCCATCGCAGTGCGATTGTGGACCTGATTTCCTACTGGCACACCAGCAGTGCCGACGCGATCAGCCAGGGACTCAACGAACAAAGCTTCGAGCGGTCCTCTGAGTTCGGCGAGCCCGAAGGTCTTCGACCGCCGACAGAACACGTGTTACTTGGCTACACCTTCGAGGACTACGACCGGGCCGCCCGCTTCACCTGGAAGGCGTTGCGAGACATGGACTCACGACAGGTGCGTGCCGTACACGACGGCGCGATGAACAGCGACAACCGGCTCGTCACAGGAACCATTCTCCAGCGGTTGTTCTCGCCGGAACCGGAGGACAACGGCCAAGGAATCGGAGCCTACGGCTTGTGGTCGGCGGACGGCATGGTTCCACCACCGTACCTGGGCCGCACCTTCGACGGAAATCACAGCCACTACCGCACAACCGGCGCCGTGGATATCGACTCCGGCGACCTGCTGGAAGCCGTCAAGAACATTCGCGAGCACGGTTACGGCTTGGTCGACTCCAACCAGCAGCTCATCGCCCTGGTCAACGAACGCGAAAGCGAAGTAATCCAGAGCTTTAGGGCCAACGTCGAGAACAACAACGACCAGACCAGCAAGTGGGACTTCCTGCCCGCCACCAATCAACCCAGCTTCATCCTGCAGGGAGCCGGTGAGCTGGTCGGCAATCTGCCACCCGGCGAAGTGTTCGGCCTACCAACAGTAGGCAAATGGGGTCCGGTCTGGATCGTGGAGACCCAGTACGTCCCAGCAGGCTATTTCGCCGTTGTCGCATCCAGCGGCCCACGTAGCACCACCAACCCCATTGGCGTGCGCGAGCACACCAACGCCACCTATCGCGGCCTGCGACAGCTCCCCGGCAGCAACGCCACGTATCCCTTGACCGAAAGTTTCTACACCCGTGCGTTCGGTGTCGGCACTCGCCACCGTGGAGCAGCAGCGGTGTACCAACTCAAGGCAACCGGCAGCTACGACGTGCCGGCCATCCCGCGCTAATGAATCGGGAATCGCCGCTCACAGCGGCCCAATGGCTTGCGGTCAATCTGGCTGACGTGCTCGTGGCCGTCGCACAGGCCGGTGCCACGCTTGCCGGCTCGAATGCTGACGACGACTCGGTGCAAGTAGATCCTCGCCTTCAGGAAGGCTCGTAAGATGCCGGGACTGTCTGACTACAACACCCGTGGCCCGCTGGACATGGACCAGCTCGACGATGAGGCATCCGAATACAGCTGGGGGTCGGGTCTGGTCCCAAAAGGCCGGGAAAACGCGCCACCGAGCGAGGGTGGCAGGTATCACGGTCGTCAAGCAACAGTAGATGATCCGACTGACCGCATCGTGCAGATAAGCCGCGACAGGCGTATCTAGACGGGCCGCGCACGGTTGTTCGAGAAGGACCGTGGTGCGCGCCGCATCCAACCGTGAACAGTGGAATCGCCCTCCACTCAACGGCAGGCCGGAAAGTGCTCACCGGCACACCAGTTCACCGGTTCGCTGACTTGACCGCTAGGTGTTTCGTCCTCGTACCTGGCGGTCAAGTGCTATTCGGGGTGCAACTATGACCAGGGGGTGCTATGGAGTTGTCAAGCAGCGCACCGTCATTAACGGCATGTGGTGCCAGCTAGGGAATCGGACCCTAGTTCGGCTTGTCGCCGAAAACCGTTCTGGCAGTTGACTTACATGGCTAGAACATCGGCTCCTCGCCGTCAAGATCCACAACCTCAACGATGGCCGCTTGACGAGCGATCTTGATACCGAACTCCTTACCGATGCCGTTTGGTCGTCTGACGAGCCTTTCGAGCGTGATCTTCACCAAATCACCTGGTGACGGGTCCGCCGCACGAAGTGCCCGCTTCAGAGACTCTTGAGCAACATCGAGTTGAACCACCTCCCCCTCATCATGCGTGGTCCGACCCTTGCTACTGATCGAATCCGCAGGCTCGGCGAGCTCGATGGTGATCGACGGGCACGTCTTACCGTTGAAGTCCTGCCCGGTGTCGATGCCGTACTCCAACACCCTGCCGGTGACGTGCTGCCCGACTTCTTGCCCCCAGCTGATGTACGCACCGCGCGGAACGACGACCTCTTCCCACACTGTCATTGGTCGATCTCCCGTTCGGCGTTCCATGACGTTTCGATGTACTCGAGCCACTTGATCAGCGGCAGCAACCTGAGCATCTGATCTTCAGTAATTTCCAACCTTCCGCTGAAATCCATCTGCTCGAATTGGTAGCCGAGGTTCGGCAGCACGTTTCCTGCATCCACAAGCAGGCGAGTGGGTATCTCGGTGTAAAGCATCAGTCCTCCTGTTCTGTTCATAGGCGGCACCTTGCCGCAACTTCACGGTATGCAAGGGAATCTTTGCTACGCAATAGTTTTGGGCAGGAATATAGGCAGGTAAAGCGTCTATTAGCAGCGGAATTGCTCTGCCCGATCTATTAGCTGCCGTAGGGCGCTGGGCACCGTCGAGAGGCTGAATTCGTGTTTCGCGATCAAAGAGCCGCTGCTTTGTCCGCAGCGGCCGTTTCCGGCCCGGTTTGGTCGGTCGCGCCGTCCGGCACGTGACGACGGTGCGCCGTGCGCTGGTGTTGCCCGTGTCAGCGTCGGTCGACTTAAGTCAACTGACTGCTGACGCGGTGCTGACGCGACGGCCGAAAGTGTGGGCAACCGCTCATCTGTTCGAGACGAAAAACGCCTCTACCTGCACGTTCCCTGTGCCCCCAGTCGGACTCGAACCGACACTTGGCGGATTTTAAGTCCGCTGCCTCTGCCAATTGGGCTATGGGGGCGTCAAACGTCGATAGCACGGTACCGGGCACATCTTGGCCCCGACCACGCAGGTTGGGCATCACTTACAACACCAGAGGCAGACCGTCAAAAGTTTTGACGCTCCCAACATGAACACTCCGCCAAGAAGCCCTGGCCGACTCGTCGGCTCATGCTTGAACACAGCCGGCGCAAGAGGGCGGGGACACGCTGGCGAGCAGCATTGCTGCTGTAATTACAGCAGTGGCAGAACGGATCTCGACACTATTGAGTCCAAGTGCGATACGCAGGGGGCTCGGTTCGACAGGTACGTGACCGATCCGATCCAGCGGATGTGGGCACCGTATCTGCCCTACCTGGCGATCATCGAACACGTGGGCCGCAAGTCAGGTGCGCAATCCGAATTGGGTGCGCAACGTCGAAGCCGCCCACGCGGCCGGGGTGATCCACCGGGGCAAGCACTACCGGCTGGCCGATCCCAAGGTCCTGCCCCGTGACTCCCCTGCCCTGCCCTGAGCCGGTTCGGCCAACACGGTGACCACGGGCCGCGGGAACCGCAGGGTCGCGCACACATCATCGAGCGTCTCCTCGACCGAGGTCGTAACTTCGGCAAGATCGCCGAAGGTGAAACCGTGCCCGCCCAACCCGATCCGGGTCAGTACCGCACCGTGGTCGCGGCGGATCTGCGCCATCTCGGCCAGCATGTCGCCAATGGCCGCCGGATAGCTGAGGAAGTGGGGCTCGTCAGGCCCGATCTCGCTGTACAGGCCCACCAGATCCAGTCTCGGACAATCCAATACGGCGCTGTACCCCTCGGTGGCCTCGTGCGTGTCGAAGCCGAATCCGACGCCCTCGCCGCGGCGTGTCACCCCAACCAGCACTCGCTGCTTGCGGCCACTCGCCGACGCCAACTGCTCGATCTGGTAGCGGGAATCGATCACTACCCGACCGACGCCGAGATTGACTGTACAGAACAATAATTCGTTGGCCTTCAACCCGCCGGCGTGAACCGTCATGCGCATGGGCAGAATACCGGCCGCGAGGGCAGTCCCCAGTTCCCGGCTGGTGCGAATACCTACGGTCACCCCTTGATCCCGGGCCCACCGCGCGACTGCCTCGTCGGCGAGCACTGAAGCCGGAAGCGCTGATTCGACCGTACCCAGGGACCGTTGGGTGCTCGCGCAGCGGCGCACCGCTTCCGATTCGGCCGGTGGCCGCGTTGCCGTGTGCCGCCTGAGCACCGACGCCGGCAGGGTGGCCGAAACCATGGACATAACGACTGTCGACAGTGTCACCGGAACCTCTTCACCAACCGCGCCCGACCGGATGTCATTGGGCGCCTACCTCCACGATCACTCCGCCGAACAACGCGCGACCAGTGCTTTTGCGGTCTCTTGACGGTTCCGATCCAAACCTTGACACTGCGCTGACGATCGCCCAGTGGGCGTAAAGGACCTGCAGAAATGCCCCCTTGGCCCGTCGACCAGCCCAATTGACGCCATCTTGACGCATGCGACCCCCGGCAAAACAGGCGGGAGAAAGGAGACCGTAAAGGACTGCGACCCTGGCGTAAAGAAACCGTCAACGACCTGTCAACCGACTGAGAAACGGGCAGATGCTGGGGCAGGCCACCGAAATCCGGCGCCTGTGAACGTGTCTTCGAACGGAGACAGCATGTCCATCCTGGTTTCCGCCCTGATCTATACGGTGCTGACGGTGGCGATCTTCGCCCTGCTCGGCCTGGTGCAGAGGTTGGTCGAACGGCTGTGAGCTACGAAAACATCGTCGGCCTGGTCCTGGCGGTGCTCATCGCCGTCTTCGTGTTCGCCGCCCTGCTCTTCCCCGAGAGGTTCTAGTGACTACCACCATCGCGGGGATCCTGTTCCTCGCTTCACTCGTCGCGGTTGTCGCACTCGTGCATGTGCCGTTGGGCGACTACATGTTCCGCGTCTATACCAGCGACAAGGATTCCCGGGCCGAACGCCTGATCTACCGCACGATCGGGGCCGATCCCCGCTCCGAGCAGACCTGGGGCTCGTATGCCCGCAGCGTGCTTGCGTTCTCGGCGGTCAGCATCCTGTTCCTGTTCATCTTCCAGCTGGTTCAGGGCAAGCTGCCGCTGCACCTCCATGACCCGGCGACCCCGATGACCCCGGCGCTGGCGTGGAACACGGCCGTCAGCTTCGTCACCAACACCAATTGGCAGGCCTACTCCGGCGAAACCACCCAGGGGCACCTGGTCCAGATGGCCGGGCTGGCGGTGCAGAACTTCGTCTCAGCCGCCGTCGGTATGGCCGTCGCCGTGGCCCTGGTGCGCGGATTCGCGCGTCGTCACACCGGCGACCTCGGTAATTTTTGGGCCGACCTGGTCCGCGGCAGTATCCGTATCCTGCTACCGATTTCGATCATCGGTGCCATCGTGCTCATCGCCGGCGGCGCCATTCAGAACTTCGCGTTGCACGACCAGTTGGTCACCACGCTCAGCGGCGCGCAACAGACGATCCCCGGCGGCCCGGTCGCCAGCCAGGAGGTCATCAAGGAACTCGGCACCAACGGCGGTGGCTTCTACAACGCCAACTCGGCGCATCCGTTCGAGAACCCGACCACCTGGACCAACTGGTTCGAGATCGTCCTGATCCTGCTGATCCCGTTCTCGTTGCCGCGCACCTTCGGCCGCATGGTCAACAGCCGAAAGCAGGGCTACGCAATCGCCGCGGTGATGGGCGTCATCGCTCTGCTGAGCACCAGCTTCATGATGTGGTTCCAGCTGCAGCATCACGGAACCGTGCCGAGCGCCGTCGGTAGCGCCATGGAAGGCGTCGAACAGCGCTTCGGCGTGGCTGATTCGGCGGTGTTCGCCTCGGCGACGACGCTGACGTCGACCGGCGCGGTGGACTCGTTCCACGACTCCTACACGAGCCTCGGCGGACTGATGACGATGTTCAACATGCAACTCGGCGAGGTCGCGCCCGGCGGCGTGGGCTCGGGCCTGTACGGCATGCTGATCCTCGCGATCATCACGGTTTTCGTGGCCGGCCTGATGGTCGGACGCACCCCGGAGTACCTCGGCAAGAAGATCACACCCCGCGAAATCAAGCTGTCGGCAAGCTATTTCCTCGTCACCCCGCTGATCGTGCTGACCGGCACCGCTGTGGCCGTGGCCATGCCGGGTCAACGCGCGGGGATGCTCAACACCGGACCGCACGGCCTGAGTGAGGTGCTCTACGCCTTCACCTCCGCGGCCAACAACAACGGCTCGGCCTTCGCCGGCATCAGCGTCAACACGGAGTGGTACAACACCGCTCTCGGCCTGGCGATGGTGTTCGGCCGGTTCCTGCCCATCGTGCTGGTGCTGGCGCTGGCGGGATCCTTTGCCGCCCAGGGCAGCACACCCGAGTCGATCGGCACCCTGCCCACTCATCGACCGCAGTTCGTCGGAATGGTCGTCGGCGTCACGGTGATCCTGGTCGCGCTCACCTTCCTGCCCATGCTCGCGCTCGGGCCCCTAGCTGAAGGAATCCACTGACATGCGCAACGCCCAAACCCCCACACAGCCCGAGCGTCACGCTGGAGTGACGGCCGAGGTCGACCGCCACTCCAGCGTGAC
Source organism: Mycobacterium sp. 141 (assembly GCF_000382405.1). Lineage (GTDB taxonomy): Bacteria > Actinomycetota > Actinomycetes > Mycobacteriales > Mycobacteriaceae > Mycobacterium. The sequence goes on from NZ_KB908264.1 coordinate 66,030, forward strand.
AAACGCGGCCGGCGAAAGCGCAAAGAAGGCCGGTAAATCGGTGCAAGGTGGGCTGCTCGACCCGGCGATGTTGTGGCGGTCGCTGCCCGACGCGTTGCGCAAGCTCGACCCGCGCACACTGTGGCGCAACCCGGTCATGTTCATCGTGGAGATCGGCGCAGTCTGGAGTACCGCGCTGGCCATCGTCGAGCCGACGTGGTTCGGCTGGCTGGTCGTCGGCTGGTTGTGGCTCACCGTGGTGTTCGCCAACCTGGCCGAGGCGGTCGCGGAGGGCCGGGGTAAGGCCCAGGCTGAATCGCTGCGAAAAGCCAAGGCCGACACCATGGCCCGCCGTATCACCGAGTCGGGCGCCGAGGAGTCGGTACCGGCACCGCAGCTCAAGCTCGGTGACATCGTGGTGGTCGAAGCCGGCCAGGTGATCCCCGGCGACGGTGATGTCGTAGAAGGCATTGCGTCGGTGGACGAATCGGCCATCACGGGTGAATCCGCCCCGGTGATCCGGGAATCCGGCGGCGACCGCTCGGCCGTCACCGGCGGTACCACCGTACTGTCGGACCGCATCGTCGTGAAGATCACCCAGAAGCCCGGTGAGAGCTTCATCGACCGAATGATCGCTCTCGTCGAAGGCGCCAACCGACAGAAGACACCCAACGAGATTGCGCTGAACATCCTGCTGGCCGCTCTGACAGTGATCTTCGTGTTCGCCGTCGCCACCCTGCAGCCGCTGGCCATCTACTCGAAGGCCAACAATCCTGGTGTCCCAGACAGTTTGGCGCTCAACGGAAACGGCGTGAGCGGGATCGTGATGGTGGCACTGCTGGTGTGCCTGATTCCGACGACCATCGGCGCCCTGCTGTCCGCCATCGGCATCGCCGGCATGGACCGGCTCGTGCAGCGCAATGTACTGGCGATGTCCGGCCGAGCCGTCGAGGCCGCCGGTGACGTCAACACCCTGCTGCTCGACAAGACCGGCACCATCACCCTAGGTAACCGGCAGGCTTCCGCGTTCGTCCCACTGATCGGAGTCTCGGCGGCGCAGCTCGCCGATGCCGCCCAGCTGTCGAGCCTGGCCGACGAAACCCCCGAGGGACGCTCGATCGTGGTGTTCGCCAAACAGCATCACGGCCTGCGCGCCCGCACCCAGGGCGAACTCGAACACGCGCACTGGATCGAATTCAGCGCCACCACCCGGATGTCCGGTGTCGACCTGGGTGGACACAAGCTCCGCAAGGGCGCGGCCAGCGCAGTCGCACGCTGGGTGCGCGCCGAGGGCGGCACCGCGCCAGAAGAGTTGGGCTCCATCGTCGACGGCATCTCCGGCGCCGGCGGAACCCCTCTGGTCGTCGGCCAGGTGGCCGGCGAAGGCGGCAAAGCCGAGGTGCTCGGGGTCATCCATCTCAAGGACGTCGTCAAGCAGGGCATGCGCGACCGGTTCGACGAGATGCGCAGAATGGGCATCCGGACGGTGATGATCACCGGAGACAACCCGTTGACCGCCAAAGCTATTGCCGACGAGGCGGGGGTCGACGACTTCCTCGCCGAGGCCACCCCGGAGGACAAGCTGGCCTTGATCAAGCAGGAGCAGGCAGGCGGCCGGCTCGTCGCGATGACCGGTGACGGCACCAACGACGCACCGGCACTGGCTCAGGCCGATGTGGGCGTGGCGATGAACACCGGTACCTCGGCCGCCAAAGAGGCCGGCAACATGGTCGATCTCGACTCCGACCCGACCAAGCTCATCGAGATCGTGGAGATCGGCAAGCAGTTGCTGATCACCCGTGGCGCGCTGACCACGTTCTCGATCGCCAACGACATCGCCAAGTACTTCGCGATCATCCCGGCAATGTTCGTCGCGCTGTTCCCGGGTCTGGACCTGATCAACATCATGCGGCTGCACAGCCCGCAGTCGGCGATCCTTTCCGCGGTGATCTTCAATGCCATCGTGATCGTCGCGCTGATCCCCCTGGCGCTCAAGGGTGTTCGCTACACCCCGAGCAGCGCGTCGAAGCTGTTGAGCCGCAACCTGTATGTGTACGGACTCGGAGGCATCGTCGCCCCGTTCATCGGGATCAAACTCATCGACCTGGTTGTCCAACTTCTTCCTGGGATGTCCTAACATGCAGATCTCAAGCCTGGTCCGCCAGCACATCGCCGCGCTCCGCGCGCTGCTCATCCTCACGGTGATCCTGGGAATCGGCTACCCACTGTTCATCTGGCTGGTGGCGCAAATCCCGGGCCTCGACCACAAGGCCGACGGCTCGATCATCGTGGTCGGCGGAAAACCGGTGGGCAGCAGCCTGATCGGGCAGTCGTTCACCGACGCCAACGGCGAGCCGCTCCCCCGGTATTTCCAGTCGCGCCCGTCCGCAGCCGGAGACGGCTACGACCCGATGGCCTCGGGCGCGAGCAACCTGGGTCCTGAAAGCGTCGTCGACGTACCGGACAAGCCGGGATTACTCACCCAGGTGTGCACCCGCAGCCTCGATGTGGCCAAACTCGACGGCACGACGGGCACGCGTCCGTTCTGCACCGGCGACGGCGTCGGCGCGGTGCTGTCGGTGATCGGCCCCCGCGATTCCCATGGCAACGTGGTGCACCCGACGCAGGTTGTCAGCGTGAACCAAGCATGCCCCGCCGTCCCATTCCTGGCCAGTTACGAAGGGGTTCGGGTGGAATGCGCCAAACCCGGTGAGGATTACGGCGTCGGCCAGATCGTCCCCATCCGCGGCGCGGCCACGGCCGCCGTGCCCGCCGACGCGGTGACCGCCAGCGGCAGCGGACTCGATCCGAATATCTCGCCCGCCTACGCCGAACTGCAGGTCAACCGGGTAGCCAAGGCTCGCAACCTGAACCCCGACGTCGTCCGTCAGCTGGTCGCCCAGCACACCGAAAGCCGCACCCTGGGCTTCATCGGCGGACCGCGGGTCAACGTGCTCGAGCTCAATATCGCACTCGATCACCTGGGTGGATGATGGGCTGATGACCGCCAGTGCCCCGAAGCGAGGTGAACTGCGCATCTATTTGGGCGCGGCTCCCGGCGTCGGCAAGACCTGCGCCATGCTCGGTGAGGCGCACCGGCGGCTCGAACGTGACACCGACGTGGTGGCCGCGGTGGTCGAAACCCACGGTCGCGCCAAGACTGCCGAACTGCTCGAGGGCATCGAGATGATCCCGCCGCGCTACATCGAGTACCGGGGCAGCCGCTTTCCGGAGCTCGATGTGCCGGCGGTGCTGGCCCGCAAGCCCCGGGTGGCGCTGGTCGACGAACTCGCCCATACCAACACGCCGGGCAGCAAGAACCCCAAACGCTGGCAGGACGTCGAGGAACTGCTCGACGCGGGAATCACCGTCATCTCGACGGTGAACGTGCAGCACCTGGAAAGCCTCAACGACGTCGTCACCGGCATCACCGGTATCGAGCAGCAGGAGAAGGTGCCCGACGAGGTGGTTCGGTCCGCCGACCAGATCGAGTTGGTCGACATCACTCCGGAGGCGTTGCAGCGCAGGCTTTCCCACGGCAACGTGTACGCACCGGAACGTATCGACGCGGCACTGTCAAACTACTTCCGACGCGGGAACCTCACGGCGCTACGGGAATTGGCGCTACTGTGGCTCGCCGATCAGGTCGACGCGGCACTGGCCAAATACCGCGCCGACAACAAGATCACCGACACCTGGGAAGCCCGTGAAAGGGTGGTGGTGGCGGTGACCGGCGGCCCGGAGTCGGAGACCCTGGTGCGTCGCGCATCCCGGATCGCGTCGAAATCCAGCGCCGAGCTGATGGTGGTGCACGTGGTCCGCGGCGACGGACTCTCTGGTGGCTCAGCCTCACACATGGGCAAGGTGCGCGACCTTGCCACCAGCCTCGGCGCAACGGTGCACACTGTCGTCGGCGATGACGTTCCCACCGCCTTGCTGGAATTCGCCCGCGAACGCAACGCCACCCAGCTGGTGCTCGGCACATCGCGGCGGTCCCGCTGGGCCCGACTGTTCGACGAGGGCATCGGTGCGGCGGTGGTGCAACAGTCGGGCAAGATCGACATACACATGGTGACCCATGAGCACGCCAAGCGCGGCGGCGGGCGGCTGGAGTCCGAACACCGGCATCTCATGTCATGGCTTGCCGCCGTGGTGGTTCCGTCGGCGATCTGCGCGTTGACGGTGTATCTGCTCGACCCGTACCTCGGGGTCGGCGGGGAGAGCGCACTGTTCTTCGTCGGTGTACTCGTCGTGGCACTGCTCGGCGGTGTCGCGCCCGCCGCGCTGTCCGCGGTGCTGTCCGGCCTGCTGCTCAACTACTTCCTGGTCGCCCCGCGGCACACCTTCACCATCGCCGAACCCGACAGCGCCATCACCATCGTGGTGCTGCTGGCGGTCGCGGTGGCAGTCGCCGCACTGGTGGACGGCGCCGCCAAACGAGCCAGAGAGGCTCGGTGGGCGTCACGGGAGGCCGAACTGTTGGCGCTGTTCGCCGGGTCGGTGCTGCGCGGCGCGGACCTGCAGGCGCTGCTGGAGCGCGTCCGCGAGACCTATAGTCAACGCTCGGTAAGCCTGCTGCGCGAAGGTACGGGCATCGTGACGTGTGTGGGTGAGAACCCCTGTCTGCAGGTTGATTCCGCGGATACCGCGATCGAGGTCGGCGACGACGAATTCTGGCTGCTCATGTCCGGGCGGCAACTGCCGGCCCGCGACCGCCGAGTGCTGGGCGCCGTCGCGATGCAGGCCGCGGGGCTGGTGCGGCAACGGGAACTGACCGAGGCCGCCGGTAAGGCCAACGCCATCGCGCAGGCCGACGAACTACGTCGCTCACTGCTCTCGGCCGTCAGCCACGATCTGCGCACCCCGTTGGCCGCCGCCAAGGCAGCCGTATCCAGTCTGCGCAGTGACGACATCAACTTCTCCGAGGACGACACAGCCGAACTGCTGGCCACGGTGGAGGAGTCCGTCGATGCGCTGACCGCGCTGGTGGACAACCTGCTGGACGCGTCGCGATTGGCCGCCGGTGTGGTGCGGCCCGAATTGCATCCGGTGTATCTGGAGGAGGCCGTGCAACGCGCCCTGGTCGGAATCAGTAGGGGTACGACGGGATTCGGGCGTCAAGGGCTCGACCGCGTGAAGGTGGAGGTGGACGATTCAGTGGCGATGACCGACGGTGGCCTGCTGGAGCGCGTGCTGGCCAACTTGATCGACAACGCGCTGCGCTACGCGCCCGACGGCCCGATCCGGGTGACCGCGGGACGCGTCGCCGACCGGGTGCTGATCGCAGTCATCGACGAAGGCCCCGGGGTGCCGAGGGGAACCGACACTGCGCTGTTCGCGCCGTTCCAGCGCCTCGGCGACCATGACAACAGCACCGGCGTCGGGCTCGGCATGTCGGTGGCCCGTGGCTTCGTCGAGGCGATGGGCGGCACCATTTCCGCCACCGACACTCCCGGCGGTGGGCTGACGGTCGAAATCGACTTGGCGGCGCCGAAATGAGCCCCCCGAAGACCAGGGTGCTGGTCATCGATGATGAACCGCAGATCCTCCGTGCCCTGCGGATCAATCTCTCGGTGCGCGGCTACGAGGTCACCTGCGCAGCCAGCGGGGCCGAAGCGTTGCGCAGTGCCGCCGATCATCGCCCCGACGTCATCGTGCTCGACCTGGGTCTGCCCGACATGTCCGGCATCGAGGTGCTCGCCGGCCTGCGCGGTTGGCTGTCCGCACCGGTGATCGTGCTGTCGGCCCGCACCGATTCCTCCGACAAGGTCGAGGCGCTGGATGCCGGCGCCGACGACTACGTGACCAAACCCTTTGGCATGGACGAGTTTCTGGCTCGGCTGCGCGCCGCGGTACGACGGGCAGCTACCGCCGACGTCGATCAGCCGGTGATCGAGACATCGTCGTTCACCGTGGATCTCGCCGCCAAGAAGGTCACCAAGAACGACGCCGAGGTGCATCTGACCCCCACCGAATGGGGCATGCTCGAGATGCTCGTGCGCAATCGCGGCAAACTGGTGGGCCGTGAAGAGCTGCTCAAAGAAGTGTGGGGCCCGGCCTACGCCAAGGAAACCCACTATCTGCGGGTCTACCTTGCACAGCTGCGGCGCAAGCTCGAGGACGATCCGTCGCACCCCGTACACCTGCTGACCGAAGCGGGCATGGGCTACCGATTCCAGGAGTGAGCGTCCCCGGGCTAATCCGTGAGCAGTGAGACGACAGCCTTGTTGAGCCTCCGCCGCGGCCAGCCCAGCAGACCGTCGCCGCCCAGCGCGGCCCTCGCCGCGTTGCGCCCGCTCCCAGCTCCGCGTCAGCCCGCCGTCACACGATTGCCGCGCAACGTTCGCCTGGCACTCGCTCGCCAGACGAATCCGCTGAGGACGCTTATGCGATGGCCGATCAATCGCACGCGTACAACAGTGTCTGGCAACTACGCAGCGACGCCTGGTGCCGATTGGAGGAAGCCGCGGACCGGCTGACGCGCGCGACCACCGTCGGAGCGCTCAAAGACGAGTACACCGCGGTCTGCCGGGACCAGCTGGCGGCCCTGACACCACTGGAACCGTACTGGGCCTACCCGGGTTCGGGGCGATTCACCAAGGTGCAGCGAATGTTCAACACCGGCGGGTACGACAAGTTCGCCACCACCGTCAGCCGGATCAATCGGGCGCTGACCAGTGAGTCCTATCGCACCGGCAACACCGACGGAGCCGGCCTGGACGAGGCCGACATCTTCCCCGCCGATCCGCGCACGCTGGAGCAGCAGCCCGTCACCCACAAGGAGCAGCTGTACTTCGAGGTACTCGTCGTCGAGAAGATGACCGAGGCCCAGGAACGAGCGCTGCGCAAGGAGGTCCGCAGCTGGCGTCGCCCCGACGACGAGTTCGTCTACGAACTCGTCGTGGTGTCCAGCGGCGACGAGGCGCTGATCGCCGCGCGGCTCAACGTCAACCTGCAGGCCGTGGTGATCCGGCGCCGGTTCAGCCACCAATCCGAACGCAATCTCAGCGCGCTGGCCGAGTTCGCCGACACCAAGGTGTCCGCCGATCTCGACGACCACAAATCGCCCGACGAGCGGGCCCAGATCCTGGCCGCTTCGCTGCACGAGCTGCGCCCCGAACTCGATCTGTATCTCATGACCGAGATCGACGTCGAAGACATCGCCGGGCGGCTCGGCCCCTGCTTCCGCCGCGTGTTCCACGCCCGCGAGGGCGTGCTCGAGCTACACCTGTCGATCCTGCAGGGCGTCGCCGCGCGGTACCGCACCCCGTTCTTCAGCGCGCTCAAGCAGTACAGCCACCGGCCGACGGGGGTGTTCCACGCCCTGCCGATCAGCCAGGGCAAGTCAATTGTCAACTCGCACTGGATCAAAGACATGGTCAGCTTCTACGGCCTCGACGTGTTCATGGCCGAGACCTCGGCCACGTGCGGCGGCCTGGACTCCCTGCTGGAACCCACGGGACCGTTGCGTGAGGCCCAGCAGCTGGCCGCCGAGACCTACGGATCGCGACGCACCTACTTCGTCACCAACGGCACCTCGACCGCCAACAAGATCGTCACCCAGTCCTTGGTGGCGCCCGGTGACATCGTGCTGCTGGACCGCAACTGCCACCAGTCTCATCACTACGGCATGATGCTGGCCGGCGCCAACGTCATCTACCTCGAGGCATATCCGCTGCCCGACTACACCATGTACGGGGCGGTGCCGCTGCGCGAGATCAAGTCGAAGTTGTTGGCGCTCAAGCGTGCCGGCAAGCTGGACCGGGTCAAGATGATCTCGCTGACCAACTGCACGTTCGACGGCATCGTCTACGACGTGCAGCGCGTGATGGAGGAATGCCTGGCCATCAAGCCCGATCTGGTGTTCCTGTGGGACGAAGCCTGGTTCGCGTTCGCCCGGTTCCACCCGGTGTACCGGGCCCGCACCGCGATGGCCACGGCCGCCAAACTGCGGGAGAAGCTGGCGGACAAGGACTACGCCGAGGCCTACCAGAAGCAGCTCACCGCCGACAGCCAGAACCCGCCGACCGACGAAGAGCTGCTCAACCGCCGGCTGACACCGGACCCGGCCAAGGCGCGGGTACGGGTGTACGCCAGTCAGTCCACCCACAAGACGCTGACCTCGCTGCGGCAGGGCTCGATGATCCACGTGTTCGACCAGGACTTCGACCAGAAGGTCGCCGAGGCGTTCCACGAGGCGTACATGGCGCACACCTCCACCTCACCCAACTATCAGATCCTGGCGTCACTGGACCTGGGCCGCCGGCAGGTGGCACTCGAGGGTGTCGAGTTGGTGCAACGGCAGATCGAGAACGCCATGCAGCTGCGCGACGCGATCGACAACCATCCGCTGCTGAGCCGCTACATGGCCTGCCTGCGCACGTCGGACCTCATCCCCGACGAGTTCCGCGACTCACACATCGCCCAGCCGCTCCGTTCGGGGCTGCGCAACATGATGACGGCGTGGAACCGCGACGAGTTCGTGCTCGACCCGTCACGGATCACACTGTCGATCGGCCGCACCGGCTACGACGGTGACACCTTCAAACGCGATCAGCTGATGGACCGCCACGGCGTCCAGATCAACAAGACCTCCCGCAACACCGTGCTGTTCATGACCAACATCGGCACCACCCGCTCGTCGGTGGCGTTCCTGGTGGAGGTGCTGGTGAAGATCGCCGGAGAACTCGACGACGCCGTCGGCGACATGGGCCTGGGTGAGCGCAGCCGGTTCGAGCAGAAGGTCCGCAAGCTGACCACGAGCACGGCGGCGCTGCCCGACTTCAGCGGCTTCCACGAAGTGTTCCGGGACGCGACGGGCGCCGCACCTACGCCCGAGGGCGACGTGCGACGGGCGTTCTATTTGTCCTACGACGACACCAACTGCGAGTACCTCGGCACCGACGAGATCTTCGAAAAGCTGGACACGGGAGCCGATGTGGTGTCGGCGACGTTCGTCACGCCCTATCCGCCGGGGTTCCCGGTGTTGGTACCCGGCCAGGTGTTCAGCCGCGAGATCCTCACCTTCCTGCGGGATCTCGACACACCTGAAATCCACGGTTACAACCCGGATTTCGGATACCGCGTGTACACCGACAAGGCGATCGAGATGTGCCGGCCGGTGACGCAGGCACCCGCGACGGTGCCGGCCGCCGAGCCGCTGGTGGCTCCGAAGCCGAAGAAGGGCACCGCCAACAGGCCGGCTGCCGCGGCCGCGGAGACGGCTGCAAGCACCGATTAGGCGGGTGCGGCCAGTACCGCATCGCCCGACGCCGTCAAGGGCTACGGTTTGCGCGGCGAGGAAGGCGCGATCTGCGTCAAACTGCCGCTGCCGCCCGGCACCCTACCCACCTTGTGGGGCGACGACCATCGCTACGTGGCGGCTTACCTGTCGGCGTTCACCGGGTACTACCTGACCGGCGACGGCGGCTACATAGACTCCGACGGCTACCGGTTCGTGATGGGCCGTACCGACGACGTCATCAACGTCGCCGGGCACCGGCTGTCGACCGGATCGATCGAGGCCGTGCTGGCGCAGCGTCCAGCGGTGGCGGAATGTGCGGTGATCGGCGTGGCCGACGAGATGAAGGGCCAGGTACCCGGGGATTCGTAGTGCTCAAGTCCGGGGCGTCTGCCGACCGGCTCGCCGAGGACCTGGTCGCTGCGGTGCGCGCGAACATCGGCGCGGTGGCCTTTTTCAAGAAAGGTCGACGTGGTGGCGGCGTTGCCGAAGACCAGGTCGGGCAAGATCCTGCGCAAGACCATGCGGCTCATCGCCGATGGCCGCGATGAGCCGGTGCCGTCGACGATCGAGGACCCCGGGGTGCTGGACGCGCTGACCCCGGTGCTACGCGGGCACGACGCCTGACCGTTTGCCGGCCCGGTGGCTTGACCGCCGAGCAGACATAGAAGTCCCAATTCCTCGGCGTGTCCGGTGCTTTCATGTCTGCTCGGCATGGGGAATCCTTTATTTTTCCAAGGAGCCGAACTATTGTGAAATGGTCATATGTCGATATCCGTCCGAGCTCGGACATTTGCTAGCGGTCACCACCGGTACGGTCCGGGCACCCAAGGAGTTGAACAACGATGCGCATCATTCACACCCCCGGCAAGGGGTCCTGCACCTGTCACTGCAATGCCTGCGACGGTGGCCACCACTGCGGTAACCCGCCGAACTGCAACGCACGACGCTGACACCATGACAATGGCCTGCTGCCGGTACGCCGGCGGCAGGCCATTGCCGTCTTTCCACCATCACCGCATCGGCGATCTGCGCCGCACGAAACATCAAGCCCTGCAGCATCTCTCCGAGCGGAAATCTTCACCACCCTGGTGCTGACGCGCAGTGCTGTGTGCGCGTTGGAACCTGCCCTGAGCCGCCAACGGCTTTAACTGTCCATCGGTCAGGAATTACCGCTCATCGAGATTCGATGAGCGGGCAGGCCGACAGCCGTTCGACCCACTGCGATTGGGCGTGTATGCGACCATGGCACTGCTGGCCCGGCTACCGGATCCAGTGACGGTTGCCGCATTCGCTGGCCTGAGCGTCATCGGCCATACCCGAGGTCATGCCGGTGATGGCGGCAGTTGCGACCGTCAATAATCCCAGGCTGCGGTGGCAGGGAGATGCAGGTGGACTGGCCGAGACGGGAGACGCAATTTGCCGCTCCGGTTTCACAGCAATCTCTCAGCCTGCTAACTTTCCTTGAAGAGCATCCATGTCGGGGGAAATGGACTGGATGCTTGTCGAAACACTCAGGAGTAAACCATCGTGAAGATCACGAATATCAGTGCTGTGATGGCCGCAGCAGCCGTCGCCGCCGCCGGGATCATCGGCGCGGCCCCCATCGCTCTCGCTGATGACAGCGCTGTCACCACCGCGGCGCTGGGCAGCCAAGCGAAGCTGGACAACGGCAATGTAATCCAGGGCTGGACAGTCACCGACCTCAAGCCCAGCACCGACACGATCCCCTACCAGGTGCACGGCACCCTGTGGGAGGTCACCGCGACCAATGAGGCACTCCAGGGCTCGGTCACCCCGATCGTCTCCAACTTCAACGCCCGCGCCACGGACGGCGAAAACTACCGCGCGCTGTTCCAGGTGGCCACCGCGCAGGGCGTGAACCCGGCCACCATCGGCCAGGGCGAGAAGACCTCCGGCAAGGTGTACTTCGACGTCACCGAGGCCGACCCCACCACCGTCGTGTACAACGCCGGTGGCACCGACCTCGCGGTGTGGAACCAGCCCGCGCCGTCGCCCGCCGCGACCGACGGCGGCAACACCGTCCCGCTGACGAACCACCCGGCCGAGGCCCCCGCTGCCGCACCGGTGGCAGCCACCCCGGCACCCGCCGCAACGCCTGCAGCCGTACCGGCCGCGGCTCCCGGCGGTGCGGGCACCCGCGCCAGCGATCTGCCCGCCACGGCCGAGGGGGCAGTCCCGGCCAGCAACGACACACCGGTCCCGGAAGGCGCTACCGCCCCGGCTGCCGGCAACGCCGCGACCGCGACTGCGCCGGCCGAGGAGGCACCGGCGGCTGCCGCCGCGGCAACCGAGCCCAACCTGGTGCCGGAGGGTGCCCAGCCGACCACGCCGACTCCGGCCGCCCCGGTCAGCAACAACGGCCCGACGTCCTAACCGGAAGGTCTACGGCAGACGGCCGGGTGCGGGAAACCGCATCCGGCCGTTTTGCTTGTCGGGACGCTGCCGCCCTCGTCAGTCCGGCACGATGGACAGCGCGATACCGTCGAGGATGTCATGCTCGCTGACCACCAATTCGTCGATGCCCGCGCGCTCGCCGAGAACAGCCGCCAGCTCCTCGACGATGATCACTCCCCCACCGATGACATCGGCACGGCCCTGGTGCATCGGACCGAGCGCCAGGCGCTGCGCGGAGGTCATCGCGATCAGCTGATCGCACACGCGCCGTAGATCAGCGAATCCGACGCGGGACAAGTGGATCGCCTCGGCGTCATACTCGGCCATACCCTGCGCGAGCGCCGAGAGCGTGGTCATCGTCCCCGCCACCCCTACCCACGTGCGGGCGCTGTCGACCGGAACCACCTGCAGCGCCTGGGCCAAACCGTCCCGGACCACCGCTCGCGCCGCCTTGATCTCGGCCGTGGTGGGCGGATCGGAATGCAGGCACCGTTCCGTCAGCCGGACGCACCCGATGTCGGCCGAGTAGCTGGCCTTTACCTCGTCGGCGCCGAGCACCAGTTCGGTGGAACCGCCGCCGAGGTCGACGACAACGAAAGGTGCACCCGCAGCGTCGAGTTCGCCGACGGCGCCCTGGAAGGACAGCTGCGCCTCCTCGGTGCCGGTGATCACCTCGGCGACGGCACCGGGCACCACGGTGCCGAGAATCCGCGAGGTCATGGCGAAGAACTCGTCGCGGTTGCCGGCATCCCGCGCGGCGGAGGTGGCGACCATCCGCACCGCCGACACCTTCAGCTCGGACATCAACGCGGCATAGTCGGTCAGTGCAGATCCGGTGCGCGCCAATGCTTCCGGCGCGAACTGACCGGTCGCATCCACACCCTGACCGAGCCGAACGATACGCATCTCGCGATGCACGTCACGCAGACTGCCGCCGGCAGTCGAACCACCGTCGACGATGTCGGCGACGAGCAGCCGAATCGAGTTGGTACCACAATCAATCGCGCCGACCCGGTTCACACCCATGTATCACGCTCCAGAATCCCGACCATCCCGGGCTCGACAGCAAGGATCGCCAATGCCTCGTCGCCGAACGGGTTGACGCCCCGGCCCTTCGCCAGCGAATGCGCCATCAGCACGTGCAGACACTTGACGCGGTCGGGCATGCCGCCTCCGGTGAATGTGGTACCCAGCGACTCGATGGCATCGCGCTCAGCCAGATACGACTCGTGCGCACGCTGGTACGCGGCAGCCAAATCCGGGTCCCGCTGCAGACGTTCGGTCATCTCGCGCATCGTGCCCGCCGATTCCAGTCTGCTGGCCGCGGCGGTCAACGCCGGATGGGTCAAGTAGTACAGGGTCGGAAACGGTGTACCGTCGGGCAGTTTGGGCGCGGTCTTGACCACTCCCGGCTCACCGTTCGGACAGCGATAAGCGATGTCGAGGACACCTCGCGGTTCGCGGCCCAACTGGCGGCCGACAGCCTCGAGATCGGCAAGCTCAACCACCGGGCACCGCGGGCGGCGGAGTCGGCGGGCCGCCGGGTGCTCCCGGCTCACCGGGAGCCGGCGGGGCGGGGGCAATGGTCGGCGAAACCCCGTGCGGCTGATCGGCGATGGTGTGCCACAACGAGGTGTACCAGGGCTGACCCGCAGGCGTCGTAGAGCCGGGAGCGATCGGCCCCGGCGCGTTCGGCACCGCGGCCGTGGGCGGCAGCTGCACCTGATACGGCGTGTCACCGGGCATGACGAAGCCGAGTCGCTCGCGGGCCTGGGCCGCGATGAAAACCGGATCTGCCAGCTTGACCTTCTGCTGTTCCAGATCGGCGATCTGCGACCGCAACTGCTCCTCGGTTGCCTTGAGCTGGTTCATTTCTGTGCGCTGCGCGAAATAGGTGCGTACCGGCCCGGCGATGGTCAACGTCAACACACACACCACCGCGGCCAGGATCGCCGCGCGCCGCGCGGCCGACCCGAATCGCTGCTCGGACTGCAGTTCGGCCTGCTGTTCCGCTTGTACCGCAATCGCTTTGGTGATGGCCTCCTCGGGCACCGGTTCCGGTGTCGAGGCGCGTGGTTCCGGTGCCCGCCGCCGCGCCTGTGCGGCGCGGGGACGATTGGACCCGCCGTTCTTGCCCGGGCCGCCCGGCCGGGAGGCCGGGGACCGTCGCTTCGGATCGGGTCGTTTCGCTTCGGGCATCGTCTTTAGATCACCACCGCATCAGGTCGGACCTGATTACCTGGCCTCCACAGCGAAACGCGGGAAAGCCAAATCGCCGGCGTAGCGGGCAGCATCGCCGAGGAGCTCCTCGATGCGCAGCAGCTGGTTGTACTTGGCAACTCGCTCACTGCGCGCCGGCGCCCCGGTCTTGATCTGGCCACTGCCCACCGCGACCGCGAGATCGGCGATGGTGGTGTCCTCGGTCTCGCCGCTGCGGTGGCTCATCATGGTCCGGTAGCCGCTGTTGTGGGCCAACGCCACGGCATCCAGAGTCTCGGTGAGCGTACCGATCTGATTGACCTTCACCAGCAGAGCGTTGGCGGCGCCCTTCTCGATGCCTTCTTCCAGACGCTCGGGATTGGTGACGAAGAGGTCGTCGCCGACGATCTGGACCCGGTCACCGATCGAGGCGGTGAGCGATACCCAACCGTCCCAGTCGTTCTCGTCCAGCGGGTCCTCGATCGACACCAGCGGGTAGCTGTCCACCAGACCGGCGTAGAACTCGGCCATCTGCTCGGCGCTGCGGGTCTCCTTCTCGAAGGCGTAACCCGTTCCGGCGGTGAAGAACTCGGTGGCGGCCACATCCAAGGCCAGGGCCACATCGGTGCCCAGCTTGAAACCGGTGGTCTCGATGGCCGACGAGATCAGGTCCAGCGCGGCCTTGGTGCCGGCCACGTCTGGAGCGAAGCCGCCCTCGTCACCGAGGCCGGTGGACAGGCCCTGCTTCTTGAGCACCGCCTTCAGCGAGTGGTAGACCTCGGCGCCCCAGCGCAGCGCCTCCTTGAACGACGGTGCCCCGATCGGGGCCACCATGAACTCCTGGACATCCACGCCGGTGTCGGCATGCGCGCCACCGTTGAGGATGTTCATCATCGGCACCGGCAGGACGTGGGCGTTCGGGCCGCCGAGATAGCGGAACAGCGGCAATCCGGCCGACTCCGCCGCGGCCTTCGAAACCGCAAGTGAGACACCGAGAATCGCATTGGCACCGAGCCGAGACTTGTCGGGGGTGCCATCGAGATCCAGCAAGGCCTGATCGACCAGGCGCTGATCGTCGGCACTGAGCCCGATCACGGCGGGGGCGATCTCGTCGAGCACCGCCTCGACCGCCTTCTCGACGCCCTTACCGCCGTAGCGGGCAGCACCGTCGCGCAACTCGACCGCCTCGTGCTCGCCGGTAGACGCACCAGAAGGCACGGCGGCCCTCGCGAACGTGCCGTCGGTCAGGGCGACCTCGACCTCGACCGTCGGGTTGCCGCGCGAATCGAGGATCTCGCGGGCTCCAACCTGCTCGATGATGGGCACTGGTTACTCCTTATTGCGATTGCGTCGTAACTGCGTCTTGCTCGGTAAGCCTACGGTTGAGCCTAGAGCCTGACCGGGACCGCGGTGTATCAGAGGGGGTGACCGCTCGCGTACGCGGTCGCCCAGTCACGCACCGTACGGGCGTACTGGTCGGAGTAGTTGTAAGCCCGCAGGGCCTTCATCCAGCCACGGGGCGTGGACAGATCCTTGCCGTTCCAGCACAGATAGCCGGCCGCCGACAGTGCCGCGTCGTCGAAGTTGTCGGGGCCGACCTTGCCGTCGTTGTTGCCGTCCACCCCGAACAGGCGCCAGGTCTCCGGAATGAACTGCATCGGCCCCATCGCCCGGTCCAGTGTGGGGTCGCCGTCGAGCAGCCCGTGATCGGTGTCGGCGATATGCAGATTTCCCGAGGTGCCGTCGAGCCGAACTCCCCGGATCGGAGGCGTGACGTCACCGTTCGGCGCGATCATCGCGCCGCGATAGGTGCCGTGGTGGCTCTCCACCATCCCGATTCCGGCCAGAGTGGTCCAGGCCAGCCTGCAGTTCGGGTTCTCGACTTCGGCCACCCGGGCCGCGTACGCGTACGCCTCCAGCGCATTGATCGGTATGCCCAGCTTGGGTGCCCGCTCAGCGGCCCACTCGTGCAACTGATCGGCCGGTCGGCCTTTGGCATAAGTGTCGACGGCCGGCACCGGATCACCCACGGGCGGCGGCACCCCGTCCGGGATCGGGATGCCGAGCTGCCACGAACAGCTGGAAGCCATCAGCAGGGCCGTCGCCACAACCACTGCGACAGCCCGCAGCCATCGAACCGGCGACACTGGACTCCCTCAACCCCTGCTCTACTCGGCCCCATCGTCCCATGCCGATGAAAGCCAGAGCTGCACCGGTGCGATCAGCAGAGGTGTAACCTCGCTCTGCGCGCCCAAACAAAGGGTAGGCATACCTAGGGCATAAACACGCTCGCGATCGAATGGGGCTCAGATGCAGGGCATCTTCGTAGGCACCTTCCTGATCGGGCTGCGGGAGGGCCTGGAAGCAACTCTGATCGTCAGTATCGTTGCCGCATTCCTGAAACGTAACGGCAGGTCGGTACGACCCATGCTGGCCGGTGTCGCCGTCGCAGTCGCGATCAGTATCGGCGTCGGCGTCGGACTGAATCTCTTGTCAGAAAGTCTGCCGCAACGCCAGCAAGAGATGCTCGAGACGATCATCGGCGCCGTCGCCGTGGTGTTCGTGACCACCATGATCATCTGGATGAACCGCAACGCCTTCAAGATGAAAGGCGAACTGGAGCGGGAGGCACAACAGGCGATCAACACCGGTGGATCGCTCGCATTGGCGCTCATGGCGTTCCTCGCAGTACTCAAGGAAGGCTTCGAAACCGCGGTCTTCCTGCTTGCCGCGGCCCAGGCGTCGGGTGAAAGCCGCTGGTGGGCTCTCCTAGGCGCAGGCGCGGGTATCGGTGTCGCGGTAGCCATCGGCGTCGGGATCTACTACGGCGGGCTCAAGCTGAACCTGGCCCGGTTCTTCCGCCTCACCGGTGTCTTCCTGGTGTTGATCGCGGCGGGTCTTGTGCTCACCAGCCTGCGCACCGCGCACGAGGCCGGCTGGGTCACGATCGGCCAACAACGGGTTTTCGACTTTTCCTCGTGGATGCCCCCCAGGTCCGTGCTGGGCGCGCTGATCACCGGGATGTTCGGCATACCCACCGACCCGCGTCTCATCGAAGTCCTCGGCTGGGTGCTCTACGCCGTGCCCGTACTGATCATCTTCCTCTGGCCACCGCGGCTGGCGGCCGAGCCGCATGCCCGTCGCCGGCTGCTGCTGGCAACCGCGGGCGCGCTGGGAGCCGCCGCTGCCGCGCTGGCGATCTTCGTTCCCGCTGCGGGCGAACTGCCCGGGCCGACCCGTATCGCCACGGGAGCCGACGGACACAGCGTGCCGGTGACGCTGCGGACCGACGGCGAGGCCCGATCGCTGACCGCCGGCGACGGACCGCAAGTCAAGCTCGAAGCTGCGGGCCAGCAGAGCGTCGACGGTCTGACCGTTGACGTGTGGCAGGCCACGGTCCCGGCCGACCCGGGCCTGAAGTCCACCACCGTCACCCTCGATGAGCTGGCCCGTCTGACCGGTGGACGCCTGCCGGTGGGATTGGCTGCCGCCCGGACGCCGGGACCGTTCCAGGTTCAGTGGGCCGCGACCACCGCATACAACGTGTTCGCCCACGGCGAGGCGCTGGTACACGCCCAAGCGACCAACTCCCGTATCGCCACACTGCGCGGCGGCGGTCTCCGATCGGCCAAAACGGTCAGCGTCGGAACTCCGCCCGGCGGATGGGCGACCGCCAACAACGAAGATCAGGCCGTCGCGACGCAGATCGCACAGGCCGGCCAGGTACGCGCCGAACGAATGCTATGGAAGGCGTGGCTGCCGGCAGTGCTGGCAATCGGAGCCATCGTCAGCGCCTTCTCGGGATTTCGCATCACCCGCACTCCCCGTGGAAACGAAAGGAAACAACAGAACAATGGTGAAAAAACTCAGCGAGACCACGTTGCCACGTCCTAACGGCTGGCTGGCGACGCCGGTTCTGGTCGCCGCCATCGCGGTCGCCGCGACGGCATGCAGTTCAGGCGGCGACACCAGTTCCACCGGGAGCTCGGCCGCGCCGACCACCGGGGCCAATGGTGGCGTTGCCACGGTCAACATCACGCTGGCCAACGAGGGCGGCAAAGACACCTGCACAGTCGACAACGGCAGCGTCGCCGCGGGCCCCGTGACGTTCAAGGTCACCAACAAGGACGCGGCGGGCATAAGCGAAGTCGAGCTGATCAAGGAACAGCGCATCCTCGGCGAGAAGGAGAACCTCGCCCCCGGCCTGGATCCGGTGTCGTTCACCGTCACGCTCGACGGCGGCAAGTACCAGCTGTACTGCCCCGGCGCCGGGACCGAATTCGTCGACTTCACCGTCACCGGACAAGCAGCGCCCACCCCGACCGGTTCCGTCCAGACAATCCTCAACGACGGCACCAAGGAGTACGCGGCCTACGTCGTCGGCCAGATCAACCAGCTCAACGACGCGGTCAAACAGCTGGACACGGCCGTTCAGTCAGGCAATGTCGAGGCAGCCAAGGTCGCGTACGCCAAGGCCCGGCCGTACTACGAGCGGTCCGAGTCGAGTGTCGAGGGCTTCGTGCTTCCCGGCTTCTCAGTCGACGACAACGCCGGCAACCTCGACTATCTCATCGACATGCGCGAGTCGACCCCGGTCGACGAGAAGGTGGGCTGGAAGGGCTTCCACGCCATCGAGCGTGACCTGTGGGGCGCCGGCATCACTCCGGAGACCAAGGCGCTGAGCACCGAGCTGGTTGCCAACGTCGGCAAGCTCGACGGCGTCGTCAAGAACCTGCAGTACAAGCCCGAGGACCTCGCGAACGGCGCGGCCGATCTGCTCGAAGAGGTGCAGAACACCAAGATCACCGGTGAGGAAGAGCAGTTCAGCCACATCGACCTGGTGGACTTCGCCGGCAACGTCGAAGGCGCACAGCAGGCGTACGCCTCGCTGCGGCCGGGTCTGGAGAAGATCGATCCCGCACTGGTCGCGCAGATCGACCAACAGTTCCAGGCCGTGCAGACGGCGCTCGACGCCTACCGCGATCCGTCAGCACCGGGCGGGTTCAAGCTGTGGACCCCGCAGCTGCAAGCCGCCGATGCTCCTAAACTGACAGCTGTGATCCAACCGCTGCACGACAGCCTGTCCACTGTCGCTGAGAAAGTCGCGACGGCCGGCTGACATGGCCGCGGCTGACGATCCTCTGCCGCCCGAGCAGAGCACCGCTGGGGATGCGGCGAGCGCCGCATCCCCGGCGGTGCCTCGCCGTCGGGTACTCGGTGGTGCTCTGTGGGCGGGTGTCGGCGGCTTGGCACTGGGCGCCGCGGGCGGAGCCGCCGCAGGATGGGCCCAGGCGTCGTCGGTACGACACGGCGACAACGACACGATCGACCTCAACCGCAGCTATCCGTTCTACGGCCAGACACACCCCGTCGGGGTGGCAACGGAACCGCAACGTCACTGCGTGTTCATGTCCTTCGCGCTCGGCGAGGGCGCCACCCGGAAAGACCTGCAGACGCTGCTGGCCCGCTGGTCGGCAGCGGCGTCGGTGCTGCAGCAGGGCAACCCGGTGGGAACGGTACAGCCGACCAGCGAAGTGGCACCGCCTTCCGACACCGGTGAGGCGTTCGGGCTCAGTCCCGCGAGTCTCACCGTCACTATCGGCCTCGGCCCGTCGATCTTCGGGAGCCGTTTCGGCCTGGCCGCGCACAAGCCCACGCTGCTGGCCGAGCTTCCAACACTCAACGGCGACAACCTCGATCCGCGTTTCACCGGGGGTGATCTCTCCATCCAGGCGTGCGCAGACGACCCTCAGGTCTGCTACCACGCCGTGCGCAACCTGGCTCGCATCGGCAGGCGGGCCGTGACTCCGGCGTGGGCGGTTCTCGGCTTCGGCCGCGCTTCGGCCGGGCCCGGACTGGAGACGCCGCGAAACCTGCTGGGGTTCATGGACGGAACGCGCAATGTCGGTACCGACGACCAATACTCCCAGTTCGTGTGGGTCACCGATCGTGACCAGCCATGGATGAACGGGGGCACCTACCAGGTGGTGCGCAAAATCCGGATGCTGCTGGAAACCTGGGACACGGACCGGATCGGCAACCAGCAGGACATCTTCGGCCGATTCAAGGAGAGCGGCGCACCGCTCACCGGCACACACGAAATGGACACCCCAGACTTCGCCGCCAAGAACGAGGACGGCAAACCGGTCATCAACCCACTCTCACATATCGCGCTGGCTGCACACGAAAACAACCACGGCTTGATGATTCACCGCCGGCCGTACAACTACACCGACGGGCTCGACGCGACTGGCCAGCTCAATGCGGGTCTGCTGTTCGTGTCATACCAGAACGATCCGGCGCACTTCATCACCCTGCAGAACCGGCTCGGCGCCAACGATCTGCTCAACGAGTACATCCGGCACATCGGTTCAGCAATCTTCGCGGTCCCGCCGTCACCAGAAGAGGGCCACTACGTCGGTCAGGCGCTGTTCAGCTGAGCGGACGGCTGCCCGACGGGCCGCGCTCGAGCATTCCTCACGCCAAGCCGCACAGGTGATTCCCAGCCCCTGCTAAGGTGAGGCACGCCTTGCTATGGCAAGCCGAGGCTATGTTTCTCTACCGGGT
The DNA here is from genome assembly GCF_000382405.1 of Mycobacterium sp. 141. Lineage (GTDB taxonomy): Bacteria > Actinomycetota > Actinomycetes > Mycobacteriales > Mycobacteriaceae > Mycobacterium. Next base: position 86,434 of record NZ_KB908264.1, read on the forward strand.
CTAGCGAGGACGCTCATCATGATTGCCGGCGCAGACGCTGCGACCACCATCCTGGCAGCACCCAACATCACATCGCAGCTGTTCGGCAGCGGTCTGATCGGGCTACGCGAAGGCCTCGAAGCCGCGATCGTCGTCTCGATCCTGGTGGCATTCCTGGTCAAATCGGACCGTCGCGACGCGCTGAAATGGGTGTGGCTGGGAGTCGGCGCAGCAATCACGATGACGGTTGCCGTCTTTCTGGTGATCCAGTTGGGTGAGAACACCATCAGCGGGCTGGGGGCCGAGGCCATCGCCGGGGTCGCGTCGCTGATCGCCGTCGTGATCGTCACGACGATGGTGCTGTGGATGCGCAAGGCCGCCGCGTCGATATCCGGCGAGCTGCGCACCGGTATGTCGCAGGCGTTGGAGACCGGTGGAGTCGCAGTCGCACTGCTGGCGTTCTTCGCGGTGGGTCGCGAAGGCGTAGAGACCGCGCTGTTCATGGTGGGCTACGCCGAAGCCGAGACTGTGTGGCCGCTGATCGGGCTGATCGTCGGCGTTCTGATCGCCGCGGCAATCGCCTACGGCATGTATGCCGGTGCGGTCCGCATCAACCTCGCCAAGTTCTTCACCTACACCGGCGCCTTCCTGATCCTCGTCGCCGCCGGCATCCTGGCCTACGGGATCAAGGCGTTGCAGACGGTGGGCTGGCTGCCCGGTCTCGGCACCGTCGCCTTCGACATCAGCGGCGCATTCGACTGGTCTACGTGGTACGGCGAGATCATCCAGGGCGTCTTCAACATCGACCCGACCCCGACGGTGCTGCAGTTCACGGCGTGGCTGGCCTACCTCGTCGTAGTCCTGGCCTTGTTCTTCCGTCCCACCGGCTCAGCGGCGGCAGCCAAGCCGTCCCCTCGCGAGGCTTCTACCACTGCCGAGTCGGCTGCCGACCCGGAATCCTCTCCCTCATCCGAAAGGTCGACCAAGTGAAGTTCACCCCTGCCGTGAAGACTGGATTCGCGGCGACCGCCGCCGTGTTGGCCGGGCTCTCGCTGGCCAGCTGTCAAGCCAAGGAGTCCAGCCCCAGCGCCGAGGGCAAGGAAAAGGCCGCGCCGATCACGGTCGACGCTTCCGAGAGCGCGTGCCAGCTCTCGGGCACGACCGCCACGACGGGGCCGACCACCTTCGTGGTGAGTAACAGTGGTGAGAAGGTCACCGAGTTCTACGTTTACGGCGAGGGCGAACGCGTGATGGGTGAGGTGGAGAACATCTCGCCGGGCCTCAAGCGCCAGTTGATCGTGCAGCTCACCGAGCCGGGTACCTATCAGACCTCGTGCCGCCCCGGCATGGTCGGTGAGGGCATCCGCGGCGATTTCACCGTCACCGGTGACGCGATCGAGATCGACACCGAGGGCAAGTTCAAGGAAGCCGCCGACAGTTACAAGCGGTACGTGAACAGCCAGACCGACGCCCTGGTGCCCGCGACGGAGGCATTCGCGGCGGCGGTCAAGGCCAAGGACATCGCCAAGGCCAAGGCGCTGTACCCGACGACCCGTACCTACTACGAGCGCATCGAGCCGGTCGCCGAGTCGTTCCCGAATGATCTCGATCCGCGCATCGACTTGCGTGAAGCCGATCTCGAACCGGGCCAGAAGTGGACTGGGTTCCACGCCTTGGAAAAGCAGCTGTGGGACACGGGTCTGCAGCCCGACGCTGACGCGCTGGCCGATCAGCTGGTGGCCGACGTCAAGGAACTCGATGCGGGCGTGAAGGCGCCGACATGGACGATTGATTCCACCCAAATCGCCGGCGGTGCGCAGGGCCTGTTGGATGAGATCTCGAAGAGCAAGATCACCGGTGAAGAGGACATCTTCAGTCACACCGATCTGTGGGACTTCCAGGCCAACGTCGAGGGTTCACAGACTGCGGTGGCCTCGGTGCGGCCGATCCTTGACGAGCGCAACGCCGAGCTGGGCAAACGTGTCGATCAGCGGTTCGCCGAGGTGGAAAAGCTACTCGAGAAGTTCCGTGAGGGCGACGGTTTCGTGGCGTACGACAAGGTGACCGATGCCCAACGTCAGGAACTGTCTCGCGCCATCGACGCACTCAGCAATGAGGTGAGCCAGGTGCAAGGTGTCATCGCCCACCAGTGAGACCCCGTCCCCCGATCCCCACGCCACACCGGATGCCGGCGGCTTTTCCCGCCGCAAGCTATTCGGCGCGGCCGGGGTCACCGCGGCGGTAGTCGGCGCGGCCAGCGCCGGTGCGCTGGCCGGCCGAGCCTCGGCAGCCAGCGCACCGCATGGCGCGTTGACGGGCCCGGTCTCGTTCCGCGGACAGCGCCAAGCCGGCATCATCACCGAGGCGCAGGACCGGATGCACTTCTGCTCCTTTGATGTCACCACCGATAACCGCGCCGACGTGGTCAACCTGCTCAAGCAGTGGACCCGAATGGCCGAGCGGATGACTCTCGGCGAGGAGACCGAAGTCGGCGGAGCGGTCGACGGCAATCCCTATGCCCCGCCGTCGGATACCGGCGAGGCGCTGGGACTGCCGGCGTCACAGTTGACGCTGACGATCGGTTTCGGGCCGTCATTCTTTCTCAAGGACGGCAAGGACCGCTTCGGCATTGCCAAGCAGCGCCCCGCCGAGCTGGTCGACCTGCCAAAGTTCCCCAACGAGTCGATGGATCCGGCGCGCTGCGGCGGCGACATCTGCGTGCAAGCCTGCGCGAACGATCCCCAGGTCGCCGTGCACGCCATCCGCAACCTGGCCCGCGTCGGCTTCGGCACCGTCGCGGTGCGCTACTCCCAATTAGGATTCGGCCGTACGTCGTCGACCACCCGCGACCAGGCGACCCCGCGAAACCTGTTCGGGTTCAAGGACGGAACGGCCAACCTCAAGGCCGACGAGACCGATCTGCTCAACCAGAACGTGTGGGTCGCCGACGGCGATGGACCGGCCTGGCTGACCGGCGGCTCCTACCTGATAGCCCGCCGGATCCGCATGCTCATCGAAAGCTGGGACCGCACCACGCTGTTGGAGCAAGAGCGCGTGATCGGCCGACAGAAGGGCAACGGCGCACCCATGGGGTTGCGGCAGGAATTCGAGGAACTCGACTTCGACATCGCCGACGACAAGGGCGATCCGCTGATCGACAAGGACGCGCACGTCCGCTTGGCGTCGGCGCAGCATCTGGGTGGCATCCAGATCCTGCGCCGCGGCTATAACTTCACCGACGGGTCAGACGGACTCGGCCACCTCGACGCCGGACTCTTCTTCATCGCGTTCGTGCGCAGCCCCGAGAAGCAATTCATCCCGATGCAGCGCGAACTCGCCCGCAAAGATGCGCTCAACGAGTACATCACCCATACCGGATCGGGTATCTTCGCGTGCCCGCCGGGTCTGGCCGAGGGCGACGACTCGGCTTACTGGGGTTCGACGCTGTTCAACTGAGCGATGGTTTACGCGTTCAGCCGTTGGGACTCAGCAAGATCTGGCTGAGTCGGGTGGTGGTAGCGACGCCGTCGTCGTAACCACCCTGGCCGTTGAGTCCGTTCATGATGGCCAGCGTGTAGCGCTGGTTGGGGCCGGCGAAGCCGACCGAGTTGATGACCCAGCCGCCCTGTTCCTCGGACCATCCGTTCTTGTTGCCCGGAGCCATCGACGGTCCGGCTCCCCACACCCCCCACTGCTGATCCGAGCCGACCTTCCGCATTTCCGCGATGATCGCCGCCGCGTCGGACGGATTCATCTGGGTCAGTGTGTAATTCATCAGCCGGTCGAGGTCGTTGGTGGTCGACTTCTGAAACCCCCAGTACGGGAACACGTCTCCGAAACCGGGCTGCGGCCGCAGATCCGTCATGCCGTAGCGCGGAAAGTCGGCGTTGAAAGCCCGGTGGTCTGGCCCGCCGTAACGGCTCCACAGCGAGTCGGCCGCGTCATTGTCGGAGTCCCGCAACATGTTCACCATGAGCTGCCGGTCGTTGGCCGACAGTCGCAATGCGCCAGCCCGTTCCCTGGTCAACAGGTCGACGACCATTCCCAGCTTGATGGTCGAGGCCGTCCAGATCATCGCGTTCGAGTTGGCGTTGGCGAAACGCGCACCCGTCGCGCGATCCCGCAGCACATAGCCCACCGTGCCGGGTCGCGACGCCAGGTAGTTGTCCGCCGCGGCGAGGCGCGAGCGTAGGTCGCAGCCGGTCGCCGCGCAATCGGCGCTGGCCTGCGGCGCGATGGTTCCCAGGCCGAGCGCCACGACGACGGCAGCCAGCCACCGAACCCTCACTGCCTCACCCCTTCGTCGCCCATGCCCTCGTCACCGTAGTGCGGCCGGGGCAGGTCCAGACTCCGCGCAGGGCGCCCGGACCGAGCTGAGACGCGGCCGTTGCCGGTTTGTGACAGGTCCGCCTCCCACCGCGCTGGCGCCACATCAGTCACAGCAGCACCCGTTTCCGACTCATAGTCGTTGCGCCCGGCTATTAGCGACAAAGTCGCGGAAATCGCCACATAGGCACCACAGGCATCAGTCATCTCGCGTCGGCCAATCCCATGCACCAATCTGGCACCACAGGACCCTTTCCGTCGCACTGGTTACACGCCCGCGCTGCGAGCGACAAAGTCGCTGATATGCGGGCGCAGCATATTTCGGTGCTGATGCGACTGGCGTGACTGCCGATTCCGGTGAGGTTCGCGACGCGGTGCACCAGTGAAACACGTTGCAGCTGAGGATATTTCCGCGACTTTGTCGCTAACAGCCGGGCACAACGTACATGGTTCCTGAGCGGGGACTGGTGTGACAGATGTGACTGCACACCGGACATGTCGGTAGCCAGTGGCATCGTGCGGTCATGTCGGACAAGCTACTGCTCAAGGGAATCGAACTCCGGTACGTGCTGACGATGCACCTGTTCCAACATGGGAAACAGTCAGTCGCCGACCTGGTCGACGCACTCGATGCCTACGGGTTCACCACCAAAGGTCGACCGTCGAAGGCGATATCGGACGCACTTCGATGCGAGATCACCCACGGTCGAGTGTTCCGGATCAGGCACGGCCGCTATCGCCCGGCCTGGATGCCGCGTTCCACCGAATACCGCATTCGTGAGCGAGTGCTGACGCTGCGCGCCAAGGCTGCCGAACTGACGACGGTCAGTCGGTAGGGTGATCGCCGGCTTCAGGGTTGTCCGCGGACTCGGAATCCGGCTCGGCCTGAAAGTCGTTCGTAGGCCAGTAGTCTCGCCATTCGTCCTCGGAGATGGTGACCAGCGGGCAAACATCGAGTGCTTCAGCGGCGCCGCCACCGCGACGGCCCGCGGCGATGTCGACCTCCACCCGCCGCACGGTATCCATGAACTCCAATACTGCTGTACGAAGCTGGCTTTCGGCGTCATCGTCGGCCGTGATTGCGACTGAAGTAATGGTCGCAGGTACCAGATCCGCAGGCAGACCGGCCTGCGTCACCCGAGAGATCACCTTCTGCGCCAACGCCAGAGCCGGCTGGCCGGTCGGCACATCGTCCATGGTCGAAACGAGCGCATTCCCGGCCTTCCGCTGTTTCTCGACGACCTTGCGCTCCTCCCACTGAGCCAGCTGCTCATCGAGCGAAATCGGCTCCCCGGCAAGCACTGCCGGCACGCGGTTATCGAGCTTGCGGACCAGCGCATCGGCGACGTCGTCGATGTTGAACGGGTGCACCGGCGCATCCTCGGCGATGCGGGCGTGGAACAACACCTGCAGCAGCACATCGCCGAGTTCCTCGCGTAGCTCATCGGCATTGCCACCGCGTACCGCGTCGAACAGCTCGTAGGTCTCTTCCAGCAGATACCGACGCAGCGAATCGTGGGTCTGCTCACTCTCCCACGGCCCGTCGGTGCGCAGCTTGTCCATCATCGCCACCGCGTCGACCAGTCGCTCACCGGCTGCGGCCTTGGGTGCTGAGATCACCGTCTCGCCTGCAGCGATCCGGGCTGTAACCGCGGGATGCTCGGGGTCCGAAGACAACAGGACGGGCGCGGCTTCCCCTTCCACCGGGCCGGAGAGCCAAGGCCGCGCCGCAGGCAACGACCACGGCACCTTGACCGGCATCTCCTCGGTGTACTGCACGTCACCGGCCAGGTGCAGGATTGCGTCGACGGGAACCAGCGAAGGGCGGCGCGGGTCAACGAGGACAACGGTCATCGGTTTTGCCTCCCTCCGAACTTGGCTATATCAGCGGATTCCTGGCTTTTCCCATTAAGTACCAGCACCAGAGCGGCCACCATCTGAACAAGTTCAAGATCGCGGACGCGGGACGCACCGATGCCGTCACCGACCCGCGGGATGGGCACCTGCACAGTCGACGTGGTGGCCCGGTAATGCGCCCCGGGGTAGAGCCGTTTGAGCCGCAGCTGCGCCGAATCCGGCAGCACCATCGGCGAGAGCCGCAGCGTCGATGCCGACACCGCACCGATCTCGGTGATCCCGAACTCGCGGCACAACAACCGCAGCCGAGCCACCGCGACGAGGCGCTCAGCGGGCTCGGGCAGCGGACCGTAGCGGTCGACGAGTTCGTCCACGACGGCTGTCACAGCGCCCTCGTCGGTGGCAGCAGCTAATCGCCGGTAGGCCTCCAACCGCAACCGATCACTGCCGATGTACTCCGGCGGCAGGTGGGCGTCGACCGGTAGGTCGACCCGCACCTCTTTCGGTTCTTCGGCTGTCGCAACGGTTTTGCCGTCGACCGCCGCTCGATACGCTTCTACGGCCTCCCCGACCAGTCGCACGTACAGATCGAAACCGACTCCGGCAACGTGCCCGGACTGTTCGGCACCCAGTACGTTTCCCGCACCGCGGATCTCCAGGTCTTTCATCGCCACCGCCATGCCCGCGCCCAGATCGTTGTTCTGCGCGATGGTCGCCAACCTGTCATATGCCGTTTCGGTCAGCGGCATCTCGGGCGGGTACAGGAAGTAGGCATAGCCTCGCTCCCGGCTGCGGCCCACGCGTCCGCGCAGCTGGTGCAGCTGCGACAGGCCGAACGTGTCAGCCCGCTCGACGATCAAGGTGTTGGCGTTCGAGATGTCCAGTCCCGTCTCGACGATGGTGGTGCAGACCAGGATGTCGTATTCCCGGTTCCAGAAGCCCTCGACGGTCTTCTCCAGCATCTCCTCGTTCATCTGGCCATGTGCGACAACGACTCTCGCCTCCGGCACCAGCTGACGGATCCGGGCGGCGGCCTGGTCGATGGTCCGCACCCGGTTGTGAATGTAGAACGCCTGCCCGTCGCGCAGCAGCTCACGACGCAATGCCGCGGCCACCTGCTTGTCGTCGTGGGGGCCGACATAGGTGAGCACCGGATAGCGTTCCTCGGGCGGGGTGAGGATCGTCGACATCTCGCGGATGCCGGCCAGGCTCATCTCCAGCGTGCGCGGGATCGGGGTCGCACTCATGGTCAGCACGTCGACGTGGGTGCGCATCGACTTGATGTGCTCCTTGTGCTCGACGCCGAACCGCTGCTCCTCGTCAACGATGATGAGGCCCAGGTCTTTCCACGTCACCGCGGTCTGCAACAGCCGGTGGGTGCCGATCACGATATCCACCGAACCGTCCTTCATGCCCTCGAGGACGGCACGCGATTCAGCCGGATCGGTAAACCGGGACAGTCCTTTCACAGTGACGGGGAAGCCGGCCATCCGGGCGGCGAAGGTCTGCAGATGCTGATCGGCCAGCAGCGTCGTCGGCACCAGCACGGCCACCTGCTTACCGTCCTGTACCGCCTTGAACGCTGCCCGCACCGCGATCTCGGTCTTGCCGTAGCCGACGTCACCGCAGATCACCCGGTCCATCGGTACCGGCCGCTCCATGTCGGCCTTGACCTCGGTGATGGCCGTCATCTGGTCCATCGTCTCGGTGAAGCCGAACGCGTCCTCCATCTCGGCCTGCCACGGCGTGTCCGGGGCGAAGGCGTGCCCCGGGGCGGCCTGGCGCTTGGCGTACAACGCCACGAGCTCACTGGCGATCTCACGAACCGCTCTGCGCGCCTTGGTTTTCGTGTTCGCCCAGTCGCTGCCGCCCAGCTTCGACAGCGACGGCGACTCACCTCCGACATACCGCGACAGCTGATCCAGGGAATCCATCGGCACGTACAACCGATCCGATCCACCGCCACGCTTGGCCGACGCGTACTCCAGCACCAGGTACTCACGGCGGGCACCGCCGATCACCCGCTCGGTCATCTCGACGAACTTGCCGATGCCGTGCTGATCGTGCACCACCAGGTCGCCGGCCGTCAGTGCCAGCGGGTCGACGACGTTACGCCGTTTGGCCGCAAGCTTTTTGCCCTCTGTCGAGGTGCCCCGGTTACCGGTCAGGTCGGTCTCGGTGATGATCACCAAGTTCGCGCCCGGGAGTATCACGCCGTCGTGCAGCGGCCCCTTGATCACGCCGACCACACCGGCCTTGGGTGCCATGCCCGGTTCCAACATTGTGGCGGGTACCTCGGATTCGCCGAGCTGCTCGACGACACGGTGTGCGGTGCCGGTGCCCGGTGTCACGACGACCGCACAACCGCCGGTGGAGACATGGGCCCGCAGCATGGCGAAGATCTCGTCGAGGCTCTGCCGGCTGCGGGCAGACGGCGCTGCCCGCACATCGAGCTCGGTGGCCGACTCATCGGAAAACTGCGACAGCGTCCACCACGGATGACCGCCGGCCACCGCGCCGGCGCGTGCCTCGTCGAACGGGACGAACCCCGATGCCCCGAGCGCCTCGATGTCGATGGGCGCGTCGCCGCCGACCGCTGCCGTCGACCACGACGCCTCAAGGAACTCGCGGCCCGTCTTGATCAGGTCGGCCGCGCGCGTCCGCACCTTCTCCGGATCACACACCAGCACCGGGGCACCGTCGGGCAGATGAGCGGTCAGCGTCGTCGGCTCGACCGGATGCAGCAACGGCAGCAGCGACTCCATCCCGTCGACCGGGATGCCCTCGGCAAGCTTGGCCAGCATCTCCGGCACACTGCCGGGCACGCTGTTCTCGTGGGTGGGATGCTCGGCGGACAGGATCGCTGCGCGTTCGCGCACGTCGGCGGTCATCAGCAGCTCGCGGCACGGCACTGCGACCAGCGTCTGCACCGGAACCTCAGGGATCGACCGCTGGTCGGCAATCGAGAAGGCCCGCATATCGGAGATCTCGTCGCCCCAGAACTCGACCCGCACCGGATGCTCGGCCGTCGGTGGGAACACGTCGAGGATCCCGCCGCGGACCGCGAACTCACCGCGTTTACCCACCATGTCGACGCGGGTGTATGCCAGATCGACCAAGCGCGCGATCACGTCGTCGAAATCTGCCTCGGCCCCCAACGACAGGCTGACGGGCTCGATGTCGACCACATCCGGTGACATCGGCTGCAGCAGTGACCGGGTGGTGGTCACCACGACCCGCAGCGGTGGCCCCAGTGTCGCGTCGTCGGGGCGGGCCAGCCGGCGCAGTAACAGCAATCGGGCGGCGACGGTCTCCACGCCGGGCGACAACCGCTCATGGGGCAGCGTCTCCCAAGACGGGAACAGCGCGACGGCGTCGCCGAACACCCCACGCAGCTCGGCGGTCAGGTCGTCGGCCTCGCGGCCCGTCGCGGCGACCACCAGCAGCGGGCCGTTCTGGGCCAGCGCGGCCGCGACCAGGACGCGCGCGCTGCTCGGTCCGACCAGCGCGATATCTGCGGGCCGATCGGCGGCGCGACGAACGACGTCCTGCAGGGACGGATCGGACAAAGCCAGCTCGATGAGACCCGCGATCGGGGTCTGGACATGGGTGTGCCCCGGTGCGGTCATGATGTGGCCATTCTAAGGGGGCCTCGGTTCTGTTGGGATCGGGCCCGGCCGGCGTCGAGGGATTGCCGTGGCAGCCCCGTGGCAACGAAACCAAGGCACCATGGAGTGCTTGCTATTCCTCGTGCAGCACGGGGTCGGGCTCCAGGTGGGTCAGGCCGTTCCAGACCAGGTTGACCACGTGAGCTGCCACGACTTCCTTCGTGGGTTCGCGCACGTCGAGCCACCACTGCGCGGTCATCGACACCGAACCGACCAGGGCCTGGGCGTACAACGGCGCCAGTTCGGAGTCCAGGCCGCGCCGGGAGAAGTCGCCGGCGAGGATCGAGGACACCTGATTGACGGCATCGTTGAGCAGCGACGCGTAGGTGCCCGAGGTGATGGTCGCCGGCGAGTCGCGGATCAGGATGCGGAAGCCGTCGGTGTGTTCCTCGACGTAGGTGAGCAGCGCCAGCGCCACCCGCTCGACACGCACCCGGGAGCGGTTGTTGGTCAGCGAAGAGGTGATCCCGTCCAACAGGGCCGACATCTCCCGGTCGACGACCACGGCGTAGAGCCCTTCTTTGCCGCCGAAGTGCTCGTAGACCACGGGCTTGGACACGTTGGCGCGCTGCGCTATCTCTTCGATCGAGGTGCCGTCGTACCCGCGTTCGGCGAACAGCGACTTGGCGATTTCGATGAGCTGTTGCCGCCGCTCGCTACCCGTCATCCGGGCGCGGGGTGCACGCACTTCCTTCTCGGGTGCTGCCACGCAGACCAGCGTATCGACTTGCACTAGAGTCACGGATTGATCGGTCCGTCGTGGTGTAATCGGCAGCACCTCTGATTTTGGTTCAGATAGTTCAGGTTCGAGTCCTGGCGACGGAGCAATTGGTGACGCCGAGCGTGCGCAAATTGCATGCTCATTGCGGTGTGTCGAGGATCAGACGCGCACGCTCGCGGTGCAGGCGGTGAAAGGGGAAACGTGACCGAATCTACCGAGGCCGCGATCATCCTGCTGGCCGCCGGAGCGGGAACCAGGATGCGCTCGGACACCCCCAAAGTGCTGCACACCCTGGGCGGGCGCAGCATGCTCGCACACGCGGTGCACGCCGTCGCCGATGTGCCGGCCCGACATCTTGTGGTGGTGCTCGGCCACGACCGCGAACGCATCGCCCCCGCCGTCGGTGAGCTCGCCGACAAGCTGGGCCGCACCATCGACATCGCCATCCAGGACGAGCAGCGCGGAACCGGCCATGCCGTCGGCTGCGGGCTGAATGCGCTGCCCGAGGATTTCACGGGGACCGTCGTGGTGACCTCAGGTGACGTCCCGCTGCTGGATTCCGACACCCTGTCCGACCTGATCGCCGGACATGCCCGCGCCAGCGCCGCGGCGACGGTGCTGACAACGACGGTGGCCGATCCCAGGGGGTACGGCCGCGTCCTGCGCACCCAGGACAACGAGGTCATCGGCATCGTCGAGCAGACCGACGCCACCGAATCGCAACGCTCGATCCGCGAGATCAACGCCGGGGTGTACGCCTTCGACATCACCGACTTACGCTCGGCGTTGAGCCGGTTGCGCTCCAACAACGCCCAGCAGGAGCTCTACCTGACCGACGTCGTGGCCATCCTGCGCCAAGACGGCCGCGCGGTGCGGGCCCGCCACGTCGACGACAGCGCGCTGGTGGCCGGAATCAACGATCGGGTCCAGCTGGCCAACTTGGGTGCCGAACTGAACCGCCGCATCATCTCCGGTCATCAGAGGGCGGGTGTGACGATCGTCGACCCTGGCACCACGTGGATCGACATCGATGTCACCATCGGCCGGGACACCGTCGTGCGGCCCGGGACCCAACTGCTCGGCACCACCGAGATCGGCTCGGGCTGCGAGATCGGCCCCGACACCACGCTCGCCGACGTCGAGGTCGGCGACGGCGCATCGGTGGTCCGCACCCACGGCCAACTCGCCGTCATCGGCGCCGCAGCGACCGTCGGGCCGTTCACCTATCTGCGGCCCGGCACGATCCTGGGCACCGAGGCCAAGCTGGGCGCGTTCGTCGAGACCAAGAACTCGACGATCGGAGCCGGGACCAAGGTGCCGCACCTGACCTACGTCGGAGACGCCGACATCGGCGACCACAGCAACATCGGGGCCTCGAGCGTGTTCGTCAACTACGACGGCGAGAACAAGCACCGCACCACGATCGGCTCGCACGTCAGAACCGGTTCGGACACCATGTTCATCGCGCCCGTGGCCGTCGGCGACGGCGCATACACCGGCGCGGGCACCGTCTTGCGCGACGACGTTCCGCCAGGTGCGCTGGCCGTATCGGACAATGCGCAACGCACGTTCGAGGGCTGGGTCGAGCGCAAACGACCGGGTTCCGCGGCTGCCGAAGCGGCGCGCAAAGCGCGCGGCGGCGGTGACTGAAACCGCACTAACTCGACGCTTTGTGTTGGCAGTCTGGTAACCCGGCAACGCGAACGCGGAAACGCTACGTACGATTGCCCCGTATCGATCCCCGACCGCGAAGGCAGCCATAGTGGCCACGGACTGGACCGACAACCGAAAAAACTTGATGCTGTTCTCGGGTCGCGCACACCCAGAACTCGCCGAGCAGGTTGCCAAAGAACTCGACGTCTCGGTCACTGCGCAGACCGCGAGGGACTTCGCCAACGGTGAGATCTTCGTGCGGTTCGAGGAGTCGGTGCGAGGCTGCGACGCCTTCGTGCTGCAGAGCCACCCGTGGCCACTCAACCAGTGGCTCATGGAGCAGCTGATCATGATCGATGCGCTCAAGCGCGGCAGCGCCAAACGCATCACCGCGGTCCTGCCGTTCTATCCCTACTCCCGGCAGGACAAGAAGCACCGGGGCCGCGAGCCGATCTCCGCTCGCCTGGTCGCCGATCTGCTCAAGACCGCGGGTGCGGACCGCATCTTGACGGTCGACCTGCACACCGATCAGATCCAGGGCTTCTTCGACGGCCCCGTCGACCACATGCGGGCACAGTCACTGCTGTGCGGCTACATCGCCGACAAGTACGCGGGCTCGGACATGGTCGTGGTCTCCCCCGACTCGGGCCGCGTGCGCGTGGCCGAGAAGTGGGCCGACTCGCTGGGCGGCGTGCCGCTGGCGTTCATCCACAAGACCCGCGACCCGCTGGTGCCCAACCAGGTGAAGTCCAACCGTGTGGTGGGTGACGTCAAGGGCAAGACCTGCATCCTGACCGACGACATGATCGACACCGGCGGCACCATCGCCGGCGCGGTGAAACTGTTGCGCCAAGACGGTGCCAAGGACGTGGTGATCGCCGCGACCCACGGCCTGCTCAGCGATCCGGCTCCGCAGCGGCTGGCCGAGTCCGGCGCGCGTGAGGTGATCGTCACCAACACCCTGCCGATCGGCGACGAGAAGCAGTTCCCACAGCTGACGGTGTTGTCCATCGCACCGCTGCTGGCCAGCACCATCCGCGCCGTGTTCGAGAACGGTTCGGTGACCGGTCTGTTCGACGGGTCCGCATAGCTTCATGGAACGCATCTACCACAATCCGAAATGCTCGACCTCGCGTAAGACGCTGGAGTTGTTGCGCCAGAACGGGATCGAGCCCGAGATCGTGCAGTATCTGAAGACGCCGCCGAGCCGTGCGGAGCTGAAGAAGATGATCGCCGACGCCGGGATAGACGTGCGGACCGCGGTGCGCAGGCGCGAATCGCTTTATACCGAACTGGGTTTGGCAAATGCCACCGACGACGAGCTGCTCGACGCCATGGCAGAACATCCGATTCTGATCGAGCGCCCGTTCGTCGTCACCGCCAAGGGCACCCGGCTGGCCCGGCCGATCGAAGCGGTACACGAGATTCTGTGAATCGGCCGATCGCCGCCGGGGTTGCCCTGGCCACGGCGGTGCTGATCACCGCCTGTGGCGCGAAAACCCCTGACTACCAGTCGATCTGGACCACCAGCGCGACCACGACCACGCCGACCAGCACGCAACCGCCGGTGCCGATCTCCAACTACCTGGACAGCGTCGGGGTCAGTGGAGAACCCATCGCGCCGGAGAAGATCCCGACGCTGACCGTCACGATGCCCACCCCACCCGGCTGGCACCCCTACTCCAACCCGAACCTGGCGCCGGGCACCCGGATGATCGCCAAGGGCAAGACCTATCCGACCGCGATGCTGCTGGTGTTCACGCTGCACGGCGACTTCGACGTCGCCAAGGCCATCAAGGATCACGGTTACGCCGACGCCCAGCTGTCGGAGAACTTCAAACAGCTCAACGCTTCCACCGCCGACTGGCACGGCTACCCGTCGGCCATGATCGAAGGCTCTTACGATCTCAACGGTCAACGGATGCAGAGCTACAACCGCATCGTCGTCGCGTCCGACGGGCTGCAACCGCCGCAGCGGTACCTGATCCAGCTCACTGTCACCGCGTTTGCCGACCAGGCCCAAGCGCAGGGGCCGGACATCGAGGCGATCATCTCGGGGTTCAACGTCACCAAGAAGTGAGCCTGGCTCTCCTACCCGCTCTAGATTTTTGGCCGGCGGGCGTTCTTTGCTACCCTGACCAGGCGTCACGGCGAGGGTGGACCCGATGGGCCACCGTTATCGACGGGAACCAGATTCGAGTTGTTGCATCCTGGCCGTACTGACGAGCTGACCGCAGTACCCGGATAAGGAGCAACCATATGGCCAAGAATTCGGCCCCCAACAAGCTGACCGCCTCGGTGCGGACCCGCACCGGCAAGGGCGCTTCGCGCCAGGCCCGCCGCGACGGCAAGGTACCCGCCGTGCTGTACGGCCACGGCACCGACCCGCAGCACCTCGAGCTCAACGCCCACGACTTCGCGGCCGTGCTCCGTAACTCGGGCACCAACGCGGTGCTGACCCTGGACATCAACGGCAAGGAGCAGTTGGCGCTGACCAAGGCGCTGGAGGTCCACCCGATCCGTCGCAATATCCAGCACGCCGACCTGCTGGTAGTGAAGCGCGGTGAGAAGGTCACCGTCGACGTCAACGTCGTCGTCGAGGGCGAGCCCGCCTCGGGCACCCTGGTCACCCAGGACGCCAACACCATCCAGATCGAGGCCGAGGCGCTGTCGATCCCCGAGCAGCTGACCCTGTCGATCGAGGGTGCCGAAGCCGGCACCCAGTTCGCCGCCGGACAGATCCCGCTGCCCGCCGGTGTCGGTCTGATCTCAGACCCCGAGCTGCTGGTCGTCAACGTCGTCGAGTCGCCGACCGCCGAGGACCTCGACTCCGAGGGCGCCGGCGAAACGGCCCAAGCCCCCGCCGAAGCAGCCACGGCTACCGCCGAAGAGTCCGCCGAGTAGATCGGGATCCTTGCTGTGGCCGAGCCGTTGTTGGTGGTGGGTCTGGGCAATCCGGGTCCCGTCTACGCAAAGACCCGGCACAACCTTGGATTCATGGTGGCCGACTTGTTGGCCGGGCGCATGGGCTCGGCCTTCAAGGTCCACAAGCGCTCGGGTGCAGAAGTCGCCACGGGCCGGTTGGGAGACCGGTCCGTGGTGCTGGCCAAACCACGGGTGTACATGAATGAGTCCGGCCGTCAGGTCGGGCCGTTGGCCAAGTTCTATTCAATCGTCCCGGCCGACATCGTGATCATCCACGACGAACTCGACATCGATTTCGGCCGGATCCGGCTCAAGCTCGGCGGCGGCGAGGGTGGCCACAACGGTCTGCGTTCGGTGGCAGCAGCGCTGGGCACCAAGGATTTCCAACGCGTCCGCATTGGCGTCGGCAGACCGCCCGGCCGTCAAGACCCGGCGGCGTTTGTCCTCGACCCGTTCAATTCCGTTGAACGCAAAGAGGTTCCGACGATCTGCGAGCAGGCAGCCGACGCTACGGAATTACTGTTGAAGATCGGCTTGGAACCGGCCCAGAACTCCGTGCACGCCTGGTAGCGATTCAGCGCGAGAAGAAAAAGCCCCGCGCCGGCGCCCAGGGCGCCTTGGTTAGCTGACCAGCGAGACCGAGTTGGCCCGGCGCAGCTTGCCCGAGGAGGTCTTCGGGATGGTGCCCGGCCCGAGCACGACGACATTGCGCGGCCGCACGTCGACCTCGGTGACCACCTCGTGGGCGACCTGGTGTTCGATCCGGCGCACTTCGGCCGGATCTTGCCAGGCGTTGGACTCCACAGCCACGGCAAAGGTCTCCCGCGAGTGCCCGGCGTCGAGCCGCACCGCGACGGCGCAACCGGTACGGACCCCGTCGACGCGGCCGGCGGCACGCTCGATGTCGGTCGGATAGATGTTGCGGCCGGCCATGATGATGACGTCCTTGACACGGCCACAGACCACGACGTGTCCCTCATCGGTCAGGTAGCCCAGATCGCCGGTGTCGTACCAACCGCTCTCGTCCTGGGCCGGCAGGAAACCGCCCATGGTGACATAGCCGGGCGTCACGCACTCGCCGCGCAGCTCGATGACACCGACGCCGCGAGCCGGCATCACATCGCCGTTCTCGTCGACCACACGCGCTTCCAGATCGGTCAGCAGCGGGCCGAGTGTCGCGAGCCGGCGCGTATTGCCCTTGGTGGCGGGCACGGCGCGGCGCAGCGCCGCCAGCAGATCGGCATCGACCTCGTCGACCACCAGGCCGGCGTTGCACTCGGAGAATGACACCGCCAGCGTCGTCTCCGCCATGCCGTACGCCGGCAGGATCGCCGACGGCGCCAGGCCGAACGGTTTGCCCGCATCGAGCAGGTCTTCGACGTCGGCGGGGTCGACCGGCTCGGCACCGGACAGCGCGAAGCGCAGCGTCGAGAGATCGAACTGGCCCGGCTCGGCCTGCTTGCGCAGCCGCTTGGCGAAAAGCGCGTAGGCGAAGTTGGGCGCCGCGGTCATGGTGCCCTTGTACTTGTCGATGAGCTTGGCCCACAGCAGGGTGTCGCGCAGGAAGTCCATCGGCGTGACCTTGACGAGCTCGGCACCGAAATACATCGGGATGGTCAGGAAGCCGACCATGCCCATGTCGTGAAAGCAAGGCAGCCAGCTCACCATGACGTCCCTGTCGACGTCGTACTTAGCCCCGATGAACATCGCCTCGGCATTGGAATGGATGTTGCGGTGCGTGATCTGCACGGCCTTGGGCGAACCCGTCGAACCTGAGGTCAGCTGCATGAGGGCGAGGTCGTCCTCGCCGGTCTCGATCGGGTCGATCGGCTCGGCGGCCAACAGATCAGCGATCGTGAGAACCTTGATGCCCTTGTCCTCAAGCACCGGGATGGCGACGAGGAACGGCTCGGAGACGATCACGGCGGCGGCCTCGATCATGCCGATGACGTTCATGGTGTCCTCGGCCCACACCGCCAGATCGGTGCGCGGGGTGGGCTGGTGCAGCATCGTCAGGCTGGCGCCGCGCATCCACACGCCTTGGGCGGTCGGGGCGATCTCCACCGGGAATCCGGCCAGCACGCCGATCGCGTCACCGGGGCCGATGCCGGCCGCGGCCAGTCCGCCGGCGATGCGTCGCGCACGTTCGTGCACCTCAAGCCAGGTGTGCCGGACAGGCTCGTGTGGCTCACCGGTCACCATGCCCCGAGAGCTTTCACGGGCGTTGCGGTACATCTTATCGGTGAACCTGCTCACGACGACCTCCTTGGCTTCCGGAGCCGCAGCACCGGTGACATGGGATACAGCGTCCGGATTTCCATGCTCCGCCTGTGGTAAAGCGCCGTTGTGCAGGCGCGCGCGCACAATTGGGCAGCGGTTTTGTCTCGGTTAGGTGATACCGCCTGCGCCGGGGCTGCCGGCGGAAGCGTGCCGCACGCCGACCGCCCGCCGAGCACGACGGGCGACGATACGTGACCACGAGCATTCACCATCGGTCATCTTATGAGACTCTTAAGTAGCCGCCAAACTATCGCGAGAATTGAGTCCTGAGTCACACCAACGCGACATCAGACCGATGCCGACGGCGCCGGTACCACCCGCGCCCCGTGCACCGGACCGCTGGCCACCCGCACCGTGCGGCACACACCGGCGCCTGCCAGTTGCGCCCCGACGTCGACGGCCGCCGTCGCCGATCCACACAGGAATGCGCACGTCGGCCCGGAACCCGACACGAGGCCGGCCAAAGCCCCGGCCTCGACACCGGCACGCAGCGTACGACGCAGATCGGGGTACAGGCTCAGCGCCGCCGGCTGTAAATCATTTCCCAGCAGCGAGGCGAGTTCGACGGCGTCTCCGGAGGCCAATGCGGCCAGCACAGGTTCAGGCTCCTCGGCCCGCGGTGGCTCGTCACGGCCGGTGTCGGCGCGCAATCGGTCCAGTTCACCGAACACCTCCGGTGTGGGCAGGCCGCGCTGGGCGAACGCCAGCACCCAGTGGAAGGTATTGCGGGCCAGCACCGTGGCCAGTTCCTCGCCCCGTCCGCTGCCCAGAGCCGTCCCGCCGTGTAGCGCGAATGGGACATCGCTACCCAGCCGGGCGGCCAGGGCATGCAGGTCTCGTCGCGGCACCCCTAACTCCCACAGGGTGTTCATCGCCACCAGAACACCCGCCGCGTCGGCACTTCCGCCGGCCATCCCGCCGGCCACCGGGATGGACTTGTCGATGGTGATGGCGACGTCGGGGGCGCGGCCGACATGTTCGGCCAACAACACGGCCGCTCTCCACGCCAGGTTGCGTTCGTCGGTGGGCAGCGACTCCACGCCCTCGCCCGACATCGTCACCGACAGCATGTCAGCATTGCGCACGGTGACCTCGTCGGTCAGCGATACGGCATGGAAGACCGTGGTCAGCTCGTGATAGCCGTCGTCACGCAGATCGCCGACCGCAAGATAGAGATTGACCTTGCCGGGCACACGAACGGTGACCGACCCGGTGGGGACCCATTCGGATGCGGTACTGCCGTCGGATGCGGACACGGCCACGACACTATCCCCGACGACGGCGAACCGTCACCGAACCTATGCTGTGACAGTGGTGTCACCCGGTGAGGGGCTGGCCGCGGAATTCGAGATCGACGAGGTCCTCGGCCGCGGGGGCTGGGCCGTCGTGTACCGCGCTCACGCTTCCGATGGCCGCGTTGTCGCGCTCAAGGTGCTCAACGAATCGCACCGCAAACCCGATCAGCTGGCGCGGCTGCGGCGGGAGTTCAACTTCGCCCGCCGCCTCGCGCACCCCAGCATCATCACGGTCTACGAGGCTGGCCCGGCCTGGCTGGCCATGGAATTCATCGATGGCGGCACGGTCAGCGGGCTGACGGCGCTGCCCGACCGGCTCACGGCTTTGACCCAAATCGCCGGCGCACTCGACCACTCGCACCGGCACGGAATCGTGCACTGCGATGTCAAGCCGGCCAACATTCTTGTCAACAAACCCTTTTCAAGGGCAGTGCTGATCGACTTCGGGGTGGCGCATTCGGTTTCCGAAGACGTGGCCATCCGACTTGCCCACGACACCGGCCGCCTGACTCTCGACCCGGCCAGACGAATAGCCCGCCGATCCTATGAGCCACGTACCGAGGTCCAGGCCTCACTGCCCTACTCGTCTCCCGAGCTACTCAGCGGCCGAGCACCTTCGGCCGTCACCGACCAGTATTCGTTGGCCTGCACCGCCGTTGAGTTGATGACCGGCTCACCGCCCTTCACGGCAAGCACCGCCACCGGACTGATAGAGCATCAACTGCACTCCGCGCCACCGAAGATCTCCCGACGCATCTCCGGGATCCCACGCGCCGTCGACTCAATCGTCACCAAAGCGATGGCCAAAAGACCAGAGATGCGCTATGACTCGTGCACAGAGTTCATGAGACTGATCACGCGGGCACTTCGCTGACTGGCGAGTTCGACAAAAGGGTCGCGCACCGCGAAGGTGAGCGACCCTTTTTGTCGAACTCGGTGAAGCCTTAGGTGGCCCGGACCTGTTCCTGCTCGTCCACGGCCTCCAGTGCAGCCTCCTTCGAGCGCCGCAGCAGCCGCACGAAGTCGGTGATGGCCAATGTCTCACCACGCCGGGCCGGGTCGATGCTCGCAGCCAGCAACCGCTCCGCCGACTCGTTGCCCGAACCGGCCCAGTCCGCGAAGGCATTGCGCGACGTCTTACGACGCTGCGCGAACCCGATGTCGATGAGGCTGAACACCTCGTCGCGGAACCCCTCGTCGTTGGGCCACGGCGAAGTCTCGTACCGATCGATGCGCACCAGCCCCGAATACACCCGCGGAATCGGCCAGAACACCGTCGGTGACACCATGCCGTGGCGGCGCACGTTGCCGTAAAACCGCACCTTGGCGCTGGGCACCCCGTAGTCCTTGCCGCCGGGCTCGGCGGCCAGCCGTTCGGCCACCTCGGCCTGCACCATGACCATCACCGTGCGGATGGTCGGAAACTCGGCCAGCAGATGCAGCAGTGCGGGCACCGCCACGTTGTACGGCAGGTTCGCCACCAGCGCGGTCGGCTGCTGGGTGAGATCATCCGGCATCAGCGTCAGGATGTCGCGGTTGAGCACGGTGAGCCGGTTGATCTCACTGTGCGAATGGTCGGCGATGGTCGTGGGCAGCTGTCGCGCCAGCAGCGGATCGATCTCCACTGCGGTCACCTGCGCCCCACGGTCCAGCAGGGCCAGCGTCAGCGAACCGAGGCCCGGTCCGACCTCGAGCACGTGGTCGGACCGATGGATTCCTGAAGCCGACACGATACGGCGGACAGTGTTCGCGTCGTGCACGAAGTTCTGTCCGAATGATTTGCGTGGCCGAAAGTCGATCTCTTTGGCCAGGCGTCTTATCTCGGTCCGCCCGAGCAGTCGAATAGTCAGCGTGCCCCAATCCTCCCGCTACACACTGGCCAAGCTCCCCATCCTTGCCGTGCCTGCGTCACCGTAGCAATCGCAATCTGCTCTTCCCTGGTCGCCAAATCGGCCCTCGCAGCATACCGCAAACCGCCCTGCCGTTCCCAAGTGTTTTGATCAAATTGCACGCCGCCGTAGAAACCGTTACCGGTGTTTATCCCCCAGTTACCTCCGGCTTCGCACTGCGCCAAGGCATCCCAGGTGCTTCCATTTGCAATAGGTGGAACTTCGGTTCCGGGCTTGGCGCCGACGCGGAGCACACCGTCACGGGCCGGTGCGATGACGACATTGGCTACTGGCAGCCTGCCTGTCTCCACCCCATTTACCTTGGCCACGGCGAAGGTAACGTCCTGAGTTCCCGGCGCGCCCGGGTCCTCGACGACCTCACGGCTCATGTTCATCGAGGTGTCCTCGATGCGCTTGTTGTCCGGCTGCAGCGGCATCCGCTCGGTGACCTTCTCGATCCGCATCCGGGTCACCTGGACGTGCATGCCCTCGGTCACCGGCGCAGACGCCGCGGGAACGACGGTGTCGTTCTGCTGCAGCGGCGCCCCGGCCGCCTCGAGCAGACCGGCCACGTTGGGGGCCGCCAGGTGCACGGTCGAGACCGCGCCACCGTCGTCGATCTGAACTGTCTTGGCGCTCACGACGGGAAGTGCCATCCCGCCCAGCGGAACGCGGGTGCCGCGAGAGGCCGCCGCGGGAGCCTTGTCCGTCATCCGCAGCTGCGCCAACGCCTCGTCGACGGTCGATGCCGTGGTCCACACCTGCTGGGTGCTCTGACCGTCGAGGGAAACCTCCAGCGGGCGACTGCGGTGCAACACGATGTTCCCGGCATCCTGGACCGGCTGATCCGCAGCGGGAAACAGGTCGTCCCGGTCGCCGACGTCGTAGCCGTTCTCTTTGACGACGTCGATCACCCTGGACTTCATGGTGGTCACCGTCATCGCCGTCCCGTCGACGTCGAGCGTCACGGTCTTGTGCGTCGAGACCGCGTAGCCGCCCGCTGCGGTCAGCGTGACCAGCAACGCGCCGACCACACCTCGGAGCAACGGCGAGCGCGATTCATGAAGTTTGTTCAGAGCATCCATACGAAATTCGTCTCTTCCCGGTACTGACGGCATGGTTCACCGACTGCACGTCAAGCGGTTGATCACAAGACGGTAACGAAAAGGCCTATATACGGCAACTTTCGTCCAGCCCGTACACCCGGGCCGCAGTGGTTGCCGTCTCGGCCGCCAGGTCCTGCTCGGGCCGGTCAAGCAAATTTGCCAGTGCTCGGACAGTGTATGGCAGGCAATATGGCTCGTTCGGCGCTCCGCGATACGGATGCGGGGTCAGAAACGGCGCGTCGGTCTCCACCAGCAGCTGCCCCGACGGGATCAGCCGAGCGGCCTCCTGCAGGTCAACTGCATTTTTGAAGCTGACCGTGCCGGACAAGCTCAGAATCCAGCCCGCATCGATACACGTACGCGCCATCTCCGGACCCGACGAAAAACAGTGGAAGATCACAGTTTCTGGCGCCCCCTCGGCAGCCAGGACGTCGAGAACCGCGGCGTCGGCATCGCGATTGTGGATCATCAGCGGCTTGCCGGTCCGTTTCGCCAGGTCGATGTGCCAGGCGAAGCCGTCACGCTGCTCCGCGGGCGTGGCGCAGCCGTCCAGCTTGTCCGGCCAGTACAGATCGATCCCCGTCTCCCCCACCGCGACCACGCGGGGACGGGCGGCCAGCCGCTCCAGATCGGCTTTCGCCGCGTCGTTCAGCGCATTGGCACGCGTGGGATGCAGCGCGACTGCCGCGTACACCCGATCGTCGGCGTCCGCGGCACCGGCGGCCCAGTGCGCTGCAGCCAGATCGTCGGCGACCGTAACCACCCGCTGCACGCCGACCGCAGCCGCGCGATCGACGATGGCGTGGATGTCGTCGGCGGTGTCCGCGCCACACGAATGGAGATGGGTATGGGCATCGATGAGCGGCGCCAAAGGTTCCGGGGCGGGCGGCTTATCCCTGCCTGAGCGTTTGGAACTCATTGCAACACCATAAAGTGAACCCCCGATGAGCAAGACGCCGTACTACATCACCACTGCGATCGACTACCCCAACGGGGCGCCGCACATCGGCCATGCGTACGAAAAAGCCGCGGCCGACGCCATCGCCCGGTTCAAACGGCTCGACGGCTTCGATGTGCTCTTCCTGACGGGCACCGACGTGCACGGGCTCAAGATGGCCGAGACTGCGGCCGCAGAGGGCGTCACCACCGCAGAGCTCGCCAACCGGAACTCGGACGTGTTCCAGCGGATGCAGGAGCGCCTGGGCGGTTCTTTCGACCGGTTCATCCGCACCAGCGACGCCGACCACCTGGAGGCCTCCAAGGAGATCTGGCGCCGGATGAACGACTCCGGTGACATTTACCTGGGCAGCTACCAGGGCTGGTATTCGGTGCGCGACGAACGCTTCTTCTCCGAGGACGAGACGGAGGTCAAGGACGACGGGGCACGCATCGCGACCGAGACCGGCACCCCGGTGACGTGGACCGAGGAGCAGACCTACTTCTTCCGGCTGTCGGCCTATGCCGATCGTCTCCTCGCGCACTACCGGGACCATCCCGAGTTCATCGGACCCGACGCCCGCCGCAACGAGGTCGTCAGCTTCGTATCCGGCGGCCTCAAGGACCTGTCGATCTCGCGGACCACCTTCGACTGGGGCGTGCCCGTCCCCGACCACCCCGATCACGTCATGTACGTGTGGGTCGACGCGCTGACGAACTATCTGACCGGCGCAGGTTTCCCGGACACCTCCTCGGCGAACTTCCGCCGGTACTGGCCCGCCGATCTGCACGTGATCGGCAAGGACATCATCCGATTCCACGCCGTGTACTGGCCCGCGTTCCTGATGTCGGCCGGAATCGAGCTTCCGCGAAGGGTCTTCGCCCACGGCTTCATCAACGTCAAGGGCGAGAAGATGAGCAAGTCTGTGGGCAACGTGATCGACCCGATGGCGCTCATCGACACCTTCGGCGTCGACCCGGTGCGCTACTTCTTCCTGCGCGAGGTGCCGTTCGGCCAGGATGGCAGCTACAGCGAAGAGGCAATCATCGGCAGGATCAACGCCGACCTCGCCAACGAACTGGGCAACCTGGCGCAGCGGTCCCTGTCGATGGTCAACAAGAATCTCGACGGTGTGGTGCCCGATCCCGGTGAGTTCACCGACGACGACGCGGCCCTGCTGGCTGCGGCCGACGGGCTGCTGGAACGGGTCCGGGCACACTACGCCGAACCCGCCATGCACCTCGCGCTGGAAGCGATCTGGTCGGTGCTCGGTGCGGCCAACCGGTATTTCTCGGCACAAGAACCGTGGGTGTTGCGCAAGTCCGCCGAGCCGGGCGATCAGCAGCGCTTCCGCACGGTGCTATACACCACGCTGGAGACAGTGCGCATCGCCGCGTTACTGAGCCAGCCGGTGATGCCAGAATCGATGGGCAAGATGCTCGACCTGCTCGGCCAGCCGGCCGACGAGCGAGCCCTCGCCGCCATCAGCACCCGGCTCAAGCCAGGTGTCACGCTGCCAGCACCCGCGGCAGTGTTCCCGCGATATCAGGTGGATTGACGTGAGCGAATTACACCCCAAACTGCACGACATCTATGAGGAAGTAGCCCGGCGCAATGCCGGCGAGAAGGAATTCCACCAGGCCGTCTACGAGGTGCTGACCAGCCTCGGGCCGGTCGTCGACAAACACCCCGAGTTCGCCGACAACGCGGTGATCCGGCGGTTGTGCGAACCTGAGCGGCAGATCATCTTCCGCGTGCCGTGGCTCGACGACAACAACAATGTCCAGATCAACCGCGGTTTCCGCGTCGAGTTCAACTCCGCGCTCGGCCCGTTCAAGGGTGGGCTGCGCTTCCACCCGTCGGTGTACCTGGGCATCGTGAAGTTCCTCGGCTTCGAGCAGATCTTCAAGAACTCGCTCACCGGCCTGCCGATCGGCGGCGGCAAGGGTGGCTCGGACTTCGATCCGAAGGGCCGCTCTGACAACGAGGTGATGCGGTTCTGTCAGTCCTTCATGACCGAGTTGTACCGCCACATCGGTGAATACACCGACGTGCCCGCCGGTGACATCGGCGTGGGTGGCCGCGAGATCGGCTACCTGTTCGGCCAGTACAAGCGGATCACCAACCGCTACGAGTCCGGTGTGCTCACCGGCAAGGGCCTGACCTGGGGTGGATCCCAGGTGCGTACCGAGGCCACCGGTTACGGCACGGTGTTCTTCGTCGACGAAATCCTGCGTGCCGCAAACGATTCCTTCGATGGCAAACGAGTGGTCCTGTCGGGTTCGGGCAACGTCGCGATCTACGCGATCGAGAAGGTGCACGCCCTGGGCGGCACCGTGGTCGCGTGCTCGGACTCCAGCGGTTACGTGGTCGACGAGAAGGGCATCGACCTCGACCTCCTCAAGGAGGTCAAAGAGGTCAAGCGCGGACGAATCACCGACTATGTCGAAGCCCGCGCCGGTGCAGCTCAGTTCATCGAAGACCGCACCATCTGGGAGGTGCCCTGCGACATCGCACTACCCTGCGCCACCCAGAACGAGGTGTCCGGAGCCGACGCCGCGCTGCTGATCAACTCGGGCTGCCGGATCGTCGCCGAGGGCGCCAACATGCCGTGCACGCCAGAGGCAGTGAAGCTCTTCGCCGAAGCCGGCGTGATCTTCGCGCCGGGCAAGGCCGCCAACGCGGGCGGGGTTGCCACCAGTGCGCTGGAGATGCAGCAGAATGCGTCGCGCGATTCGTGGACATTCGAGGACACCGAGGCGCGGCTGGCCGAGATCATGGGACGCATCCACGATCGCTGCCTGACCACCGCCGACGAGTACGGCCAACCCGGCAATTATGTGGTCGGAGCCAACATCGCCGGGTTCATCCGGGTCGCCGATTCCATGCTCGCGCTCGGGTTGGTGTAACACGTGATCTGAGCCACGTTCGAACCCGATGGTCGTCGGTGGTGTCACAAACCGGTCGCGCGCGGTGTCTCGAGGGCATAAGCCCATTGAAAGGAGACACCATGACCGGGCAGAGCATTCGCATCACCGTGATCGGCGGTGGCTACGCCGGAGTGCTGGCCGCCAATCGGCTGCAGGGAGCCGCGGGCGTCACCGTGACACTGGTCAACCCGCGGCCGCGGTTTGTCGAGCGGATTCGCCTGCACCAACTGGTCGCCGGCAACGACGACGCCACCGAGGCGTACGACTCGTTGCTCGGCGACCGGGTGCGGCTGCTTGTCGACAGTGCCGAGCGCATCGATGCCGTGGCGCGCCGCGTGCACCTTCGCTCCGGTGACACGCTCGATTACGACTACCTCCTGTACGCCGTCGGCAGCACTGCGGGCGTGTCGGCTGCGGTGCCGGGCGCTGCCGAATTTGCTTATCCGATAGGCGAATTCGAGCAGGCCGTCCGGCTCCGCAACCGACTCCGGGAGGTGGCGCTCGGCGCGCCGGTGATCGTCGTGGGCGGTGGGCTGACCGGCATCGAAACGGCTGCTGAGTTCGCCGAGGCGGGGCGCCGAGCCACCCTGGTGACCGATGTCGTCGGCGCCTCGCTCGGTGAGGGCGGACGCCGTTCGGTGGTCAAAGGGCTGACCCGGCTGGGGGTCTCGATCGTCGACGGGCCCGACATCCTGGTCGCTGCCGTCGAGACCGACGCGGTGGTCATGGCCGACGGCAACCGACTACCCAGTGCGGTGACGGTGTGGACCACCGGCTTCGGGGTGCCCGGCTTGGCTGCTGCCAGCGGCCTGACAACCGATCAGCTCGGCCGGCTGTACACCGACGAAACCCTTACCAGCGTCGACGATCCGCACATCGTGGCAGCCGGTGACGCCGCCTCCCCGTCGGGCATCCCGCTGCGGATGAGCTGCCAGGCGGCTGGACCGCTGGGCATCCAGGCGGCCAACACCGTGCTGGCGCGCATCGCAGAGACCGAGCCTGCGGTGATCAACCAGGCATTCGCCGGGCAATGCGTGAGCGTCGGGCGTAATCTCGGCACCGCGCAGCTCTGCCACTCCGACGACAGCCCGCGGAAGGTCTACCTCGGCGGCCGTACCGGCGCCTACCTCAAAGAGCAGGTGTGCCGGGCCACACTGTGGGCGATCCGCCGTGAAGCGGCGAAACCGGGCTCGTACTTCTGGTTCCGCGGCGGCAACAGGCAGCTTCAGCTCGCCGCCGCTCGCCAAGAGCCCCTGGCCGGTGCGGACGTGAGGAGCAGGACCATCTCATGAACACACCGAACGCAAGGAACTCGACCGAGCACGCCGAACGGTTCACGATGCTGCGGCCGTTGCTGTTCACCATCGCCTACGAGATATTGGGCACGGCAACGGAATCCGACGACGTGCTACAGGAGAGTTACCTGCGCTGGGCAGAGGTGGATCTGGCGGGCGTGACGGATACCAAAGCCTATCTGGCCCAGTTGGTCACCCGGCAGGCACTCAACGCGCTGCGTGCGCAGTCCCGCAGACGCGAGGACTACGTCGGCCCGTGGCTGCCCGAGCCACTGTTGCTGGAAATCCGCGACGGCGCTGCTGACGTGGTGCTGGCCGAGTCGGTGTCGATGGCAATGCTCGTGGTGCTGGAGACGCTCAGCCCCGACGAGCGGGCGGTGTTCGTCCTGCGCGAGGTGTTCGGCTTCAGTTACGACGAAATCGCCTCGGCCGTAGGCAAATCCGTGAGCGCCGTGCGGCAGATGGCGCACCGGTCCCGCCAACACGTGCAGTCGCGGCGTAAACGGTTCGCTCCCGTCGACGTCGCCGAGTCCACCCGCATCACCCGACAGTTCCTCGACTCCGCGGCCACCGGCGACGTCGATGGCCTGCTGGCGCTCCTTGCGCCGGACGCCGTCTACACCGCCGACAGCGGTGGCAAGGCCAGCGCCGCCCGCCGTCCCGTGGTGGGAGCGCAGAAGGTCGCCACGATGCTGACCGGCCTGTTCCGGGTCGCCGAGCGAATTCCGGGTCTGCAGTTCGACGCGGCCGTGTTCAACAATGCACCCGCGTTCGTCATTCACAGCGACGCCGGGTTGGAGGGTGTGTTCACCATCGAGATCGTCGACGGCAAGATCACGCACTTCTACGCCATGCGCAACCCGGACAAGCTGACCGGCATCGACATCCCGCGGGTGATCAGCCGCTGAGGCTCTGCCACGCTGGTGGCATGCGGATCGAGCGGCTCGGCGCCCTGGGTGATCCCGCGGTGGTATTGCGGGCTGTCGCCGCCGCGGCCGCCCGCGTCGGGTTGCCCGGACCCGCGGCGCTGACCGGTGACTGGTTCGGTTCCCGCGCCGTGATCGCCCCGTCACTCGCGGCGGCGCCGGTCGCAGCGGCCTCGGCGTTCCCGTTCGCCCCGAGCCCCACCACCGTCGACCCGGAGATCGGCGGCGGCTGGTTCGGCTATCTGGCCTACCCGGATCCCGGGGCCGACGGGTTGGCGCCCCGCATCCCCGAGGCGGCGGGCGGCTGGTCGGACTGCGTGCTGCGCCAGGACTCCGACGGCCACTGGTGGTACGAAAGCCTCACCGGCGCAGCTCTTCCCGAGTGGTTGACGGTGTTGCCGACGCCGCAGGCGGGCCCCTACGCCCTGCACTGGGCGCCACCCGACCGGGAGGTCCACCGGCACGGCGTGCTGGCCTGTCTGGACGCGATCGCCGCGGGCGAGGTGTACCAGGCCTGTGTGTGCACGCGTTTCACCGGACAGCTCGACGGGGATCCGCTGGACTTCTTCGCCGACGCGGCAGCCAGGACCCTGCCCTCCCGCGCCGCCTACCTGTCCGGCGCGTGGGGTGCGGTGGCGTCGTTGTCACCGGAGCTGTTCCTGCGTCGCCGCGGCACCGACGTCACGTCCAGGCCCATCAAGGGCACGCTGCCCCGATCGGCGAATCCGGCGGATCTGTTGGCCTCGGTCAAAGACGTCGCCGAGAACATCATGATCGTCGACCTGGTCCGCAACGACCTCGGCCGGGTCGCCGCCATCGGCACCGTGACGGTGCCCGAACTGCTGTCGGTGCAGCCCGCGCCCGGCGTCTGGCATCTGGTGTCGACGGTCGCGGCCGAGGTGCCCGTCGAAGTGCCGATGGCGCGGTTGCTACAGGCCGCCTTTCCGCCCGCATCGGTGACCGGCACCCCCAAGGCCCGGGCCCGCCAACTGCTGCGGCAATGGGAGCCGACACGACGCGGAGTGTATTGCGGCACAGTCGGTTTGGCGTCACCGGTGGCGGGCTGCGAACTCAACGTGGCGATCCGGACCGTCGAGTTCGGCGCCGACGGGTCTGCTGTGCTCGGCGTCGGCGGCGGCATCACCGCGGATTCCGATCCCGACCGGGAATGGGAGGAGTGCCTGCACAAGGCTGCGTCGATCGTGCTGCCGCCCCGCACGCAAGGAGGACAGGAACAGCCCCGCACGCGAGGAGGACAAGACCGGACCAGCACTAAGGCATCAGTCCCGGGCTCGCAGCACGGCGTCGTACAACTCGCGCCGTGACGGTGCGCCCGGATGGGCCGCGATCACCTCGGCGCAGGCATCCTTGACCCGGGCTCCGGCGTCGACCAGCTCCTCGACCTCGGCGATCAGGGTGGGTAGGTCAGCGCTCGGTGTGGCACCGGCGAGCACCACCGTGATCTCCCCCAGCACGCCGTCGGCGGCCCATTCGGCAAGCTCGGCCAGCGTGCCTCGCTTGATCTCCTCGTGGGTCTTGGTGAGTTCGCGGCACACGACAAC
The DNA here is from genome assembly GCF_000382405.1 of Mycobacterium sp. 141. Taxonomy (GTDB): domain Bacteria; phylum Actinomycetota; class Actinomycetes; order Mycobacteriales; family Mycobacteriaceae; genus Mycobacterium. The sequence continues at coordinate 115,783 of NZ_KB908264.1, forward strand.
GCGTCGCTGCGGACCCAGCACTTCGACAGCATCGCGCAGCGTGTCGGCGAGTCGGCGGGGGGATTCGAAGAACACGCAGGTGCGTAGCTCGTGGGCCAGGCTGCGCAGCCACGCCATGCGGGCGGCCTGCTTGCGCGGCGCGAAACCCTCGAAGCAGAACCGGTCGGACGCCAGCCCGGACACCGCCAGCGCGGTCGTCACGGCCGACGGGCCGGGCAGGCAAGATACCGACCACCCCGCTTCTATACACGCGGCCACCAGGCGGTAGCCCGGATCGTTGATCAACGGCATCCCGGCGTCACTGACCACCAGCACCGTCGCCCCTGCGGCGATCTCCTCGACCAGGCCCGGCACCCGGCCGGCCTCGTTCTGGTCGAAGAAACTCAGCACCCGCCCTTTGGGTGTGACGCCCAGCGCCTGCGCCAGTACGCGGATCCGTCGGGTGTCCTCAGCGGCCACGATGTCCGCGTCTGCCAGCGCCGCGACCAGCCGGGCGGAGGCGTCCGATGGCTGGCCCAACGGCGTCGCGCCGATCAGCAGTTTCCCGGGTGTCACGCCCGACAGCCTACGATCGCTTGCGTGACCGCCACCGCCACCGAGACCCCGACGGCGCAGCACGCGGTTCCGCTCATCAGTCCGGCGCCGCTGATCCCGCCCGCCGATTTCGGGCCGGTCGACCGGTTGCAGGGTTGGGCGATGACGGCCGTGATCGCCGCGCTGGCCGCGGTCAGCCGGTTCTTGAACCTCGGTTCGCCGACCGACGCCGGCACCCCGATCTTCGATGAGAAGCACTACGCGCCGCAGGCCTGGCAGATGCTGTTCAACCACGGGGTCGAGGACAATCCTGGCTACGGCCTGGTGGTCCACCCGCCGGTCGGCAAGCAGTTGATCGCCCTCGGTGAGGCGCTGTTCGGCTACAACGGCGTGGGGTGGCGTTTCTCGGGCGCGGTGTGCGGGGTGATCCTCGTGGTTCTCGTGGCTCGGATTGCCCGGCGGATCAGCCGTTCGACGCTGGTCGGCGGGATCGCCGGCCTGCTGCTGATCGCAGACGGGGCCAGCTTCGTCGCGGCCCGCACCGCGCTGCTGGACGGGTTCCAAGTGCTGTTCGTGGTGGCGACCTTCGGCGCCCTCATGGTCGACCGCGATCAGGTGCGGGAACGCATGTACATCGCCTATGCCGAGGGCCGGATCGCCGAGACGCCGTGGGGCCCGCGCCTGGGAGTCCGGTGGTGGCGGTTCGGCGCAGGGGTCCTGCTGGGCCTGGCCTGCGCCACGAAGTGGTCCGGGCTGTACTTCATGCTGTTCTTCGGTGTGATGACGCTGGCACTCGACGTCGTCGCACGCAGGCAGTACAAGGTGCCGCAACCGTGGCACGGCATGCTGCGACGCGATCTGGGGCCGGCGGTGTACGCGCTGGGCCTCATCCCGCTCGGGGTGTACTTCGCTTCGTATGCACCGTGGTTCGCTTCCGAGACCGCCGTCGATCGCCACGAGGTCGGACAGTCGATCGGCCCGCATTCGCTGCTGCCGTTGCCCGATGCGATCCGCTCACTGTGGCATTACACGTACACGGTCTATCGCTTCCACGCCGGGCTGACGAATGCCGCAGGAAACCACCATCCCTGGGAATCCAAGCCGTGGACCTGGCCGATGTCGCTACGGCCCGTGCTGTACGCGATCGACAACCACGATGTGCCGGGCTGCGGAGCGCAGTCGTGCGTCAAGGCGGTGATGCTCGCGGGCACCCCGGCCATGTGGTTCATCGCGGTGCCGGTGGTCGGCTGGGCGTTGTGGCGGGCCGTCATCCGCCGCGACTGGCGCTACGCCGTGGTGCTCGTCGGCTACGCGGCGGGCTTCCTGCCCTGGTTCGCCGATATCGACCGGCAGATGTACTTCTTCTACGCCGTGGTGATGGCGCCGTTCATGGTGCTGGCCATCGCACTGATCCTCGGCGACATCCTGCACAAACCACACCAGAACCCCGAACGCCGAACGCTGGGCCTGATGGTGGTGTGCGGCTACGTCGCGCTCGTCATCACCAACTTCGCGTGGATGTACCCGATTCTCACCGGGCTGCCGATCTCCCAGGGCACGTGGAACCTGGAGATCGTGCTGCCGAGTTGGCGGTAGGCGGGCGTGGTTGAAATTGCGTTCAGGGTCGTGATTTCGAGTTATCCACAGCCCTGAGCGCAATTTCAACATTGCCATCGGTATTTGTCGGTCTCGCATCCCACCATCACGACATGCAAGAGGTCTTCATCGGCAGCGAGACGCTCAAACGTGGCGCCCTCACCCGCAGTGCCCTGCGATGGAACTACACCGCGATCTTTCCCGACGTCTATCTGGCGCGGGCGGCCGAGCAGACTTTACGACACCGAACCACCGGGGCCTGGCTGTGGTCGCGCCGCAACGGTGTGATCGCCGGTCGGGCTGCAGCCGCACTACACGGCGCGCTGTGGGTACCTCACGACTCTCCCGTCGAGATGATTTGGCGCAACGGCCGCCCGCCATCGGGGATTGTCGTACGCAACGAGCGCATCGACGCTGACGACATTGTCGAAATCTCGGGCCTACCAGTGACGACGCCGCAGCGAACCGCGCTGGATCTCGCGCGTCACCTGCACCGGAACCCGGCCGTGCGACATCTTGACGCACTCGCTCGGGCTACTGACGTCAAGGCGCCCGACGCTCTGCGGCTCGCCGAACGCTACCCACGGGCACGCGGATTGCGGCGGGCTGAGGTCGCATTGGATTTGATGGACGGCGGTGCCGAGTCACCCCAGGAAACCCGGATACGTCTCATCTTGATCGATGACGGCCTACCACGACCACGGACGCAGATTCGGGTGACCGACGGCTTCAACGAAGCATTCATCGACATGGGGTACGACGAGCCGATGGTCGGGGTCGACTACGACGGTAAACACCACGCCACGCAGCGCCCCCGCTATGTCCACGACATCGGCCGCAACGAACTCGTGGCCCGTGAAGGCTGGATCGACATCCACGTGGTGGCCGAGCATAGCCGCGCGTTCATCCTGCACAGGGTCCGCGAAGCGTTGAGATTGCGCAGAGGGTCGTGAATTCGCATCGATCACAGCCGTGAGCGCAATCTCGACCTCTACAGCGGGTCCCGAGCGGCCGGACACGACATGCAGCGCGGCCCGCCGCGGCCGGTGCCCAGCTCCGAGGCCGCGATCGCCAGCACCTCGATGCCGGAATCGGCAAGCCGCGTGTTGGTTTGGGCATTGCGCTCGTAGGCAACCACCACACCCGGCGCGACCGCCAGGGTGTTGTTGCCGTCGTCCCACTGCTCACGTTCGGCTGTGACAGGATCCAGCCCCGTGTCGATCACCCGCAACTTGTCGATGCCCATCGCCTCGGCGGCGGCGCGGACGAACGGCACTGCCTCGTCGATCCGCACGCCACGGTCTTCACGGTGAATGGTGAACGCGGACAGTGAATCCACAATGTTCGGGTACATCACCACGGCGTCGACGTCGACCATCGTGCAGACGGTGTCCAGGTGCATCTGGGCCCGCTCCTGGGCGATCGGCACCGCGAGAACCGTGTGGGCGAGATCGTCGTCGAACAGGCTGCGCGCCAAGGCTTCCGCGCCTGCGGGCGTGGTGCGCTCCCCCACTCCCACCGCGATGACGCCGGGGGCCAACAGCAGCACATCGCCGCCCTCGACCGGAGCCGACCGGGATTCGTAGGCTCGCCGGACACCGAGGAATCGTGGATGGTGGGCGTAGATCAGGTCGGTCAACGAGGTCTCCCGCACCCGCGCGGGCAGGGCCAGCGACGGGATAGCCACGCGTGGCCCGATCCAGATCGACGAGTCGCGGGTGAACAGCAGGTTCGGTAGTGGGTCGATGACGAAGTCGCCGCCGTGGTGCATCCGCCGCACCAGTGAGATCTCCGCACCGCTGAACGGCAATTCGTTGAACGTCATACCCGCCATCAGCACGTGCGCCAGGGCGGTGGGCCCCAGAGTCCGCAGGTAAACCGAGAGTTCCTGCGCCAGAGGCAGACCCAGGCGGCGCCCGTCCACTGCAGCCGATATGCCGTGCATCCGGGCCGCACCGCTGGCGAGCGCCTCGGTGAGCAGATCGGCCAGCAACAACACCTCGACGCCGCGCGAGCGCAGCAGCTCGGCGAAAGCGTCATGTTCCTGCTGCGCCTTGGAGACCCACGGCAGGCCGTCGAACAACAGGGCATCGTTGTTACGCGGCGTCAACCGCTGCAGTTCAGGGCCCGGGCGGTGCAAAATAACAACCCGCAGCGTGCCAACCTCGGAGTTGGAGCCCAGCACAACATCAGCCACAACGAGAACGGTAACCCCAAGCATCACCTCAAGTAGGGTTTAGGTGTCATGGACACGCACGAGCTGACTCCGGGCGAGCTGGCCCGCCGGAGCGGCGTAGCGGTTTCAGCCCTGCACTTCTACGAACGCGAAGGGCTCATCAGCAGCCGTCGCACGTCGGGCAACCAGCGCCGCTACGCCCGCGAGACGCTGCGCCGGGTGGCGTTCATCCGAATGTCACAGCGCCTCGGCATCCCGCTGGCTCGGATCCGTGAAGCGCTCGCCACCCTGCCCGCCGACCGGGTACCGACCAGCAAGGACTGGGCCAAACTTTCGGCCGGCTGGCGGCAGGATCTCGACGACCGCATCCTGCACTTACAACGGTTGCGGGACAATCTGACCGGCTGCATCGGCTGCGGCTGCCTGAGCCTGAAAACCTGTCGGCTGACCAACCCCGGGGACGTGTTGGCGGGGCAGGGCCCGGGAGCCTCTCGCCTCTGACGCATCGAACGTCTGTGCGATACACTCGCGGCCATGGAGCTGGCGCTGCAAGGCTCGCTGTTCGAGCACGCGGAACGTCGCAGACTCGGCAATGGGGCCTGGGTGGAGCTGCGTTCCGGCTGGCTGCCCGATGCTGATTCGCTGTTCGAGGAGCTGATGGACACCATCCCGTGGCGCGCCGAGCAGCGCGAGATGTACGACCGGGTGGTCGACGTACCTCGGCTGGTCAGCTTTCACCATCTGGTCAACGAACCGGTGCCGCATCCCCGGCTCAAGCAGATCCGGCGCCGGCTCAACGACACCTACGGCGGCGAACTCGGCGAACCCTTCACGACCGCCGGGCTGTGCATGTACCGCGACGGCAACGACAGCGTGGCATGGCATGGCGACACCATCGGCCGCGGCCGTACCGAGGACACCATGGTGGCGATCGTATGCCTCGGTGCGACAAGGGTTTTCGCACTACGTCCGCGCGGCGGCGGGCATGCACTGCGGTTACAGCACCGGCACGGCGACCTGCTGGTGATGGGTGGCTCATGCCAGCGCACCTGGGAGCATTCGATACCGAAGACCAGCAGGCTGGTCGGTCCGCGGATCAGCATCCAGTTCCGGCCGCACGGTGTGCACTGACCCGGCAAATTAGCCCTTAACGGCGGCGACCGCGGAGGTCAGCAGGTCACGCGCCTTTCCGGTGTCGACTGGCGTCACGGGCTTGTCGGGTTGCACCAGCGGGTTGGCGGTGACGATCACGAGGTAAGGCCCGAAGCTCGCCACGTAGTTGTACAGCTCGCCGGTCCGGGAATGCCCCTGAACCCAGGTCTGCACCACCCGGTGTGTGCCGAGAGTGGGTATGCCGTCGATCTCCGGCGCCTCGACCACGTCGACCTGCCCGCGCGAGCCCGGTCCGACGAACTTCACCTGTTTGCACTCCTCACCGGGATGATTCACCGGGATCGGCTCGGAGGTTTCCACGGCGAGCACGATGAACCGCTGGCCCGCTCCCTCGGCCACCGAGGCGGCCATGTTGCCCTTGAGCCCGGGAGGAAACGTCTGTCCTTCGGCGAACTTCGAGCAGTCGGCGGGCTCGAAGGCCATTCCAGGTGGGATCTTCTGTGGCGCAAGTATTTTTGGGTCAATCCCCGTGGGCGCGATGTCCTTTACCTTGAACTCGGGCCCAAAATCCGTCTTCACCTGGGTCACGTTGGCGATGTTGGCATTGGGATACGCCTGCTTGTCCGAGTGACTGCAGGCCACCAAAGCACAGGCACTGACGACGGTGCCTGCGATGACAGGTAGCACGTTCCGGTTCGGCATCGCTGCCAACTTACCGGGAGCTACCGGCTCAGCCGCGTATCGCCGACACCGTTTTCACCAACAGGTCCGCAGCGAAGTCCGCGCCGAGTGGCGGGGACGGCGAGCCTGGATCGGCGACGACGGTGACGAAGCAGTGAAACTCACCCAGATCGGCGGTGAACGTGTCGGCGTGCGAACGGGTTTCGTTGCCGCCTTCGACGACGGTCGAGATCACGGTCGTCATGCCGGTGGTCCGGGCATGGGGGATGGCCGGTGCGGCAACGGCCATCACCGTGGCATTGCTGTGGCCGCCGCTGACAGACCACTGCTCGCACTGTTCGCCGAGAGCCGGATCTTGTTGCGCCGTTGTCCGCGCCACGACGGCATAGACGATTCCGCCGGGACCCGAACCCGACCAACCGCGTGCGGTGGCCGGATCCACCGGCGGCGCCGCCAACGCCCCGCACTGCGGCGGATCGGCGACCCACTGTGAGCCGAATCCCCAAAGGGCGATCGGTGTGACGCGCCGGTCAATCACGGCGATGTCATAGCCGGTGGGCAGATTCTGGCGCACTCGGTCGATCCTCGCCGGATTCATCATGGCCGGGCCCACGGTCGTCGTCGCGGTCGACGTCGGCGTCGTGCTCGGTGCCGGCGGTCCAGCACACGCCACCACGCACCACGTCAGGGCCAATGCGGCCACCGCTTTCCGCACGACCACCTGTCTAGCACGACTGTCAACCGATTTTCAGTCGCCAATCATTTGACAACTGTTGGGATTCAGTGGAATTAAACTCCGGCACTCTCGGTTTGAACATGTGGGTCCTCAATCGACGACAACACTCGGGAAGGCAAGACAGTGCATGGGTTGGCATATGCGACGATCGTCGGGGGCGCGCTGTCCGCGTTCACACTCGGTCTCGCAGCGCCGGCAATGGCTTCACCATCGGGTGTGGGGTCAGCGCAGGACACCATGTCCGAATTGGAGCACGACGGCTACCAGGTGGTGGTGACCAGGCAGGGCACCGCTCCGCTGGAGCGATGCACGGTGAATTCGGTGCAACCGTTACCGCTGATGAGACCGATGGTGCTGCTCACTGCGACGTGCTGACGCCGACACGGAGCCAGGCCACGAGAGCACAGCGGGAACAGTTCTCGATTTCCCAAGGAGAAATCCTTGACAATGCAAGCGCGCCCATAGAACTGCCGCCCCGGCAATTGTCGAATACTGCCGCGTAGCAAGCCGCTGTGTGTTCCAATCCGATTTCGACGGGCGACCACGCGTGCCTGGCGAAACCGTGCCGACCAACCGATCGGAGACCTGATGACCGCGATTTCGCAGTCCCTGCGGGCCGGCGGCATCGCCGTCGCCGCTGTCGCGCTCGCCATCTCGCTGGTGGGCTGCGGTTCCGGCAACAAGTCGCAGGACACCAGCAAGTCGACGTCGACTGAAAGCAGCACCGCGACAACGACCATGCCGGATGAGCAGGGCCCAAGCGGCGAACCGTCGCCAGCAGCCGCCGCTGGCCCCAACTACACCATCGTCGACTACATCCGGGACAACAACCTGGTCGAAACCGCGGTCCACCGAGGCGATCCGGGTACGCCGACACTGGATCTGCCGGTTCCGTCCGGTTGGTCGTCGGCTGGCGACAAGATGCCGGACTGGGCTTGGGACGCGATCGTCTCCGACGACCCAGAGTTCGCGGCAGATCCGCCGTCGGTCATCGCCCTGATGTCCAGACTTACCGGCAACGTCGACCCCGCGAAGATCCTCGAGTACGCCCCGAACGAGATCAAAAACCTACCCGGCTACGAGGCGATGGGTGACGGCGCCAGCAGCACCCTCGGCGGGTTCCAAGCGTTCCAGTTCGGCGGCGGCTACGTCCGCGAAGGCGTCAAGCGGGTGATCGCCCAGAAGACCGTGGTGATCCCCGGCCAGGGTGGCCTGTATGTGTTGCAGCTCAACGCCGATGGGCTTGAGGACCAGATGGGTGCACTGCTCGACGCCACCGCCATGATCGACGAGCAGACCACCATCACACCCTGATCGCGACGGCTATCCGCCGGGATCGGCCGTCATCACTGGCTCACCGCCCGGATGACCTGCCGTGTGGCGTCACGGATCTGCCCGATGAGCGTTGACGGGAACGGCAACGTATCCGGGGGCGGCACAACAACTTCGGTGCTCACCACACCAAGGTCATCGCGATGCCAGTCCGCTCCGAGCCGGTCGAGTATGTGTCGCATGGCGTAGTTGTCACTCAGCACCCGCGCGGTAAAGCGTTGAACGCCAAGATATTCTGCCGACACCACCAGCGCGCACATCAAAAAGGTGCCGATGCCACGGCCCTGATAGTCGTCACCGACGGTGAACGCCACCTCTGCCGTCGTCGAATCGTGTTCGTCCCGCACGAACCGGGCGTCGGCGATCACAGGCCCGAGCGCCCCCTCGGTCATCACCCAGACGAAGTGATCGGCGTAATCCACCTCAAACAGGTACTCCAACAACGCCTTGGTCGGCTTGCGCACCGATTGGAAACGGCGGTAGAGGGTTTCGCCGGAGAACTCGACAGGCCCGTTCATGGTGCGTTCGACATCACCGGGTAGGACGGGGCGCAAATAGAACCAGTCCCCACTACGCACCTGCACCGGGATCGGGGTGATGAACGCCGCCAGCCGCTGTCGCGCGATCCGCACGACCTTGTCGAGCATGCCGGGAAGTTCGAGCAGGGTGGCGAACGCTTCCCGGTCCCCGACCCACCCGAGCAACGGCTCGGCAGCCAGGACTGTAGCGGTTCGCGGCGAGTCGCGCAGCAGGGCGATTTCCCCGACGATCAGACCCGGACCGATCTGGACAACCGTCGTCGTCCCGTCGTCACCGACGTGAACGACATCTGCGCGCCCGACGCGGATCGCCAGGAAAGACACGGCACGCTCGCCCTGCCTCATCAGAACCTCGCCGGGCACCGCCGCCAACGGCCGCAACTGCGCGGCCAGCGGTACCAGATCCGATGGCCGACAGTCGGCGAAGAACTCCAGGGCAGCCAGTTCGTCGGCGCGGACTTGGGTCAGTTCGGCCACGTCGCCTCCGGTTCCGAAGATGGCACCAGGCTACGACGGGATGCCCATACCCCGAGGGCGGACGCGGCAAAAACTGAAGGAGGCTCACGCGCCACGCCCGAGCCGATGACCACAGGCACTCGGGCCCAGTGGCCACGGCTCGCTCCGTGACGCCATCCTCATGACATCACGGTGAGATCAGTGCCCTTGGCGCACAGCCTTCTCGATGCGCGCACCCAGCTCGCTGTCGATGTTGCGCCAGTACTGCAGCGCTCGGTCGAGCACCTCACCGGTGACCGCTCCCAGCGCGCCGGCCACCTGACTCACGGCCGCATCCCGCTGTGCGTCGTCCCAGACCTGCCGCACCAAGGTGCCGGCCTGGCCGAAGTCGTCATCCTCGGCGTGCAGCGCGTATGCCGCGCGCAACAGCTCGCCGTCGGCCTCCCAGCCGTCCTCGGCCGGGCCGATATCGTCCGACCAGGGGCGCCCGATGCTGTTCGGCGCATATACCGCCGCTGCACCTGCGTGGTGGTAGGTCATCTGACCGTCGAACAGATAGGTGTTCACGGACACGCCCGCACGTGGCTGGTTCACCGGTAGCTGGTGGAAGTTGGTGCCGATCCGGTTCCGCTGGGCGTCTGCATAAGCGAAAGCCCGGCCGAGCAGCATCTTGTCCGGCGACAGTCCGGTACCGGGCACGGTGTTACCCGGCGAGAATGCGGCCTGTTCGATCTGGGCGAAGAAATTCTCCGGATTGCGGTTGAGCGTGTAGATACCCAGCGGGATCAAAGGGTAGTCGGCGTGCGGCCACACCTTGGTCAGATCGAACGGATTGAACCGGTAGTCGGCCGCCTCGGCGTACGGCATCACCTGTACCGAGACCCGCCAACTCGGGTAGTCACCCCGGGCGATGGCGTCGAACAGATCCCGGCGGTGGAAGTCGGCGTCTGCACCCGACAAGGCCTCGGCCTCAGCGTTGGTGAGGAACTCTTCGCCCTGATGGGTGTGGAAGTGATACTTGACCCAGAACTTCTCGCCGGCCGCGTTGACCCACATATAGGTATGTGAGCCGTAGCCGTTCATATGGCGCCACGTCCTGGGCAGCCCGCGGCGACCCATGAGATAGGTGACCTGGTGGGCGGATTCGGGGTTCAACGTCCAGAAGTCCCACTGCATCTGGGCCGAGCGCAACCCAGAATCCGGCAGACGTTTCTGGCTACGGATGAAGTGTGGGAACTTGATCGGGTCGCGCAGGAAGAACACCGGGGTGTTGTTGCCGACAATGTCGTAGTTACCCTCGGACGTGTAGAACTTCATCGCGTAGCCGCGGACGTCGCGCCACGTGTCCGGGCTACCTTGCTCGCCGGCGACGGTAGAGAAGCGGACCAGCAGGTCGGTGTTGGCACCCTTCTGGAACAGGGCCGCCTTGGTGTATTGCGAGACATCCTCGGTGACCTTGAGGACGCCGAAAGCGCCCGAACCCTTGGCGTGCGGGCTGCGCTCAGGCACTCGTTCCCGGTTGAAATGCGCCATCTGCTCCAGGAAGTGCACATCGTGTAGCACGATCGGGCCATTGGATCCGACGGTCAGCGAGTTGCGATCACTCGCGGCCGGAGCACCGGTGCCGGTGGTCGAGCCCGTGGATTCTGTTGCGGTCATGCGAATCTCCGATCAGTGGTGCTGTTACCGACTTGGCATTCGGGACACGTGCCCCAAAAGGTCACTTCGGCCTCGTCGATCACGAAGCCGACCTCGGCGTCGACGCGCAGGCACGGTGCGCTCGCAGCAGCGCATTCGACGTCTACGATCGCGCCGCACTGACGGCACACCACATGGTGGTGGTTGTCGCCGGTCTCAATTTCGTAGCGCGCGGGCGAGCCGGCCGGTTCGATCCGACGCAGCAGGCCCGCTTTCGTCAGCGCATACACCACGTTGTATCCGGCCTGTACCGACAGCGATCCGATGCGGCCACGCGCGCCGGCGATGATCTCGTCGACGGCGGCGTGCGGCGACTCACCCACCTCGGCGAGCACCGCGAGCCGCGCCTCGGTCACCCGCAACCCAGCCGCCCGCAACTCGTCCCGCCAAAGCGTCATACCGCGCCTCACTCCCATTCGTGGGATCTGTTGTCTCCCAGCCTCCGCCGTTTTCTTGCATAATGCAAGTCTTGTCGTATGCAAATCATGTGGGATGCAGGAATCAGACGGCCTTACAACTGCCGCGGGCGTGGGATACTTTCTGTCATGGCCACGGCGAATGAGGTTGCGTCAACGAAGACACCGGTCGACGAGCTCGTGGCATTCGAGGCCGCTACGCGCGACCTGGTAGGCGTGGCACTGCGCAGCGTCGAGCAACTCGAGGTTTCCCTACCGCAGTTCCGGCTGCTGCTGACACTCTCCGAGCTCGGCCGGTCCACATCGTCGGACTGCGCACGGGCACTCGGAGTCGCCGGCTCGTCGGTCACGCGCCTGGCCGACCGGCTCCACACCTCCGGCCACCTGGTCCGTGGCACGGATCCAACCAACCGCAGCGTCGTCACACTCGAACTCACCGCCCAGGGCCGCAAGCTGGTCAGACGGGTCAGCACCAGGCGCCGCCGGGAGCTGACCCGCGTGCTCGACAGCATCGACGCCGACGAACGAGCCGCATGCGCGGCAGTGCTGCGCAAACTGCACGACCACTTCGGCGACGACTACGCCGGTGATCTCTACAACCCGATGCCGTGGTAGCTCGACGGTTTCGCTAGATCACATATGCGTGGCGGGAGTCAGGCCGACACTGCCGACGTCAGGTCCGTGACAGGTCGACATGTTCGTTGCCGCCGGCGGTCTGCTTCGTCGTGGTGACGTCGCGGCACTCACCGTAGAGATCGATGCCTCGAGTCGTGACAGCCGAGTTCTGCGGACGGAAGACGGCTGTCACGCCGTTCTTCTTCAGCGCCGCGCTGTGGGTATTGAACGCGGAATCGGTTGTCCAGCCTTCAGCTTTAAGGCGTTGGATCATTTGAGCGTCCTCGGCATCTGCGGCTTCGAGGCTCGCCGCCGGCGGGTGCGCGATTCTCATCTTTCCCTGGAACGGTGCATCCCCCTGGTCGTTGCAGGAACCGTGCCAAAACACGGCGTCAACAACTTGCAAGTCGACGGTGCCGACGATGTCCCTTGCGGCGTCGATGACTTGAGCCTTGGACTGCTCGGGGGTGATCGGATTCGATACGCCGTCGTTCATGATCCCGCCCACTACTCCACATCCTGAAACTAAGGCCGCTACCATGGCCGCGGCAACTAGTGCTTTCGGTGTTGTCTGTGCATTGCGCATATGTGTGTTTGGCATCTCAGCTTCAGATCATCCCCGCTACTGGTGTGTATGTCCGGACGTACCTGGACGGAAGAGCTCGGGATCGTTGGGCATGGTCAGCCCGGGCACCGGCAGAGGAATGTAGCCCACGACGGGGATGCGGTGCGGAGCCGTCATACCGTCGTGCACGAGGGCGTCCCCATGGCCGGAGACGATGTCGCCCATGCTGAACAACGATTCGCCACCGGGCGTGTAGTACTGGCTGTGGTCGCCCAGCGGAAACGTCAGACCCGGCACTTCAGCCTTGAACCGCGTGGACCCGTAGCCGTCCATCGCGGGGTCATCGCCGAGCGAGACGGTGAAATCGGTGCCCGGCACGGGAATCTGCGGGATGGAGCCGAGTTTCGTGATCGGGTCGGTAGAAGCCGCCCCGACGTAGAGATGCCCACCCTCGTTGAGGTGGAAGTCGGCGGCACTGTGCGCCATATCCGTGCCCGGACAGCCGACGAGCACCACGTCGTCGGCGTGCATGCCATATCCTGCGGCGGCGTCGGACACGGTCGTCGAGCCGTAGGAGTGCCCCAATACGGTCATGTGCCCTTTGCCCTCGTGGGTAGCGTTGAGGCCGTTGACATCTGCGGCCAACATCTGACCGCCGTCGTGCGCCAGGGCGCTCGCCCCAATTCGCGGATCGACGGGCGAATCCGGTGCGTCGTAGCCCATCCACGCCATCACTGCCGTGTGATTGGTGCGATCAGCCGCATTGGCCTCCTTGTAGAGCTCGATTGCATCGTTACCGCCGAGCCAGCCGTTGGTCACACTGTTCCCCGTGCCGGGCACGACGACTGCTGTGTTCGCGCTGTCATCCGGGTTGCCGATCGCAATCGCCGCCCGACCGTCGCCTTTGAACGCCTCGGGTTCATACACCTGCAGAAACGTTGGTGCACCGGTCCTTTCAGCGTCTGTCTGCAATGCCTCTTGAACCTTGAGTGCATTTTTGTAGCGGTCCATCATCTGCCCGGCCATGCCATAGAGCTCCGGGTGAGCCAGCACCTCCTCTTTCGTCACTCCGCGGGACGCGGCGACCTGAGCGGGGCGATCGAGATCCTGTTGAAGGATGCTCTTGTTGGCCTTATCGCGGTCGGCGACCGGAATGCCGTTGAGGTTGCCCAACTTGTCGGGCCACTTATCCAGGAGCTCGCGCTGCTTTTCCGGAGGCAGCGACTTCCACCACTTGTTGACGTCCCCCGGACTCTTCCCCACGGGAATCTCTGCCCCGGTGTCATATGGCAGCGGCGCTCGCGGAAGATCTCCGATTCCGAACTTCTGCGGTTTGGCGTCCAACCCCGCGACCGCGGCACGCATATTCTGGCTGAGCTGTCGGTCGGTGGTGTCGAAGTCCGCCAGATAGGTCTTGAGGGTAAAGGAGTTTGTGGCGGCTAATTGCTGCAGCTGCATGGCGTTGGTCGGGCTGAGCTTCGCGTACTGATCCAAGGGACTTCCCAGCCGAACCGAGACCGAGCCGTCGGCGGCGACCTGCCAGCCTTGGCCCTTCAACTGATCAACTACCTGCAACAGACCGGTTCGGGTCTGGCTGAGTTTGGCACCGCCGTCTTGCAGGACAGGTTGAGCCCGGGTCAGCGCATCGTGAACCTGTTGCATGCGCGCCAGGGTGGGCTCTGCTTTCGCGGTCGCCGCTTCAGACGCAGTGCCGTGCCAGTTCGACCGTAACCCGTCGATGGTCGCGCGCTGGTTGTCGATCTGCGATGCCAAACCAGAGGCCTTGTTGGCGATTTCGACGGCCGATGAGGTCAGCGACTCGGGACGTGAAGCTTCCACCTGCGGGATCGTTACCGGTACGGCGGGGGGCCTAGCACTGAATGTGGGCGATATTGCGACGGGCCGGCTGGTCACAGGGCGAACTTGGGTAGGAGGCGGCCGAGTTCCCCATCCGTCCGGTTGTAGTGTTCGGCGGCGGTCGACAACTTCGTTGAATGGCTCGTCAGCTCTTCGTGCACGTTGTCCAGCTCAGCGTCGACGATCGAACCAGCGAACTGACACGCCCCTTCGCTGAGCAGGCCGGAAACACCCGTGCCCGCGCTGGCCATCGATTCGCCTATGCCCATGTCCGAGACAAACTGGCCCACATCGGTCTGCGCGCGTGCCGCGTTGCGAAGCGAATCCGGATTGACACGCAACGTCCCACCCATGGAAGCAAAGTCTACGACTGCCAGCAACGACGACATCGCATCATCTTGCTGGGCTGCTGCCGACTGGCATCTCTGGACAGTTAGCTAACTCTTTGAGCCAGACTAGCTGCGTGAATCTCTGTGGAGCTAAGGGGAATCGAACCCCTGACCTACTCGATGCGAACGGGAATCACTCGGCGTTTGTTGACTCAAGGTGTGTTGATAGCACTACGAACATGCAGGTAAACGAGTTGGCTGTGTTGGTTGCCCCAAGGCGCGATTAACTCTGCTGCGGACTGGTTGCGGACTGATGGATTCAGGCGCAAAGGCCAGCAAACCCGGTGAGATCGTGAGAATTGAGCGACCCACAGCAGTTTCTCAAGCGAGGCCTGTCGCCGGTTCCTGAAAACTAGACCTCTGAGGGTCCCGCAATGTTGACCCACCTGGTGGTCTTTTGGGGGGATGCATTCGGTGGAGGATTGGGCGGAGATTCGGCGGTTGCACCTGGCTGAGGGGGTGCCGATTCGGGAGGTGGCCCGTCGGTTGGGTATCGCCCGGAACACGGTGCGGGCCGCGTTGGCGTCGGGACGGCCCCCGCAGTACGAGCGCAAACCGCGTGGTTCGGTCGCCGACGAGTACGAGCCCCAGATTCGGGCGTTGCTGACTGAGTGGCCGAAGATGCCCGCTCCAGTGATCGCTGAGCGGATCGGCTGGCCATATTCGAGTTCACCGTTGAAGAAGAGGCTTCAGAAGATCCGGCCGGAGTATGTGGGTATCGATCCGGTCGACCGGTTTGTGTATCGGCCTGGGGAAATTGCGCAGTGCGACTTATGGTTTCCCGCAACGAAGATCACCGTCGGTGACGGGCACGAACGCGTCTTGCCGGTACTGGTGATGGTCTCGGGGTTCTCGCGCACGATCGGCGCGGTGATGCTGCCTTCGCGCCAGGGAGGCGACATCCTCTCGGGCATGTGGCAGGTGATTTGCCGGTGGGGACGGGTGCCCAAAACCTTGGTGTGGGACCGCGAAGCAGCGATCGGCGGCACCGGTCGGGTCTCCACGCTCGCCACTGCGTTCGCCGGAACCCTGGCCACCCGGATCCAGTTGGCCCCACCTCGCGACCCGGAATACAAGGGCATGGTGGAGCGGGCCAACGGCTATCTGGAAACCTCGTTCCTGCCTGGTCGCCGGCTTGTCTCCCCGGCAGACTTCAACACCCAGCTCAGGGAATGGCTGGTGCGAGCCAATACCCGCACGGTTCGGGCGATCGGGGCGCGGCCGGCCGATCTGTTCGAAACCGACTGCCAAGCCATGCTGGAACTGCCGCCAGTGGTGCCGCCGATCGGGCTGACCCATCGCATCCGGTTGTCTCGCGACTATTACGTGCGCGTCGACGCCGTGGACTATTCGGTCGATCCACGGGTAATCGGTCGCTTCGTCGATGTCAGTGCCTCGCTGGACGACGTGGTGGTGCGTTGCGACGGTCAGGTGGTGGCGCGGCACCCGCGGTGCTGGGCGGCGCGTGCCACCGTCACCGACGCGGCCCACGTCGAGATCGCTGCCGGATTGCGCAACGCTCTGGCCGATCAGCGCAGCCGTCGAGCAGCCGCGACGCGCCGTCACCACGACGGTCACCCGGTGGCATTGCGTGCTCTGCCCGATTACGACGTCCTGTTCGGTGTCGATTTCGATTCCACCCCAACAACAGTGAGGAACAGTTCATGACCCCAGTAGCGAAAACCACCAAGCAGCCTGGTGAGGTGAGCCCGCCGCTACCGGCCGATTCGCCACCTTTGGCATCGGTGCCCGCCGACGGGCTACCCGCCCAACTCGCCTACCTCACGCGGGTGCTCAAGACCCCGACGATAGGACGAGTTTGGGAGCCCCTGGCCGAGCAGGCACGCGACGACAACTGGTCCCACGAAGAGTATTTGGCTGCGATTCTGCAACGGCAGGTCGCCGACCGCGAATCGGCGGGCACCATCATGCGGATCCGCACCGCACACTTCCCCCAGGTCAAAACCCTGGAGGATTTCAACCTCGACCACTTGCCGTCGTTGCGGCGAGATGTACTGGCCCACTTAGCCACCGGCATGTTCGTACCTAAAGCAGAGAACGTGATCCTGCTCGGGCCGCCTGGGATCGGCAAGACGCACATCGCGATCGGCCTGGGTGTCAAGGCCGCCCACGCCGGTTACTCGGTGTTGTTCGATACCGCCAGCAACTGGATCGCTCGACTCTCCACCGCACACCACGCCAACCGGCTGGAGTCCGAGCTGAAGAAGATCCGCAGATACAAGCTGATCATCATCGACGAAGTGGGCTACATCCCCTTCGACCAGGATGCGGCCAACCTGTTCTTCCAATTGATCGCCTCCCGCTATGAGATTGGCTCAATCATGGTCACATCGAATTTGCCGTTCGGGCGCTGGGGAGAGACGTTTTCCGACGACGTGGTGGCCGCAGCCATGATCGACCGACTCGTGCATCATGCCGAAGTACTCACCTTGACCGGCGATTCGTACCGGACGCGCACCCGACGCGAACTGCTCGGCAAGAGCCGGTCCAACAGCAGTTGAGCCAGCTGTCAGATCATTTCGTCGGACCCTGGTCGTCGAAGATGTCCAACGCCTCCGCGACCATGCGGTGGCCCTGGTTCTCGAAGCTCACGTCGCCAACTTGGTAAGCCCACGCCGCCGTGCCGATGGCCTCGTGGATGGCAGTCATCGTCGACAATTCCGGCGTTCGAGGGTCGCTACCATATCCGAGGAAGAAGGCCTGCTCAAGGCTAGGATCGGTCCTCCACTGCTGGACTGCGAGTCGATTGAAGTCCGTGACTGCAGGCCGCCATGCAAATCTTCCGAAATCGATGACTTTGACGATGCCGTCACCGATGAGCCAATTCCTGGGCTGCCAGTCACCGTGAGTGGGTACGACAGGAACCGGTCTGGGTCGATGATCGAGCAGGATGGTCCGCAGTTTCGCAGCATGGTCGGGTTGGATGCGGTGCGGCTTATCTAGCCAGGCAAGTGATTTCGCGACTGCAGCCGAATCCCAATCAGGATCAATGCGTTGCGCTTGATCGTGAAACGCCCGCAACAGGATTCCAGCCTGATGGTAGGTGTCCGCAACGAACTCGGCGTCAGACCCCTCCACCAACGAGCCCTCCAAATACCGAATCGCGAAGATATTTGCGTCGCGGTCATGATGGAGAAGTAGCGATGCCCGGCCTGTGCGCTCCAGCACCGTGGTGAAACCCTCGTAGGCGGTGATCTCTCGCCCGATGTGACGGTTGCCAGCGCCAGCAGCTTTAACAACAATCCGTCCGCGGCCGGAGTCAACATCGAGCACGACCGTATCCACGAGATCCCAACTCATATCCGCTAACAGGCGCACATCACCAAACCAATCAGCAACCAACTCGGATTGCCGGTCGCTAAACCGCCCTCGATGCCATGTCTTCACCCGGCCACGCTAGCGCCGTCGCCCGCTCAAGTGCTCGCCTCGATGGCCGACCGTGGGCCGCCAATGACGAGCACAACTGGGTCAATTCCGGAGACCCACAGTGGGTCAATTTTCGGAGACCGTTGACAAGGCCCGCCCATCGCGGCATAATCCGCGTCTTCTGGGGGTCAATAACGGTGCAAATGGGGCCACGTTGGAGTAGGCGACCTGGGTGTATCTAGAAGCGTATCGGCGCAACTTCGCCACGGATTTTGGTGTCTTTGAGGCCGTTTCCCCGACCTTACGATGAGTGCGCAGGGCGGTACGGGCCGTTCATTCTTTGGGGGGAGCATGGCAATAGCGGTACGGCGGAGCCGATATTGGCTCGCGTCGGTGATGCTGTTCATCCTGGTGGTGACTTCGGGCCTCTCTCATCCCGCGGTCGCCGTTGCCGACACCAGCGACTGCGCTACTCAACAGGCGGCGCTGGACGACGTTCACGCCCGCATCGACGAACACAACTCGCGTTCGCGCGGATCTGGTCCACCGGAGATCGTCCGCCCATACAACGCGGAGGCTGACCGACTCGATGCCGAACAGGCTGCCAACCTCGGTAGCCTGCACGCCTGCCAACGTGCGGTCGGCGTCGCTCGCGTGGGAGGCCCCGCCCCGCGTACTCAAACGCCCGAGACTCTCAGCGAGATCGCGAACGCGACCGCGGCGTCGCGGCCCCGCTGGCCGACAGCGGGACCCGTGACCCGACTCGCCGATGGCAAGGTGACGATTCCGAAGGGCCATCCCCTGCGGCCCCTGTGGGATGTGATCAAAGGACTGCAGTCTCCAATGAGGCCGTATCCGAACGTTCCGTTGCAAGGTCAACCCCGGCCCGCGATTGGCGACCAACACCCGTCCGGATACACGGTCGGAAACCGCACAAACAAGCGAGGAGATGAGCCCGCGGTCTCTCCCGACCACATCGTGCCCAAGGTGGAGATTCTGTTTCTCCCACGGTTCCTGGACCTCACCCCGGAAAACATGTGGGAGGTCATCAACGCACCCATGAACCTGCAATGGTTACCTTCCGAGGTTAACGAGCGGATCAAGAATTCCCGCTCGGCCGCCGACATGAAAGGCGTAGATGCTCAGTGGCAAAACGAGCAGATTGCGCTACAGGATCAGAAGCGTCGCGAGCTGACCGATTTGATCGCCCAGCTCGCCGATAGCCAACTGCCGAAACGATAAGACAGGGACGGTATTAGACGGTGTCAGGAATTGACGAGACGGCGCTGAGAGCCGCAGCGAATTGGGAATCCGAGCCCATCAGCATCCTCAAGCCCGGCGACGACACCAGAGCGCTTATCCCACAAGAGTGGTGGCCGGTGGCGGAGTCGGCTGATCCACAGGATCGTGCGCGGGCCGCATTAGCGTTGTGGAACACCGACTTCTTGGACCTCATTCCCCGCTACGCAGCGGTTTTGCGAAACTCGCTAGTCGACGTGCGAGTCGCCAAACACACCTGGCTGGAAGCCCCATCGTTGGACTACGTGGTGCGACGGTTCGACGGTGATCTCCTCGTATGGGTTGGCGAAGACCCTCGCACCATCGGGGATGAGATGCCGCCGCTGTTCGACTCGGTGCCCCCGGCTGTTCAAACCTTCCTTCGACAAGTCCACGCCGGTTACACCATCTACGACGGAGAGTCTTGCGGTGTGACATCCCCGTCAGCCATGAAAACCCTCGCTGCGTACTGGGGCGAGCCCGACCGCAATCAGATCGAGGAGTGGGACGAGGACTATCCATTCCCAGGTAGTCAGCGATTACTGCTGGTGACCGGCAGTGAGACGTCGCATCTGTTCACCTCACCAGATCTGCCGGTCGGGACCGCGGTCACCTACTTCGAACCCGAATACGAGATCGTCCCAATCGGCGAAGGGCTCGACATCTTCATGAACATGCCGCTGGGAGGGTGAACCCATGACGTTTCCCGGACCATGGCCAGCAAGCGGTCCGACACAGCCCCAAGGCGGTTGGCCACCGCACTACGGCCCGCCGCCACCTCCCTACTCGGCCGGAGCGCCAGGCCCGCAGGGATGGTGGCAGACCCCGGCGCAGCAGCCCACTAATCCCGTGCCGCCTTACGGATGGCAGCCACCACCGCCCCCGAAACGCTCCAGGCTGAAATGGGCCGCAGTAGCACTTATCCCGATACTGTGCGCGGCGATTGCGCTGGGGGTGTGGGGGTTCTACCACCACCAGCATGAACAGCAGCTCGCCCAAATCCGGGAAACGATTACCGACTTCGCCGAGGCTTCGGACACCGCCGATTCCGCTCGGCTCAGTTCACTGATGTGCCAGGAAGAGGCAGCTCAGTTCCAAGACGGATTCGAGGGCGCAGGCGACGACGGACCTATTGAGCCCGCCGAACGACGCCCCGTAATCGTTGGCTCCATCAACGTGACTGACGACAACGCGACCGTCGACGTGAGTCGGCCCCCCACACCGGCCGTCACCTTCAAGCTCAAGCGCGAAGAGGGCCGCTGGAAGCTGTGCAACCCCAGCTGAATTCACACATACAACGCGACATCGGAGAACTGGCCCGTTGTCTCCGGGACGTCGGAGCGACTAGCAAACACGCACGTTCGGGCTTCACATCCAGTAGCCGAGGACCACGCCAACAGTCGCGATGTCGAGCCCGAACAGTGGCACCCGAAGGTCGGGCACCTGCACGCGGTCCATTCGCACGATCTGAGGCACACTGCGGCGAGCTTGGCCGTCAGTGCCAACGCGAACGTCAAAGCGGTTCAACGGATGCTCGGACACGCCAAGGCCAGCATGACGCTGGACATCTACGCGGACTTGTTCGACGAGGATCTCGACGGCGTTGCCGACCGGCTGGATACGGCAATCCGCACTGCTGCGGACTGGCACCTCTGGACAGTAGTAGTCAGCTAACTCGTTGAGTGCTGACTACCTGCGTGAGTCTCTGTGGAGCTAAGGGGAATCGAACCCCTGACCTACTCGATGCGAACGAGTCGCGCTACCAACTGCGCCATAGCCCCTGATACCGAGAGGAAAGGCTACCAGCCTGCGGGCTGGGAACCGAAACTGGCTGGTTACTGCCCGGCCGCGCGCGGCAGATCGTATTCACGGGTGAACGGCACGTAGTCCAGATGCTCGAAAATCGGGTCTTCGTCGTCGATGTCGAGAACCACTGAGCCGGGTTGGCGTAACCGGGATGGGACCACGTCGAGATTGTGGTCATCGGTGTTCTCCACGCCCAGCCGCGACCGCATCATGCGCTGCGCCCGTCGGCGGCGCAGCTGTTCCTCGATGCGGGTCTGCCGGCGCAGATAGGCCAGGTACAGCACGGTCAGGGTGGCGACGACACCCAGCAGCCACCATGCCGACGGTGTCAGCAGGAACGCTGCGGCCGCCGAGAACACCATCGACACGGCAAACCCCGCGAGCACCCGCTTGCGGAACTTGTACTTGCGGGCGCTCACCGCGGCAGCGGTCTTGGATTCGAAACGTCGCGTCCGAGAGTCGCTGGGCGATGCGGCCACCGGCACCGCTTCGGCGTCGTCCTCATCGTCGTCCTCGGGCTCGGATTCCAGCCCGGACGAGTCGGCCACATATTCGTACTCGTCGGTTTCGTACTCGTCAGTGAGGCCGTCGGCCTGAGCCTCGGCAACGGATTCCGCCTCGTCGGCCTCAACCTCAGGCTCGTCGATATCCGTTGGTAGTTGGTCGGTTTCGACCTCGGCGGCCTCGTTGATCTCCGGCTCGACTTCGATGCGCTCGAACTGGTCGGTCGCGGGCTCCTCAACCTGCAGGGTGCTGACGGGCAGCGCGCCGGAGTCCTCTTCGACGATATCGACATCGAGGTAGTCGGGCTCGGCGGTCTCGGCAACCGCGGCGGCAACCACCACCGATCGCTTCGGCTCGGATTCTTCTTCGAATCGGTCGTCGAGTTCTTCGTCGAGGTGGTCGCCGGACCGTTGCCAGTGCGGATCGCTGTGGTGACCTGCGGCCGGACCGCGTCGTAGCCGCTGCGCATTGCGACCGCCGTTGAGCACACGCGTGGCGAGGGCGACGTCGCTGGTGCGACGAACCGCATCACGCTTGCTGATCAACATCGGAACCAGCACGAAGAGCCAGAGCACTACGAGGGAAATCCATAGCAGAGACTGGGGGATGCTTGGCATGTAGCCTGCTCCTTTCCCCTTCAGGCTAGGTCTGTGACCAGCGCATCCATGGGCGGCGCGCCGAGGTCAATTACACACCTGTAATTCACCTGATACAAGCACCAACAGCCCCAAATGTCACATTGGTAACAGAGTGTGCCTGGGCGGTCGCTGAGATTGCGTCCACGGCTGTGAATCCGGTGAATCCACGACCCTGAGCGCAATATGAACGAAATAGCTGTTTCCGGCGCAAATCAGGCCCTGCTGGCCCGACCGGCTCGCACCAGCGCTTGCGCGGCCGATTCGGTCATCTCATCGATCGTGATCGCGACGAGCAAATGGTCCCGCCAGGCGCCGTCAACCTCCAGGTAGCGCTTCAGCAGACCCTCTTCGCGGAAACCGACCCGCGCCAGCACCGCCCGACTGATCGCGTTCTCGGGCCGTACGGTCGCCTCCACCCGGTGTAACCGCACTCCGGCGAAGCAGTGGTCCAGACCGAGTGCAAGCGCCGCTGTGCCGACGCCGCCCCCGGTTTTCGCGCTGTCCACCCAATACCCGATCCACGCCGATCGCAGCGCCCCATGCGTGACGTTGCCGATGGTGAGCTGGCCGGCAAACTGCCCGTCGAGCTCGATCACGTAAGGCAGCATGCGGCCCTTTCTGGCCTCCGCTCGCAGCCCCGAGCATACTGTCGGCCAAGACGAAACCGCGTGCCGCGCAGCCCACTCCGAACCCGAGACAGGCTCCCATGGCTCCAAGTGCTCACGGTCGGCCAGCCTGATCCGGCTCCACACCGCCGCGTCGCGCAACCGCACGGGACGCAACTTCACCACGCCCGCCGGCACGCGCAGCGGCCCAAGAGGGTCGGGCCAGCCGGGGTGGACCCCACCCGAACGGAACAAAGTCATCAGCCGCGCTGAGCCAGGAACGCCACGCCGACAGTCTCACCGGTGCGGATCTCTTCGGCTTCGCTGGGTACGACGACCAGACAGTTGGCCTCGGCCAACGTGGCCAGCAGGTGGGTGGACGCGCCAGGAGTCCCGCCGAGGGCCTGTACCAGATACTCACCGCTGTCCTGGTCGCGCATCAACTGGCCGCGCAGATATCCGGTGCGACCGGCCACCGAACTGATCGGTGACAACGTCCGGGCTTGCACGACGCGCCGCATCGGCTGGCGTTTACCCAGTGACAACCGGATCAGAGGACGCACCATAACCTCGAACACCACCAGTGCGCTCACCGGATTGGCGGGCAACAGGAAGACCGGCACGCGGTCGCGTCCCAACTGCCCGAAGCCCTGAACCGAGCCCGGGTGCATGGCGATGCGGGCCACCTCCATCTCGCCCAGTTCGGCGAGCACAGTACGGACGCTCTCGGCCGCGGCTCCGCCCACCGCGCCGGCGATCACCACGATCTCGTTCCGATTGACCTGCCCCTCAACAGTTTCCCGCAACTCGCCAGGATCGGTGCTGATGATGCCGACGCGGTTGACCTCGGCACCGGCGTCACGCCCCGCTGCCGCCAGCGCATAGGAGTTGACGTCATAGACCTGCCCAGTTCCCGGGGTGCGGGAGACGTCGACAAGCTCACCACCCACGCACATCACCGAAAGCCGCGGTCGCGGGTGAACCAACACGCGGTCGCGCCCCACCGCGGCGAGCAGGCCTACCTGAGCAGGTCCGATGATGGTGCCGGCCCGCACTGCGACATCGCCGGGCTGCACGTCGTCGCCCGTGCGCCGCACGTATGCGCCGGACCGCACACCACGCAGCACGCGCACGCGGTTCTGGCCGCCGTCGGTCCACCGCAGCGGCAAGACGGCATCGGCGAGCGTCGGCATCGGCGCGCCGGTCTGCACCCTGGCCGCCTGCCGCGGCTGCAACCGACTCGGCGTCCGCGCGCCCGCCTCGATCGACCCCATCACGGGCAGGCTGATCTCACCACCGCCGCGCTCGTCCGGATCGCCCTCGTCGCCCACGCCGAGCACGTCGACACTGCGCACGGCATACCCGTCGATTGCGGCCTGGTCGAACCCCGGCATCGGACGTTCGGTCACAACCTCTTCGGCGCACATCAGGCCTTGAGCTTCGGCTATGGCCACCCGTACCGGCCGAGGTGCCACCGCGGCGGCCGCCACCCTGGCCTGCTGCTCCTCCACCGAACGCACAACACGCCTTCCTATCCCGTTTACCGGGCCCGACGCGCGGCTCTACTGCCCAGCCAGGCCCAATCGTTCAACCAACCACCGCCGCAACTCGGGGCCGTAGTCGTCACGTTCCAACGCAAAGTCAACCGCAGCCATCAGGTAGCCGCCGGGATTTCCCAGGTCGTGTCGAGCGCCGCGGTGCACCACCACATGTACCGGATGGCCCTCGTCGATCAGCAACGAGATGGCGTCGGTGAGCTGAATCTCGCCGCCGACCCCGCGCGGAACGCGGCGCAGTGCATCGAAGATCGCCCGGTCCAGAACGTACCGGCCGGCCGCGGCGTAGTGCGACGGGGCGTCCTCGGCCTTGGGCTTCTCGACCATGCCCTTGACCCGCAGGACGTTCGGGTTGGTGGAGTCGGGAACGGGCTCCACGTCGAACACGCCGTAGGCACTGATCTCGTCGCCGGGCACCTCGATTGCACACAGCACCGAGCCACCGCGCTTGGACCGTACCCGCGACATCGTCTCCAGCACACCGGTCGGCAGCACCAGGTCATCGGGCAGCAGCACGGAGATGGCGTCCTCGTCGGGATGCAGGCTCACCTCGACACAGCTCACGGCGTGGCCCAACCCGAGCGGCTCGGCCTGCACGACCGATTCGACCTTGATCAGAGCAGGCGCGCGGCGCACCTTCTCGAGCATCTTCACCTTGCCGCGCGCCGCCAGCGTGCCCTCGAGCACGAGGTCCTCGACGAAATGCGCGACGACACCGTCCTTGCCTTCGGAGGTGACGATGATCAGCCGTTCGGCGCCGGCTTCTGCGGCCTCTGCGGCGACCAGTTCGATGCCGGGCGTATCGACCACGGGCAGCAGTTCTTTCGGCACCGTCTTGGTGGCGGGGAGAAACCGTGTGCCCAGGCCTGCAGCCGGGACGACTGCCGTGTAGGGAATAGGCACCACAGGCGGCTTCGCAGACGTGGTCATCGTTCATACCCTAATGCGCGTTCTGACATGGTGGGGGTTGTGACCCCACTGACGAAGCCCGAGTTACGAGCCGCGCTGCTGCGCGCGCGGCGCGCAATCCCGCAGGAGTCGCGCGACGCGGAGGCCGAGGCGCTCTGCCAGTGGCTCCCCGGTCTCGTCGGGCCGGGTCAGACCGTGTGCGCGTACGTGCCGGTCGGTTCCGAACCTGGCTCCCCCGCACTCCTCGACCGGCTGCTCGAGCTCGGCGCCCGGGTGCTGCTCCCCATCGCCCGAAACGACGCCGACGGAGTTCCCCTGCCGTTGCAGTGGGCCGAATATCAGCCGGGCAGCCTGCAGCCGGCGGGTTTCGGGCTGCGCGAACCCCCGCCCCCCTACCTGCCTGCCGAGACGGTGAGCGAGGCGGCCGCGATCCTGGTGCCTGCGCTGGCGGTGGACCGATCCGGCGCACGACTGGGTCGCGGCGCAGGCTTCTATGACCGCACCCTGAGTGCCGCCGTCGCCGGGGCGAAACTGATCGCCGTGGTGCGCGACGACGAACTGCTCGACGAACTGCCCGCCGAGCCCCACGACATCCGGATGACCCACGTCATGACGCCGGCCGGGGGTATCGCCTCCCTTGCTCTATGACGTGGGCGCCGCGATCCGCAGCTTCGCCAGGACCGCCGGGCTTACCCGATGCGCGGGCGGCATCGCGCGGGAATGGCCCGCCCCACGTAGCGGTTCTAGCACTTGAGCCGGTAGAGTGCTAACAAGATTGACCTAGTCGGAGGTTTTCGTGCCTACCTATTCCTATGCGTGTACCGAATGCGGCAATCGGTTCGACGCGGTGCAAGCGTTCAGCGACGATGCGCTGACCACCTGCCCGAAGTGCTCCGGTCGGCTGCGCAAGCTGTTCGGCTCAGTGGGAGTGGTGTTCAAGGGCAGCGGCTTCTACCGCACCGACAACCGAGAGTCGGGCAAGAGCTCGTCGAACGGCTCGGCAAAGAGCGGCGAGAGCGCAAGCTCGTCGGAGAAGTCCTCTTCTTCGCCGTCCTCTTCCTCATCATCGAACAGCTCGTCGAGCAGCTCCAGCTCCGCCCCCGCAGCCGCGGCATCGAGCTGACCGACAGAGTTATCCACAGGCCGGCGAAAACATCGTTCCGGCACCCGATGTCGGCGCCTACGGTGGCGCCATGGCCGAATCACTCAACCCTTCGGCACTGCGCCGCCTGGGCGTCGCGCTGCGCCCGGACTGGTCCCGCACGGTCGCTGCCCGACGCGCCGCAGCTGCCGGCCTCGTGATGCTCGCCGGCATCGCCGCCGTACGGTCCGATCCACGGGGCGATCTCACCCAGATCGTGGTGGCCGCACATGATCTGACGCCGGGCGTGACGCTGACCGCCGAAGACGTCCGGCTGGAGAGCCGCAGTGCCGCCACCGTGCCCGATGGAGCCCAGACTGACGTCACCGCCATGATCGGTGCCACAGTGGCCGGGCCCGCGCGCCGCGGTGAGGTGCTCACCGACGTGCGCCTGCTCGGATCCCGTCTGAGTGAATCGATCGCCGGCCCGGACGCCAGGATCGTGCCGTTACAACTGAGAGACACCGCCGTGCTGGACCTGATCCGGCCCGGTGATGTGGTCGACGTACTCACGGCCGGCGACAGCGCTGAATCCCGGCCCCGGGTCCTGGCCACCGACGGGGTGGTGGTTCTGGTGTCAGAGAAGCCCAAGGGCGGCGGCGAACGGGTGGCTCTGGTGGCCCTGCCTGCGCGGTCGGCAAACGAGGTGGCCACTGCAAGCCTGGTCGCGGCTGTGACCGTTGTGATGCATTAGCGGTGCACTGCAGCGATGATCGAACTCTGCTGACATCCGCGCAACTCGGTTAGTGTTCGCTTGTTCACCCATAATTGTCGTCACTGCAGGAAGGGTCCCGGCATGTTTAAGGGCTTCAAGGAGTTTCTGTCGAGGGGAAACGTCATCGACCTGGCCGTCGCCGTGGTCATCGGCGCGGCATTCACGGGCTTGGTCACGGCGTTCACCGAAAAGGTGGTCCAGCCACTGATCGACCGGATCGGCGCCGGCCCCGACAAGGAATACGGAATTCTGAAGATCTCGCTGGGCGGAAATCCCGAGACCTTCATCGACTTCAACGCCGTGCTGTCGGCCGTGATCAACTTTCTTCTGGTGGCCATGGTGCTCTACTTCGTCATCGTGCTGCCTTATAAGAAGCTGCGCGAGCGTGGCGAGGTTGAGCAGGCACAGGACACCGAGCTGAGCCTACTCACCGAGATTCGTGATCTGCTGGCCGAAGGCGGATCCACCGGCAAGCACGTCACCGGCCCGGGCACCGGCCCCAGTCCGGACACTGCCGAGACGACCAGCGCCGACCGGACATAGCCGTCACGCTGAAACGCCAACAGCCCTGAGATGCGAACAGCCCCCGGAGGAATCCGGGGGCTGTTGCGTTTACCTGGGGGATGTCAGTTCATGTTCCAGGGGTCGCCGTAAGTGGTGACGCTGTCACCGGTGGAGGCGATCAGGCGGG
Organism: Mycobacterium sp. 141; assembly: GCF_000382405.1. Classification (GTDB taxonomy): domain Bacteria; phylum Actinomycetota; class Actinomycetes; order Mycobacteriales; family Mycobacteriaceae; genus Mycobacterium. Next base: position 143,716 of record NZ_KB908264.1, read on the forward strand.
CGAACGGACGCAGCAGCACACCACCGGCCGCGCCGGTCACGGTGCCGTGGGCGTTGGAGACCGCCACCCCGCCGGCCGGGCCCTTGACGTCCACCGAGAAGGTCGCGACCTCCTGGATACCGGGGCCGTTACCCAGGTCGGCCGAGATCGACACACCGGGGAACAGGTTGGGGGTGATGACCGAGCCCAGCGGGGCAAACCCACTGCCCAGCGGTGCCGGCGCGATCGACGCATCGTCGAGCAGGATGTTCGGGGTGGTGTAGCTGAAGTTGATGCCCACACCCAGTGACCACGGGAAGCCGATCTGATAGCCCAGTTCCAGCGTGCCCGCGAAGTCATCGGCACCGGGGCCCTCAACGTGGTACTTGGCCCGACCGGAATGGAACCACTCACG
>NZ_KB908265.1 GCF_000382405.1 Mycobacterium sp. 141
TCCAGCGCCGCCTGCCCGCCAACGACCATCGCTCTGGCTTGGTCGAGCAGAATGCCCAGCTCAGCATCGGTATGCGCCGAACCCAGATGAGCCAGGATCACCACCCGGCCCGCGTCCTTGCGGGCCACCTGCACCGCCACTGCGCCTGAGGCGGTGCGCACTTTCCGCACGTACGCCACCGCACGAACCTACCCGGTTAGTACCCCAAAACACCCACCTGAAACAGAAACGCCGCAGGTCAAACGACTGTCAACCCTGAAAACGAGCCGGGGTGTCCAAACTCAGGTCGGAATCCAATACGGAAAGGGCTTTTGCCATGCTCATCGTGACCACCAACGACATTCCGGGGTGGGAGATTCAGCGGGTCTGCGGCGAGGTCTTCGGACTTACCGTGCGGTCCCGAAACGCCTTCTCTCAGATGGGTGCCGGGTTCAAGAGCATGTTCGGCGGCGAGCTGCAGGGGATGACGAAGAACCTCGCCGAAAGTCGTAACGAAGCGATGGGCCGACTGATGAACGAGGCCCGCGCCCGTGGCGGCAACGCCATCGTCGCCATGCGCTTCGACACCACCGAGATCGGCGACACCTGGACGGAGATCTGTGCCTACGGCACCGCTGTGCAGGCCGTGCCCGTCACCGACGCCGCCAAGTACACCGCCAAGCAACTCGGGTACGGCGGCTGATACCGACACCGGGCGGCTGGACCGCGGGTTTACGATGCTCGAGTAATCGACGGTTGAAGGAATCTGGTGAGAATCCAGAACGGTCGCGCCACTGTACACAGTCAGACCCTGATGCCGTTACCTTTTCAAACGGGACGCGTACTCCCGAGAGGAGCACTTGGATGACCACCTCACCGCAGACAGTGTCACGTGCGGTCGACTTGTCGGCCGCAAAGGCCGCGCTGTGGCTCAGCGCCGCCACGGTTCTGGCGCTTCTGGTTTACTACTTCGTCGGCATCGACCAGGGCGCGACGTCGATATTCGGTAGCGATATGCACGTTCACGAGTTCGTGCACGACGCACGCCACTTCCTCGGCTTCCCCTGCCACTAGCGGGTAGCCGACATGGAAAAAAGAATAATCATCCGCGCGACGCTCTGGGGCGCCCTCGGTGGGCTGCTGGCCTTCATCTTCGCGCGAATTTTCGCCGAGCCGATCATTCAGCGGGCTATCGACTACGAGGGTGCCCGCGACGAGGCGCAGGAATATCTCGATCACCCGGGCGGTATGCCGGGGATGGACGAAGGTGTCGAGCTCTTCTCCCGCTCGATACAGAGCAATGTCGGCATCGGTGTCGGGATCATCGCCTTCGGCGCCGCGATGGGCGCATTGTTCGCGGTCGCCTACTGCGTCGTCTACAACCGGTTCCCCCAGCTGTCACCCGGGACGTTGGCGCTTCGGCTGGCAGCTGCGATGTTCGTCGCGCTCTATCTCGTGCCGTTCCTGAAGTATCCGGCGAATCCGCCTTCGATCGGTCACCCGGACACGATCGGTTTCAGGACGGGTCTGTACCTGACGATGGTCGTGGTGTCGGTTGTCGGCCTGGCGTTGGCAGTCGGACTGGCCGGTCGACTGCGGCCGCGTTTCGGTTCATACGGGTCGGTGCTGCTGGCCGGCGGCGCGTTCATCGTCGTGATCGCCATCGTGATGCTGTTGCTGCCGTCGCTGGGGCAGCTGAGTGTCAATGTGGCGCAGTACGGTAACCACGCCACCGAGACGCCGCAGCCGTTGCTCGACCCGCAGGGCAAGATCGTCTTCCCCGGATTCTCGGCCGACGATCTGTTCTACTTCCGGCTCTACTCGATCGGGGCACAGGTCATCCTGTGGGCGACCATCGGTCTGGGCTTCGCGCCGATGGCCGACAAGATGCTCGGGGCTCCTGCGGATGCGGCCCGCGTCGCAGCGTGAGTGAGGTCGTCCGGCTGTCCTTGGTATCGCATGCGATGACCGATGCCATGGCAGCCGGACGCTTCCCGATCGACGAGCCGCTCAATTCACTGGGCCACCGTCAAGCCGCCGCGTCGATCGAGCTCGGTCCGGTCGACGGTGCCTATTGCGGCCCCGAGAAACGGGCCCGCCAAACCGCGGAGCTGCTCGGTCTGCGAGCCGAGGTAGAACCACAATTGGCGGATCTGGACTGCGGCCTGTGGCGGGGAGATGTGCTCTCCGGGGTACCCTCGGCCGAGCTGGCCAGCTGGCTCACCGATCCGACCCAGGCGCCCCACGGCGGAGAAACCGTCGTCGAGCTGATCGCCCGAGTGCGTCGGTGGATGGACGCCATGACCACCCGCCGCGGCCGGATGGTCGCCGTCACCCACCCCGCGGTGGTCCGGGCTGCTGTCCTGGTCACGCTCGAGGCGCCGCCGAAATCCTTCTGGCGCATCGATGTTGCGCCGGTGAGCCGCACTGCGCTGCATTTCCGCGGTCACGCCTGGACGCTGCGCAGCCCATTGAGCTAGGCCACGGGGGCCATCGCGAAGGCACGCTTGGCGATCGACCACAGCCAGCCCGCGGCCGTCGGGCTGCGGAATTGCGGCCAGTTCAACTGGAAACTCACCACCCACGGTTGTCCGGTGTGGTCCACGGCGTACCAGCTGTAGGTCAGATCTCCCGGCAGGTTGCCACCCTTGGCGCCGACGTAGGGCCACTTCGCCGGGTCCAGATCGATGCCGGGGAGTGCGGACAGGATCTGCTTGACGCGGGCGGCCTCGCCCACGGCCGAGGCCTGCAGTGCAGCGTGCACGCGGCAGATGTCCTCGGCGCTGGCGAACCATTCCAGGCCGTCGTTGGATGCCGGGGTATGGGTGCGGTTCGGATCCGGTTCGTAGGGACGCGAATTGGTCTGTTGCAGGAGCTGTACGCGATCCTTGGGCGAGGCCTGCTTCCACTGCTCACGCAGGTTCGGTTTGCCCCAGCCGACCGAGAACACCTCGTGCATGGTCGGGAACGGCGTCATGCTGGCCGGGTCGTGGTGGCCGCCGGTGACCAGGGCGCGCTCCACCGCTGCGGTCCCCACGCGCCCGATCAACAGATCGGTGGCCATGTTGTCACTGGCCGAGATCATCTGCTGGGCTGCGGTCAGCACCGTGATCTGGGCGCCTGGCGGCAGCTTGTCCAGCCCGGCTGAACCCAGTTTCTTGCCTTCTTTGGTGATGGTCAGGTGATCGTCCCAATGCACCGTTCCGGCCTTGATCGCATCCGAAACGGCAAGCAGCACATACAGTTTGAAGATCGACGCGAGGGGTAGCGACAGGTCGGTGTTGGTGCCGGCGACCTTCTGGCACTTGCCTGCGGGGCCTCCCGGGACGACTTTGGCGACCTGGTAGGAGTACCGCGCTCCGGACTTGGACAGCTCGGTGTCGATGTCCGACCAGGAGTTGATCACCGGTGGGACGAGGTCGACGTCGAACCGGTCGACGAGGCCGGCGTCGTTGGTGCGCAGTTCGATGTCCTGTGCGACGTTGTAGGACGTCAGCACGTGCAGGGTGGCCTGTCCCGCGCCGATGTCCACAGAGCTGACCCGGAACGGACGGTCCCACCAGATCCGGTCCATCTTGGTGCCGACGTCGTCGACCTTCTCCGGACTGGCCAGAGTGCGCACTCCGACCGGCCCGATGGGCCAATCCGAGTTCAGCATGTCCATCGTCTGCTTGGCACGCAGGCCGGGCGGGGTGTTGGTGTCTATGTGGGCGCCGTATGAGATCCCGGCCGCCGGTGCAGCACCTTGTGAACAGCCACAGGCCAGGGCAGCGGTGAGCGAGACGACGGCTGTCAGGCCGATCGCCCGCCGTGCCACCCTGCCTCGGCTATGCCTGGGTGCCGGGCCCCGCAACGTCCAACACAACCTCGAACTCCAGCAGCGACGCCCCGGTTGCCACGGGGTTCTTGTGTTCGCCCTTGTGGGCCTCGATGGCGGGGCCGGATGCCCACGCCTGGAACGCCTCTTCGGATTCCCACTGCGTCACGACGAAGTAGCGGTCTTCACCCTTGACCGGGCGCAGCAGCTGGAAGCCAAGGAACCCCGGCTGGCTGTCGACGGCATGTGCACGGTGCGCGAACCGCTTCTCCAGTTCCGGACCTGCGTTGGGCGGCACTTCGATGGCGTTGATCTTCACGACTGGCATGGGATTCAGGCTACCGTGACCGCCCGGCAGGATAACGACATGGTCACAGAACTTCTGATCCATCGCGGTGGTCGCGGTGCGCCCATAGTGCTGGTGCACGGGCTGATGGGTCGTGGCAGTACCTGGACCCGTCAACTGCCGTGGCTGGCCGAGCTGGGTGCGGTGTACACCTACGACGCGCCGTGGCATCGCGGGCACGATGTGCCCGACGCGTATCCGATCAGCACCGAGCGGTTCGTCGCGGACCTGGGTGACGCGGTCGCGCAATTGGCGGAGCCGGCGCGGCTGGTGGGTCATTCGATGGGTGCGTTGCATTCGTGGTGCCTGGCCGCAGCCAGGCCCGAGCTCGTGCGCTCGGTCGTGGTCGAGGACATGGCACCGGACTTCCTGGGGCGTACCACCGGCCCGTGGGAGCCGTGGGTGCACGCGTTGCCGGTCGAATTCGGCTCGGCGCAGGAGGTTTACCGGGAGTTCGGCTCCGTGGCGGGCCGGTATTTCCTGGAAGCGTTCGACCGGACGGCCACCGGTTGGCGGTTGCACGGCCGTCCGCAGTGGTGGCTGGACATCGCCGCGGAGTGGGGCACCAGGCAGTACTGGCAGCAGTGGCGTGCGGTGCGGGTGCCGACGCTGCTGATGGAGGCCGGGACTTCTGTCGCACCTGCGGGCCAGATGCGGACCATGGCCGAAAGTGGTTACCGGACAACATATCTGTATGTACCTGAGTCGGGTCACCTGATCCACGACGAGCAGCCGGAGACATACCGTCGGGCCGTCAGCGGGTTCCTAGCGTCGTTCGCCTGAGGCACCCCCGGACGGCCAGGACGGATGCTGCTCGAAGCGGGTGCGCGCGGCATCGAGATCCTGCTCGGCTCGCTGGGTGTCATAGTCCGCCAGCCGGCCCGCGAACGGCGCGTAGGTCCGAAACTGGTCCTGCTGGATTCGCAGAATGCCGGCGCGGTGCGCCGTCCAGCTCAGGGCCATGGCGACCACGAACGGTAGGGCCATGATCACGAGGGCGAGTGCAACGGTCATGGCAGTAATTTTTGTTAAGCCAATATCCAGCCAGCAAGTGGCAGTACTGACACCTTTCGGTAAGATACTGCCATGATCAAAAGCGTCTCCGCGCTGGTGCTCGATGGCTTGGCCGTCTTCGAATTCGGGGTGATCTGCGAGGTTTTCGGGATCGACCGCTCGGCCGACGGGGTGCCGAACTTCGACTTCAAGGTGTGCGGGCCGGAACCTGGGAAGCCGGTGCGGACCTCGATCGGTGCCACGCTGACACCCGATCACGGTCTCGATGCCCTGATCGGCGCGGATCTGGTGGCCATCCCCGCGATTGCGGGCACCGACTACCTGCCGGAGGCGCTGGCCGCGGTGCGCACGGCGGCCGACGCCGGGTCGATAATCCTGACCGTGTGCTCAGGAGCGTTTCTGGCGGGCGCGGCCGGATTGCTCGACGGACGCCCGTGCACCACGCATTGGATGCATGCCGACGAGCTGGCGCGCAGATATCCGACCGCGCACGTCGATCGCAACGTGCTGTTCGTGGACGACGGCAATCTGATCACCAGCGCGGGCACGGCCGCGGGCATCGACGCGTGTCTGCATCTGGTGCGTCGTGAGCTCGGCAGCGAGGTGACCAACAAGATCGCCCGCCGCATGGTGGTTCCGCCGCAGCGCGACGGTGGTCAGCGGCAGTTCATCGACCAGCCCATCCCGGTGCGCTGTTCGGACGGCTTTGCGCCGCACCTGGATTGGATCATCAGCAACCTGGAGAAGCCGCACACCGTCGGTACGCTCGCCAAGCGGGCGGCCATGTCCACGCGTACCTTCGCGCGGCGTTTCGTCGAGGAGACCGGGACCACGCCGATGCAGTGGATCACCGATCAGCGCGTGCTGTACGCCCGCCGTCTGCTCGAGGAGACCGACGTGGATCTCGATTGGATCGCCGGGCAGGCCGGGTTCGGTTCCGCGACCCTGTTGCGGCACCATTTCCGTCGCGTGATCGGCGTGACGCCGTCGGATTACCGTCGCCGGTTCGCCTGCGGTGCAGGGGAACCCGTCTGCGACGACGAAGAATCTGCCGCCTCGGCGTGACTTGTCCGCCCGCCGGGTCTGTACAGCTTTCTTGCCGCGAGCCTGTCGGACGTGCAGTGCGCGATGATAAGCACGTCTGGTGCAAAGCCGTTCCAATTGGTGGCGGTGCCACTCGCGCGCCGTGCCCGCGGTGGCGAGCGCGAAACTCGCCACGCCCGAAGCCAGTGCGCTGATCGCGGTCGTGGCGACTGCGAATCGACACAGCCCGCTGGTGTTGGTGCGAACCATGTGAATTCTCCTGTCTGACCAGCTTCTTCGCGGCCGTCCACCAGGGCCACCAAATTGGTTAGCCGTGCACGGGCTAATTCGTCTGCACGGGAGCAGATTTCGCGGGAATCGTCAACCCGGCCGCAGGCCCCGACCCACCCGTCGAACCTCAGATATTCTCGCCCTCGCCCGCCAGGGCGAACCGGCCATCGGGCGTCTGTTCCACCAGGCCGTCGACCAGCAGCGAGTCCAGCGCCCTGTCGCGCTGCGCGGTATCAGTCAGCCAGGCCACGTCCAACTGTCCGCGGGTGACGGGGAAATTGTTGGTGCGCAACACATCCAGTAGTCTGCCGCGCGCCTGACGGTCGGTTCCCGCGTAGCGCTGCGCCTTGCGGGCGGGGCCCGTCGGCGGTGGATAACCCGTTGTACGCCAAAGACACGCACTCAAGGGGCAGATCCCGCATCGCGGGGTCCGCGCGGTACACACCGTCGCGCCGAGTTCCATCAGTGCAGCCGAGAACACCGGTGCCGCGTCCGAGTCGGGCAGCAGCACGGACACGTCGTCGAGGTCCCGCACGCTCGCCGGTGAGTCGGCCCGGCCGTGCACCGCCCGTGCCACTACCCGGCGCACGTTGGTGTCGACCACCGGCACCCTGGCGGCGTATGCGAAGCACGCAACCGCCCGCGCGGTGTAAGCCCCCACCCCCGGCAGGCTCAGCAGTGTGTCGACGTCGGCGGGCACCACGTCACCGTGCTCGGCCGCGATGGTGACGGCACATTCGTGCAGGCGTTTGGCCCGGCGCGGGTAGCCGAGCTTGCCCCAGGCCCGCAGCACCTCGCCGACACCGGCCGCCGCGGTGGCCGACGGGGTGGGCCACCGCTCGATCCAGGCCAGCCAGATCGGCTCAACGCGCGAAACCGGTGTTTGCTGCAGCATGAACTCGCTGACCAGGATCTGCCAGGCGGTGACCTCGGGCCTGCGCCACGGGAGGTCTCGCTGAGCTTGCCGATACCAGCCCAGCAGCTCTTCTGACTCGATGGTCATATCCGACTCGGGCAGAATGACGCCCATGCCCAATTCGAATCCGGTGTCGGCGTGGAAGGCACTCAAGGACGGTAACGCGCGCTTTGTCGCGGGCGAGCAGCAGCATCCCAGCCAGGACATCGCACGACGGGCGAGCCTGGCCCACACTCAGAAGCCCACCGCGGTGGTGTTCGGCTGCGGTGACAGCCGGGTCGCCGCCGAGATCCTGTTCGACCAGGGGCTCGGTGACATGTTCGTGGTGCGCACCGCAGGCCACGTCATCGACAGCGCGGTACTCGGCTCTATCGAATACGCGGTCTCCATCCTCGATGTGCCGCTGATCGTGGTGCTGGGCCATGACAGCTGCGGCGCGGTCAAGGCCGCGCTCACCGCGCTCGACGAGGGTCACCTGCCTGGCGGTTATGTGCGCGACATCGTAGAGCGCGTGACGCCGTCGATCCTGTTGGGCCGCCGCGCCGGTCTGGAGCGGGTCGACGAGTTCGAGGTCCAGCACGTCAAGGAAACCGTGTCGCAGCTGCAGATGCGGTCTGCGGCGATTGCCCAGGGTATCGCGGCCGGCACCCAGGCGATCGTCGGCGCGACCTACCACCTGGCCGACGGCCGGGTGGAGTTGCGGCATCACGTCGGCGACATCGGCCAGGTCTGACGCGCAAAGACCGGCGCGACACGCCGGGCCGCCTCGGGCCACTGGGGATTACCTGGGCTTACCGTGAAGGTCGTGTTGGATCTGGAACCACGGGGCCCACTGCCTGCGGAGATTTACCGGCGACGTAGGGCGCTGGCCATCGGGATCGGGGTGGTCGTCGTCGCGGTGGTCATCGCGATCGTCGCGGTGGTCCTGAGCAACAGCTCGGGCACTGAATCCAAGTCCGCGGAACAATCGACCCCTGCCCCCACCCCGACGGCCGCCGCGCCGACCCCGTTGCCGGGGGAGACCCCCGGGGTCAAGACGCCGGTGCAGCCGCCGGCGCAGCACGCTCCGGCTCCGACGGCGACCCCGACCGCGGCAGTCACGCCGCCGCCGGTGCTCAAGGAAGGCGACGATTGCCCGGATTCGACTCTGGCTGTCAAGGGCATCACCAGCCAGCCGGAGTACGTGGTCGGTGATCAGCCGAAGTTCACCATGGTCGTCACCAACATCGGCCTCGTGGCCTGCAAGCGTGACGTCGGGGCAGCCGTCCTCGCCGCCTACGTCTACTCGCTGGACAACACGCGACTGTGGTCGAATCTCGACTGTGCGCCGTCCAACGAAACCCTGGTCAAGACCTTCAACCCGGGCGAGCAGGTCACCACGGAGGTGACCTGGACCGCGATGAGTTCGGCACCCCAATGCCCGCTGCCGCGGCAGCCCATCGGGCCGGGCACCTACAACTTGATGGTGCAGTTGGGCAATCTGAGATCGGCGCCCGTGCCGTTCATCCTGTCGCCCGCGAACCCGCCGCAACCGGCCGACGGCGCTCCGCCGGCTCCTGCTGCTCCCGCTCCGGAGCCGGGTAACTGATCCGTTCAGGCCAGCCGGTCGGCGATCGTCGACTCGGCTAGCACGGACAGTCCCTCCCGGATGTGGCGGGCCCACATCGACCCGATGCCTTCCACCGACTGCAGATCGTCGGCACTGGCGGCCAGCAGCCCCTGTAGCGACCCGAACGAGCGAACCAGCAGATCGACGTGGGCGAACTGGAGTCGCGGGATGCCGGCCATGGCCCGGTAGCCGCGCGAACTCATCGCAGAATCCTGCGCCTCTGCCGTCGACGGATACCCGAAGACCCGCGCCAGCGTGGTGAAGTCCAGCAGCTCGCTGTCGGTCAGCGCATCGAGATCTTCCAGGGTGGCGCTGACCTGTGCGGCCGTCGGCGGGTCCGGATTGGCGTGGTAGTCCCGCACGATCAGTTCCCGGGCCGTGTCGTTGTCGCCGACGAGCTCGTCGAGCTGCAGCTTGAGCTGGCGTCCGTCGGTACCGAGTTCGACGACGTCGGCGTCGATCTCGAGGCTGATGCGACGCACCATCTCGAGGCGCTGCACCACCGTCATGACATCGCGCAACGTCACGAAGTCCTCGATCTCGGCCGTGGAGAGCTGCTTGCTGACCTCGTCGAGCCGGCCCTTGTAGCGCTCCAGGGTGGCGACGGTCTGGTTGGCGCGCGACAAGATGGTCGCCGACTCGGGGACGACATGCCGTTCCCCGGCCACATAGACCGTCACGATGCTCATCGAATGGCTGACCGACACCACCGGGTAGCCGGTCTGGATCGCCGCGCGCTCGGCCGAGCGGTGCCGCGTACCGGACTCGTCGGTCGGGATCGACGGGTCGGGCACCAGCTGCACGTTGGCCCGCAGGATGTGGCTCGCGTCGCTGGACAGCACGACCGCGCCGTCCATCTTCGACAGCTCGCGCAGCCGGGTCGGCGCATAGCGGATGTCGAGCTCGAACCCGCCGTCGCAGATGGCCTCCACGCTGTCGTCGTAGCCCAGCACTATCAGTGCGCCCGTTTTGCCACGCAGGATGCGCTCCAGACCGTCGCGCAGTGGCGTGCCGGGTGCCAGCCTGCCCAAAGTCTCGCGCAGCGTCGGACGGGCCAGCTGTACCACGTTGTGGCCCGCCCGGACAGTGGACTTCACGGCCATCGGTCCTCCTAGGATCGGCCGTTATTCTCCGCGATCTCCCGGACCGCCCGCAATGCGGTCCCGATGTTGTCGGCAGCGATGACCCGCATCCCGGCTGGTGTGTCCGTGATCCCGGGTGGCACGACCGCGGTGTTGAAGCCCAGTCGGGCGGCCTCTGCCAGCCTGCGATCCAGCCCGTTGACCCGGCGGAGATCACCGGCCAGGCCAACCTCACCGATGGCGACCACGTCCATCGGCAGCGGTAACTGATAGCAAGACGACATGATGGCCATCGCGACCGCCAGATCAGCCGACGGGTCGGTCAACCGCATGCCCCCGACGGTCGCCACGTACAGGTCGCTGCGCGCGAGCGGAAGGGCGCTGTGGCGCTCCAGCACTGCGCTGATCATCGCGGCGCGGGCCGAGTCGATACCGCTGACTGTCCGCCGCGGCGGGCCTTCTGTCGGGTTCGACAGGGCCTGAACCTCTCCGATCATCGGGCGCTTGCCGTCGAGCGTGACGGTCACCGCGGTGCCGGGGACGGGCGCGGTGCGCTGATCCAGGAACAGCCCCGACGGGTCGCTGACGCATTCGATTCCGTTGTCGTGCATCAGGAAACAGCCGACCTCGTCGGCGGCGCCGAACCGGTTCTTGACCCCGCGCACGATCCGCAGCGACGATGCGCGGTCACCCTCGAAGTGCAGCACGACGTCGACCAGATGCTCGAGCGATCGCGGCCCGGCGATGGCACCCTCCTTGGTGACATGACCCACCAGGATGAGAGCCACCGAATGCCCCTCGGCGGTCGATTTCGCGTAACTGGTCAGCGCCGTCGTCACCGCCCGCACCTGCGTCACCCCGCCGGTCACGCCGTCCACTTCGGTGGTGGACATGGTCTGCACCGAATCGATCACCACGAGGCTCGGGCGCACCTGGTCGATGTGGCCCAGCGCGATCTGCAGATCGGACTCGGCCGCCAGGTACAGCTCGTCGTGAGTGCAGCCGGTGCGCTCGGCCCGTAGCCGGATCTGTCCGGCGGACTCCTCCCCGGACACGTAGAGGACGCGGCGGCCCTCGTGTGCCCAGCGGTTGGCCACCTCGAGCAGCAGCGTGGATTTGCCGATTCCCGGATCGCCGGACAGCAGCGTTACCGACCCCGCGACCAGCCCGCCGCCCAGTACGCGGTCGAGCTCGCTGACCCCGGTCGGGCAGTGCCGGGTAGCGCCGGGATCGATGGCGGTGATCGGTACGGCAGGGGAGGCCGGTGCTACCGAGCGACGGGCCGCTGCACCGCCCCGGTTACCCGGGAAAGCCAGCACGGCAACCTCATCGACGGTGCCCCAGGTGCCGCAGTTCGCGCAGCGTCCAACCCATTTCGGGGTGATGTGCGCACATTCCGAGCACCGGTATTGCGAACGTGCTTTCGAACCGGCCACGCCGTGACATTAGCGGCTGTCACCGACATCTGTCGGTAGCCCAGCGGCGAAGAACCTAGTGGTGTTCGCCCGATTCGCCCGCGGCCTGATCGGCGTCGCCGGTCGCGTCGCGGCGCGGTTGGTCGCCCGCCGAGATCGGAACGGCCACGGTGGTCGCACCACGTTCGAAGTTGAACGTGAAGTTGTACAGCAGGCCGTTGGTGATCGGCTTGGTCAGGGTCACCTTGGCGGTGACGGCGTCGGCCGCCTCGACCTTCTCCAGCGGCGCGGTCTGCCCGTCGGGTTCACCCACCACCAGCACGCCGTTGGCCGGCACAGTGGTGTCGCCGGTCAGTGCCACGTCGCCGATGTCGGAGGTGATCGACGTCAACTTGTTGTCGTCGTCGGCCGACCCGTTTGCCGCCACGAACAGCAGCTCGGCCGGCGAACCCGGTTGGACGTAGTCGGTCTGCTGCGGCGCCCGCAGGTGGACGTTACGCAATGAGACCTGGCCGGCCTGGGCGTTGACGCCGTTGACCGCCGGTTCCTGGGTGGCCGTCTGGGAGACCTGCCCGGCACCACACGCGGTGAGGGCGGCTGCGGCGGCCAGGCCGCACGCGGCCACGCCGACCGAGGCACGCAATGTGAAGCGGTTCACTCAAGCCTCCTGAAATGGGTCGCCATACTTCGACTATGCAGAGTAGTAGGTGGAGGTCGCGGGCGGAACCGCGAGGGTTGAGAACACCCGAATCGGGTGGCGCAGTGGCGGTTTGGTTGCACGATTTCGTCACTCTGTCAACCCCTACCCTTCACCTTCGGTGCCCCTGACCTGCGCTGTTGGTCGGCGTGTGAGCAAGGCGCGTGTTAGCATGTAGGGGCGAAAGGGGCTCGAATCAGATGATTTTCAAGGTCGGAGACACCGTTGTCTATCCACACCACGGTGCTGCGTTGATCGACGCGATCGAAACCCGAACCATCAAGGGCGAGCAGAAAGAATATCTCGTCCTGAAGGTCGCGCAGGGGGATCTCACCGTTCGAGTGCCTGCAGAGAACGCCGAATACGTCGGTGTGCGCGATGTGGTCGGGCAGGAAGGCCTCGACAAGGTGTTCCAGGTGCTGCGGGCGCCGCACACCGAAGAACCGACAAACTGGTCGCGCCGCTACAAGGCCAATCTGGAGAAGCTGGCCTCGGGTGATGTGAACAAGGTGGCCGAGGTCGTCCGCGATCTGTGGCGCCGCGACCAGGAGCGTGGCTTGTCCGCGGGCGAGAAGCGGATGCTGGCCAAGGCCCGGCAGATCCTGGTCGGTGAGCTCGCGCTGGCGGAGAACACCGATGACGCCAAGGCCGAGACCATGCTCGACGAGGTTCTGGCTGCCGCATCCTGACGGCGTGGTGAAAACGGTAGCCGTCGTCCCTGCCGCGGGCTCGGGTGAGCGGTTAGGTGCGGGTAGGCCAAAGGCCTTCGTCAAATTGGGCGGTAAGCCCCTGCTGGAGCATGCTCTCCTCGGTTTGCGCGCGTCAGGGGTGGTCGATGATGTTGTCGTCGCAGTCCCGCCTGCGCTGACCGATCAGGCCAAGCTGATCTTCGGCGGAGCGGCCGAGATCGTGGCGGGCGGTGCCGACCGTACCGAGTCGGTCCGGCTGGCGCTGGAGGCCGTGGGCGATGCTGAATTCGTGCTGGTACACGACGCGGCCAGGGCTTTGACCCCGGCCGCGTTGATCGTCCGTGTCGTACGAGCGCTCGAGGCCGGGCACAGTGCCGTCGTCCCGGGTCTGCCGCTGACCGACACCATCAAGGCGGTCGACGCCAACGGTGTGGTGCTCGGCACGCCGGAGCGGGCTGGTCTGCGCGCGGTGCAGACGCCCCAGGGCTTCCACACCGATGTGCTGCGCCGCGCCTACCGACAGGCGCCTCGGTCTAATTCGCTCCAGGCGCCTGCCGGTGGTCTCACCGACGACGCCTCGCTTGTCGAGCGGACCGGAACGCCGGTGCAGATCGTCGACGGCGACCCGGTGGCGTTCAAGATCACCACCCCCATGGATCTGCTGCTGGCGCAAGCCCTGCTGGCGCGTGGCGGATCGGTCGGAGCGTGACGATTCCACGGGTCGGGTTGGGCACCGATGTTCATCCCATCGAGCCGGGGCGGCCCTGCTGGCTGCTGGGGCTGTTTTTCGACGGTGCCGACGGCTGTGCCGGACACTCCGACGGTGACGTCGCTGCGCACGCCCTGTGTGATGCGCTGTTGAGCGCGGCCGGGCTCGGAGATGTCGGCGCGGTGTTCGGTACCGACCAGCCGCAGTGGCGTGGTGTGAGTGGCGGGGACATGCTGCGGTATGTGCGCGGTTTGCTGGCCGACGCCGGCTTCACGGTGGGCAACGCGGCGGTCCAGGTGATCGGCAACCGGCCCAAGGTCGGGCCGCGCCGTGACGAGGCCCAGCGGGTGCTGGGCGAGCTGGTGGGGGCACCGGTCTCGGTTTCGGCCACCACCACCGACGGTCTCGGGTTGACCGGCCGTGGTGAGGGTCTGGCCGCCATTGCCACCGCTCTTGTGTTTTCTGCTCCTCGAGTGCGCGGGTAGGTCCCAGCTGAAGAGGCCGGTAAGCTGGCGCGTCGTGACCGACCGTGCCGGGCTCCGGCTGTACGACACCATGGCTGGTGCCGTACGTGATTTCGTGCCGTTGCGCCCAGGGCACGCCTCCATCTACCTGTGCGGTGCCACAGTGCAGGGCCTGCCCCACATCGGGCATGTCCGCAGTGGCGTTGCCTTCGACGTCTTACGACGCTGGCTCGCCGCCAACGGCTATGACGTCGCCTTCATCCGCAACGTCACCGACATCGATGACAAGATCCTCAACAAGGCCGCCGACGCCGGCCGGCCGTGGTGGGAGTGGGCGGCGACCTTCGAGCGTGCGTTCACCGCTGCCTACGACGCGCTGGGGGTGTTGCCGCCGTCGGCCGAGCCCCGCGCCACCGGGCACATCACCCAGATGGTCGAGCTCATCGAGCGATTGGTCGACAAGGGCCATGCCTATGCCGCTGATGGCGACGTGTACTTCAACGTGCTGAGCCTGCCGGACTACGGCAAGCTGTCGGGCCACCGTATCGACGACGTGCATCAGGGCGAGGGTGTCGCGACCGGCAAACGCGATCAGCGCGACTTCACCCTGTGGAAGGGTGCCAAGCCCGGTGAGCCGTCCTGGCCGACGCCTTTCGGCCGCGGCCGTCCCGGTTGGCACACCGAATGCGTCGCGATGTGCGAGGCCTATCTCGGTGCGGAGTTCGACATTCACGCAGGCGGAATGGACCTGGTGTTCCCGCACCACGAGAACGAGATCGCCCAGGCCAACGCCGCCGGGGATGGTTTTGCGCGGTACTGGCTGCACAACGGCTGGGTTACCATGGGTGGCGAGAAGATGAGCAAATCGCTCGGCAACGTCTTGGCGATTCCCGCTGTGCTGCAACGGGTTCGGGCTGCTGAGCTGCGGTACTACCTGGGCAGCGCACACTACCGGTCGATGCTCGAGTTCTCCGAGACGGCGCTACAGGACGCAGTCAAGGCCTACTGCGGTATCGAGGATTTCCTGCACCGCGTGCGCAACCGGGTCGGCATGGTGACCGTCGGCGAGTGGACACCGAAATTCGCAGCCGCGCTCGATGACGACCTCGCGGTGCCGATCGCGCTCGCCGAAGTGCACGCCGCGCGCGCCGAGGGCAACCGGGCGTTGGACGCCGGCGATCACGACGGCGCGATAGCCCAAGCCCGGGCCATCCGGGCGATGACGAGCATCCTCGGCTGCGATCCGCTCGACGAACGGTGGGAGTCGCGCGACGAGACGTCGGCCGCACTTGCCGCAGTCGACGTCCTGGTGCAATGGGCATTGACAAGCCGGACCGAAGCGCGGGAACGGCGGGACTGGGACGCCGCCGACGCGATCCGGGATCGCCTGAAGGAGGCCGGTATCGAGGTCACCGATACCTCCGACGGCCCCCAGTGGTCGCTGTTGGACGGGACGAAATAAATGGCTGGGCGAGCGAAGCGACGGGGAAAATAATGGCCGGCAATTCGCAGCGACGGGGCGCCATCCGCAAGGCGGGTACGAAGAAGGGCCCGACCGTCGGGTCCGGCGGGGTACGCCGCCGTGGGCTCGAGGGACGAGGGGCGACGCCGCCCGCCCACCAGCGGCCCAACCACCCGGCTGCCAAAAAAGCCGCGAAGGCGGCCCGCCAGCAGCAGGGCCGGCACAAGAAGACCGATGACACCGAGCTGGTGCTTGGCCGCAATCCGGTGGTGGAATGCCTCCGCGCGAAAGTCCCGGCCACCGCGCTGTTCATCGCGCTGGGCACCGAGGCGGACGAGCGGCTGACCGAATCCGTGCAGATGGCTGCGGACCGCGGGATTTCCATCCTGGAGGTGCCGCGCACCGACCTCGACCGGATGAGTTCCAATGGGCTGCACCAGGGGTTGGCCCTGCAGGTTCCGCCGTACGTCTATGCCCATCCCGACGATCTGTTGGCGACGGCGAAAGCCGAAGGGGCGCCCGCTCTGCTGGTGGCGCTGGACAACATCTCCGACCCACGCAACCTGGGCGCGATCGTACGTTCCGTAGCCGCTTTCGGGGGGCATGGTGTGGTGATCCCGCAGCGACGCTCCGCATCGGTGACGGCGGTGGCGTGGCGGACGAGCGCGGGGGCCGCGGCCCGGTTGCGCGTGGCCCGGGCCACGAATCTCACTCGCACACTGACGAGTTGGGCTGACGCCGGCCTGCAGGTGGTGGGTCTGGACGCCGGTGGTGACACCACGCTGGATCAACTCGACGGCACCGGGCCCATGGTCGTGGTGGTGGGTTCCGAAGGCAAAGGCTTGTCGCGGCTGGTGCGGGAGACCTGTGACGCGGTGGTGTCCATCCCGATGGCCGGGCCGACGGAATCGCTGAACGCCTCGGTGGCCGCCGGTGTGGTGCTCGCCGAGATCGCCCGCCAACGCCGCGGCTGATTTCGAGCTCAGAGCCCGCAGAGGCGCAGCCCGGCCCACAGTCCGAGCACCGCGGCCACCAGTGTCAACGGCACCGTACACAACCCGACGCGGCTGAATTCGTCGAAGCGGGCCGTCAAGCCATGTTGATGAACTACGTTGCGCCACAGCAGATTCGACAGTGAACCAACGTAGCTGAGGTTCGGCCCGACGTTGACGCCGATCAGCACGGCCAGCACTGCCGCCGGCCCCGACGCCGCCACCAGTGGCAGCAGCACCAGCACGGCCGGCAGATTGTTGACCAGATTCGCAAGTATCGCCGCCGCCGCCGCGAAGCCCAGCAGTGCTGGAAGTGAGTTGCCGACGGGCAGCAGCCCACGCATGACGTCGCCGAGACCGTTATGGACAACTGCGTCGACCACCACACCCAGGCACAGCACGAACGCGAGAAACGGAACGTTGACCGCGCGTGCGATACCGCGCACGGAGCTACGCCGCTGGATCAGGCTGCGGACACCGAGCACGAGCGCGCCTGCCAGCGCGGCCCAGGCCGGGGCCAGGTCGAACAACGAGGTGACCACGAAACCCGCCAGCGTCAAACCCAGCACCGCGAGGACGAACACCGGAACTTCGGGAGGCGGGGGAGTCACCTTGGCTGCGGGGCGGCTCAGCTCGCGACGGAAAAGCCAACGCAATGCGACGAATTCGACCGCGATACCGGCCAGCCACGGCGCCGCCATGACCGCGCTGAACTGGGTGAAGGACAGCCCGGCCACAGCGAAGGCCAGCAGGTTGGTCAGGTTGGACACAGGAAACACCAACGACGCGGTGTTGGCCAGGTGCGCTGTGGCGTACGCGTGCGGCCGAGGCGTGATGCCCAGCGTGCGGGCCGTGGTCAGCACCACCGGCGTGAGCAGCACAACGGTCGCGTCGAGGCTCAGCACTGCGGTGGTGGTGGCGCCGATGAGAAACACGCGGGTGAGCAATCGGCGCGGATCGCCCGTGCTGGCACGGGCCATGAGCGTGCCGGCCGCGTGGAACAGGCCTTCGTCGTCGCACAGCTGCGCCAGCACCAGCACGGCTGCCAGAAATCCGACCACGGGCAGCAGCCGGTTCATCTCGGCCAGTGCGTCCTGCGGCGAGATCACTCCGAACGCGATCAACAGTCCGGCCGCCGGAACCGCCACGACCGCCTCGGGCCAGCCTTCCGGCTTCGCGAGTGCGAACACCAGGACGAGAGCGAGCAGCAGCAGCGCTAGGCCCACGGGTCGGGCCTGCCGGGTTTTCGCCGCATGCTCCCACCCTAGGGGCGATCTCTATCCGTAACGGCGGCGGAACTTCTCCACCTGACCCGCCGAGTCGATGTGGCGCTGCGATCCGGTCCAGAACGGATGGGAGGCCGAGCTGACGTCGACGACGATCAGCGGGTAGGTCTGGACGCCCGCCGGCGTGGACCATTCGACGGTCCGCTCGCTGGTGGCGGTGGACCGGGTCAGAAATCGGGTGCCGGTCGCAGCGTCCTGGAACACCACCGGGTGGTAGTCGGGGTGGATGCCGGGTTTCATCGTGATTCTCCTTCGTGGTGTCCGGGTTGGGCGGTTTCTTCGGCGGGTGTCTCACACGGCTCCTCGTGCCAGTCACCGAACGGGTCTGGGTAGTGGGCCCAATCCTCGGGATTGCCCAGTTCGTCGTCGGTGAGCAGCGCGCCCCGCAGGCCGTCGAGGATCTCGTCGGGGCGGGCGCCATACACCAGCACCGCCAGTGAGTTGTGCCGGTCCCCGAACCGCTCGTCCCAGACGACGGCCGCCAGCGCCGCGCGCTGCGGGTCGACATAGGCGCGCTCGCTGGAATCCATTGCTGCCAGCCACTTTCCAGCGTTGCTGACTCGCATGCCGCCACCCGCGGATTCGATATACATGGCCTCGGCCGGACGGTTGGCCAACCAGACCCGACCGCGCGTGCGCACCACTCCGTCGAGCAGCAAGTCCAGTACGGCGTGCAGGCGCTGCGGGTGAAACGGTCGTCGTGCGGTGAATTCGACGATGCCGACCTCGCCGTCGCGATCCAGCGGCGGTTCGCCCACCAGCAGTGGATCGTGTGGCGCGATGGCGCGACCGCGGGGGCTGTCGGGTTCGAGGTGGGCCAGCGCCAGCTCGACCCGATCGGGCCCGACCGTCATGCGGGCCCGCGGTGCGAGCCGGCGCAGCACCGCCAGCGTGGTGACATCGGGTTCGGTGAGCACCAGTACGTCGGCGAGTTCGGCCTGGCCGACCACGACCTGCGCGACGGTGCGTCCGTCGTCGAGTTCGTCCTCGCCGATGGCCTCCGAGACCCAGGACGCGGTGTCGATACAGGTGACGACGCCTTCGATGCGGACATCGCGTGACGCCGGCCCGTCGATGTAGCCGGGGCCGACGCGCACACGGATATTCTCGATGGCCCAGCACACCGGTTCGGGTTCGAGCCACTCCATCAACTGCACGACGATCCGCTGGACGTCGCTGCGTCGGTGCAGACGACGCAGCAGCACCAGCAGGTCGTCGCGGACGGTGCACGAGACACAGCCGTGCGCGAGTTCCAATGGCCAGTCCGATGTTCCGGACGTGGGACCGCCCCGCACGCCGGACGGACCCATTGCCACCGTCCGCACCACGACCTGGCCGTCAAAGCGGTGCCGCACCAGCACCGTGCCCGGATTCCGGATCAGCTCCGCGATGACGCTGTCGGTATCGCCCTGGCCCGCGACCAGCACAACAGGGGTTCGCACCTCGCCTCCCAACGATTGGTGAAAATGATTATCATTATGATTAAGTCAGGTTACCCCACCACGAAGGAGGCTCATGTCGGCCCACTGCCAAGTCACCGGGCGCAAGCCCGGGTTCGGCAACACCGTGTCCCACTCACACCGTCGCAGTCGTAGACGCTGGGATCCGAACATCCAGAACAAGACCTATTACCTGCCCTCGGAGGGGCGTCGGATCCGGCTGCGGGTCAGCGCCAAAGGCATCAAGGTGATCGATCGCGACGGCATCGAAGCGGTGGTCGCCAGGCTGCGTAGCAGCGGAGAGAAAATCTGATGGCGCGCACCGATATTCGTCCGATCGTCAAGTTACGGTCCACGGCGGGCACCGGCTACACGTATGTCACCCGCAAAAACCGCCGCAACGATCCCGACCGCATCGTGCTGCGCAAGTACGACCCGGTGATCCGTCGGCACGTCGATTTCCGGGAGGAACGCTGATGGCCAAGCGATCCAAGATCGTCAAGAACGAGAAGCGCCGAGAGCTGGTTCAGCGCTACGCCGAACGTCGCGCTGAACTCAAGGAGATCATCCGCAATCCGGCGAGCTCGCGCGAGCAGCGGGCCGCGGCGGTCTCGACGCTGCAACGCCTTCCGCGGGATTCCAGCCCGGTGCGGCTGCGTAACCGCGATGCTATCGACGGGCGGCCCCGCGGTCATCTGCGCAAGTTCGGTCTGTCGCGCGTGCGGGTCAGGGAACTGGCGCATCGCGGGGAGCTGCCCGGTGTGCGGAAGTCGAGCTGGTGATGGCGAAAAAGAACTCCAAGAAGCGGGCGCCCGCACCAGAACTCAAGAAACCCCGGCGCAATCAGCTGGACGCGCTCGGCGTCACCCGGATCGACTACAAGGACGTGCAGCTGCTGCGGACCTTCATCAGTGAGCGCGGGAAGATCCGGTCGCGGCGCGTGACAGGCCTGACGCCGCAACAGCAGCGCCAGGTCGCCACCGCGATCAAGAACGCCCGGGAGATGGCACTTTTGCCGGTGGCGGGCCCGCGGGGTTAGTCAGTAGGCGTACTGGTGTGGCGGCGGGTCGGTGCGCGCCGCGGTCTGCACGGTCATGGTCGGGATGGTGCGTCGGCCCGAATCGTCCTGCCCTGCAGGCACGCTGCCTTCGACCGTGACCCAGGTGTTCTCCGGGTAGCCGGTCAGGGGTTCGGCAGCCGGGCCGGCGAGCCCGATGCGGGCCAGTTGCGCATCCGCCGCACAGCAGATGATGACGATGCGCGCGAGGTAGGTGTGGTCGCCGTCGTGCATGGTGAAGCCGGTGACCTTGATGGTCCGGTTGTCGAGCGTGCCTGCGGTGTCCTGGGCGATGCGGATGAGCACATCGGGCAGCGAGAGTTCCGGAGTCCCGCCGTCGGGCAGTGGCGGGAACGGCCGCCGCAGTACGTCGGTGGACACCGCGGTGACCGATGCCGCGTCCGGCCGGATCGGCGGCGGGACCACGAAGGCAAGCAGGGCGATCGGAATGAGCAGTAGCCAGGCCGTGCCGCTGGAGTGGGCGTGGTCGTGCTCGGGATCGTGCTGCTCGGCGGGCCCGTGCCGGATGTCGCGAACGATGGCCGCCAGGGCCAGCACGATGAGCAGCACGGCCGTGGCGATCAGGTACGGCAGCAGGGTCGGTTTGACGTAGCGGGTGAAGCTGCCGGTGGCGACGATGATGGCCGTGCTGATCCCGATCAGCAGCAGCAGTGCGTTCTCGGTCTCGCGGCTCATCGCGGCCCCAGCACGAGCAGCCCGATCCCGGTGCCGACCAAGGTTGCCACCACGAAAGTGGCGGGGGAGAACCGGACGGCGAACGCGCGGCCGAACATTCCGGCCTGCATCGCGAACAGCTTGAGGTCGACGGCCGGCCCGACCACCAGGAACACCAGCCGTGGCAACAACGGCAACATGGTCAGGCTGGCCGCGACGAACGCGTCGGCCTCCGAACACAGCGCCAGCACCACCGCCAGCAGCGCCATGGTGAGCACGCCGAGTACCAGATGCCCGGCCAGGTGCTCATACACCCAGGCGGGGACCAGCACGTGCAGCGCACCAGCGGCGACCGCACCGATGACCAGGTAGGAGCAGGCGGTGAGAAAGTCATGGCGGGCGGCCTCGATGAACACCGTCCACTTCGAGCCGCCGTCGTGATGGGGCCGGGGCAGCCGCCTGGTGATCCATTCGGGTTTGCCGAACCGGGACCACGCCGCACCCATGATGAGCGCCGTCAGTAGTGACGCCGCGCATCGGGCGGCCACCATCTGCGGGTGACCCGGAAACGCGACCGCCGTCGCGACCAGCACCACGGGGTTGATGGCCGGAGCCGCCAACATGAACGTCAGTGCGGCCGCACCGAGCGCGCCGTCGTTGAACAGCCGGCGTGCCACGGGTACCGATCCGCATTCACAGCCGGGGAGCGCGGCACCGCCGACACCGGCCGCCAGAATCGCGACGCCGGTGTGCCGCGGCAGCCAGCGGGTCAACCGCTCGGGAGTGACGAAAACCGCGATCAACCCGCTGATCACCACACCGAGTGCGAGGAAGGGCAGCGCCTGCACGAACACCCCGCAGAACACCGTGGCAGCGGTCGCCACCTTCGGGGTCCGCTCGACGAAGTCCCGCGCCGGCCCGCCGGCCAGCGCCAGTGCGATGATGCCGACGACGAGGACGGGCATGGACCCCAACCGCTTTCGCGTCGCCGTCGCGTTCGTCGCCACGGCGGTCATCATGCCAGTCCTGGCTGTGAACCCGCCGATGCCACAGCCTGTAAATGACAATCATTTTCGCTCATGGGTGCTTGGGGTTAAGCTGGCCAGATGGTTTGGCATGGATTGCTGGCGAAGGCGGCGACGACGGTGATCACCGGGGCGGTCGGCGTCGCGGCGTACGAGGGATTCCGTAAGGCAGTCGCAAAAGCACCGGTCCGGGAGGCTGCGGTGACGACGACCACGTGGGCCTTGCGCGGCGCACGCAAAGCCGAAGAGGGGGCGGAAGCCGCCCGACTGAAGGTCGGGGACGTGGTGGCCGAGGCGCGGGAACGAATTGGTGAGGAAGTGCCGCCTCCCGCGGCGGCCGAGGTCAACCACGACCACGATCACTGATCGCTGTGGCAGCCGTGGACGTGGTGTCCGATGCCGCGGGCAGAATGCGTGTGTCGGCACCGTGGATGTGCAGGGATGCCGTGCGTGCGGTGGCGATCGAGGACGCAGTGGGCGCGGTGCCCGGTGTGCGTGCAGTGCATGCGTATCCGCGGACGGCGTCGGTGGTGGTCTGGTACTCACCGAAGCGGTGTGACCGCGCCGCGCTGGTGGCTGCCATCTCCGCGGCTGCGGCCGTGGAGCGCCGTCTTGTTCCGGTTCGCCTCCCACACTCCGCCGATATCCACAACGCCGATGTCGTGCGGATGGCCATCGGCGCTATAGCTTTGGCGCTGTTGGGTATTCGCCGTTACGGGTTCCGCCGTCCGCCATTGCTCGGACCAACCAGTCGAATGTTCGCCACCGGGGCGACGATATTCACCGGCTATCCATTCCTGCGCGGTGCGCTGCGGACTCTGACCGGTGATCGCACCGCCGGCACCGATATGCTCGTGTCGGCCGCAACGGTCGCCAGCCTGGTGCTCCGCGAGAACGTGGTGGCGCTGACCGTCCTGTGGCTGCTCAACATCGGCGAGTACCTCCAAGATTTGACGCTCCGGCGCACCCGCCGCGCCATTGCCAATCTGCTTCAGGGCACGCAGGATACGGTTTGGCTTCGGCTACCCGACGGAACCGAGGTCGAGGTTGCCGTTGACACAGTGCGTATCGGCGATGAGGTCGTCGTGCACGAACAAGTGGCGATCGCGGTCGACGGCGTCGTCAGCGATGGGGAGGCGATCGTCGACCAGTCGGCGATCACCGGTGAGAATCTCCCGGTCGCTTTGATGCCGGGGAGCAAGGTCTTCGCAGGCTCGGTTGTTGTTCGCGGGCAGTTGGTGGTGAAAGCCGAGGCCGTCGGACGACAGACGACGATCGGCCGGATCATCAGTCGGGTCGAAGAGGCACAGCAGGACCGGGCACCCATCCAGACGATCGGTGAGAACTTCTCGAGGCGTTTCGTGCCGGCATCGTTCCTGCTTTCAGCCGTGACACTCGTCGTCACCAGAGACGTACGGCGCGCGATGACCATGCTCCTGGTTGCCTGCCCGTGTGCGGTAGGCCTGTCGACTCCGACCGCGATCAGTGCGGCGATCGGCAATGGCGCCCGACGGGGGATCCTGATCAAGGGTGGCTCGCACCTTGAGGAAGCCGGCCGGGTTGACGCCGTGGTGTTCGACAAGACCGGCACACTGACTCTCGGTCGTCCGATCGTGACCAATGTCGTTGCCTTTCAAAAGGAATGGGAACCTGAGCAAGTCCTGGCCTACGCTGCCAGCTCGGAGATCCACGCCAAGCACCCGTTGGCCGAGGCTGTCATCCGATCGACCAAAGAAAGGCATATCGAGATTCCTCCGCATGAGGAATGCGAGGTTCTGGTCGGTCTGGGAATGCGTATCAGGGCCGACGGGCGCACGCTGCTGCTGGGCAGCCCGTCGTTGCTACGGCAGGAAAAGGTTCGCGTGACCAAGCGGGCTGTGGAGTGGGTGGATGAGCTGCGCGCCCGGGCCGAGACGCCGCTGTTGCTCGCGGTGGACGGCAAGCTGGTGGGCCTGATCAGCCTGCGTGACGAGGTGCGCCCGGAGGCTGCGGCGGTGCTGGAGAGGTTGCGGGCCAGTGGGGTGCAGCGCGTGGTGATGATCACCGGCGACCATCCCGACGCCGCTGCCGCGGTCGCAGCCGAACTGGGCATCACCGAGTGGCGTGCGGAGGTCATGCCCGAGGACAAGCTCGAACTGGTACGTGAACTGCGCGAGCAGGGACATACCGTCGCGATGGTGGGCGACGGCGTCAACGACGCGCCGGCCTTGGCGGCAGCCGACATAGGCATCGCGATGGGTCTGGGCGGAACGGATGTTGCCGTAGAGACCGCGGACGTCGCGCTCGCCAGTGATGACTTGCGCCGACTGCTCGATGTGCGGGCGTTGGGCGGGCGGGCGGTCGACGTCATCCAACAGAACTATGCGATGGCCATCGCGGTCAACGCGATCGGACTCGCGATCGGGGCCGGGGGCGCACTGTCGCCGGTGCTTGCGGCGATCCTGCACAACGCGTCGTCAGTTGCGGTGGTGGCCAACAGTGCCAGGCTCATCCGTTACGAACTTCGCCAGCCAAAAGCGGACGACACCAGCACGTAGTGATATGAAACGGCCCCGATTTCGGGGTATGTCCGGGGATCGGCGCTTTGCAGATCTAGTTTTGAGAACTCGCACGTGAAAGATTCAGGTCTGCCCGCAGACGTAGTGGGAGGTTCGCTCGATCCCACCCGCCGGCCGCGATCCAGTTGCACGCGCTGCGCGCGTCGGCGTCGGTGTTGACGGGGCCGATCCAGATCGCTGCCGCGTTCGGGACTCGATCAACCGAGCACGGCTGTAGGACGAGTATCGGGGTACGATCGGAATTTATTGTTGCACAAGTGAATTCCCCTAACAGGCAGTCCGTGCTCACCAGGACTGCATGCGGGCATTGGCGTATGACGTTACTCAGCAAGCCGATCAGGAGGGATTGCGGCTCTGCCGAGCAATGCCTGCAGATGGCAAGGGTGAATGGATCGCAGGTATAGACCCGGTTCGGCATATGCGCGCCTTTCGCGTGGCGGACGTGGCGTGTCGATCCTTGTCGAAAATTATTTTCAATAAGCCAACTCGCCGAGCGTAGCACTGAAACTCGTTATGAAATAAGGGTTTTCTGCTCAATAACCCGTCAATGGTGCGACTGACGTGATGGTGAGTGACGGAGGTAGGTCTTCCTAATGAAAATGATTATCATTAACATGGGGTCAGGCCGAGGGTTCGTCCGGAAGAGCTTCCGAGCTCGGACACAGGGGAAAGATTCTCGTTGTTCGAAGGAGATTGCATGTCTGACCGCCGGTTGTCGCCAGAACAGGTGGAGGTGACGGCGTGCCGTGGCAGCGCCGGCCGGAAAGTGCGGTCATGAAAGTCATTGCAACACGTAGGATTTCCTTCACATTTGACGGAGGATCACCGTCGCGCCGGCACTTTGTCGCCAATGACATCGCAATGAGTCATCTGGTGGCGCTCTTGTCCGGCTTCTTCCCCTCTGGGGAAGAGTTCTTTATTCACTCTGTCCGGCGTTACCGTGAACAGATCGTCGACTCAGAGCTGAAAAAGCAAGTCGCTGGATTCATCGGGCAAGAGACGACCCATGGTTTACATCATCGGTCTTTGAACGCGGAATTGGGCAGGATGGGTTACTGGGCCACGCGCGCTATCGATCGCCTCGGTACGAAGATGGTCAAACGTTTTGAGCGGCACCGTGATCATCTTCCAGATGGCATAGCCAGATTCGCTTTGGCCAGCACGGCAGGCGTAGAACACCTGACCGCAGTGTTGGGGGCCCAGGTGTTGAGCACACCTTGGGTTCAGCAACAACTGACCGACCCGGAGGTCCGGGCAATGTTGAACTGGCATGCGATAGAGGAAATGGAACACAAGGCGGTTGCATTCGACGTATATCGGTACGTCGGTGGAACCGAGCGGATGCGCACTGCCGCCATGGCAACTGTGCTGTTTCTGTTTCTCACCAGGACAGTTGTGCTTCTGCTATCGATCGGGTCGGATACCTGGGCATGGCGGCACCCGGTCAAGACCGCCGGCAGCATTGCCGCGTTACCTCGTCAGCCGCTGTTTCACGGGGTGCTTTCTCAGATTCGGGATTACTTCAGAACTGGATTCCACCCCGACGATATCGACCACAGTGAACTGCTCGAGCGTTGGCGCGAGGAGTATTTCGGTTCAGAGGGCACGCTTCTGGACCATCTGAAGTAGCCCCAAAATGCCAGGCATGTCAATCTGCGTGTCGCCGCACCGCAATCACATTGTCTGTCACGGTGGCGGTTTGACCGTCTGGGCCGACGACCTCCTTGTCGACACAGGACACCCGCAGCTGGTCCCACAGATCGTCGTCCAACTGCAGTGAGGCCAGTACCTCTTGGGGTGACAAGAATTGGTGCTCAGAGATTTTCCACGACCATGGTGCTGCCGAGCCATGATCCACAATCAGCAGCGTGCCTCCTGGCCGGACCGCGTTCACAGCCCGTTTCAGGATCTCCGGTCGGTGAAAACGAACCGGTGAGTGCAGGTACTGTGCCGACACAAGATCGAATGAGCCGACCGGAAAGCTATCGGACAGATCATGCTGTTGAAACTCGATCGACTCGTCTACGTGTAGCTGTCGGGCGAAGTCGGCGGCGAGCCGCAATGCACTGGGTGCGACGTCCACCGCGACGACTCGCCACCCGTGTTGCGCAAGCCATATCGAGTCGCCGCCCGTGCCACAGCCCAGGTCCAGCGCCTTGCCGGGAACAAGTTGGGATGCGAACTCGACGAGTGGGGCGTTCACACGTCCTGTCGCCGCTTGGCCTGCTCTGCGGTAGATCGAATCCCAGAATTCCCGCGCGTCACCTTCCGGATCGTAGGCCGGGGTGCTGGATTGGCTTTTGCCGGACGTCTGGTCTTGCATGGCATCATCGTTTCGGCCGGCGGCAAATTATGCAACCGTACTTGCCGATTCGGCAACATCTCTTTCAGGGAAGCTCGACTTTTCCTGCAAGCCAGCGGCCGTCGACCTTTTCCATGGTCATCCTGATCCTGCTGCGATCCAATCGCGGTTCGGGCGACGCGGCGTTGCTCACCGACTGGTCGACAAACATCAACACTTCGACCTTGTCGGTCGACACCGATTTGACGGCTGACTCGACGACCAGGCCGTGCGCGGTGGCATTGTTCTCGACCAGGAGCTGCCGCAGTTGCGCGCTGGACTGGGCATACATGTCCTTGAAGGCTCCGGTCGATCCTTCGGCGGCTTGCCTAAAGTTCTCGTCGAGCTTGCCTGCGTCGATATTGGTCAAAACCCCGATGAATTGCTGTGCCGCAGCCAGACCCTCGCGGGCCGCCGTATCTCTGTCGCGTTGTGCCTTCCACAGCCAGCCCAAAACAACCGGACAGACGAGAACGGCGGTGGCCACAAGTGCGGCTATGGCCTTGACGATCGGTCTGGCGTGGATTTTCTCGGCCATGGGCGCTCCTGACAGACTGGGGATTACGCGTACTCGGGTCGTAGCACGGGTGATAACGCAGTGAGCGGTATGTGCGCTTGTACGGTGCCGCCGTCCATTGACCAAACCGGCATGCCCGGGCTGTAGTCGACCGGAATATCATGCGCGACTGGATAGTCGGGCATGTAGATGATCAATGAATCCGGTGTCAGCGCCCATGACCGGTAGCCACCGGAGTACACCTTGTCCGGTGTCCAGCGATCCGGGGTGAATGGATAGGTGCCGGGTTGATGTGGGGGCGCAGCCCGGTCCAAGGCCTCGCTCACGGCTGGTGCTGCCAGCCGTGGAATATCCATCAGTGGATCGGCTCCGGGTCGGACGATATCTCTCAGCTCGAGTTCTCTGCGGGTCGCCATGTCGAACGTGAACGTGCGGTATGCGTTGTTGATCGCAGGCCCGTCCGCGTGATAGTCCTCGTGGAATACCACCGAGAGTGTCGAGTCATGCCTGAACACCTCGAAGTTCGCCTCGCCGTAGCTGTCCTGAGCCATGTCCACGGCCTTGGCGCTCCAATTCTCATACAGGGCATGCAGATACTCGCGGATCGCGGTGTGGGCGACCGGGTTATCGATGACCTCGCCTGGAATCGCGATTCTGATATCCCTGTTGGCATTGCGCACCGAAGTCACCACCGTGCGGCAGTAGTGGCCATCGAAGTCTCCGCCGAGCTCGGTGCAAAACGCTTCCGAGGAGGCACGCGCTGTCGGCGCACCCAGGAATGCGAGTCCGACCGACATTGCGACGAGTATGGCTACCTTCGGCATTTGGACCACCTCACGGAAGTTCGACTTTGCCGGCAAGCCATCGGCCGTCGACTCTGTCCATGGTGATTTTCATGCGGCTGCGGTCAACCCGGGGATCGGGCTGAGCAGTGTTGGTCACGGTCTGATCGACCATCAGCAGGACGACAACCTTGTCTTTGGACACGGACTGGATTGCCGAATCGACCACGGTCCCATGGGCAGTCGCCTTGTTGTCGATGAGCAACTGTCGAAGTTGCATGCTGGATTGCGTGTACATGTCCTTGAACTCGCCCGTGGCGCCGTCAAGAACACGAGTGAAGTTGTCGTCAACCTGATCGCTGTCGATACTGGTCAGCGTCTGCGCGTAGTCGATCGCTGTCTGGAGGGCCTGGCGGCCCGCCGAGTCCAATTGCCACTGTTGCCACAGTTGCCAGCCGAAAAGGCCCGAGAACGTAAGTGCGGCAACGAGAACCATACCCACCCCTACCATGGTCAGGTGGCGAAGTCTGAGCCCGCGCCGCCCGACCCCCGGTTCGCCGGTGTCTGCGTCGCTGGCCCCGCTCTCGCCGTCCTCGGGTTCCTCTGCGGCGGTCGGCTCTTCAACAACGACTTCGGCGGTGTCGTCTTCGGTCTTTGACGTCACGGTTCGTTCCTTGGTTCACGTTGCGGTTGAGGGCCGGCCCTGGCGGAGCCCCATGTGGCGGCGGCCACATTCTTGCTTGACAGCGGGGTTGGCGTTGACACCGTCTCCAGACGACCTTACGTTAAGACGATAACGAAAACCATTTTCATTAAGACTTCTTGCTGAAGCCACTGGGAGGGGGCTGCGATGGCTACCGTCGCCGCAAATGCTCAACAGCCGCACCTGAAAGATGGGGAACATCAACCAGGTTGGTTCGTCAGCCGTCGTGTGGACATCTTCTTCGTGTTCGGCCTCGGCGCCCTGCTGTCGGCGGTACTCTTCGCTGCCGAAAGTCACAAGGGGATATTTCTCATTGGAGCAGTGGCGTTCTCGTTGCTGTCCGACTTACCGCATGTGCTGACCACCACGGCACGAATCTGGCTGGATCCGCGGGAACGGACGCGGTATTGGCGGCACTATGTGATCAGTTTCGCGGTAGTCGGCACGATCGTCGGTGTGCTTTGGTTCGGCGGTTGGCTGGTGCCGCTACTGGCCGTTTGGGCGTACTGGCAGGTATTCCATGTCCTGAAGCAGCATTTCGGGATCATGAACATCTACGCGGCGAAGAACGGATACAAGGGGCCGCGGAACCGCCTCAAGTACGCTCTTTATGCCATCTGCCTCGCCCCGGTGATCTACCGGGCCAGCCACGGGCTGCACTTTTCGGACTACGAGGTGTTTGGTCACCGCCTGCCGTTCTCCAATCTCAGTGTGCCCGTCCCGCCGATACCGAGCGTGCTCGTCGTCGGTGCGTATGTGATCGCCGTGGTCCTGGTCGCTAGGGCCGTTTGGGAGCAGGTCAAGCTGCGGCGTGCGGGACAGACCGCCCTACCCACCATGGCGGTGGCCACCCTTGTCATCGCCGCGTTGTCCTACAACCTGTCGTATCTGCTGGTGTCGGATCTGTTCGCGCTCATTCTGATCGCCACCACCACTCACAGCTTGCAGTACCACCTGATCAACTGGACGAGAAACAACACCAGATTCGCCGCTTCGGCGGATCCGGCTGAGAAGAAGCTGTTGTTGGCCCGGCTCTCGACTCGAAAGGCGCTCCCGCTGTATGCCGCTTGCTTGGCCGGTATCGGCATTCTCGCCGGACAGTTGGACACGGTAATCTTCGCTGTCCCACTGATGTTCGTGTTGCATCACTTCTACATGGATGGCGCCCTCTGGAAAAGCAAGGGAAATCCCGAGCTTGCGCACGATCTGGGAATCGTTCGTGCTAAATGAGTACACATCTACGCGGTCTCCGCGGAACGGCAATGCGTGGTCTCTCAACGCGCGCGAGGTGGCGTCGCGCACAGAAGTAAAGGACTTCGTGCAGCTACCGTGGCGTATCTATCGGTACGATGCGCAATGGCGGCCGATGCTGCGGCGCACCATGGTGGCAAAGATGAACGCGGGCAAGAATCCGCTGCATCAAGAGGTCGAAATCGCGAACTTCGTTGCGTACCAATCGGGACGTGCGGTCGGACGTATATCGGCGAGCATTGATTCCGAGTACGTCAAACGGTACGGCGACTGCGCCTTCTTCGGTCACTTCGAGTGTCCGCCGGACGACGACGTAGCCGAGGTGTTGCTGACCGCCGTCGAGCGGTGGGCACGGCGTAGGGGGATGACCAAAATAGTTGGACCGTTCAGCTATTCGACACGTGAGGAGGTAGGTCTGCTCATCTCGGGCTACGGCAAGCCGCCGACTCTCATGCAGCCCTACAACCCGATGTACTATCCGCGACTGATCGAATCCGCTGGGTATCAGAAGAAGTTCGACACCGCCTCGTATCGGTGGGACGCCGAGGGTAGCAGCGAGATTCAGCGACGCTTGGTCAGACGCGCCGACGCGGTGATGAGAACGCAGAATGTGACGACCCGGCCGGTACGGATGTCGGAGTTCGGCAACGAACTGGAGGTTCTTCGTAGCCTGTACAACGACTCGTTCGCCAGGCATCCGGAGAACGTCCCGCTGAGCAAAGCAGTGTTCGAGGGTATGGCCGCGGAGATGCGACCATTGATCGACCCGAATATCGTGCGGATCGTTGAAACCGACCGACAGCCAGTCGGGTTTCTCTTGATGTTGCCCGATATCAACGAAATCGCCGGACGGTCGGGAAGGCTCACACCGTCGACACTGTTACGGATTGCGACTCGACGTAACG
Organism: Mycobacterium sp. 141; assembly: GCF_000382405.1. Lineage (GTDB taxonomy): Bacteria > Actinomycetota > Actinomycetes > Mycobacteriales > Mycobacteriaceae > Mycobacterium. Next base: position 31,045 of record NZ_KB908265.1, read on the forward strand.
GACATATCCGCGGCGTCGACACCGCGGTCGTGGTGCTCATCGGCGCTGTCGAAACACAATTCGGGGCGGGCATCGGACGAGTCCTGGCGGGGGAGATCGTCAAGACCATCACGGGCAGCGGGTATACGTCCGTCGCCACAACCTGGGTGCACGAAGACAATGTCTGGTCGAATTCGCTGGCGGCTCAGATGAAGACCGACCCGGAGAAACGGCACCGGGTCTATCAGAAGGCGCTGTGATGACCGGTCGCATTCTCGTCACCGGAGGTGCCGGTTATCTGGGTCGCGCGCTTGTCGCCGAGCTCGCACGCACCGGCGATCCCGTGAGAATCGTGGTAGGCCCCCAGGACCAAGCTGGCATACCGGAGATTCCTGAACTCGACGTGGAGATCGTTCGGGCTGATGTCACCGATGCGTGCAGCATCGACCGTGCAATCCGGGGTGTCTCGTCGATCTACCACCTCGCCGGCATTGCTTCCCCGAATTCTCGTTTGGGCCATGCCATCTGGAATGTGAATGTACTGGGTACCTATCATGTCGCGCGGAGCGCACTGCGCCATGGCGTCGGACGTGTCGTTCATGTGTCGTCGACAGCCGCTGTTGGCTATCCGCCGGACGGGGTGGTGGCCGACGAGTCGTTCGATGTCCGGGAATCGGTTGTGGACAACGTCTATGCCGCGACCAAACGTGCAGGCGAGCGTGTGATGCTGGACTTCGTTGAGCATGGCCTTGAGGTGGTCGTGATAAATCCCGCGGCCGTTTTCGCACCGAGATCCGGCACTGTGCGTTCTTGGCAGGGCTTGTTGTCCGCGGCGCGAAGCGGACTCTTACGAGTCGTTCCCCCCGGCGGTACCGCTGTGTGTTCGGCTCGGGATTTCGTGATAGGTGCCACTGGCGCAATGGTCAAGGGTGAGGTCGGCCAGCGATACATTCTCGCGACCGAAAATCTCACTTACCGCCGGATCGCCGAACTGCTCATCGACGCAGTGGGTCGACGGCACAAGGTCAGAACCGCGCCTGTGGGCGTGCTCCGGGCGATTGGTGCAGGCAACCGGGTGGTGCGGGATCTGGTCGGCGGCCCACATGCGGAAGATGCCTTGATACCGGAGAACGTCGAATTGATGGCCCGTCAGGTGTATTACGCGCCCGACAAAGCTGTGCGCGAACTGGGCATTCCAAGAGTCTCTGTCCCTGAACTGATTTCGGAGTTTATTCGATGAACGTCGATACCCGGCAAGCCTCGTCCAGGAGGCCTGGCTCCAAGGAAGTGCTCGGCATTTCGATGGCCGAGGCGCGCTCACTGGTCGCCGATCTCTCGGCTCGAAGGCAGTGGATCTACTGGGGCGACCTCATGGTGTGCGCGGGGATCGGATACGTCGCGTTCGTGTTGTGCCCGGCCGATGACCTACTGTCTGCACCTGCTGTCGTGTGCATGCTGGTCGCGGCGCTGGCCTTTTACCGGGCGGTGCTGTTCGTACACGAGATCGTCCACGCGCCGGAAGAACTGCGCTGGTTTTCGGTCGTCTGGCATGTTGTCTGCGGAATCCCTTTTCTGGTACCGAAATTCACTTACGAGTTTCATCAGGATCACCACGGATCGCGTACTTACGGCACTGCTGAAGACGGCGAGTATGTGGCCTACGCCAGCGAGCCGCGCTGGCGGGTGATCGCGTTGCCGTTCACCGCGTTGCTCGGGCCGGTGGTGTTCGTCGTGCGCTTTCTGGTTTTGGCTCCGCTGAGTTGGCTGGTTCCGGCGTTCCGTTCGTACGTGTTGACGCGCGCCTCGGCACTGATGATCGATGCGGACTATGTCCGGGTGCTCCCAGCCGACAGAACCCCGCGCTCTTGGCTGGTGCAGGAGTTTGCATGTTTTTCCTACCTCGTGGCGATGATGGTGCTGCTGGGCCTTGGTGCGTACTCACCCAACCGACTGCTCGAGGCATACGTGATCGTCGCAGCGGTGCTGTTCGTCAACTGGATTCGGGTGCTGGCAGCCCACCGCTACGAGAGTGAGAACGAACAGATGACATTCTCTGAGCAGGTGTTGGATTCGATCGACCATCCGTCACTGCCCATCCTCGGCGAACTATGGGCCCCGCTTGGGTTGCGCTTTCACGCAGTACACCATCTATTTCCCAAGCTGCCGTACCACCAACTCGGCAAGGCGCGTCGGCGTCTGGCGGAAGCGATTCCGCGCGATGGCGGGTACTGGGTGACCGAGGACCGGTCACTGACAGCTTCGATCCGGCGGTTGCTGGCCCGCCCACGCACCTCTGCTCGAGTGTCGCGTTCCGCTGGGGGGTCGGCATGACCTTGGCGCGATCATCTTCTGCCGTGCGCGAATCGGGTGCTGCCACCTATTCCCGGCGGTTGCCGATCCGGCCCGTGGAAGCGGCCGGGGCTCGGCTGCGTGACAGTGACGGTCGCTGGTACGTGGACTGCCTGGCCGCGGCCGGGGCAATGTCGTTGGGGTGGAATCACCCCGTTGTACGTGAGGCCGTGGTCAAGACGCTCGATTCTGGAGAGCCGTGGCAGTCACTGGACTTCCACACCCCGACCAGGGAACGGTTCGTCGAGGACCTGCTGTCCATCCTGCCGCCGGGAATGGCGGCGGCCGGCCGCATCCACCTGTGCTCACCGAGCGGTGCCAGCGCTGTCGAGGCCGCGTTGATGCTGGCCGAAATCGCGACCGGCGGCCGCGAACACGTCGGCGTGCAAGGCGGATTCCACGGTTGCACACGTGCGGCACGCGCCGCGAGTTCCGGTGGCGGGCTGCGGCAGCAGCCCGTGGTGCTGTCACCGCGGGCTACCTTTCTGCCTTACCCGCAGGATTACCGGTGCCCGTTCGGGGTCGGCGGAGAGCGAGGTGTCGACCTGGCGGTAGCCGCTGTCGAGAGTCTGACCCGACCCCACACCGCGGTGACGTCTCCCGCGTCGATCATCGCGGAGTTCGTTCTCGGGGAGGGCGGCGTGATCCCTGCGCCGTACCGCTGGGGCCAGGCGCTTCGCGACGGAGCGGAGCGCCTCGGTGTGCCACTCATTGCCGACGAGGTGCAGGCCGGGATGTTCCGTACCGGACCGCCGTGGGCCTTTCAGCATTGCGGCGTGGAGCCGGACATCATGGTGATCTCCAAGGGGCTCGGATCCGGTCTGCCCATTGCCGTCCTCGTGGTCCGTGAACAGTTCGACGTGTGGGAACCTGGCGCATTCACCGGCACCTTCCGTGGTAACGCAATGTCATTCGCCGCTGCCAGCGCCGTCATCCGGTTCGCGGTCGAGACCGGATTGGCCGACCAGGTCGCGGTGAACGGGCGAATATTTCTCGAAGGGTTGACCGCGATTGCTGCGCAAACGGGCATCATCGGTGACGTTCGCGGCGCCGGCTTGATGTTGGCTGCCGAAATCATCGATCCGGCAACTCCGTGGGATCAGATTGGCGGTGCGCCGGCTCCTCAGCTGGCCGAGCAGATCCAACGGGCCTGCCTGCAGCACGGCCTCATCGTTGAAACCGGTGGTCAATACGGCAATGTCGTGCGATTCCTGCCGCCACTCGTCATCGGGGAGCGCGACATCGCGGCCGCACTGGATGCTTTCGAGGCCGCGGTGCGCCAAGTCGATAGCCGACGATCGGCGGATGCCGCCCGGGCGGGGGCACGGTGAAGGCGGACCCCAGCCCGTTCGCGGCAGACTTCGTCACTGCATCCGGTCTGAACGGGTACCGCGAAGCGATGATGCTCGCAACCACGTGGGTGGGCACCGAGTTGGCCGAGCAGCCCACACCGGGGCTGGTGGAGGGGTATGCAGACCTGAAAGAAGCCGTCGACGCCTTGCCCCTTGATATCCCGGTCGGCATCGGTCTGCCGGGAGCGCTGGGGGAGGCGGTCAATCTGCTGGCTCGAAACTCGGCGGCGGTCACCCATCCCGCCTACCTCGCTCATCTGCACTGTCCTCCGACGGTGGCCTCGCTGGCCGCCGAAGTCCTGATAAACGCCTTCAATCAGTCGATGGACTCTTTCGATCAGGCGCCCGCAGCCACCGCGGTCGAACAGCGGGTGATCGAATACCTCTGCACCGCCATGGGATACGACCACGGTTCGGACGGCACCTTCACCAGCGGTGGAACCCAGTCCAATCTTGAGGCGCTGTTGATCGCACGCGACCTGTTCGCCAAGAGAACTCTCGGTTGGGACGTCGCCACGCGCGGTCTGCCTCCCGAAGCACCGGCGTGGCGAGTGCTGTGTACCCGGCAGACACATTTCTCCGTGCAACAAGCACTACGAATCCTGGGCCTGGCGGCCGCACCGGTGGAGATCCCGACCGACTCGGCCGGACGGTTGAACATCGGGGCGCTGGCAGACGAGGTGGCCAAAGCGGCTACGGCGGACACCCCGATCATGGCACTTGTACTCACGGCGGGCACTACCGATTACGGTGCGATCGATCCGCTGCGGGAAGCGATTGCCGTTGCCCGAGAGCGGAACGTCTGGATTCACGTGGACGCCTGTGCCGGCGGTTGTCTGGCATTCAGCGATACTCATCGCCATCTGTTGTCCGGTATCGAGTTGGCTGACTCGATCGCCATCGATTTTCATAAGCTGATGTTCCAGGCGATTAGCTGTAGCGCGTTGTTGGTACGCCAAGGGAAGTCCTTCGATGTCTTGGCCGGCCACGCCGACTATCTGAATCCGGAACAAGACTCTGATCAGGACGTGGTGAATCTGGTAGGCAAATCGATCCAAACCACACGCAGATTCGATGCCCTCAAGGTTTGGGTCACCCTGCGCGCGTTGGGGCAGCGGCGCATCGCCGAGATGGTCGATGCCACCTGCGCAGCCGCTGCAGCTGCCGCCGAAGCGGCGGACCGCCATCCCAGCCTGGCCCTGCTGGCACCGGTAATGACAAACACCGTGGTACTACGTTGGCAGCACACAGGTTTGAGTGATCTCGAGTGCGATGAGATCAATAACGCCATCCGCACCAAGCTGGCGCACTCGGGTCACGCTATCGTCGGCAGATCGAAAGCTGCGGGACACCAGGCGATCAAGCTCACCTTTGTCAACCCCCTTGTAACCGCTGAGCTGGCCGCCGGCACTGTCGCCGCGATTGCCGAGCAGGGCGAGCAGATCCTCCGAACCCGCGGAAGGGAGTTCACCACCGCATGAGTGACCAGATGGAGCGTGTCGAACGGATTCGAGCGTCGGACGATCGATTTCCGTGGGCGAAAAGTGTCGAGTACGAGATTTTCGGTCTAGAGAACAACTATGCGGACGAGTCCGATGTCGCTGCGACGGAAATGGTGCACTACCGTCCGTGGGAGCAGTCCTCAGAGATATTCGTGAGCTTCACCGATGATTCCCCGGACGAGCCGGTCGGAGTCCTAAGAGCCCTGAGGGCGGATTCCGAACTGGGCCTGGACAGTTTCAGCACGCTGCGCGACGGCCGCAACTATGCAGTGGACGGCCATCCGGCGCGGAACTATATCCACCCATGGTGGAATTCCTTCTTCGAAGGTATAGCACCACAACGGGTTGCCGAGCTTGCTACGCAAGGAGTGCGCAAGAAATACCGCCGTGTCGGCATGATCGAGCAGCTCTGGCAGGCCTTCTTCGGCAGCCTCGCGGCCGACGGCGTCGAGTTCGTCACGGTCGCGCTCGTGGTCCCGCTATTCGAGTGGTACAGCCATCTGCTGTCCGATCGCATCCAACAGATCGGTGAGATCATGCCCCGCTACATTGGCGCCGACAGCGTTCCGGCAGTGGTCGACATCAGCGGATCATTCGTCACCGACGCCACCCGCACCCTCGACCGAAATGGGGGCTCACTGTTGGCGATGGCCACCAATTCAACACTCTTGCACTCTGATTAGGGGAACCATGCGATCGATACACACCAAAGAGCACGTGTTCAAGAAGGTCAGTGAAATCGACTGCCCGATCGACCGGGTGTGGGAACGTGTCACCACACAAGAGGGGATCAACGACGAGATGGGCCCCTACATGAAGATGACCATGCCACGTCAGTTCCGTGGCAAGTCGATCGCTGATGTGGCGCCTGGTACGCGGATCGGTAAGAGTTTCTTGTTGCTTTTCGGGTTTCTCCCCTTCGGTTTTGACGACATCACCATTGCCAGGATCGACCCAGGACACATGTTCCGTGAGGAGTCGGTCATGACCGGGATGCGGATCTGGGTACATCACAGGACCCTGGAGCCGTTGGGAGACAAGACGATTGTGACCGATGAAATCACGCTTGCCCCGCAAGCGCCGATGGGTCTGATTCCCGGCTGGGGCAGCCTCATGAGCAGGGTTCTCTCTGCTTTCTTCAGCCACCGGCACCATCGGTTGAACCGGAGTCTGACCGCCACTGGTGTTGCGCGGTGAACCGGATCGGGGTGGGCGCGGCCGCCTGGGTGGTCGCGTCGGCTCTGCTCGGCGGCTGCACATCGGTGAATGCCGAAGCCGGACAACCGGTTGGGCACGCCTACAAACTTCTGAAGTACCCAGACGCCGTGGCAGAGGCAGCCAACGAGCCCCGCCAGGACTCACCATTCGGCAGCTATCCGCTCGAGATATCGGGATCGGTGACCTACCTCGACGAGACGACGGCGCTGCCGACATCGGGGACGTTGACCATCGGCCCGGGACCGCGGCGTGGCGAGGTACAGATCGAGCAGTACTACTCGGGCGACCGCTTCCCATACGAGACCGGGATGGTATCCACCCGGGACGGCGCAAGCACACTGGATGCGATAGCGATCGTCAACCCGCTGGATTCCAGGGTCTCTTTGCAATGCGCCGTGGACGGAGGTATTGCGTTGGGAGACATAGCCGAATCGCGTGAACTCAAGGGCACGTGCGGTGGCGGCTCCACGGTGACCGGTACCGTGCGGGCCGAGGGCACCCGCCAAGCCAGTTGGCGCGGCAAACCGGTCGAATTGACCCGAACCGTAGTTGAACTCGATGTTTCGGGGGTGAGCACCGGATCGATTCACCAGGTGAACGAGACGCCCAGAGGAGGGAGCTTTCCGCTCCACACCGCTCTCGACGTGAGTCTGACAGCTCAAGGAATCCACATGACGGAAAAGCTGGAACGCAACGTCCTGCCCAAAGTCGGAGACTGATACACCGATGTCTGACGAGAACCAAGAGAATTCGTCGCCGGCCTTGAGTGCGGTCGACGTCGTGAAGTCCTATCCGGGTTCGGAGGTCAACGCTGTCGACGGGCTCAGTTTGACGGTGCCGACCGGGATCGTCTACTGCCTGCTCGGCCGCAACGGTGCAGGTAAGACAACCACCATTCGTATGGCTACGACGTTGCTGCGCCCCAGCAGCGGGCAGTTGGAGGTGTTGGGAATACCTGTCGATGACACCGAGGAGCTGCGGCCGCTCATCGGCGTTGCGCTACAGGAAGTCGCTCTCGACCTTTGGATGTCCCCGATCGAACAGGTACGCATGAGTTTGGCAATGGCCGGCTGGTCGAAGGACGATAGGTGTCGGCGCGAGGACGAGCTGGTCGAACAGTTCGGTCTGGGGAGCTACCTGAACCGCAAAGTGGGCGCGCTGTCCGGGGGGATGCGGCGCCGAGTCGACGTGGCACTGGCGGTGGCTCACAACCCTCGAATGCTCTTCCTCGACGAACCCTCCACCGGCCTCGACATCGAGGGCAAACAAGAGGTGTGGAACGCCATCAGGTCGCTGCGGTCGCAGGGCCGCACGGTTGTGCTCACAACCCACGATATGGATGAGGCGGTCGCGCTGGCGGACGAAGTCGGGATCATCAAGGACGGCAAATTGGTCGCATCCGGGTCGACGCAAGAATTCACCAGAAGCCACGGCTTCGTCGTCGATATCTCGGCGGGTGGGGGAATATCGGAAGACGCTGTGCGACAGCTCAATGATGCCGGTTACGCAGTGGAGCGAAGCAACGGCGCCGCGCTCACTACCACGTTGACGTCCGCGTCCGCGTCGGCGCTCGGACAGCTCAGTGCTGACCTGAGTCGATTGGGCTTGGCCGATGCAAACATCGAAGTGCGGTCGACGTCGCTGCGGGATGCGTTCCTGGAGGCCACCCGATGAGCGCGCAGGTAGGCCTCGATGAGGCCACGGCGCAAACGTCGATGAGCACCCGGAGAAGCTCGGCCATGGTGAACACCCTGCGGCTCTTCCGACGGTATGTCGTCGTCGGGCTGCGCCAGCCGGTGTTCGGCTTCATCTTCCCGATCGTCTTCCCAGTGGTGCTGGTGATTTTCGTGCGGTCGATGTTCCAGCGAGTCGCCGATCTCCCGGGTTTTCCGTTGTCGTCCTACACGGCTTATATCGCGCCGGGGTTGATCATGTTGATACCCATGCTCGGCGCGGGTTACGGCGCCGGCACCCTCATCGACGAGATCCGCTCGGGATTCACCGACCGGCTCCGGCTGTATGGCGTGTCCACAAGCCAGATCATGGCCGCCAAGTACGGCTTCGAGATGTTCCGGATCCTGCCGGCGGCAATCATTGTCATCGGATTGCTTGCGCTGCTCGATGCGCCGTTACGCGCCGGCGTGCTCACAGCGGCGCTGCTGATCGTGCTCATGTTCTTGTGGTCAGCGGCCTACAGTTCGCTGTTCTACCTGGTGGCGCTGCGGACCCTCAATCCCCAGGCGCCGGTGGCGATGCTGCCGCTGGCTCTGCCGGTACTCTTCGTCAGCCAGGCGCTGATGCCGTCGGTGTTTCTTTCCGACTGGCTCAGGATCAGCATCAACGTAAATCCGTTCTCTCACATCGTGTCGGCGGCATCGACCATCATGTACGGCGAATTCGACACCATGGTGGTGATCAAGGGTTGCCTGGTGGCCGTTGGAATGTTCGCAATCTTGCAGATACCTATTTATTTCGTAATGCGCAAGAAGATCGGAAAGTAGGAAACCACATCGTGTCAGAAGTACGGAGTTTTCTCATCGAATTTATTGCCGACGAGCTCGAGTTGCCCACTGAGCACGTGAATGATTTCTCAGAAATGGTGGGGGACTTGGGTTTCGACTCGCTGTCGTTTGCCCTTGGCGTCGCTGAGATCAAGAATCAGTTCGGCGTGGTGCTGAGCAAAGACGACGTCTTCGAGTGCAAGACTCTCGGCGCGTTGGTCGAACTGGTTGAGAATCGGCGGCTTGCGGCATCGGGGGCGGCAGCGCTGAGTTCAGCGGGGGATTCGTGAACGCAATCATGGAGAGGCTGTGCGCCGGTGCCGATGACACGGTCCGCGGCCTCACCACTGCGCCTGTTGACGAAGATGGCCGGTCCCGACTCGGCGACATGACGACGTCCTCCTGGGCACACGTACACGAAATGGCCCGCAGCGTCGCGGGGGCATTGCAGGCAAGCGGGGTCGAACCGGGGGAAGCCGTCGCCGTGCTGGCCGGCGCTCCGGGCGAGATTGCCCCACTGGTACAGGGAATTTGGATGTGCGGTGCCTCGGTGACGATGCTGCATCATCCAACCCACCGAATGGACTTGGCGCTGTGGGCGGCCGACCTCGCTGCCACGCTTTCCGCGATCGGGGCCTCGACCGTGGTGGTGGGGTCGCCCTTTCGATCCGCGGTAGGCGAACTCTCCGGTGTCGCTCGACGGGTTCTGCAACTTCCTGAGCTGTTCGGCGGGGCATCAGGTCGGATTGTGAGCACACCAGACGATGCGATCGCGTTTCAACAACTGACCTCTGGTTCGACCGGGCGGGCCAAGGCGGTAACCATCAGTTATCGCAATATCGAAGCCAACTTGCGGGGAATGCAAGCCGCATCAGGAGCGGATCCAGAGTCTGACGTTGTGGTCAGCTGGTTGCCGCTCTTCCACGACATGGGCATGATGGGTTACCTCATCGTGCCCATGTGTCTGGGCATCGAGACGGTCAAGGTGACTCCGGTGGACTTCTTGAGCGATCCGCTGCTCTGGGCAGACCTGATAACGAGGCACGGCGGCACCATGACTGCGGCCCCGAACTTCGCGTACTCCTTACTCGCTCGTCGCCTGCGCAAGGCAGCAGATGGTGCGTACGACCTGTCGACACTGCGGTTCGCGCTCAGCGGTGCGGAGACGGTGGATGTGAAGACACTGGAGCGACTCTTGGTCGAGGGGGCCAGGTTTGGTTTGCAGAAAGAGGCCATCATCCCTGGCTATGGTATGGCGGAGGCAACACTGGGGGTGTCGCTCGTCCGACCGGGCCAGGGCTACACGCTCACCCCACCCCATCCTGAACTGGTAGCGAGCCAAGAGGATTCCGCTCAGCGGGTGGCGCTCGGGCCGCCGTTGCCGGGCTGTGAAATTCGAGTGGTGGCCGAGGACGGCTCGGAGGTGACCTCGCCGGCCATAGGTGAGTTGGAGGTCCGGGGCGAAAACGTCACCCGTGGGTACCGCACCGCAGACGGTGTCGAATCCGTCACGGATTCCGACGGTTGGTTTCGCACCGGGGATATCGGCTACCTGACCGATGACGGTCAACCGGTCATCTGTGGTCGCAAGAAGGACGTTCTCGTTGTCTCGGGGCGCAACGTCCACCCCGAAGACATCGAACGATCGGTGGCGGACGTGAACGGGGTTCGGGCTGGCGCTGTTGCAGCGGTGAGGTTCTCAACTGCGGGGGTCGGTGAGGGATTCTCGATGGTGGCCGAGTCCGCATTGCATGGCGACGGTGCGGAAAGGGCAAGAATCCGGACCGAGATCGCCGACCGTGTCTATCGAAAGCTCGGAATCAGTCCTCGCACGGTGCATCTGGTACCTGTGGGCTGGATACCGAAAACCTCGTCGGGCAAGCTGCGCCGGTCGGAGACCGCCGATCGATTACATCGACTAGGGGAGGGTGAGCTCGCCAGATGACAGTGCGGGATCGGGACGCCCGCGCTGTCGAACTGGTATCGGAAAGGGCTGTAGCGCTGAGGGACTGGGGTGCCGGATTCATACAACGTCACCCCATGGCGGCGCTCGCGACTGTTGGTGACCAGGTAGAACTGGGTGTCCACACAGTTCGTTGGTTCTTCATCGATATGCTCACCGGACGATTTCAGTGGATCGAGTTTGTTCGTCAGGCTGCTTTCATGGCCGGCGCTGTCGTGGTGCCGACGATCCTCGTGGCGTTGCCGATAGGCGTAACCCTGTCGATCCAGTTTGCTCTGCTGGCGGGTCAAGTCGGAGCTTCCTCGTTGGCCGGCGCGGCCAGTGGCCTGGCGATAGTTCGCCAGGCAGCCTCGTTGGTTGCTGCTCTGTTACTCGCCTCTGCGGTGGGGGCCGCGATGACCGCTGATCTGGGCTGCCGGACCATGCGTGAAGAGACCGCCGCCATGGAAGTCATGGGTGTTTCAGTCGTGCGACGCCTTGTCGTACCCCGTTTTGCCGCCGCAATCATCGTCGGCGTGGCGCTGACCGGTGTGGTGTGCTTCGTTGGTTTCCTGTCCAGCTACCTGTTCAATGTCTACGTCCAAGGTGGATCGCCCGGTAGCTTCGTCGCCACCTTTGCGTCCTTCGCCACCACGGGAGACATGCTCCTCGCACTGTTCAAGTCGGCCGTGTACGGGGCAATCGTTGCGGTGGTGTCCTGTCAGAAGGGCCTTGCCGCGCGAAGGGGGCCAGCCGGAGTGGCCAATGCCGTCAATGCAGCGGTGGTGGGATCGGTCCTGGTCCTGATGATCGTCAACGTCGCCGTGAGTCAGCTCTACGCAATGCTTTTTCCGAGAACAGGTCTGTGAAGTGACCGAATCACTCGTCATGCGGCCGGTGACGCGGTTCGGTCATCTCGTCGCATTCTTTGCCCACGCTGTCGCCGGAGTCCCGCTTGCGCTGCAACGGTACCGGCGAGAGTTCTTTCGGCTGCTGTCCGACATCACCTGGGGCAACGGTTCGATCGTGGTGGGGGGCGGTACCGCAGGCGTCATTCTTGTTCTGGGGCTCACCACCGGGGCGTTGATCGCGATCGAGGGCTACCGCTTCCTGGATCTGCTCGGGCTCGGACCGGCAACCGGCGTCATCTCGTCTTTGGTGACCACGCGCGAACTTGCTCCGATCATGGCGGCACTGGCATTTGCGGTTCAGGCCGGCTGCCGGTTCACCACACAGATCGGTTCCATGCGCATCTCCGAAGAGATCGATGCGATGAATTCCCTTGCAATCAGGCCTATCCCCTACCTGGTGACAACGCGCCTGTTGGCATCCGTCGTAGCGATCATCCCGCTCTATGCGGCGTGTCTATGCATCTGCTATCTGTCGTGTCAGGCCGTGGTGGGCGTCATCAGCGGTGGCTCACTCGGCTCATACCTGCATTACTTCACATTGTTGATCAGTGGGCCGGACATCATCTACTCGACGGTGAAGGCGGTCGTCTTCGTCTGGATCGCGGCAACGGTGCAGTGCTACTACGGATTCTGTGCGAACGGCGGCCCTGAAGGGGTCGGAATAGCTGCCGGCCACGCCATGCGGGCAAGTATCACCCTGATCATCATCGTCAATATGTTGCTCACGATGGCGCTATGGAGTGTGAATTCGACTGCCAGGTTCGGCGGCTGATGATGGCGGATCGGGTTGACTTGGACGGCAACTACCTCACCGGTAAGCAACTGTTCTTGCGCGGAACCGTCGCACTCGTCGTCATCGGCCTCGTTGCGGCGGCGCTCGTGGTCAAGTGGACCGGACTGTTGGATCGGAGTGTGCACGCCATCGCCGAACTGCACAACATCGGTGACGGTCTGCCCAGCAGGTCGGATGTGAAGTTTCGGGGCGTCCTCGTCGGTATTGTCGAGAACGTCACACCAGGATCGGGCGGGAGACCGAATCTGGTCGGTATCCGGTTGAATTCAACTTATGCACAACATATTCCGGCAAATATCACGGCTCGGGTGGTGCCCAGCAACGTTTTCGCGGTGTCCTCACTGCAGCTGGTCGACAATCAGGAGAATGTAACCGGCACACCGATTCACGATGGTGCGCACATCGCCGAAGACACCGCGCTGCCGACCGTGCTGTTTCAAACCACCATCACCAAACTGCGGGACATTCTTGGTGCAGCGGGCCGCGGCCGCAATGACCACAGCGTAGGTATCCTGGCCGCCGTCGGCGCCGCAACCAACGACCGCCGCGGCGAGCTGTTGACCTCCGCCGCACAGCTCGACCGTCTTATCGACCAGCTGAACGGAATCGTTGCCACCGATCAAGAGCCGTCCACTGTCTCGGCCCTGGTCGCAGCGGCACAAGGCTTGTCCCGGACCGCCCCAGACCTCGTCGACGCTTTACACGAAGCTGTCGGTCCGATGCGTACCTTGGCCGAGCAGCGTCGGCAACTCGACAGCTTCCTGTCCGCAGGTGCGCATACCGCAGGGACAACCGTTGAGGCGCTGGACCACCAGGTAGATCGGCTCGTACAGATCACCACGGATCTCACACCGGTGCTTGGTGTGCTGGCGCAGAATGCCCGCCATTTCGTGCCGATCAGTCGGCGGATGACCAGGTTTTCCGACACCTTCTTCGCCGAGGTTTGGGACTCTGAACTAGACACCCCGCGCGGGCGGGTGAACCTGTCGTTCACACCGTCCTATACCTATACCCGCGCCGACTGTCCGCGCTACGGCGCGCTCCTCGGTCCGAGTTGCTTCACTGCGCCTCAGGTACCGGTACGAGCCGACCTTCCGGAGGTACTGCTCCCGCAGAACTATCAGCCGCCACCCGACCTCGCTCCACCGGCAGGAACAATCATCGGCGATGACGGCAATCTCATTGCTGTCGGCCCGCCACTGGTCAATCCGAACCCAGACCTGCACGATCCCAATCCGCCGCTGCCGCCGGGAGTCTCGCCGGCGCTACCTGTTCCCGGCAGCGCCGCACCACCACCGGTGACACCTTCGAACGACACCGCCAGTCCAGCGGCGCCCGCATCTTTCGGCGGCAATGTCGGGCCGGTCGGCAGCACATCAGAACGAGACCAGTTGGGCAGGATTCTCGGCCAGCCGGCCACGGTGGCCGGTCAACTGCTACTCGGCCCCGCCGCGCGCGGAACCACCGTCACGTTGACTCCGCTGGGCGCAGCGAAACCCAATCCGTAGGAGAAGTCGCCGATGACCAGTCTCGAAACGACGCACAGAAGCGGCCCCGTGCTGGGTCTGTGTCTGTTCCTCACGGTCGCCACTGTCCTGACGTGGCTGGTATTCATCACCCTGCGGCGCGACGTCAGAGGATCCACCGCATCCTTCGACGCGCTCTTCACCGACGTGTTCGGCTTACGCGAGGGCGACGACGTCCGCGTGGCAGGAGTTCGGGTAGGGCGGGTGCAGAAAATCCAACTGCAGGGCACGCTCGCGAAGGTGTCGTTCATCGTGCAGGACGACCAGCGATTGACGGACCGGACAGTGGCGGCGGTCAATTACCAGAACGTCGTCGGCCAACGATATCTGGCATTGGGGCGAGGACGCGGTGAGCCTGCACGGGTGCTTCCCCCCGGCAGCCTGATCAACGTCGATCACACTGAGCCGTCGTTCGACGTGGGTGCGTTGCTCAACGGCTACGAGCCGTTGTTCGCGGTGCTCGATCCCGATCAGGTCAACAACCTCACCAACGCCGTCGTGGGCTCGCTGCAGGGCGATACCGCATCGATCACGCTGCTCGTGGACCAGACATCCACCCTGACAAAAACATTCGTCGGTCAGGATCGGACGTTGGACAGGGCGCTCGCGAGCCTGGACGGTGTGGTCGGCAACCTCGCCCAGCAGAACGATCACTTCGATCGGTCGATTTCGCAGGCACGCCAGGCGGTCGCTGCGTTCGACGGCCGTAGGCAGGAGCTGGTTACCGCCATGGGAACAATGACGGCCGCGGTCGGAAGGTTGTCCCGAATCGCGCAGGACGTGCAACCGACCGTCGAACACATGCTGAACCGAGAGCCCGGCTACACGAAGCACATGCTCGACATCGAACCGCAGATCGCGTTCACAGGCCGCAATACCCCCTTGCTGCTCAAGGGCCTTTCGCGTGTTTTCGGCGAAGGTGCGTATATGAATGCCTATGCGTGTGACGTCAACATTTACGGCTTCTTCCCCGGACTCAACGACGTCGTGCCGATCATCGTCAACGCAGCGACGCCGGGCGGGACCGCGATGCACACACCCAAGTGCAGGAATATGGCCGATGGGTAAGAAGACCTGGCTCGGATTCGTCGCGATGGTCTCTGCCAGCGCCCTCATCGGGGCCATGCTGCTCATCAAAGACGCCGGAATCGGCTACCACCGATACACGGCAGAGTTTCTTCAGGCGGCGGCGCTACGAGCCGACGACATCGTCACCGTCGCAGGCGTTCCGGTCGGAACCGTGACCGAGGTTCGGCTCGCCGGAGATCATGTCGAGGCTCGAATCCGAGTTCGCGACGATGTGCCGGTCGGCAGGGACAGCCACGCTGCGATCAAGGTCACGACGCTGTTCGGATCCCGCTATCTCGAATTACGCCCGAGCGGTGACGGTGCGCCGGCCGATCGCACCATCGACTTGACCCACACCGAGGTTCCGTACGATCTGCAAGCCGCACTCGCCGACTCCACCAGAACTTTCGAACAAGTCGATGCCGATCGAATCGCCGACTCTCTCAACATCCTCAGCAAGCAGCTCGAAGGGCTGCCCGCTGTGGTGCCGCAGGCAATGGCCAACGTACAAGCGCTCTCATCGGTAGTAGCCGGGCGCCGCGATCAGATCGGTCGAGTGCTCCGCAACACCGAGCGCGTCACAAATATGTTGCACCGTCAGCAATCCGAGATCGGCAACTTCATTCGTCAAGGCGAAGACCTGGTGGGGGAGTTTGTCGCCCGTTCAGCAGCTTTCCACGCACTTATGCAGTCTTTGCGTGCGGTCGTCGACTCGTTACGGACAATCGTGGTCGATGACAGAGCGGCCCTCGACAGCGTCCTGTCCACTATGGAGCAACTGAGCGCGAAGTTCGCCGAGCAGGATGCGTTGTTCCGGAATCTCTTACAGATTGCGCCAGTGCCCATACGGGAGATCGCAAACGCCACCGGATTCGGCAATGCGGTCGAGGGAAACCCGCCTGCCGGTGCCCTCATCGACTCCTGGATGTGTGCCATCAGCGGTCGCGCTCAACAGTTCGGCATGATCCCGTACCTCAAGGACTGCAAATGACCAAGAAACGCAAACGGCTGACAGTCGCCGGCGCCCTTGTCGCAGTACTCGTGACGGTTGTCGGTGCGGGATGGCATCTGTTGGCACGCCACGACCGCCCGATGAGCCTCACCGCGCAATTCGACAGCGCTGCGGGTCTTTATGTCGGCAACGTTGTTGCGGTGCTGGGCGTTCCAGTAGGTGAGGTCACCAAGGTGACTCCCCGGGGCAGTTACGCAGAGGTCGAGTTCAGCGTGGACCACGCTGTACGGATACCCGCTGACGTACAAGCGGTGACGCTCTCGACATCGATACTCACCGACCGCCAAATCGAGTTGTCTCCGCCGTACCGGGGTGGGCCGGTGCTACGCAACGGTGACACCATCGGATTGCATCGCACGAAAACACCGGTCGAATTCGACCGGGTGCTCGGCATGCTCGACAAGCTCTCGAAGTCACTGAGCGGCGACGGCGCCGGCGGTGGCCCGGTGGCCGACATACTGGGTGCCGGCGACAACATCGTGGCCGGCCATGGCGACCAGATCAAATCCGCACTCGATGAGCTCTCGCGAGCCTTACGGTTGAGTGCCGACGGCGGCGACCAGACACGACAGCAGCTGACGACCGTCGTCAAGAACCTCAACTCGCTGTTGGACGCGGCGGCAGGTAACGACGCGACATTGCGCCAGTTCGGCTCGACCGTGCGCCAACTCAGCCAGATCCTGGCAGCAGAGGACTTCGGTTCAGGTTCGACCGGCAAACAGCTCAACGAAGTCGTCGAGCGGACCGGTGACATCCTCACGGCCAACCGAGATGTCATCCGGCAGGGAATCAGCAATGGCAACACCAGTATTCAGTCGCTGTACGACCGGCAGCGCGAGCTGGCCGAGTTCTTCGACGTCCTGCCGCTGATGGCAGACAACCTCTACAACGCGGTCGATCAGCACAGCGGTGCACTACGGGCGCACTTCCTGGCCGACCGGATGGTGTTCGACGGCCAGATGGCGAAAGAGGTGTGCAACATGATGGGTCTGCGTCAACTCGGATGTAGCACCGGGACATTGCAGGATTACGGGCCCGACTTCGGGCTGACCAACATGCTCGACGGACTTGCGGCGATGGGGCAGAAATGACCGCGTTTCAATGCAATTGGCAGCGAGTGGTTGTCGTCGTCTCAACGGTGTTGCTGACCGCGGGATGCTCGATGAACGGACTGTCTGATCTACCCCTTCCCGCCCCGGGCATGGGAACCGGTGGTTATCGGCTGACGGTCCTGTTCGCGAACGTGCTCAATCTGCCTGAACACGCCAAGGTCAAGCTTGCCGGTGCGGATATCGGGCAGGTTGAGGCGATGACGGCGCGTGACTACATCGCCGCGACTACGCTCCGGATCGACAAGAAGATCCAGTTACCGATGGGCAGTACCGCCGAACTCCGTTCTGCCACACCCCTTGGCGACGTGTTTGTGTCGATTGTCCCACCGCGCAGAGCACAGTTCGGGGCGCTGCTCAAGGACGGTGACACGATCGGGCTCGATTCCACCACAGCGGCAGCCACCGTCGAGTCGGTCTTGAGTTCAGCCGCGGTTCTCGTCAACGGGGGAGCGGTGCACAACCTAGCCAATATCGTCAATGGGATGGGCAAGGCTGCTGGCCCAGACGGCAGCGCATTCGGCGATCTGGTGGGCAAGTCGAATCGACTGCTGGAAACGGTGAATACGCGTTCGGGACAGATAGATTCGGCGATGAGTGAGACTGTGCGACTGGCCGAGTTGCTGGAGGCGAAGAATCAAGAAGTCACCGATCTACTTCAGGCCGCCGATCCAGCGACCGCGACGTTGGCGGGCAGCACAGACCAAGCGTCCGACCTCGCCCTGATGCTCGGCGATATCGCCGGTGCCCTGCGGAAGTTCCCGTCTGTGGCGGGCACGGACAGTAGCGGCAGGAGCGTCGTTGCTGACGCGGACACTGTCGCGAGTGCATTAAATGACGTGGTGCTGGATCCCCAGACCAGCCTGGCTTCTCTGAACCGGTTGTACGCACCCTTCATCAAGATCACGGCGGGCACGGCCATGGCGGGAACCGCCGGCATCGACAGACTCGTCCTGGGCTCGATTCCCGATGCAGGGTTCGCCGGCGATCCTGGATTCCACGGCCCCAAGCGTGCCGATTGGCACAAGTTCGTCGGATCGATCAAATTCGCACTCTGGCGGCTACAGGAGCGGGTGGTGGGTCGAGGGCCTCAGCAGTGAGCGGCAGTCGACGCAGCGCATGGTTGGCGATACCGGCACTGATAGTCACCCTCGCGATATCGGTCTCTTACTTGATGTTCGGTGTGCTCCAAGTCAAGCCGTTATCGCGCGACTACCGCATCACGGTCCAGCTTTCAACGTCGGGCGGGCTGTTACCCAACCAGGCGGTGACGCTGCGCGGGGTGCGGATAGGAAGGGTCGAATCGCTGAATCTCACGCCAGGCGGCGTGGACGCGGTCCTCACTGTTGCGGGGGATGCTCATATACCCGAATCCAGCACCGTTCGGGTATCGGCACTCTCGGCGGCCGGCGAACAGTATGTCGACTTCGCGGCAGCCTGGAATGGCGGACCATTTCTGACTGACGGAGATGTCATAGCGCGCGACAGGACTGCTACTCCGGTACCGATGGCCGAGTTGTTGTCACACGCAGACGGGCTGTTGGCACAGGTGGATCCGGCCAAACTGGAGCGCATCAAGGCTGAACTGAGTCTGAGTGCCGCAGGCCCCGAAAAACTTTCGTCGATCGTCGACGGGGGAGTGTTTCTGCTTTCGACGTTGGATTCGGTGCTACCCGAAACCGTCGGCATCATCAAGAACAGCAGGATCGTGCTGTCATCGGCAGTCGACGTAAATAACGGAATCGCCCGCACCGCAGTGAATTTCCGTCACACTCTGCGCGGAGTCGCGGCAATGCAAGGTGGCTATCGCCGGTTGATCGAGCAGTCACCGGGTGTGCTCGGTACGGTCGACAACCTGTTCACCGACAACTCCGACACAATGGTGCAATTGCTGGGAAACCTGGCCACGGTAACTCGACTGTCGTATGTCCGGGTCCCTGCGCTCAATGCCCTCTTTCCAGACTATCGAGGTTCGGCGCTCGAGGCGTTCATCAGCACCATGCACGACCATGGACTGTGGGTGACTGCCGACATCTATCCGCGGTACTCCTGCGATTACGGCACGCCTCGCCGTCCCCCGTCGGCGGCGGACTACCCCGAACCGTTCCTCTACACGTACTGTCACGACGACGACCCCAGCCTGCTTGTCAGGGGCGCCCGGAATGCGCCGCGACCGGCTGGAGATGATACGGCGGGGCCGCCGCCCGGCGCGAGCCTCGCCACCACCGCCGACCCAACCCCTAAGGGCCGCTACACCATTCCGACGCCTTACGGTGGCCCGACGCTACCGATCGAGCCCCCGCGCTGACACTTCGCGTTTGTGGACTTGTTCGGTTGCGGACTCGGCGCCGGTATTCGTTCGGCACATACGGCAATCAATCGCAGCAGACGAACAAACCACAGCATCGCGGTGGCGTGCAGGCGGATATGAAAACGGGAATACCGGGTCACATATTAATGATAATGATTTTCATTAGGGCGGCCAGCTCTGCGCCAAGCGTGAGGCTTGTCAACCGAACGCAGCCAGCGCGATCCCTTCGGCGACCAAACGCGCTCGCACCGTTGTGGCGATCTGCACCGCTCCGGGCGAATCGCCGTGCACACAAATCGATTCCGGCTTGATCGAGATGGTTACGCCGTCGGCGGTGATCACCTGTCCCGTCGTCACCATCGTGGCGACCCGGTCGGCGATCTCCACCGGGTCGTGTATAACGGCTCCTGGTTCGCGTCGGGAGACCAGCGTGCCGTCGGAGCGGTAGGCGCGGTCGGCGAACGCCTCCGACACCGTGCGCAGGCCGAGGCGCCGCGCCTCGGCGAAGAACGCGGAGCCGGCCAGGCCCAGCACCGGCAGCCCGGGATCGACGGCGTGCACGGCTGCCGCGACCGCGACCGCTTGCTCGGCATGGGTGACGATCGCGTTGTACAGCGCACCATGGGGTTTGACGTAGCTTACGGAGGTTCCCGCTGCAACCGCGATCGCCTGCAGGGCGCCGATCTGGTAGATGATCTCGGCTGTCAGTTCCTCGGGCGCAACGTCGATGAACCGCCTGCCGAAGCCGGCCAAGTCCCGATAGCTGACTTGCGCACCGACCTGGACGCCCCGATCGGCAGCTATCCGACAGGTGCGCAGCAGCAGCGCCGGGTCGCCGGCATGAAAGCCGCAGGCCACGTTGGCGCTCGTGACGACACCGAGCATGGCCTCGTCGTCACCGAGCTGCCACACCGAAAAGCTCTCGCCGAGGTCGGCGTTGAGATCGACTGTCGCGCCCACGGCTCCAGCTTAGGAGGCATGCACGTGCGTGACGTTCCACTCCGGTAGCGGATCGGGGTAGCGCAGCCACGCTTGTTCGCCAAGGGCCAGCTCGTCGTCGGTCAGCAGCGCACCGCGCAGCAGGGCGTCGAGCCCGTCACGGTCGATGCGGATACCGATGAACACGATCTCCTGGCCCGGTTCGATCTCGGTCGACGACCAGAACTGAGCGGGCTCGATGACGAGGTTGGGCCCGGCCTGCGACCAGATCGCGGCGATCGAGGGCCTGCTGGCGATCCAGCAGAAACCCTTGCTGCGCAGCAGGCCGGTGATCTGATCGAGCGCCGCCGACAGCCGCTGGGGGTGAAACGGCCGGTCGGCGCGAAACGTCATCGAGCCGATGCCGTACTCCTCGGTCTCCGGTGTGTGTCCGTCGGCGATCTCCTCGTCCCAGCCTGGTGCCGCCGCGGCGGCAATCGGGTCGAACAGACCGGTGTTCAGCACTTCGTCGAGGTCGACGACGCCGTGGTCGGTGTGTATGAGTCGGGCCTTGGGATTGAGCCGGCGTACTACCGCCTCGACCGCTCCGAGCCGCTGTTCGCCGACCAGGTCGGTCTTGTTGAGCAGGATGACATCGGCGAACTCGACTTGATCGACGAGCAGGTCGGCGACGCTGCGCGCGTCGCCCGGTCCCGCGGTCATCTCGCGGGTGGCCAGCGCTTCTCCTCTGGCCAACTCGGTCAGGAACGTCGACGCGTCGACGACCGTCACCAACGTGTCCAATCGAGCCAGTGCGCCCAGGCTGAAGCCGTCCTCGAATTCCCAGCTGAACGTCGCCGCGACCGGCATGGGTTCGGAGATGCCGGTCGATTCGATCACCAGATGGTCGAACCGGTTCTGCCGGGCCAGCTCACCGACGGCCTCGATGAGGTCTTCACGCAGTGTGCAGCAGATGCAGCCGTTGGTGAGTTCGACGAGCTTCTCCTGGGTCCGGTCGAGATGTCCCTGCCCGGCGATGAGGGCCGCGTCGATGTTGATCTCGCTCATGTCGTTGACGATGACCGCGACGCGTCTGCCGTCACGGTTGGCCAGGATGTGGTTGAGCAGCGTGGTCTTGCCTGCGCCGAGGAAGCCGGACAGGACCGTGACGGGTAACAAGGGGGTCATCGAACTCCTTAATGAAAATGATTTTCAGTATGATGATCCGGGAGTGCGCGGATTAATGCAAACGGTTATCGTTATCGCCGTGAAACTCACCTTGCCCCGCACACTGCGCGCTACAGCCGCCGCCGCGCTGCTCGCTGCACCCTTGGCTCTGGCCGCCTGCTCCGGCTCCGGCACCGAGACTGCTTCGTCGACAAGCGCTGCCGCCGCCGGTGACTGCCCGACCACGCCGCTCAACGTCGTCGTCAGCGTCGACCAGTGGGGCGACATAGTCTCCGACCTCGGCGGGGCCTGCGCCAAGGTCACGACCGTGTTGGCCAGTTCGTCGGTCGACCCGCACGACTACGAACCCTCGCCGTCGGACGCGGCCAAGTTCGCCGGTGCCCAACTGGTCGTCATCAACGGCGGCCACTACGACGAGTGGGCGGCCAAGCTGGCCGCGACTTCGGCGGCGAGTGCGCCGGTCGTCAACGCCATCGATCTCGATCGCGGCGAAGGCGCCGGCGTCAATCCCCACGCCTGGTACCGCCCGGCCACGGTGACGGCCGTTGCCGATGCGGTCACGGCCAAACTGAGCGATCTGGCCCCGCCGGCCAAGGACTATTTCCAGGAACGGCGCTCGGCATTCACCGACCAGATGAAGCCCTACACTCAGCTCATCGACACCATCAAGACCAAGGGTGCGGGCAAGACCTACGCCGCCACCGAAGCCGTGTTCGACGACATGGCCGGCGCGCTCGGGTTATCCGACCGCACGCCCGAGGGCTATCAGGCGGCGTCGTCCAACGAGACCGATCCCTCACCTGCCGACCTGGACGCCTTCCTGCGGCTGCTGGGCGACAAGGGCGTCGACGTGCTGATTTACAACACCCAGACCGAAGGGTCGGTGCCGGAGCAGATCCGTGCCGCGGCCGAGAAGGCAGGAGTTCCGGTGGTCGAAGTCACCGAAACGGTGGCGCCGGGAGCGAAGTCGTTCGAGGCTTGGCAGGTGGACCAACTCACCGCTCTTGCCAAAGCCCTCCAGATCCAGACGTGACACCAGACTCCAACCGCGCACCAGCAGCCGATCCGCCCGCACTGATCTTCAACGATGTCAGTGTGGTGCGCGGCGGACGGCTGATCTGGTCGGAAGGCACCTTCGAGATCCCGGCCGGCGGCATCGTCGCGCTGATCGGGTCGAACGGCTCCGGCAAATCGACCATGCTCCAGGTCGTGCTGGGCCTGCTGCCGACGGCATCGGGTTCGGTACGGGTGCTTGGCGGCAAGCCAGGGGATAACAACGATCTGATCGGCTATGTGCCGCAGGACTATGTCGCCGGCGCGGGGGAGGCGATCCGAGCCAGGGACGCCGTGATGCTCGGCCTCACGGGGCGTCGCTGGGGACTGCGTCGCACCACTCAGGCCGACATGGCCAGGGTCGACGAGGCGCTCACGTGGGTTGAGGCGGAAGAGTTCGCCGACCGGCGGTTGTCCCAGCTCTCCGGCGGGCAGCGGCAGCGCATAGCCTTGGCCAATGCTCTTGTGGGGCATCCGAAGATGCTCATCCTCGACGAACCGTTGGCTTCGCTGGACCTACGTAACCAGCATGAGATCGTGGGCCTGCTGGCCCGTCTGAACGCCGATCTCGGTGTGACGATTCTCGTTGTCGCCCACGACCTCAACCCACTGCTGTCGGTCCTCGACAGTGCCATCTATCTGCTCGACGGGCATGCTCACTACGCTGCGATCGACGAGGTGGTCGACGCCGACCTGCTGACCCACCTGTACGGCACGAAGATTCAAGTGGCCAATACCCTGCAGGGCAAGATGTACATGAGGAGCGGGTAGTGACTGTTCTCGCGATGGGCTACCAGCAGAACTGGTGGCAGATCCTCACTTCGGCGTTCATGCGCAATGCGCTGATCGGTGGCACGCTGGTGGCGCTCGCCGCCGGGCTCATCGGCTATTTCATCATCGTGCGGAACACGGCGTTCGCCGCCCACGCCCTGGCCCACATCGGCCTGCCGGGGGCGACCGGAGCCTTCCTGCTGGGGCTGCCGGTCGGGTTCGGGCTCGGGGTGTTCTGCGTCGGCGGGGCGCTGGTCATCGGGGCGCTCGGGAAACGGGCCGGGGACCGCGAGGTGGCGACCGGCACCGTGTTGGCGCTGGCCACCGGATTCGGGCTCTTCTTCAACTCGCTGGCCACCAAGAACTCGTCCACCATGACCAATGTGCTGTTCGGGAATCTGCTGGCGATCACCGGTGAGCAGTTGTCGACATTCACGGCGCTGCTGGCGCTGCTGGCCGCCACGATGGGGTTCATCTACCGCCCACTGCTGTTCGCGTCGGTCAACGCACCGGTGGCCGAGGCCAAGGGGGTGCCGGTCAAGGCGCTGTCGATCGTGTTCATGGCACTGCTCGGAGTCGCGGTCACCATGGCGGTGCAGGCCGTCGGTACATTGCTGTTGTTTGCGCTCGTCGTCACCCCGGCGGCGACGGCGATCATGCTGACCGCCAGGCCCCTGGTGGCGATGGCGATTTCGACAGGCATCAGCCTGGTGTCGGTCTGGGTGGGGTTGGCGGTGTCGGCGGTGTTCAACATGCCGCCGAGCTTCCTGATCGTGACCATCGCCTGCGGATGCTGGCTCGCGGTGTGGCTCGCGGCGCGTGCCGCACGCGAGACCGGGGCGTTGATCGGCTAGCCTCAGAAAGCATGCCCAGGAGTCCCCATCCGCCGCGGCGGGCGACCCTGGCTTCGCTGGCTGCGGAACTCAACGTCTCCCGCACCACGATCTCCAACGCCTACAACCGGCCTGATCAGCTGTCGTCGGACCTGCGGGAGCGCATCTTCGACGCCGCCAAGCGTCTCGGCTACGCGGGGCCCGACCCGGTGGCGCGGTCATTGCGCACCCGCAAGGCCGGCGCGGTCGGCCTGATGATCACCGAGCCGCTCAATTACTCGTTCAGTGATCCCGCCGCACTCGACTTCGTTGCCGGACTGGCCGAATCGTGTGAGGCGGCCGGTCAGGGCCTGCTGTTGGTGGCGGTCGGGCCGAACCGCACCTTCGACGAGGGTTGCGCCGCGGTGCTGTCCGCGGGTGTCGACGGCTTCGTGGTGTACTCCGCGTCCGACGATGACCCGTACCTGCCCGTGGTGCGGCAGCGTCACCTGCCGATGGTGGTGGTCGACCAGCCTAAGGATGTGCCCGGGGCGTCACGTGTCGGCATCGACGATCGTGGTTCCATGCGTCGGCTGGCCGAGCACGTTTTGGAACTCGGCCACCGCGACATCGGTCTGCTCACCATGCGGTTGGGGCGCGACTGGCCCCACCCGAGCGGTAAACCCGCGCCGGCAGCGTCGGATCGGGTGCTGACCCCGCATTTCCATGTGCAGCGCGAGCGTATCCACGGGGTGTACGACGCGATGAGCGCCGCCGGGCTGGCCCCGGAATCGCTGACGGTCGTGGAGAGTTACGAGCACCTGCCGACCTCGGGAGGTGCTGCGGCCGAGGTGGCGCTTGCGGTCAATCCGTTGATCACCGCGCTGATGTGCACGGCCGATGTACTGGCCCTGTCGGCGATGGATTATCTACGCGCGCATGGCATTTACGTTCCCGGGCAGATGACGGTCACCGGGTTCGACGGGATTCCCGACGCGCTGCGCCGCGGCCTGACCACAGTCGTGCAGCCCAGTGTCGAGAAGGGCCGGCGCGCCGGCCAGTTGCTGCACAATCCGCCGCGATCCGGGCTTCCGGTGATCGAGGTGCTCGACACCGAGGTGGTGCGCGGCCGGACGTCCGGTCCGCCGGCTTAGCCGCGACGCACGTCGAACAGGTATTTCAGTGCTGCCGCAACGTCTTTCGGAAGTTGCACCCGGTAGCCGGCCAGGGTTTCGCCTGGGCCGACCTTGACACCTACGTCGCCGTCGCGCATGCGCCGGAACGCCTTCTCGTCGGTCACATCGTCGCCGAAGTACACGACCGCCGACGCGTCGAACTCCTTGCGCAGGATGTCGATCGCCTCGCCCTTGTCCGTCGAGATCACCGCGAATTCCAGCACGGCCTTGCCTTCGGTCAATTCGACCGGCCAGGCCCGAGCGGTGATACGGGCCTGCGTCAGGGCGGCTTCGGCGTCGTCGGGCCCGGCGTTGCGGACGTGCAGCGCGACGCTTGCGGGCTTGACCTCGACGGCCACGCCGGGCTTACCGGCCGCGATCGCCTCGAGCTCGGCGGTGATGGTGGCCAGTAGGGCCGTGTCGATCCGATGGGCGAAGCCGGTGTCGAACTCGGCGCCGTGACTGCCGATCATGTGCACCGTCGCGGGCATGCCGGACAATTCCCGCAGCACGCTCAGCGCCCGCCCGGAGATCAGGGCCGTAGCGGTGTCGGGCAGCGCGGCAAGCTCGACGAGCGTGGCCGCGGCATCGGCCAGCGGGCGGGCATCGGCCGGATTGTTGACGATCGGGGCGAGGGTTCCGTCGAAATCGGAGGTCACCAGCAGCCGCGGGGTGTGCGCTATCCGGGCTAGCGCGTGCCGAAGACCGCTCACCCGTCAGATCTTAGGTTGGTCTGCGTCGCCGATCAGCAGTCGCACGGCTAGGTCCAGCCGCTTGGCGACATCGGTCGCCGAGGCGCGTGGGTCAGCCAGGCCAGCAGGCTGGCTCGTTACGCGCTGACTGGGATATGCCGGACCTGGTACGAAGCTGGGCTGCGGCGTCCGGTTCGATCACCGCTGTGCGTGACGGCGAACATGACCCGAACGCGTGGCGCGCTCCGTATCAGCGGTTCGCCGAACTAGGGATCTTCGGCGTCGCCCTTCCCGAAGGGTCTGGTGGCACCGGCGGAAGCGGGAGAACCTGTGCGCGATGCTCGACGAGGCCGCCGCGGCACTTGTGTCCGGACTCGTAGCAACCACGGCGCTGGTAACCCTGCTCGTCACCGACAGGGTGGTGGTGACCACTATGTGGTGTTCGGCGCGTCACGACATGTCCGAGATACACGGGGATAGAGCCGGACAAGAACATTCCACATGGGAGCGCCAAGTGCCGGCGTACTTTGGGTAGCCTGATCCGATGGACGCAGGGGTGGCTTCTTCCGCCCATGACAGACCGCGGATCAGGTTCGGTGTACTGCTGAACATGGGAGCCGGGATGGCCAACGGTCCCGACGCGGTCTTCGACCTCACGCTCGAGCAAGCTGCATCCGCAGAACAGCTCGGCTACGACGAATTGTGGGTTACCGAGCACCATTTCATCGACTTCGGGATCAACCCGAGTGCACCCACCAGCGCCGCTTTCCTGTTGGGCCGCACTTCCAAGATCCGCGTCGGCACTGCGGTGGCGCTCGCACCGCTTTACCACCCTATCGAGCTGGCCGAACGTGCCGCACTGCTCGATCAGCTCAGCCACGGCCGATTCATGCTGGGGCTGGGCCGCGGAGGATACCGGCGCGATTACGACGTGTTCGGTGTGGACTTGGCCCGCTGGGACGACGAACCACAGTCCAGCGCGCAATGTCTCCTTGACGTGTGGAGTGCATCCCACTCGCCGACGCCGGGCCGAACGGCAGAGGTGCAACCGCCCGTGCGCTCCCGCCCCCACCCGGAACTGTTGCTGGCGACCTCAAGTGCATCCGGTGTTGAGTTCGCCGCCCGCTATGGGTTTGCCCTGCAACACTATTTCGCCACGCCGGCCGCATCGCGCGTCGAACTCGAAGCCCGCTATCGCGAACTGTGCGGCCAGGATCGCCCGATACCCGAGCATCTGCACACCCTGATTGTCATCGTCGACGACGCCGTGGACTGTCGCGACAGGCTGGCGGCCGCGCTGCGTCGGTCGTTTCGCGACGGTGATCACCCAGCAGTGCCCCAAGCCGTGAACCGTCACGTCGGGCCTGACGGTGAGCCGGTGGATCGGGACACCATGGCGCAGATGGTCGCTGACGACGCCATTGTGGGATCGCCGGCTCGGGTCGTCGACGAACTCGGTGGCTTCATCGAGACAACCGGCGCTCGACGGATCGCCGTCTATCACGAGGCTATCGCCGATCCGGCAACGACGATGAAGTCGCTTCGCGACTTCGCCCTGCATGTTGTGCCACAACTCGGGGTGTCCGTCTGATTGCCCCAGGAATGGCAATAGTCAACCGATCGAGAACAACTCACGAAGCCGAGCGGAACTCCATGACCGTGATGCCGTGACTGATCGGCGTGTTCGTGGCCACCGTAACCCTACGGCCGTGGCGAGAGCAACGTACTCCAACGCCCAAGGCTTCGTTCCCGTACGGTCAGCCAGTGCCGCCGTGGTCGCGGGACCGCAGAGCAGGTTCTCGGGTAGCCGCAGCGTCACCGCGGCCCGCACAGCGTCGATCATCGACGTCGCATCCAACCGATGCTGCTCCACATCGCCTGAATTCTCGGTGCTGCTCATCTGCGTAGACAACCACACCGACGGCTGATTGGGTTAACTACCCGCGACGTAGGAGTGTTGGCGACGCGGTGGAACTCGTTTGACCCCGACATATCTCGTTCACAAGGATCTCCGTCTGCCCGGTTGAGAACAGACTGGGCGAGATCATCGACATCCTCGGTCAACTCACGCGCGAGTGCGTCCAGGTGCAGGATCTGTGACGGCGTGGCTTCGGTATGCCGCGGGCTCAATGCTGTCCAGTGCTCTTCCCACTCCTTGTCCCGCACTATCTATCACCTCGCCGAGATGCTGAAGTCGCCGAAATCCCTTACATCGCTTTCGTATCCACCAAGGGAACGGGTCACTGCGCGGCTGATTGAGACGGAGTTAGCCGAAGAGTGCTAGGTGTTGCGGGTCATGACGTTGTTGACGCTGAGCGCGGGGGCACCGCACCGGATAGTCCTCATCGCGCGCGTGCGCCAGCAAGTGAGTCAACCGATTCCGACGATTCGGCGATCAGGGATTGCAGGACCGGTCCTGTACGCCAATGCATCAACCCACCGCCACGCCAGCAGTAGTCAGCCAGCAAATAGAGTGGATGAGGCGGCATCGCAAATGGTCAGCCGAGCGCATCACATTCGAGCTCAACGAGCTCGGACTGCCGATCAGCAGGCGAACCGTGAGCAGGCACCTGCTCACATTGGGTTTAAATCGACGGCGCTTCATCGACCCCGCAGGCCACCTCAATCGGGTACCGCGTTCGATCCAAGCGCGTCGACCAGGGCACATGGTTCATTTTCCGGATTAAATTAGGGACTGTTTTTCGGCCGAATGTGTTCGGGTTGCACTCGTTTCGGTGTTTGGAAGCCACCGATGGCCTGTTCGAGTAGTTCGGCCAGTCGCAGTGGAGTGCGGTCTTCGAACATCGGGCCGATGAGCTGCACTCCTACCGGTAGGCCCTCAGGTGAGTGGCCCGCCGGTATGGCGGTGGCAGGCAGACCGGGCATGGTGGCCAGTCCGGCCCAGACAAACTGGTCGGCGAATGGGTACTGGCGACCGTCGATGTCGATGTGCCGCTGCGCCAGGTTGGGTTCGTGATTGTGGGCGAACGCGGGGGTGGGTGTGATCGGGCATACCACGGCATCGAACTTGGCAAAGAGTTGGCGCCAGCGGTGGCGGTGCAGTTCACGCCGATTGTTCGCTTCAATCCATTGGCGGTGGCTCAACACCGGGCCGCGTAGCCACGCGGTATCGAATCCCCGCTCTTCAGTGGACAGTTCGGCGGCCTCAGTGCGGAGCTGTTCGTACTTCTCGGCAGGGTAACCCGCGGCAGCGTACGAGGTCAGTAGCTCGATGTAGAGCGTGGCGGCTTCGGTCAGATCAGGTAGCAGCGGACTGTGCCGTTCAACCATGGCGCCACCGTCGATGAGTGCAGTGGCGACTCGGTTCACAGCGGCCCTCACCGCGGACCCGGTCGCAATGAGCGGATGCTCATCGACAACCAGGACACGGAAGCCGCAAAGCCGGTCGTGACGCGGCGGGGGCAGAGCCAGGTCAAACGCAACGCCCAGCGTCAGTGGGTCCGGTCCAGCCATCACCTCCAAAAGCAGCGCGAGGTCGCGGGCAGTGCGCGCCATAGGACCCACAACGGCGAGGTCACCGCCAGCAGGCAATGCTGGTGCGCGCGGCGGGACCATGCCGCGGGTGGCCGCTAGCCCGAATGTCGGCTTGTGGGCGTAGATTCCGCAGAAATGTGCGGGAGTGCGCAGCGAACCAGCCATGTCTGAGCCGATAGATAATGCGCCAAATCCGGACGCCAGTGCCGCTGCTGATCCACCCGAAGATCCACCGGCTGTGCGATCGTGATCCCACGGGTTGTTTGTGGTGCCGTAAATCTGGTTGAAACTCTGCAGATCTTGCAGCATGAAAGGCACGTTGGTCTTACCGAGCACCACCGCGCCAGCAGCCTTGAGCCGTGATACCTGCACCGCGTCCTCGGCCGGCATGTAGTTCGCGTGCTCAGGCATGCCCCACGTCGTGGGTAGCCCGACCATGTTGTAGGACTCCTTGACCGTCACCGGAATACCCAGCAGTGGCCGGTCCTGGTCGCCGGCACGCGCCTTGTCAGCGTCTCGTGCAGCGGCCCGCGCACGATCAAAGTCCGGCACGCAGATCGAGTTGATCGCCGTGTCATCTCTCTCGACACCGGCAATCGCCTCGTCGATCAGTTCCACCGATGTCACCTCGCCGGCACGCAATGCCGCCGAAAGGTATTCGGCCGACTGGAAACTTCGCTCCATGAACATGAATCTGACGCTATCGGCTAGCTGCGGAGGCCATAAAATCTCTCTTCCCGCAACGGAATCGGTGGTACTCGTTCGTGATGTTCTTCTCCCTAGCCGCGGACGATTCACCGGGACTGGACCGAGGGCTGTGGCCTCGAAGCCATGCATGCCGCGGCCTGGGTGCGATGAGGTATGACACTCAGCGGTCCTTGATGATCGGGATGCCGAGGTCTGATACGCCGGTGCCCGGCTGTTGACTGCGGAGACGGTCGAGCGCGGTGAGTTTGTCGACGGCGGCACGGAGGCTGATTTGGAGGCCTTGGACTTCTCCGAGCCAGCCGTTGATGCGGGCTTCCTGGATTCGGTCTTTCAGGTTGGCGATGATGATCACGAGGCGGGGTCGCGCCTTGGGGTCCAGGCGCAGGCTTGGGCATCTGATACAGGCGTGTTCGTGTTTGCAACTCGTGCCGTAGGGACGTGCGCACTCTCCGAGTTCGAGTTTGCGTTCGTGGAAGTGCTGTTGAAATTCCCGCCACTCGTTATCGGTGGGCTCGCAGTACTCGGTGGCGGGCCGTTCGGCGCGGCGACGGCCAAGGAATGCGCGGTAGGTGCGCACGAGGTCGTCTTCGAAGACCGCGGTATAGGCCTGGCTGGTGTTGATGTTGGCGTGCCCGAGCAGCCGCGAGACGATGTGCACGGGTAGTCCACCGTTGACGGCCTCGGTGGCGAAGATGCGTCGGAAGTCGTGGGCCGTGAAACGCAAGGGCTGTCCAGCAGCGTCGCGCAGGTCCGCGCGGTCCAGTGTGCGGTTGAGCATTTCACGGACGGTGTTGGGTGATCGGGCATAGCCCGCGGAGCGGGCTTGGGCAGCCTCGGGTTGTAACGCAAACGGCCCTCCGCCCCGGAACGGCTCCAACGGATCGTGGTGGTCGTTGGGCCGCCGGCCTCGGACGCGGTCCTGCCGTACGGGGTTGATCAACGGGCCGTGACCCTGATCGATTTAATACTCGTAGAAGCTACGCACCACCGCGTTGTTGTGACGGATCGTTCGCGGCTGGTAGTGATCGTCGAGCTCGCGCTTGCGGGTGACACGATTGACCGTGCCGGCGGTGACTGCCGACGCCGTGCGCTTGGACCGCCGCGGCTTGGTGGCCTGTACCAGCCACAGCACCAGGTCGCGCGCTTCTGCTGGTGTTGCTTTATCCCATTGCACGTCAACCGCATTCAGCCAGCGCCACCACCGCAGTAGCACGAACGCGTAACTGCGCACTGAGCCCGGGCGATTGTCGCGAGCAATGAAGTCCAACAGAAATCGGCGGATCGGCTCAACGATCTGTCCATCCTCACCGATCACCACCCAGGGCACCGCATCATCCACCTCCACGACACGACCCCAGCGTGGCAACCGAATCGCCCGAACATCCCGCTCCACGTCGTCGAACACGCTGCGACCTCCTCACCGGCCTACGAAGGGCAATGGCGAAGGTCTATCAACTCGCGGGATCAGCGGCACAGATCCCGAGCAGAGTGTCTGCCCGTAGTCCGGTCAACAGACACGTCGACGTCAAGAAGGTGGGCCGCATCCCCAACGGGGGCGGCTGGCGTATTCACGGCGGGGCAGCACTCAAGCCAAAGCCGTCGCGTCGGCCACCAAGGGAGGCGCCCGGGCCGGGTACGTATACCTGCACTCAGCTGTCGATGGCTTCTCGCGATTGGCGTACACGGAAGCGCTACCGGACGAAAAGGGGCTCACGGCAATTGGGTTCATGCATCGCGCTCGCGTGTGGTTCGCCGCCCATGGCATCACGCGTATCGAACGCATCGTCACCGACAATGGCGCCTGCTATCGCGCCCGCGACTTCGCTCATGTCCTACACGGCGCACGTCATCAACGAATCAAGCCCTACACCCTGCGCCACAACGGGAAGATAGAACGCTACAACCGAATCCTCGCGGAGGAATTCCTCTACGCACGCACCTAGACCTCCGAGCAGCAGCGCTGCGAGGCCCTGAAGGTATGGAACGTCCACTACAACTATCACCGCCCTCATTCAGCTGCCGCAGGCCGACCACCGGCATCCCGACTCGCCACCGGCGTAACGAACGTCATGACCTCGTACAGCTAGCCCCCTACGCGCGTTACGTCACCCTTATCGTGGTCTGATGCCGCAGTCACGCTCGTGGACGCCTGGAAACCGGCCCCTCGTTGTACGCACGGCATCGACCGTGGCACTCATCGTGATGCTTGCGGCGTGCGGCCTGCCTGGAAGACCGGGCACTGAACCGGAGGCACGTGTGCCGGCGGCGGTTCCTGAGGTGACGAGCCCGGCATCTGCCTGCACGAGCCCCCAGAGCGGCCCCCTCCGACAGGACACCGCCTTCATTACCGCCGACGGCGTCGAGGTGAACTACAGCATCAGCGTGCCGGACGGATACTACGACGACTGCAAAACCTATCCCGTGGTGTATGTGCTGCATGGAAAGCTGGACAACAACGCGTCTTTCATGGATGACGCGTTGACGCTGCGCCGCGCAGTGTCCGAGGGAGCATTGACCGAATCCATTATTGTGACCCCGGATAGTTACCAGACCGGACGCTGGGAAGACTTGGATACCGGCCCCGCGGAGGATAATTTCATCAATCACCTCATCCCTCATATCGAATCGAGCTACCGGGTCACCCAGGGGCCGGCGCAGCGGTTGCTCGTCGGATTCTCAATGGGCGGGCACGGGGCGATACGGTTTGCGTTGAAGTACCCGAAAATGTTCGCCGCCACGTGGTCGGTCGACGGGGCGATGGCTCGCGACTCGAACGCTTATATGCCGTTCGTGGACGGTCGGAAAACCGCGGACTTTCACGTCATTTCGGTCGCAGGGCCGACCAACGGCGAGCGGGTGGAGACCTTGATCGAAGATCTGCGCAATGTGGGTATCGACATTCCGTATACCTACCAAGACGTCCCTCATGATTTCGGCTCCTTCGTCGAGGCCGACCGCATCGCCGGCTGGCCGGCGATGTCCTTCCTGCAGAGGAGCCTTGGGCGCATTCCGTAGCGGTGTCCGTCGAGATCACCGCGAATTCCAGCACGGCCTTGCCTTCGGTCAGCTCGGCCGGCCAGGCCCGCACCGCCGTACGGGCTTGCGCCAGTGCGGTTTCGTCGTCGGCGGGCCCGGCGTCGCCGTCGTAGGTCAGGCAGTACCGGGGTGTTTAGTAGCGAAGGTGCTTGTCCAAGAATGAGAGCAAGTCGTCGAACGTCGGTGCGTGCCCGGTTTCGGTCGTCGTATATCCGCCGCGGGTGTAGAGCAGGGTGCAGTCTGTCGAATAGTTCGGATCTGCAAGGTAACTGTCGGTGTGTCCGGCATTGGGGATCAGCGTCATATTGGCGGTGGCGCGAGCCTTAACGTATGCATCGAACAATAGCTCGGCTTGGTTGTAGGGGACGAACAGGTCGCCGATGCCGTGAGCGATAAACGCCGGAGGACTGTCGGAGCGTACATACCGTGCCGGGTTCGCCTTTTCGACCGCTGCCGGGTCGGTTTGGATGGAAAAGCCCATCAGCTCCGACTCCGGAGAATCCGGTACTTCGTGTAGGTGCCCGCCGGGCGGCCGGTGGGCATCCATCTGAAGGAAATCACTTGGGCTGGACAAGGCGATCACCGACCGTATGGAACTCGATTCATTCTGGTTGCCCAGGTTTCCCTCGAATTCTGGATCACCTGCCGTCAACGCCACCATCAGGGAAACCCATCCGCCGCTGCTGGCTCCCATCATGGCGAAGCGGTTGGGGTCGAGGCCCAATGTCTTGGCGTTCGCCCGCAGGTAACGAATCGCGGCTTTGGCGTCGTGGATCTGGCCGGGGAACTTGCTCTGGCTGCTGTTGCGTACATTCAAACCGACCACGGCGTAGCCTTTGGGCGCCCAGAGGTTCGCCAGTTGCTTCGCCCCGTACAACAGGCTCGCTTCGTCAGGGTCGACATCGGATCTACTATCGGACTCGGTGTCCGGCGTGGAATCAATCTGGTGCCGCAGGTCTCGCAGCGGGTTGCCTTTGGAGTCATCCGCGCGGAACGCCGAACCCATTTGGTGGATCAGGACGGGAAAGGGACCGGCCGCGTCGCGGGGAACATAGACGTCGAGCAAGTGTGCTCGCCCCACCGGCTCTGACTCGGTATAGACGAGATCCGGGTAGAGCAGATAGTTCTCGGCCTCTTGCGGATCGGGGATCGGCGGCTGAGATGATGTGCGGCCTTCACTGGCCGAGCCGCTGCTGGTACAGGCTGCTACGCCACCTACACCGGCGAGTATTACCAGTCCTGATTGGAGGAAGGAGCGTCTGTTCGTGACCAGAGGTTCAGGTTTCTTCATAGTGGTGTCAGACCTTTCATCAACCCGCGGGAGGGTTCCGCCACGGCGTGGGCCCCGTCGGGCGGCTGGGGTGAGCGGGTAAACGCGCGGTAGAGCGGCACAGTCAGCGTCGTGGTGACGAGCGCCAGTGCGCACAGCACCGCGAAAGCAAATGGGCTGATCAAACCGGCGCCAAAACCGACTGAAGCGATGGCGATCTCGGTGACACCGCGACAATTGAGCAACACTCCGAGCTCAGCTGCCGATCGCCAGGGCCACCGATACATCGCCCCGAACATGAACCCGACTGCGATCTTGGAGAGTATCGCCGCGATGGTCAGGACCACTAGGCATCCCAGCCCGCCCCAGCTCACCTGGTCGCGAAGCGTCTGCACCGGAACCGACATTGCCGCGCTGACGAAGAATGCCGGCAGCAGCACATCGATGATCGAATTCAACGTTCTCTCCGACGAGGCATTGGCCGTTCCGGCTGGAAAGGAGAAGCCGGCGATGACAGCTCCGATCGCAGGGTGAAATCCGAGGAACTGTGTTGCTGCGGCACCGGTCAGCGCCGTGACGATCATCGTGGCCACCAGTCCGCCACCCTGATTCACCCGTGGGTTCCGCCGGATAACCCGTGGTGCGCCGAAGATGACGATGAGCAGCAGGCCCGCACCGGTGACCAGATTGAGAATCGATACGGCTGACAGGTTGGTGCTGAGCACGATCAGAACGGTCACCAAGATCCACGCGCAGCCATCGGTGTTGACCGCGATGCCAAGCGCCGCCCGTGCGCTGGGCCGGGACCCGATACATAGATCTTTGACGATCATGACCAGGACCGGCACCGCTGTGACGCCGAGCGCGATACCGGCGAAAAGCCAGCCGTACCGTTCCGAATCACCGGAGGCGCTGAGGCGCATGGCGAACGGCCACGCCGCGAGGGTGCAGACCACGATTGGAAGCGCGACACTCGGAACGACGCGCCAGCCGACCGATGCCTCCTCTGTTGTGCGGTAGGTGCGCAGTTCCAGACCCACCGCGAACATCAGCAGCAGCAATGCAGCGGTTCCGGAGACATCGAGCAGAAACCGTGATGTCGACGAAATCAGCGTCGTCCGAGCCGGTTCCGAGGATACAGCAACAGCGCTCCCGACCACGATGCCGAGTGTGATCGGGCCGAGGACCCGGGGCTGGCCGAACTTGGCGAACAGGTTCCCGAGAAATACCGACGCGATCACGATCACTGCGAGAGTGACCAGGGCCTGCAGGGTGTTGCCGAGTGGCATCAGACGTTGTCGCGGGGGTGAACAGACGACGGCATCAGTTGCAGTACCGACAGTCGCAGCGCGTTATTGAGCCAATCGGTGACCGGTTCGGAATACAGGTCGGCCAGTGCGGCTGAACCCCGATTGTGTGGCCCGACGATCCGGTAGCTGGATTGGTTGAAGCTGCCGAACCACAGCTGGATGAACAGCTTCGGGTTGAGGATCATCCGCCACATCGGTATCAGACAGCCGATCTCTCGCGCGAGGTCGTCCAGGTAGAGGATCTGCGACGGTGTGGCTTCGGTGTGCCCCGGGCTCAATGCCGTCCAGTACTCTTCCCACTCCTTGTCGCGGCCTATGACCTCGTCGAGATTGTCGGGAAGTCTTTGTTTGCCACTGCAGACCCGTGCGAAGTGGCGGGCCTGCATCTCCGCGCAGATCGGTATACCCCCTGAGAAGGGTCGGACGAAACCAATGAAGGCCGCCGTTCCTTCGTGTTCGGGGTGTAGGAAATGTTTGTATAGGTTGCGGACGTTCTCCTCTTTGATGTCCAGGTCTCCGATGGAGAAATCCTGGGTGTAGCCGGTGCACAACACGACGGTGTCGAATTCTCCGACCGTGTTGTCGCGGAAGTGGACCATGTTGCCGTCGGACTTGTCGATTCCCGTGTCGTTGAGCATGATTCGACCGCTGACGATGCCCGGGATGAAGCTGACGTTCTTGCAGAAGATGCCCCGCTGAGCCCAGCTTCCGTCCGGGTGGGATCGGTGATTCCAAGTCCTGATCATGTCCCAGTTCTCGGCATTGTCGAGAGTCCCGATATCGATCTTGGCGGGATCGGCAGGTTCACCGAGCGGGTTGATGTCAGGCAGAACCGGGCGCCAGCGCTCAGACATCTTGCTCCGGAGGAGCCGGAAGGCGCCCAGAGCCACACCCGCGAAACCGTAGATCACCGACATGATGCGAAATAGTGTCTTCGCCGCGGCGCTGCGACCCCAGAACGATTCCGGCACAAGCGGATACGAGGAAGACCGTCCGCAAATCTCGTGGTGGTGGGCACGCACGGTGCCGTGATCGGTCGTTTGATTGCGGTTGTACACCCTGGGAAGCAAGTAGGTGTAGGACCGGATTGACAACGTGCAGGTTTCTGCGACGTCGCCGATTTCACGGACGATGTCGGCGCCGGATTCGGCCAGTCCGACGATGAGGACTCGTTTGCCTCGAAAACGTTCATTGTTGCGGTATTCAGCGGAATGTACTACTTCGCCGGTGAAGTGTTCCAGTCCCGGAATGGCACGGTTCGGGGTTTTGAATGGCCCGGAGCAGATGGCGACTGCGCCGAACTTCTCGTCGGATTCGACGCCGTCGTGACGCACCGACACTGTCCAGCCATCAGACTCCCGGCGGATGTCGGTTACCTCGCTGTCGAACCGGATGTGGTCGTTGAGGCCGAAGTGGTCGGCGTATTTTCTGAGGTACTCGAAGTATTCGCGGCGACTGTAGATCACCCGGTCTTTACCTTGGAACGGGTAGTCCGAGTACGCCATCAGCTTGATGGAAATGGTCAAGTGCAGGTTGTCGAACGCCTTGGCCTTGTCTTCGTCGCCCTCGCTGCGAAGCCAGATACCTCCGACGTCAGGGTTCTTGTCGAAACAGACGACCTCGTGACCTTCGTCCAGGAGCTGCTTGATAGTTGTCAGCCCGCATGGACCCGCCCCGACGACGCATACCCTCATGTGCTGAACCTCCGTCTTCTGGGCCGGATCCCCATGATCCCCGCACCCAAATAGGGGAGGCTAGCCTAATTTTCTGTTGGGTTGAGGCCTACGGTGCAGCGTTGCTGAAGGTGTAGCAGCGGGTGTCTTTCCAAGCTCCATGGAATGCACCCGCGGAGCTTGAGGTGGCCCACCGGTGCATGCTGATAGCGGCTAGGGTTCTCTAATCGAATCCGGGGCATGCTATTTCGGCCCCGGTGGTAATGCGTCAAGACCCAACGAACAGAATCAGGGAGACCGTTGCGCACCCAGGTCGCCGTAGTCGGCGCCGGACCCGCTGGATTAGCACTGGCCCAGATGCTGCATCTGCAGGGTATCGACTCCGTCGTGCTCGAGAACCGGTCGCGTGACTACGTGCAGGGGCGTGTCCGCGCAGGTGTGCTCGAGCAGGTCACCGTCGACCTGCTCACCGACATCGGTGTGGGGGGCCGGCTTGCCGAGCGCGCCCTGGTGCACGACGGATTCTTCATCCGATTCGACCGTCGCACGCATCGCCTGAATCTGCACCAACATTGCGGCCGGCACAGCTACGTCTACGGTCAGGCTGAGATCGTGCGGGATCTCATCGACGCTCGGGTCAGCACTGGGCGCCCCCTGGTGTTCGAGGCATCCGAGGTCACCGTCGAAGGTATCGACACCAACTGCCCGGTGGTGCACTACCGTGCCGATGGCCAGGTGCACCGGTTGCGGTGTGATTTTGTCGCGGGTTGCGATGGCTCTCACGGGATTTCGGCCACGTTGCCACCTCCGCAGGCGCTCGCTCGGTACCACCGAAGCTATCCTGCGTCCTGGCTTGGCATCCTCGCGCACACCACCCCGGTAACCGCCGAGGGCATGTACTGCGCTCACCCCGACGGACTCTCCCTGCACAGCATGCGTGGGCCGGACATCACTCGGCAGTATCTGCAGGTGCCGCCCGGGACGACGCTGGCCGAGTGGAGTGACGATCGAATCTGGAAGGAGCTGCAGCGACGCAGCGAAAGCGATGACTGGCCTCCGCTTGAGACCGGCGAGATCATCGAACGTAGCCTGGCGCCGCTGCGCAGCGTGGTCACCGAGCCCATGCAGTACGGCTCGTTGTTCCTGCTCGGTGATGCTGCGCATATCGTCCCGCCCACCGGTGCCAAGGGGCTCAACTTGGCAATGTCCGACGCATGCGTGCTATCTCACGCCCTGAGTGCGTTCTATCGGACTGGTCGGCGTGATCATCTTGACGACTACAGCTCGGTCGCACTGCCCAGAATCTGGCAGGCCCAAGCCTTTTCGGCCGCGCTGACCACGACGCTGCATCGGTTCACCGACGACCCGGTGGACTGGCAGTTGCGGCGGGCCAGGCTGCAGCGCTGGACACATTCGGCAGCCGAGCAGGAGGCCATGGCCGAGGTGTACTTCGGGCTGCCGTTCCCGACGCCCTGGCGCTATCCGTAGGTTGGATCGGCAACAAGTCCGCTCACGGGCAGAACTGCAGGACAGCTCCTAAAACGCCCGCAAAGTCCGTACAGGATTTTGTCAGATAGTGCGGATGAGTGCAGCGTTGGCAAATCAGGTAGGTGTTGAAATTAAGGATAGGCTCAGCTAATCTTCGCACGGCCGGTTCACGGCTGGCCGTCCCCATACACATTCACGCCACTCCACAGGAGAACCATGGAGCTCGCTATTACCGATCATGCGGATCGATATTTTTCGCCTCGCTCGACACCGGTCAATCCACTAGGTCGACG
Organism: Mycobacterium sp. 141; assembly: GCF_000382405.1. Classification (GTDB taxonomy): domain Bacteria; phylum Actinomycetota; class Actinomycetes; order Mycobacteriales; family Mycobacteriaceae; genus Mycobacterium. Next base: position 70,500 of record NZ_KB908265.1, read on the forward strand.
AGTCATGCTTGCCGGCGTCGCGGTGGCCGGTGCGTCCGTCATGGCCATCACGCCGTCAGCGCAGCTGGCACCGACCTTGACCGAGATTCAGAACCGTGCCGTCCAGCTGTCCGCAGCCGAGGGGCCATTCTCCCTTTTGCAGAGCACGCTGGAGACGGCTGCAGGGCACGTGCAGTACGGTCTCGACCTGATCCCCACGCTATATCCGACATTGGCGCTGGAGGTCGCGGACGGGAGTCCGGATATCCTCGCCGAGCTGCAAACGGCGCTGACCAACACTGACGGCTGGCAGCAGGTCGCCGCCGATCTGCCCGGATATGGCACCGCCATCAGTGACTTTCTGCAAAGCACTCTCTCGGGCTTAATATCCGGAGACTCGGCAGGCGGTGGGTTGGAGCAGCTGCCGGGAGTATTGGAGTCTGTCGCAACGCATCTCGCCAACGGCGAGTTCACCGAGGCGTACGCCGAGTTCAACTGGTGGGCTCTGTTCAGCCTGGGCTCTAGCGCTGGCTGGAACATGCAAACCGTTGCCGCCATTCCGAGTGACATTCTCGACACTCTGGGTGCACCCAGGCTCGCAAGGACGTACGAGGCACTGTTCGGCAGCGACGCCCTGACCATGTACTCGCAGGCGATCTTGACCCCGGTGATCGGTGCTACCTTCCAGCTCACCGAAGCTCTCGATGAGGTCGTGGCGGCAGCGAACGACGAGGATTGGGAGACCGTGAGTAGCGGTCTTGTCAATCTGCCGACCAAGGTCCTCCGCGCCTACTTCGAAGGCTATGCCCCATCCGCCAGCTTTGACCCGGGCGTTGGCGGCTGGCCGGGCCTGCTCACCAAGGATGGCACCCTCGAGACGCTGTTGTTCACGGTTCCAAGGAACCTCACCTGGGGGCTGACTGCTCCGATTGAGCAGTCCACCGAGCAGACTCAGACTGCCAGTACGGATGCCGCTTCGACAGCCCTCCCCGCATCCGACAAGTTGGTGACGTTGGATGTCGACCCCGCCGAGGCCTCCACGAGTGCGGCACCTTCTAAGTTGGCTGCCAGCTTGAAGGCGCTGGTCCCGAGCAAGGCCGCGGCTGACGCCGACGTGGCAAAGGCGGCCGACTCGGCGGCTCCTGCCGTGAACACCACAGCGGTCGACGAGACAAAGGTCGACGAGACAAAGGCCGGCGATACCACCAAGAGTGCCGTCGGTGCGTCGGACACCTCCGACACCAACAGCACTGACGCCGCGAAGTCTGATGCCGCCAAGTCGGATTCCGCGAAGTCTGATGCCGCCAAGTCTGACGCCGCCAAGTCGGATTCCGCGAAGTCGGATTCCGCGAAGTCCGATAGCGCCAAGTCGGACAGCACGAAGTCCGGCAGCGTTAAGACCCGTGCCAAGTCGGATTCCGCGAAGTCTGATGCCGCCAAGTCGGATAGCGCCAAGTCGGACAGCACGAAGTCCGGCAGCGTTAAGACCGGTGCCAAGTCGGACTCCACCAAGTCTGCGGATAAGGCCGGAAAGGCCAAGGCTCGGAGTGCCAAGACCGGCTCCGAATCGGCCAGCGGCAAGTCCGGGGGCAACGAGTAACGCCGGATCGATGACGGGGTGGCCCCTCGACCAAACAACCGGGGGGCCACCCCAGTTCGGAATTCGCGGTGAAACCGCTTGCATCTCGGTAATACCCATTGATCGTCGCCATCGGAGCGCCAATTTGTTCAGGTCTGCCACTGGCTATGACCGACTCATCATGACCAACCTGATGAGTCCTAGTGAAGCCGTCAAGCGGGTTCGCGTCGCCGCCCTGGACACTGAACACAGTCTGCGTCGCTGCACTGTCCTGATCGGACCACTTGAGCTGCCGCCATTGAGCGATATCATCGACCGCTACAATGCGCTGGCCGATCTCGGACCGCCCGCCAGGCTTTGCCTGCAGCCTGCGTCAAACACCAACCGCTGGCCCATAATTCGGGTGGATGGAGCTGATGTCATCACCAGTACCGATCCGTTGCCTCCGGAGGCCGAGCCCACGCGATTAATTGCACGGGTCCGGGCAATGCGGACACACGGGTGTGGCGACGGTATTCGTGTGCTGCGCGCCGGCGATCACCTGGCCATCGACTTCAACCACGGCCTGGGCGACGTCCAGTTCATCCGTACGCTGGTCGACGTGTTGCTGGGCGTTGTCGCCCCGCAGGACCTGGAGTTCCCGCGGCAGTACCGATACCCTTCGCTGCCGCTGCTCAGTGCAGGATTGCGAACCTTCGGTTCCGATCCGCGGCGCGTGGCGGAACTGCTCAGCCTCTACCGGCAGCGACCGCGCCGCGCGGTGCCGTATACCGGAGTCGATTCGAGTACTCCGCGCTTCACCGGATCGTCCGCCACCCACTTCGTAGGATTTCCAGCGGAATTCGTCGCCGAACTACGGCGGCGCCGCGATACGACCATGCCGGGCGTCAGCCTGATGGCCTTGTGCACGTATGCCCTATGGGAAAGTCTGGTAGGTGTCGGTTTGGAGGTCGACGACATCGTGAAGATACCGTTCGACGTTCGTCGATACCTGGGCACGCGCCCGGGCACCCTCGCCTCGGCTTCGGCCGGTCTTGATTTCGAGATCGGCGGTGGTCGTGGTCCCGTCCAGCTGCAGGCAGATATAAATCGGTCCGCCAGCAGCGGTCGGCCCGTCGCCAACCTTCTGGTCAGCTCCATGAAGGCGCGGCGGAGTCGCTCTGAGATCGCCGAACCGCATCCGCTGCGTCCTCGCGTTCGACTCCTGCACTCCAATGTCATGCGCGCGGTGACCCATCGCTGGCCGTTCACCGATCGCGCCGCGGCCCGCACGCTGGTCGCCAGCGATCCGATGTGTGCCGAGGGAGTCACCGTCACCTCGACGTGGACATCGGGCAACCTGTGTTTGACGGCTGAGTTCCACGACAACGTCTTCGATGTCGACCAGATCAGCACGGCGTTGACCTCGATCGGAACGCGAATGCACAACTTAGTCGCCAAATAGGTTAGGCTAGCCTTGCTCAAAATGCAGCGCGTGCTGTCGCGCCCACTTCCCGCCTCCGGAGTCGTCGTTTCCATGAGCCCTGCGCATCAGGTGCACGCCTGCGCCCAAGACATCGCTTTGAATATCGTGGCGCGCGGTTTCGCCGTTGCACAGCGGGCGCTGCTACTCAACGCGATCGGTTCTGTGCCGGCCAAGGAACGCGGAGACATCGCAAGGATCCCTGCCTCGGGCTTGTGGCAGTGCCGCCGGATACCCAGCTGCGCGTTGACGTTTGTCGGCGGATCTGCGCTCACCACTGCCGGGGTTGTCATCGGGCTGATCCAATTTTTGGCCACCGGCTCGTCCCGAAAGGATCTCTTCTGATGAGCAGAATTCGAAATGCACTGAACCACCGGAATTTTGCCTTCATTGCGGCGTTGACCACCCTGCTCTTCTTCATTGCTGAGTGGGTGGTTTCGGCAACCTGGCGTGGCTACTACGGATACCGAACCATCGGTATCGGTGCACTGGGTGTGCCGTTCTGCGGACCAGAAGGCAACTGGCCCTGTAGCCGGCTTTATCCGGTCATGAACGTTGCCCTGGTGATCGCGGGATTGGCTGTGGTTGCCGTGGCGCTGTCCTGGGCTGTGCGTAAGGCTGTCACCTATCCGCACTGTATTCTGCTGGCAGCAGCCGGAGTAGGCCTCGGCTACGCGGGTGTTGTCACCGAAAAACAAGATGGTCCAGCACATTCCGGCGCAATGATAATTTTCATGGTCCTGGGTGCTGTCGCTATTTTCCTTATTGGATCGAGCAGCTCAACCGAGTTGCCGCCAAAGGCACGCTATTTCGCTACCATCGCGGGTCTCGTCGCGATCGTCGGATACTTCGCCTACCTGGGTGGATCCACCCTGAGCCTAGGACAAGGAGGCGTCGACCGCCTGGTGGTTTATTCAGTGTTTGTGTCGCTTATCGTGTTGAGCTGGTTCGATCGCAGCCGCACCGGCGATGACACACAAGATTCCAACAGGCCGGAAGCATCAGTACCTCGTCACGCAGCGCGGATCGACAGCGCCGATGAGGTCACAGCGAAATGAGACTCCGAAGACCGGGAGGGTGCCTGCGCCTCGCGAGGCGCATTGCCGTGGTGGCATCGTCGATGCTGCTGATCGGATGCATGTTGCCGAGCATCGTCAGCTGGGCCGACCCTGACCCGCAGGAGAGTATTTTGTTCTCCGACGACTTTGACGGACCTGCAGGTACTTTGCCTGGGCCGGCCTGGCATATCGATACCGGTGGTGGCGGCTGGGGCAACAACGAAGCACAGATTTACACTGCCGATCCAAGCACCGTCGGTCTGGATGGTGCCGGTCACCTCGCCATAACCGCCCGCCGCGACGGAAACCGTATTGTGTCCGGACGCCTGACCACCGCACCATCGTTCGCCTTTACCACGGGTCGGGCTGCGGCACGTATTGCATTGCCTGCTGGCACCGGAGTGCATCCGGCCTTCTGGCTGCTGGGCGCCAATATCAATGCGGTCGGATGGCCGGCCGCCGGTGAGATCGATGTCATCGAAACCCTGAATGACGCCTCCGAATACCACACCGGTGTGCACGCCCCGGACGGGGGTTCAGTTCGCGGACAAGAGATCTCGGCAACAGGACCGGCGCCGTTCCCGTTGGCGGGTCAGTTCCACACCTACTGGGTGGACCGCACTCCTGAACGCATTGTGACCGGCGTGGACAACGTCACCCTGGCCATCATCACGCCGTTCAACTTGAAGCCGGGCGCCACCTGGGTGTTCGATGCACCATTTTATCTCCTGCTCAACCTCGCCATTGGTGGCGATTGGCCGGGCTCGGCAGACGACACCACTTTCCCGACCACCATGCTCGTCGATTGGGTACGGGTGACCACGCGATGACTGCTCGTGTTATTCCACCAGCCATGCCCAAGACAGGCGATTGCGACGGCGGACCCCACACTCGGTGGATCGGCTGGCTCGATATCGACCGCGACGACGTCGCCAGAGGGTACGTGATCGTCGAACCGCTATACGCCGAGAATTATCGACGGGCCCGGATTCTGCTGCGACATGGCTTGGACCCAGTGGCATTCGTTGAGAGTGACATCGTCGAAGGCACCGCCAAGGTGCCGGTGCCTGACATACCGACCGCCGATGGCTCGGCGGACGACATTGCCGTGCAACCCATTTCCGTTGTGTTGTGTACTCGTGATCGGCCTGATGATCTTGCGCGTGCGTTGGCGTCGATAACGGCACTGGACTATCCGGACTTCGAAGTAGTAGTGGTCGACAATGCCGCTACCACCGATGGCACCGCCCGGGTTGTCGAGGAACTCGGTGACTCGCGAGTACGCCGAATCGTAGAACCCGTCGCCGGACTGTCCAATGCGCGCAACGCCGGAATGCGCGCTGCCAACCATGACATTGTGGCGTTCACCGATGACGATGTCACCGTGGACCCGCGTTGGTTGCACGGTCTTCTGCGTGGATTCTCGTCGTATCCTGACGCCGTATGTGTGTGCGGTATGGTGCCCAGCGGAGAATTGCGTACCGCGGCACAAGCATACTTTGACCAGCGGGTCTCCTGGGCAATCTCGCTGAAGCCGCGCCGTTTCTGCCTCGCGGATCCGCCAGAGAATCTGCCGCTCTTCCCATTTCAAATAGGGCAGTACGGTACTGGTGCGAACTTCGCGGTCAAGCGAACCCACGCCATCGAACTCGGCGGATTCGACGAAGCGCTGGGCGCGGGTACCGCGGCTCGGGGCGGCGAGGATATCGACATGTTCTACCGCGTGATCGCGGCAGGCCACACATTGATCAACGAACCTGCAGCTATTGTTTGGCATCGGCATCGCAGCGATTCCGATGCACTGATGGCGCAAGCCAAGGGGTACGGAGTCGGCCTCGGCGCGTGGCTGACCAAGATCGCTCTTGATCGCGAGCAGCGGCGTCGCGCTTTGGCGGTGGCGCGTCGGCGGTTCAGCACGACGGCCCGGTTCGTAGCCGCATACGGTGCGATCGCCACTGCGGGCAGTGGATTTGACCATGCGGTACCGAGCAGCGTTGGTAGCACCGAAGTCCTGTCGGTCCTTGGTGGGCCATGGGCACTTTGGCGCGGTCGGCGGGAGGGCCGGCGAGCCGAACCGCTCAAAATTCATCCGGCGCAGTCGCAGGGTGCTGTGAAATGAGGACGACGATGACATTGACGCCCGAAGCCCCCGTCGCAAATGCTGTTCAGGCAGTGTTGCCGAAGCAGTCTCGCACCACTCGTAAGCCTTCCCGCCCCGCTGATGTGGCGGCGGTAGGCGCCGTCTTGGGGCTCGCGGCTCTGCTGCCGCTTCCCGCGGCGGTGCGCGGACTGCTGCTGGCCGCATTCATTGTCTTGGCGCCCGGTGCAGCGCTGCTCACCTGGGTCAACATCCCAGCGCGCGCACGGCTAGGCCTGATCCCGGTACTGGGTATGTCGTTGATCACGATGATCACCGTCGGCGCAATATGGTCTTACCGCTGGCATCCGCGTGGAATCCTTATTCTCTGCATAGTCGCGGTGGGTCTCAGTTGTGTGCTGTGGTACCGGAAAAATAGCTGGCCCAGACCCCGCCGATTCGAGGTCCGGCTACCTCCGATTCCTTGGCGCGCGGCACTAACCAATCCGTCCATACTGATAAGTGTTGTGGCTCTGGTGGTGTGGGCTGCCAGCATCCCTGGGTTGCCGGGTGTCGAAGCCAGCCTGTACGGTTTGCTCTTCTCCGGAACCGGTCCTTTACTGGCCGTCGCCATTGTGCTGGGCGCGTTCGCGTTCGTATTGGCGATTCGTTCCGCACACCGTCCTGCGGCGATTTTGGCGCTGGGAACCGTGATTGTGGTCGGTCGGCTTACAACTGCTGTGGGCACCGAGGTTCCCTTGCTCGACTGGTCGTACAAGCACATTGCTATCGTCGACTACATCGTCACCCACGGCGCCATCCAACCCTACGAAACTGACATATACGCAGCGTGGCCCGGGTTCTTCGTGATCATGGCGTGGTTCAGCAAGATAACCGGGTTGGCGCCGATCACGCTGGCGCATGTTTGCACGCCGATTTGGCACATACTCATCGCGTTGATCGTGTTCAGTGCTGCGCGGGTGCTTAAGGCCGGCTGGCGTGTGGCTCTCACCGCAGCCTTCATCGTAGAAATCTTGAACTGGGTGGCCCAGGACTATTTTGCGCCGCAGGCGTGGACAATCGTCCTGGCGTTCGGGGTGCTGGCGCTGCTCTTGTTATCCATCGAGTCGCGTACCGCAGGAATACTGGCGCTCATTCCGTTTGCAGCCATAGTCCCGACTCACCAGTTGACCCCATTCTGGCTGTTGCTCACCGGCGGGCTGTTGGTCATCACCAAGCGTGCCAAACCGTGGTGGGTTTTGGTGGTGATGGCACTTATGGCCGGGTTGTTCGTAGCTCGAAACATGGATTCGTTATCTGATTACAGTATTTTTTCGGGTTCGAATCCACTCCAAAATGCCGAGAGCAACTATCGTCCCGATAGTAGTCAAGCCAAGTTGTTTACCTCAGTGGTGTGCCGTTCACTGTCTGCGGCCATGTTCGTCTCGGCGGCGGCGGCGGCGGTATGGCTACGCCGGCACCGGCGGCCGGTGCTCTCACTGTGCATCATCGCGTTTTCACCGTTGCTGCTGCTATTGGGGCAGAGTTACGGCGGTGAGGCTATCTTCCGCGTATTCCTCTACGGGCTCCTGGGAGTTGCACTTCTCATCGCGCCGGTCCTGGTGTTGGCTATCGGCAGGTCCGGGGGCGGACACCGCGTCGCCACAGGGGCAGCGACCGCGTGGCTTACGTTGGCCACGCTCGCGGGCATGAACGCCAATGTTTACGTTTCTCTGTGGCCGATCTTCTTGGAAACCCGTGAACAAATCGCCCTCATGGATGCACTCACGAAGGCAGCCGAGCCCGGCACCCGCATTATGAGAATGGGTCCCGGTGGCTTGCCGACGCGTACCGGTGAACAATATGTGCGCCTCACGCTGCGCAATCCCAGCTATGATCAGCCATTTGAATACCAGGAGGTTCCCGGCAAAAAGTCGGACTTCCCAACGGCGGAACAGCTCAGCGGGGTGGAATGGACGGCACGGCATCATCCGTACGACAGCTATATCATGTTCAGTGCGCAATCCAACAACGCGATCCGCTATTACGATCTGTTTCGACCACAGGCCGTGGCGGAGTTCCAAAGCTACTTGTACAAGTCAACAAGGTGGGAGTTGGTCTACCGTAACGGTGAGACCGTGATCTTCCGGCACAAGAGCTTCGCCTCCTACATAGACAAGTGGACGTGGACGCCGTGGAAGACGACCGAGAAGGCGACTGAATAGGGTTCTAGCGGGCCCTGGTCAGACTGAGATCTCTCAGACGCCTTCTGCCCTGGATGGATCCAGGGCACGCCGAGCCTGGAGGTTGACCAAACTCACTGCCGCACCCGGCTCGTTCGGCACGTAGGCGACTGCTTCGATAACGCCGCCATGGAAGTAGTTTCGGGCGCAGGTCGAGTTGCTCAACCCGCAGATGAGGCGCCACCATCACCATCGAATTGGTCGAGAGTGCAAACACTCTGGACGCCGGACGTCCACTAACAGCGAGAAAACCCGCGGCAGCGTGGCCGCGGGTGAACTCGAGAGTCGCTACATTTCGTGCAACGTCAGCGCGGACCAACCGAGATGCGGCTACCAACGGCCTTGTGTTCGCGTCTTTCCCTGCCGATGGTGCGTAGCACCCGCCACCCGTCACTGAATGCATTGAGATTACTGCGGCCGTGGATTCGTTTTCCTTCGAAGCTGCCAACTTCACTGATCAGCAAGCCGCTGCGGGCAATTCGGACATTGATGACCGTTTCGACCTCGAACCCGTCACCCCACTGCGGTTCGGTCAAATCTGTGGCAGGCAAATCGAGAGTCACTAGCGCGTGCCGCCAAAAAGCGTTGTATCCGTAGCATAGATCGGTGAATGACGTCTGAAAGATCCTGTTGACCAACCAGTTCAGTCCCCAATTGCCGAGACGGCGGAACTTGGTGATGTCGTCGCTCCCGCCGCCGGAGCTAAATCTGCTGCCTTTGGCGAGATCCGCACCTCGCACCAAAGCATCGACGAACAGCGGGATCTCAGCGGGATCGGTGGAACCGTCCGCGTCGAGCATCACCAAAATGTCGCCGGTCGCCTCCTCGAAGCCGCAGGCCAACGCGTTGCCTTTGCCGCTCCGAGTCTGATGCAATATGGTTGCGTCAGGCCATAGTTCGCGCGCGACTGCCATCGTGTCGTCTGTCGATCCACCATCGACCACGACGATCTGCTCCACCGGGGGCATCCGTTCGGCCACATAGGGCAGATTGCGTGACTCGTTGAGAGTCGGAATGATGACGGTAACGGTGGGCTCCTCGGAGCCTCCCGCGCCGGGCGCCTCGCCGTCAGATATGGGGGAGGCGATCCCACCGTTGGCGCCGTATCCAAGAAACTTGTCGTCAGATCGGCCGTCGCGACGGCCTGGAACCAGTTCAGTCACTGGAGATTTGGTCGCTTTCTCGCATTGTTCGGGACCAAAACACAAGCTGTTTCGGAAGCCCTAGACGTCACGGAGTTCTGTTGAACCCCATCCTGACGAGCACGGTAATGGAGACACAGGAAATCTTAAGGTCTACCTCAGCGTGCGTGACCAGCGTCACATTTTTGACTTCGGCTCAAGTCCTTGCTGAGTGGCTGTGGCGTGGTTTGCGCTGCAGTCCAACGCTCCTGCTGTCTGACGGAGCGCCCACGACGCTTGCGACAGGCGATATATCTCGCGCGCGTCGCCCGGTAGTTTGCGATTTCAGCTAATTCTTGGGGTTTCCTGGACGTAGCTGCCACGAGGAGCCGAGGTTAGGCTAACCTAGCCGGGTTGTCTGGGTAGTATTCGGATCGGAGAGTCTCATGCTGGAGAACCGCGCTTGGCGTCGGCGTGGCGACACGGGGAAGCGAATTCGCCTGTCCCGCATATTCAGTCCGCACAGTGGCCGCGCTCTGGTGGTCCCGATGGATCACTCGGTGACGATCGGTCCGCTCGGAAAAGCCGACCACGCCGATCGCACCGCGGCCATGCTGGCCGCCGCCGGCGCTAACGCGGTCGTAGTGCACAAGGGTCGCGCTCGATCGATCAATCCGGTGCACTTCACCGAGATGGGTCTCGTCATACATCTGTCCGCGGGAACCGAACTCGCACTCGACCGCACCAGTAAGGTGCTCGTAGGATCCGTCGAGGAATGTCTACGGCTGGGAGCCGATGCGGTCAGCGTCCATGTCAACATCGGATCATCAACTGAGTCAACACAATTAACCGACCTTGGTGTGGTGTCCGCAGCCTGCGAAGCTTTGGGCATTCCGCTTCTGGCCATGATGTACGCCCGCGGTCCGGAAATGGGCTCGCGCGCTGAACTGGTCGACACGTTGTCACATCTGGCTGCCATTGCCACCGATCTCGGTGCAGATATCGTCAAGCTGGACTATGCGGGTAGCCCCGACGCCATGAACGCCGTGGTCGACTCCTGCCCACTGCCGATCCTGGTAGCTGGCGGGCCGGCAAGCGAGAATGACGATGCCTCCATCGCACTGGGCACCGAGGTCGCCGAGACTTCAGTGGCCGGGCTGAGTTTCGGCCGATCGATCTTCGGCGCCCACGACCCTCATCGAGTCGCCGCCGAATTGTCCCGTCAGCTTCACGACGGCCGCGGACCCGCAGCGCGGACGCTGTCTGCCAAACTCGAATCCGCCTGATCTGTTTCCAGCTTTCTCCTAGCACCTTCAAGGATTGCCCGTGACCGACGTAACCGAAATCGTCACCGATAACATCACTCCTGCCGCAGGAACCGGACCGGACCGGCGCGAAGACCACTTCGCCTGGATCGACGTGCGCGGGGTAGCCGCAGAATTGCGAGAGGCTGTTGTTCAGGCCGCGATTCATCATCGGATCGATGGCATCGTGTCCGACGATCCGATGCTGCTCAGCGATTTGCCGCCGACGATTCGCCGCGTGCTCGCCGTAGATCAAGTCATCGAGCCCGGTGATCTGACGCGGCTCGAAGTCGATGTGGTCCTGATGAACGGGGCGACCGCCGTTGAGCCGGGGCTCTCCGCGCAAGGCGAGCTCGGAACCGAACTGGTCGTCTCCGATGCCCGCACCCTTCAGTCGGCATGCGACGCTGTTCGCGTGGTGCCTTGGACGGTGCTTACGTTCACCGACCCCACCAAAATCCCGTTGGAGATTGTCATTGCCGCCGCCGAGAATTCGGGCGGACGTACGGTTACCGTCGTCAATGACATCACCGATGCAGAGATCGTCAAGCTTGTGCTTGAACATGGTTCTGACGGTCTGCTTCTCGCTCCGACCGCAGCCGACGATGTGGCGACCCTGGCCCGGGTGGTTTCGCATCGTCTGGATGATGCCCCGCTCGTCGAACTCATAGTCACCGGTGTCGAACACATCGGAATGGGGGACCGTGCCTGCATCGACACTTGTTCACTGCTGGACACCGACGAGGGATGCCTGATTGGCTCCTTCGCCAGCGGAATGTTCCTGTCCTGCAGCGAAACCCATCCGCTGCCCTATATGCCCACCAGGCCGTTTCGCTGGAACGCCGGCGCGGTGCATTCTTATGTGCTCGTGCCGGGAAACCGGACCCGCTATGTATCCGAACTACGGGCGGGGCAACCGATCCTGGCCGTGCGGAGTGACGGCACCGCGCGTGAGGTACGGATCGGTAGGGTGAAGATCGAGCGTCGCCCGTTGCTCTCCATCACAGCGACTGCGCCCGATGGTGCCACCGTCAATGTGATCACACAGGACGACTGGCACGTGCGGTTGCTCGGCCCCGGTGGAACTGTCAACAACGTCACCGAGCTCAAGGCTGGCGATCGCCTGCTCGGCTGCGTACCGCTCGAGTCTCGTCACGTCGGTCTGCCCATCACCGAGTTCTGCGACGAGCGGTGAGAATACCGATTCAACACCGGCTCCGCTCTCGATGAAAGACACTGTTACGAAACCTGCCGCAGTAAGCTCATCGCGGTTACGCAGCCGCGCGCTTGGCATCGACATATTCGCGGTCATGACTTCCAGTGCCGCTACGGGTGCCCTCGGATTCGTGTTCTGGACCGTGGCCGCCCGGGGATATACGACTGCCGAATTCGGTCGCGCCTCGGCAGTCATCTCCTCGGCCACGCTGATCGCCATCTTGGCCACCCTGAGCCTCGGTCGGCTCTATGAACGCTTCTTGCCTATCGCAGGAGTGCACACCCGACGCCTTGTCTGGTCGGGATCTGCCGTAGTGCTCCTGGCTGCACTGCTTTTCGGCACCCTCTTTGTGATCCTCGGGCCGAGTGCGTTGTTCACCGGTAGAACGGAAACCCTGCTGTTTCCGGTCTGCGTGATGATCCTTGCGATATTCACCGTCCAAGACCCTGTGCTCATCGGGATAGGCCGCACCCGCATGGTCGCGACGAAAAATATCGGGCAGTCGATCGTGAAGCTCGTGGCAGTCGCGGCGTTCATCCCGTTCGCCACGGGGTCGGCGATTGTCTGGGCGTGGGTGCTACCCGCCGCCGTGATCACTTTTCTGGTGGGCTTTCGCGTGATCGCGCCGGTGAGTTCTCGCCGTGGTGGCGAACCTGACCTGCCGCCGCGTAGCGAGTTGTTTCACTTCTTTGCAAGCTCGTATGCGATCGACGCCGTCGTCGTCGTCGTGCCACTTCTGGTGCCTCTGATCATCGTGGCCAGGCTCGGCACGACAATGAATGCGTACTTCTCGGTCTGTTGGCTGGTGATCAGCACGCTCGGTGTGCTGGTGGGTGCAACTTCCGCCCCATACGTTGCTGCTGCCTCGACTCCGGGTGCCGACCTGCGTGCGTGCACGCTGAGATTCACGGTTATGTGCGGCGGTGCGGCACTGGCGTGTTGTGCCGGCCTCTTGGTAGGGGCCCCTTTGATCTTGAGCATCGTGGGACCCCAATACGCCGAGGCCGGCACGACCATGCTCCGGTTGATGGCCCTGACCTTGCCTGCGCTGGCGCTGATGGCGATTTACAGCGCGTTGTCCAGATTGCGTCGCAAACTCAAATTGGCGGTTTCCGTCCAGGTCCTCGGCGGCGTCCTGATTGTTTCTGGTATCGCAGTCACCAGCCCATGGTGGGGCATTAACGCAGTGGGATATTCATACCTGGCAACGGAAGTGGTGTGCACCTTGATCCTCATCGGTCCGACTGTGCGGCTTCTGCGCCGGGCGCTGGCGAGTACGCCGGTACCCGATATCCAAGCCGAGTCTCTGACGAAGCCGGTCCCAGTAGCCGACCGACCCCTCGAGTTCACGTCGGTAATCGATCAGTTCAAATCCACTGCGTTGCAACAGTCGGAGCGGGTTGCGGTCCGTACCGCGCGCGGTGGAATTACCTACGGGGAACTCGAGGCTGCCGCGCAGCGGTGGAGTCCGATTTTCGATACGGGCGATCGTTCCGGCGTGATTCTGCTTTCTGCCGGCATGTCGCCGGGCACGGTGGCCGCCGTGTTGGGTGCGTTCGCCTCCGATTCCGTGCTGGTCGCTGTCGATCCCGGTTTACCATCCAGCCGGGTGCAGACGATCGTACGCATTCTGGACGAACAGGGATGGCATCCAGACATTCTCCTGACGGATGATCCGAATGGCAGTCTCGCCATGACCCTGGGATCGGGATATCGCGTGGAGTCCACCGAGATCCGAGCCGAGTCGGCGTTGTCCGAACCGCTCGGTGTACATCGCTTCGGACTCGATGATGTCACGAGTATTCAGTTCACCTCGGGCTCATCCGGTACCCCCAAGGCCGTGATGCACGGTAACGGAATGTGGCTGTGCGACGCACAACTCATGCACGATCGATTCGGAATCACCCCGGGACGCCGGGTGGCGCTGTGCATGCCGATCAGCTTCGGAGCAGGCCTCAACGTGCTGACCGGCTCGTTGTGCAGCGGTGCCGAGGTGGTCGCGATCGACCCCCGTAGCGAAACCCCAAGGGATGCGTTCGAACGCATCGCCGATATCGGTGCGGAAGTGATGGTTTCGACGCCGGCCTTCCTCGAAGCGCTGTGCACCGCGGCTCACGGTGACGAGCTGCAGCGGTTGGACCGCATCGTGACGACCGGCGAAGCAGCGCACTCTCGGCACGTACATCGTGCACGCAGGCTCGCACCGCATGCAGTGTTTACCAACTGGGTAGGGTCGTCGGAGGCGAGTTCGATAGCAACTTATGACATTGCGCCGAATACTGAAGTCCCCACCGGAGCGATTCCAGCCGGAATACCTTCGCCGCACAAGCGGATAGAACTCGACGAAGCGGGCGCAGTAGCTGTGTCATCCCGGTACCTTGCGTTGCGCTACCTCGATCCGTCGGTGGCCGACAGCACGTTCACCGAGAATGCCGACGGTAGCCGTACATTCCGTGGTGGGGACCTGGGGCGCTGGGATGATGAGGGCAACCTGATCCTGCTTGGTCGTGCCGACTCAGCTGTCAAGATCCGCGGATACCTGATAGAACCCGCCGAGGTCGAGGCCGCGTTGCTTCGCTATCCAGAAGTGCGTGAGGCGGTGGTCGTTGTCAGTCCGAAGCTTGGTGAGACCAACGATGATTCGCCGGAACTTACCGCTTACCTGGCACCCACGCAGGACAACCGTGCACCGTCGATGGCAGACTTGCGCGCAAGGTTGCACCGTGATTTACCCGCGTGGATGGTGCCGACGCATTTGGTGATCCTGTCGGCACTGCCTCGCACAGAACGCGGAAAGGTGGACCGTCAGGCCTTGCCGGCGCCGACCAGGGTTGCGAGCGAACCGCCGCGCGGAAAGCTGGAATCGGCGATCGCTGAGATATGGGCCGAGGTTCTGCAACTGATCGAAGTCGGCCGCACTGAGAGCTTCTACGCGTTGGGCGGTGATTCGTTGACCGTCACGCAAATGTTGGCGCGGATCAGTGACCTGCACGATGTCCACCTCTCTCACGCAGACCTCGCCAGCGCGCCCACCGTGGCGCAGTTCGCGGAAACGGTTGCAGCGCGAAGCGATTCCCGATTGCCCGCTCATCGTCGTCGGCTGGCGCCTACCACCGTGCCCATCCGATCGCTTGCGCCGGACCAGATGCCGGAAACTGAGTCATTGCCGGTGTTCTGCTTCGCCGGCGCGGGTGCCTCGGCGCTGACCTTCGTACCGCTTGCGGACCGTATCGGACCGGGCACCCCGGTGTACGCATTCATCCAGAACGGATTGGAGAATCGTGCGATACCCGACTGGACTGTCGCACGTGCGGCCAAACGGCATATCGCTGATCTACGGCGGTTACAGCGCCACGGACCGTACACGTTGATCGGCCACTCGCTTGGCTCCTACATTGCGCTGGAGGTTGCGCATAGGCTCGAGGAGCTGGACGAGACCGTGGACCTCGTGGTGTTGTTGGATCCGTTCCTTTCGCCCGGTGCAGTGCGCGGACCGCGCCTGGAGATCCGCGACGCCGTGTTGAGCCTCGACGGCGCTCATCTGGATCGTCGTGAACTGTGGCGTCGGCGCATGATGCTGCCGCTGGCAGGAATTGTGCAGCGCCGGGGCGAAGCGCAGGCCCAAGCACTCGAAGAGGTCGGCGTGCGGGTGGGATTGATGCATCGGCCGCGACCGTGGCCGGGACGCGCACTGCTGGTCCTGAGCCATCTCAACCGCGACGACCGCCGATTGTGGCCGTATTTGCTCACCGGCGATCTGGTCGTGGAAACACTGGAATGCGACCATAATTCGATCGTTCGGGAGCCTTACATATCGGCGGTGGTCGACCTCCTGGCCGCAAATCGGTTGAGTGCGCCTACGGTTGGCTGACCGGCTTTACCCGAATATCACCGATCAGACCGTGATGGTCGGAGCCCGGCAGATCGATTCGATGTATTGCGACCGGGAGCGGGCCACGCGTAAGAATCTTGTCGATGCCCAACAATGCCGGATACCACTGGTCGGCTGGATACGTCATTATGAGTCCGGCGCCTAAGTACTGTTGCGCGTCCAGCAACGGGCCCGTGCCTTCGGCAACCGAATCATTGACCAGATCACGGAACTGGCGATGGTCATAGGTGGAGTTGAAGTCCGCTCCCACGATCATCGGTCGGGTTTGCGTGGCGAACTCTGCACGCAATCGCTGCAACTCGTGAACCCACTTCCAGGCGGGCTCCGGGAATGGAGGCACCGGGTGCAGCGCATAGACGGCGGTCGGGGGAGAGCCCGGGATGGCCGCGACTGCTTTGACATTGTTCAACGCGTACCCTTCGAGCAGGGTTCCGTCGTGCAGAGGGAAGCGTGAGAAGATGCCCGCTCCGCCGCCACCGGTGCGGGGGCGCAGGAACGAATACGGCAGCGTCCGTTCGAGTCCGGCGGCCTTGAGCCGACCCACCGCGTCCGGAGTCAGTTCTACGACTGTGAGCAGATCTACCCGCTCATCCTGCACGGTGCGCACGATGGCCCCGGCGTCAGCCTGGCCGAGGAAAATATTGGCCTGCATCAACCGGACTGTGAGACCGTCCGCCGCGAGCGGCGGGTGCGACGTTCCGACAAACAACGGCAACTGCGACCACACCCCGGCCCCGGCGATCAAGACGCACACTGCCGCCAGTGCCCGTTGGCGGGCGAACAACAGCAGCAGTATCGCCGGTACCGTCAACAGGATGAGGTATGGAGTGAAGGAAGCGATCCGGGTGGCAGTGGAACTGACGATGCGGAGGTAATGCGTGACTATCCCGGCCAGCGCGGCCAGTGCGGCAACTACGCCGAGCATGGCCGAGACGATGCGAAGGTGCTTCACCACACTATGGTGCCATGCTGGCGGCGATGCACCTGAAACCAAGCCTTGGTAAGAGCCGATTCACTTGTGCCGTAGTAAAACTGGCCTTACCCCGATTGTTCGTCACGTGAAGGCGACTCGCGCAAAGGAATCGACGTGAGGAACACTGCGGACGCTATCGACCTGCCCGCCGTGCTCACCGCACGACTCACCACCTCACGATCACTGAATCATGCTGGGTGCAACCATCCGCGCGAGATGCCAGCGAAGGCTCCGATGGTAGCCGGCAACCGCAGGTGAGGTGCCGTTAGCATAAGCGCATGACTGGCGCGCTGGAACAAATGCAAGAGGATACAGCCGGCCCCAGCGTGCATGCACAGCGGAAATCTGTTCTTGGCGCCGTTGCTCTGTTGAGCATTTTTACTGCGGCCTGGTTGTGGTGGATGGATTGGCCAAACTTCCGGGTAGCCGAGGATGCTGCGATGCTCTTTCGGTACGTCGATAATGTGTTCGCCGGCCATGGCGTCGTATGGAACACCGGCGAGCCGCCCGTGGATGGTGCGACGGACCTGGGTTATATGTTCTTGGTGGTTGCGGTAAAATATTTGGGCGTCAGCACGCAGGCCGCGGCCTTGATTGTCAACACCATTGCATTCCTTTCAGTCGCGGCGCTGATATTTGTGTATGCGCTGCGGCGAACCTGCCTAGGGCTCGCAGTTTTGTTGACCGCCATATTCATCTCCAGCCCGGCCGTCGGTATTATCAACGTCGGATTCGGTGCTGTCTTCTTCAGCGGGAGCGTTGCCCTTACTGCCCTGGCGATGTTCAGGTTCACCGATGATCCTACTCGGAGAAACGCGATATATTTCGGTTGTGCGGGGGCGGTATCTGGAATCATCCGACCAGAGGGATTTCTCATCGCGGGCGTCTTGCTTATAACCGCAATCGCTGCAAGTGGACGCCCTGCACTTCGTTCTGTCATCTGGGCAATTGCAACGCTATTCTTAGCGGCGTTCGCATTCGTTGCCGTACGGTGGCAATACTTCGGCTACCCGTTCCCGAATCCCTACTATAAAAAGGGCGGCGGAAGAATACATTTCAGCGGCCTGCTCTCGTCAGTGCAGTTCGCTTTGTCGTCCGGGTTTATTTCGATTGTATTGCTTACTGCAACAGCGATACTCGCAGGTTTGAATCGGCGTGCCATCTCATACTTGGCAAGTATTGCTGCCCTGCTGGGGATGTGGGCCCTGCTTTCCAGTGAGATGAACTATGGGTTTCGCTTTCAGTTTCCTATTCTCGTTGTGATTCTACTTATGGTAGTAGATATTTTTTCGAGAAATGCTTCACGTTTGACGGCGCGCATCGCAGCTTTCCCGAAGATGGTTCTGAGGTCGGTGCCTGCGATAGTCATTTTGATCGTCATGGTAAATGCCGCGGTGACGTTACCGGTGGTACATCAGTCTATGACACAGTTGCTGACTTGGCGTATTGCGGAGACACCACAGGAAAAAATCGCGAAGGCTCTGGCCGCTTCGGGTGAAGACGACCTCGTAGTGGCAACGACCGAAGCAGGATACGTATGCTGGAAGTCGGGCTGGAGATGTATCGATCTTTGGGGCCTGAACGACAAGCGGATTGCGCACGAGGGCTTGCTTGATCAGGCGGCGCTAATGGACCTACATCCAGACGTGATCGTCGCCCATGTTCCCACATCGCCGAACGCCCGGTCGATCCACGAATCGAGTGCCGAATTCCCAGTTCGTGGATGGGAGCAGATGACTGATCCAGTGATCCGCTTCGCCGAAGGCAACAACTATGTGCTTGCCGCGATTGCGGAACCTCAGCCTGACTCGGGGTTTGCCGTCTATGTACGCCCTGAGGTTGCGCGGAACACAAAAGTGATCCAAGAGCTCGCCGCCATCTCTCCGTCGATCGAGGAATACTACGGACCTCTTCGGGGTAAGAAGCCTGCCTTGCCGACGAACGAATAGAACCGCTCCCGCAGACTGGGACGGGTTGTGCACCGCGTACCGCGTGCTCGGGTTCGATTCAGCCATCAAGAGCGACATGGTGTTTCGTGATCTGGTACTCGCCCAGATCATCGAACCGATCATCAAGCTGGACACTATCCGGGTCCTGAGCGAAGTCGGTGTCGAACCCTGGCGAAGGCCTCCGCTGCGCGTGCCGGATGCCGAATTTACCTATGCCATAGCGGGTTTCAAGGCTTCCATCACCGCACCGGAAAGATAATTCGAGTACTGTTTGGTGAAGTGGTAGGGATCGTTGTAGACGATGATGTCGGCCACCACCGGCTCGCATCGCTGCGCGCACACCCACGGCACGGTGTCTACATACAGTGCATCCGACTGTGCCGCCGCAGCCTTCTCGGACTCGAATTGCGGAACCATCACGTCTGCTCGGTCGGTGCTGCACTGCTGGACGTCTGCGGTGTGAGCGGCGAGGCATCGAGCATCGGAGTTTTTCCATTCTGGATAGGCCCCGAGTACCGCCAGCCGAGTGCCGGGCTGAGCCAGTTTGCCCAGTGTCGACGTCCAACCGTCCTGCCATTGGGCTTGAGTCGGCCAGTCACCGTTGGCCAGGCGAGCTCCGGCGTGACTTGCGGTAACTACGAGTTGTGGCTTCAGCTCGCGAATAGCGTCGATCGCCGCGGCTCGAAATGTGTCGCAATCGGCGTCGGGTGAACCGGTTTCCAGGTTGCGGAGCGGCAAATCGGCCACTGGACAGCTGTGCTTGTCGAAAATTCGCAGCTTCCAGCCGGTGACCGCTGCGACCCGCTCCAATGCACTCGACCACGTCTCCCCGCGCGAATCCCCGAACAGGACCATGAGTTTCCCGCCGTCGTGGTCACCGTAGGCGCATTCGCCGAATTCTCTCAGCTCGACCGCCGGTGCGGCCACTTCGCGCCTGTCAAAACAGTAATCCGCGCCGCCGTTAAGATAGTCGCTCGGTTGTTGGGTGATTTTCACCAGCTGCTCCGAAGCGGTCTCGGGCAACGTCTGGGTCTGTTGGGCCGCGGCTACGGCCGCGAGCACTTGATCGGTGGTGGCGTATGTCTGATTGGTCAGGGGAGTGCTTCCGGTGCCATCAGACTGGAGTTCGGACAAATCGATGTTGGGATCGGAACCTCTGCCCGAACATGCCGTCAGTGCGACCGCCAGTACCGCTAGCGCCGTAGCTACCCGTCGGACCGAGCGTCGGGTCGGTTTGGAGAACCCTTTTCCGGTGGCGACCGACATGGAACAACTCCTTAAACATAAGGCGTTTCATCGCACCATCGTGTCGTGCTGCCGACGATGCACCTGAAATCACATATTTGGCGATACCGGATTTACCTATGCCATAGCGGGTTTCAAGGCTTCCATCACCGCGCCGGAAAGATAGTCCGTGTATTTTTTGCTGAGGTGGTAGGGATCGTTGTAGGTGATGATGTCGGCGGCGACCGGCACGCATCGCTGCGCGCACACCCACGGCACGGTGTCTATATGCAGTGCATCCGACTGTGCCGCCGCAATCTTCTCGGACTCGAAGAGGGAACCCGTCATGTCTACCCGATCGGTACCGCACTGCTGGATGTCCCCGGTATGAGCGGCAAGGCATCGAGCACCGGAGTTTTCCCATTCTGGATAGGCCCCGAGTACCGCCAGCCGAGTGCCGGGCTGAGCGAGCTTGCGCAGTGTCGACGTCCAACCGTCCTGCCATTGGGCTTGAGTCGGCCAGTCACCGTTGGCCAGGGGGGCTCCAGCCAGACTTGCGGTAACTACAAGATGTGGCCTCAGTTCGCGAATCGTGTCGATCGCCGCGGCTCGAAATGTGTCGCAATCGGCATCGGGCGAGCCGGCTTCCTCGTTACGGAACAGTAAATCGGCCACTGGACAGCCGGGCTTGTCGAAAACTCGCAGCTTCCAGCCGGTGACCGCTGCGACCCGCTCCAATGCGCCCGACCACGTCTCCGCATGCGAATCCCCGAACAGGACCATGTGTTTCATGCCGTTCGGGGCACCGTAGGCGCATTCGCCGAACTCATTGAATTGAACCACCGGCGCAGATACGTCGCGCCTGTCAAAACAGTAATCCGCGTGATCGTCGTAATTGCGGTCGTTCAATTGTTGAGTGATTGTCGCCAGCTGTTCCGAAGCGGTCTCGGGCAACGTCTGGGTCTGTTGGGCCGCGGCTACGGCCGCGAGCACTTGATCGGTGGTGGCGTATGTCTGATTGGTCAGGGGAGTGCTTCCGGTGCCATCAGACTGGAGTTCGGACAAATCGATGTTGGGATCGGAACCTCTGCCCGAACATGCCGTCAGTGCGACCGCCAGTACCGCTAGCGCCGTAGCTACCCGTCGGACCGAGCGTCGGCTCGGTTTGGAGAACCTTTTTCCGGTGGCGACCGACATGGAACAACTCCTAAGCATGTTGGAACGGGACAGCAATATGAAGAATTTGGCGCTCCGGGTCAGCGGAGAACATCCCAGGAACCGAAATGGCTTGCGATGCACCACTGTGCGGTAAGTATCGTGATTCCCACCAGCGCCAGCCCTAATGCCAAGGTTGTTCCGGTGCGCGCGGTCAACAGCTTGGCGCGTCGAAACGGATTCTCCACGAGTCGGTAGGTGATTTCTGAAGCCACCACGGCGAGGAGCACCCAACCCGTAGTCGCCAACACACTCATGTCATCGGCGGAGTACTGGTCGGGAATGACGAGAAGTGGCCAATGCCAGAGGTACAACGAGTAAGACCGCGCGCCGAGCCAGCGCATCGGGTGGATCGACAAGCAGCGCCCGACGAGTGTTCGGGGGTCCGCGCAACCGGCCGCGATCAGTGCGCCGCTACCCAACACGGGCAGTGCCACGGCCGCACCCGGGTAGCGGGTTTGTGATGTGAGAAGCACAGCGGCAAGGACGATTCCGGCCAGCCCCACGAACGCGAGAGCCGACGGTGCGAATCCATATTTCAGGCGTCGTGCGATAGTCGGCGCCATGACCGCGATCAGTGCTCCCAGCGCGAGCTCCCACGCCCGTGTCAGCGGCGAAAAATATGCCCACGTCTGATTGACCGAGGTCTGTAGCACAGACCAAGTCAACGAAGCGGCGATGATTGCGCACAGCGCCCCGGCGAGCACTTTGCGATGGTGCATTCTGCGGGCCACCAGGAGCAGCGCTACTGTGACGCCGGGCCATATCAAATAAAATTGCTCTTCGACGCCCAGTGACCACATGTGCTGCAGCGGAGAAGGAGGCATCTGCGCGCCGAAGTAATCGGTGCGAGTCAGTCCGAAGTGTAGGTTCGCCGCGAACACTGCGGACCACTTTGCGTCGCCCGCAACGCTGTTCCCGGCGATGAAGCCGAGCCAACGATAGGTGGCAAACAGTGTCACCAACACCACCAAGGTGGCCGCCGGGAGGATCCGACGAACACGTCTTGCGTAGAAGTCGGACACCGAAATCCGTCCTGACCGTTCCCGTTCCCTGAGGAGCAGGCCGGTGATCAGAAATCCAGAGATCACGAAGAAGACGTCAACACCGACGAAACCGCCCACAAACGGCGTTCCATAAGCGTGATACAGCACCACCAGCAGCACGGCAATCGCACGCATGCCCTCGATGTCCGGCCGAAACCGAGACGACACCCCGGCAGGTGCGGTGCCCGCGGCAGACATCGAGGCCGTGTCGTGGTGGCGCTCCGGAGGCGGATCCGCAATCTGGATCGCGAGTGGTTGCTCGGCCATGTCGACCTCCCTTCAGTAAAGACTGACGGATTTGCCGTAGTAACCGTCGGATGGTTCCGTCGCGGAACGACGCAGAGAAATTAACACCTCTCCCAGAAGAATTGGGGCCTACGTATCCGAGGCCTGGGGAGGCGGTGACAGCGACAGCAGTCCCTCCCAGATAATTCGCGAAACCCTTTCAGATCGTCGGTGCCGGATCGACCAACGGCGGCTCGTATGGACGGACATCCAGCAGCGGCATCACCTGCTCGGCGAACCGCTGGGCCTCGACGGCCAGTGGCCAGCCGGACAGAATCCAGGTATCGATGTCGAGTTGGGCGGATAACTCGGTGATCAGCTTGGCTACTGTTTCCGGGCTCCCGACGAGATAGTTGCCCGAACCCTTGCCGGCGATGTCGAACGGAGGTTCTCCGGAGGTCCAGGTGGTCAGTCCGGCCGCGAGTCCCGGTACGAATTCCAGGTCGTCGCGGCTGGGGATCCGCCCCGCGCTCAGTGCGTCGATCCGGCGCTGTACCTGGGGGTCGGTGCTGGACATCTCCGTCAGAGGGCCGAATCCGAACGAACGCAAGTTGCGGTCGGCCAGCTTCCTCATCCGTTCCGGATCGGTATGTGCCAGTTGCCATTCGAAGTGCTCCCAGGCGGCGTCGTCGGTGTCGCGCACCACCACTGAGGCCAGCACGCCACATGGCAGGCTGCGGCCGTTGTTCGCCGCCGCCTTCCGGGCTGCCCCGAAAGTGTCGTCAAGCAGGTGAGGTTGGGCCAGGAAGCTCAGGTATACGTCGAGTACCTCGGCGGCGTGGGCGATGCCCTCGGGTGAGGCTCCGGTACCCCACACCGGCACCCCGCCACGCTGGCGGGGCCCTGCGATCGGCGGCTTGTACCTGGGTCCCAGCCGGAAATATTCGCCTTCGACGGCCTCGGTGTCGTCAAGGTACAGCGACCGCACCAGCTTCCAGTACTCTTCGGAGATCTTGTACCGCTGGGCCTTCGGCGCAAAACTGCCGTATCGGGCCAACACCGGGTCCGCGCCGTTGACCTGATTGTAGATCAGGCGCCCACCTGAGTAGTGGTCGAAGACCTGGGCCTCTTCGGCAAGCAGCGCCGGCGGCTTGACGCCCGGATACTCCGGGATCATGAACCGCAGTCGTTGTGTATCGCCGATCAGCGCGATCGTTTCGCGCGCGGTACTCAGCGCACCGAAATAGCCGAGCCGGTCCAAGGTTGCGGCCAGATTGCGTAGGTGTGCCAGTGATGGTGGTGACCGCCGTTCCGGCTGCCAAGGTACGTCGCCGTCTGCGCCGTTGATATACCACATGATCCGCAGGCCGTTCGGATTACAGCCTTCCACCGCATTCCTCCACCGTGATGACGCTCTCGAGTAATTCGCCCAGAGTACGAGAAACCTCGCCGCCGCGGCGGTCTTCCTTCCGCGGCCACCGATGTCGAGACCACAAGGGCACCAACAGGACATTGCATCACCGCCGCGTACTGTAACGACCCATCCAGTCGGACGCCGTATATCGTGCAGGCATGACGGGTGCTGTGACAGTTATGGCTCTGGTGGACCGCCCCGGTGCCCCACTCCCGCAAGGGCTCAGTCTATTGGACGGCTGGCTGCCCGCCACTATTCAGTTGGTTGCGGTGATCGTATTGGCGGTTGCCGCACTGCGATCGTCTCGACGCTGGTGGCTGATGTGCTTGCTCGCCGCCGGCGTCGGCGGCGCGTTGGCCTTGGCGGTGCGGTGGTACATATTCGCCAACAGCATGACCACCAACCCTGTGCCCATGCAGTTGTGGGTGTGGATAGCGGTAACCGGCGCTGCCGTCGTCATCTGCATTCTGGGTTGGCGGGCCGCCTCGTGGTCGCGGCGCGGTGCGACGGTTGTGGCGGTGCCGTTGGCGGCGTGCTGTGTACTACTGGCTACCAACGTGTGGATCGGCTACTTTCCGACCGTCGAGATTGCCTGGGCGCAGCTGACAGCCGGCCCGCTGCCGGACGAGATTTCCGACGAACAGCTCGCCGAACGCCAACGGGCCCATAACACCAATGTGCCTGGCGCCGTTGTCCGCATCGACGTTCCCGACAGCGGGTCAGGCTTCCGGCACCGTCAGGAAATCGTGTATCTGCCGCCGGCATGGTTCGCTAGCGACCCGCCTCCGCAGTTGCCCGCAGTATTGCTGATCGGTGGTGCGTTCAATACACCCGAGGACTGGGCACGCACCGGGAATGCGATTGCCGCACTGGACGCGTTCGCTGCCGAACACGAAGGAAACAGCCCGATCATCGTATTGCCCGATGTGGGAGGCTCATTCAACAACGACACCGAATGCGTGAATGGCCCGCGAGGCAACGTCAGCGACCATCTGACCCGCGAACTAGTGCCCTATGTACAGTCCCGGTTCGGTGCCCGACCAGCCGGACAGGGTTGGGGCATCATCGGATTCTCGATGGGCGGAACCTGCTCGATCCACCTCACGGCCCGCTATCCGGATATTTTCAGCGCCTTCGTAAATATGGGCGGCGACATCGAACCCAACATCGGATCCGAACAGGATACAGTCGCCAAGCTGTATGGCGGTGACCAGGACGCGGTCAACGAGTTCGATCCGCGACATGCGATGTCCCGGCATATGCCGTACACCGGAGTATCGGGGCGGTTCGTCGTCTTCCGGACGCCGCAAGGCTCCGGTAAACAGCCTCCGGTGGCGCCAGATACGCCCGCGGAATGCGAAATCTTCGACGACATCTTCGACGATCAAGCAAATTCCGCTCGGCAACTGTGCACCGTGGCGCGCAGCGTCGGAATAGATGCGCAGCTATTGGTCATGGAAGGTGACCACGACTGGCCGATGGCTGCACAGGCATTCGTCACCACGTTGCCCTGGATGGCTGAAGAACTCGGTACGCCCGGTGTGCCGACCATGCCGGAGGTCACAACGACAGGGTGACCGTTCCGCCCCGCGGGTCGGCTGATTGCAGGATGCTCGACGGGACGCGGAACACCCGTCCCGGTGATGCCGGCCAGGGCAGCGTCTTGCGGCCGATCACCCGGCCATCTTGGCGGGCAACCACTTTGGGAATGCGCACGAGGGCATCGGTCCACAGCAGCAGTCGTCCGCGCGCCGGTGCGGGGTCGCCGGGGCGCAGCAAGGTGGGAGCGACCCAACGCAGCGGTGCATCGGCCTGGATGCGGATGGCCTCCTGCGGCGGCCGGCGCCCGTCGAGGTAGTGGTGCACCTGGTCAGCCACGTGGCGGCCGTCGAGCGCCGCGATGTCGGCGGTGTCGACCGGGTGTAGCAGGTTACCGATCGCGAAGACACCGTCGCGGCTGGTGCGCAGGGCGGTGTCGACGACGGGACCCAGTGTGCCGGCGTCGATGTCCAAACCGCCGGAGCGGGCCAACTCGTGATCGGGAATCCAGTCGCCGGTGAAAACCACAGTGTCGCAATCGATCACCCGACGATCACCGGTGTCGATATGCTCGATCTCCACACCCTGCACCACGGGCTTGCCGATGATGCGGGTGATCCGCGTGCGGGTGGCGATGTCGACGCCGAGCAGGGGAGTCCGACCGGCGAGGTTGAACACCGCATACGACTCGGGTGTGGGGTACTCGGTGGTCATCAGTGCGGTTTGGCAACCGGCATGTTTGAGGGTGAGCACCGCGGAGTAGCTGACCAGTTCGGCGCCGACCACCACCGCACGGCGACCGACCTTGCCGTGCTTGAGGTGAACGATGTTCTGCAGGTGACCGGTGGTGTACACGCCGCTCGGTCGGTCGCCCGGGATCATCCGTGCCGGGCGGGGACGCTCGCGGGCCCCGGTGGCCAGGATGACCGCGCGCGCGTCGAGGCGTTCCCGACCGGCGGCCGAGGTGATATCCAGCGACCGGTCGCCGGCCCAGCCGGTGACCATGGTGTTGGTGCGAATGGTGGCCCCGGCGGCGGTCGCGTTTGCCACCAGCCGGCGCGCGTAGGCCGGGCCGCTGATGAACGTCTTCATGTCACGGATGCCGTAGCCGGGGTGATCGCTGTGTCGTGGAATGCCCCCGGCCGCCGATTCCCGTTCCAACACCACGACATTGAGCGACGGGTCGCGGGCGAGTGCGACGGCCGCGGTCAGCCCGGCAGGGCCGCCGCCGATGATCGCGACGTCGGTGGTGCTCATGCGTTTTGCTCCTGTTGCTTCTCGAAAATGGTCTGCACTTCGGCGCCGCAGAAGAACGCCTGGCAGCGACCGTTCATGACGCGGGTGCGGCGGCGCAGCCCGTCCAGTCCGGCGGGCGGGACGACGGAGTGGCACGCGTCGCGCAACTCTCCCTCGGTGACGCGTTCGCAGAAGCAGACGATCCGCCCGTATGCCGGGTCGGCTGCGATTCTCTCGGTCTGCTGATAGGGCCGGGGGAAGGCCTCACCGAGATTGGGCATCTCGGGCGGATCCGGCAGGGTGGGCCTCGGGGTCAGCTCCAGCCCGGCCGAGATCAGTTGGTCGCGAACATGTTCGGCGATGGCCATGCCTGCGGTCAGCCCCGTGGAGCGAATGCCGCCGACCAATAGATAGTGCTGGTGTGGGTCGGCCTCGATCAGGTAGTCGCCGTGGTCGATGGCGGCGCGCAGCCCGGCGTAGGTGGCGGTGACCTCCTCGTCGAGCAGCCGCGGCATCAGGGCACGGCCCTTCTCCAAAAGGAATTCGAAACCGCTCTCCGAGGTTCCGGTTGCGGTGCGGTCCTGCAGGTCCTCAGAGGTGGGCCCCAGCATGACATTGCCGTAAATGGTAGGGCTGACGAGCACGCCCTTGCCGCGGGCCGTGGGCACCGGCAGCACGATCTTGTCGACGAGCGGGCGGGCCAGCTTGTCGTACACGATCAGCTCGCCGCGGCGCGGTGTGACGGTGAACCGCGAGTGGCCGAACAGGCCGTCGATCACGTCGGCGCCCAATCCCGCGGCGTTGATCACCCAGCGCGCGGTGAGCGGGCCGGCGGTGGTGTGCAGGGTCGTGCCGTCGGGTGTGACGTCAACCCGTTCCACGCGATGGCCGCGCAGTAGTGTGGTACCCCGGTTGACGGCGTCGGTCGCGAGCGCGAGATTGACTGTCCACGTGCATATGATGGATTCGTCGGGCACCGTCAGACCGCCCAACGCACCCGGACCGAGGCTCGGGACCGCCGCGTAAACTGCTGCAGCGTCCACGATTTCACACCTGTCGTAGCCATTGGCCACGGCTTTGTCCCGCAGACCGGGGAGCGCCTCGAGTTGCTCGGCATCCCAGGCCACCAGGATGGCGCCGGTGTGCTCGACCGGGATACCGGTGTGCTTGGCGTACTCGGAGAGCAATTGGTAGCCGCGGCTGACCATGGCCGATTCGAGCGTGCCGGGCTTGGCGTCGAACCCGGTGTGCAGGATCGCGGTGTTGGCCTTGCTGGTGCCGTCGCCCACATCGTCGCGGGCCTCCAGCAGGGCGACCGACAGTCGGTATCCGGACAGTTCCCGTGCGATCGCCGATCCGACGATGCCGGCGCCGACGATCACGACGTCGTAGGCGGTGTTCATGAGGTCTCCTGGGAATAGGTGGTAGCGGCCAGTTCGCGCCATTCGGAACGGAATTCGTCGACACGGGCCGGTTGCCAACTGGGTTCGTAGCTCGCCGAGGGGGTCCATGACGAAACCACGTCCGACACCGTCCGCCCGGGTTGCAGGCTGAGCGCGGCCAGTGCGGCGGCACCGAGTGCGGTGGCATGGGCCGACGGGTAGACGTCCACGGGCACCTGCAGGATGTCGGCAACCGCCTGCATCAGCACCTTGGACTGGGTGAGCCCGCCGTCGGCCCGCAGCCTGGTCAATGGGGTGGAGTCGGTGTCGATAGCCGAGGCGAGTTCGGCCACCTGCGCGGCGATGCCCTGCAGCACCGCCAGCACGATGTGACCGCGGCCGGTGGACAACGACATGCCCGAAATCGTCGCGGTGGCCGCTGATTTCCACCATGGGGCAGCGAGGCCGGCCAGAGCGGGTACACACAGCACCCCGCCGGCGTCGGCCGCGGCAACCGAGTCCATCTCCTCCGCACCACTGATGATGCCCAGCGAGGACAGCCACTTGACCGCCGACGCCGCAGTGTAGACCTGCCCGTCGACGCAGAAGGTGTCCTGGTCGCCGATTCGCCAGGCCACCGATGAGGTCAGCCCGGCCGTGGAGTGCACCGGGGTGTCGCCGGTGTTGGCGAGCAGAAAAGCACCGGTTCCGAAGGTGCACTTGGCCATTCCCGGTTCGAGACAGCCTTCGGCGAGCAGCGCCGCCTGCTGGTCGACCACGATGCCACCGACGGGCAGCTCGGTGCCGAACGCCGTTGTGGTCCCGATGACCTCGTCGTTGGACACGATGGCGGGCAGCCGCTCGGTTTCGAGACCGAAGAGCCCGAGCAGCTCGCGGCTCCAGTCCCGCGCGCCGAGTTCGACGACCAGTGATCGGCTGGCGGTGGTGGCGTCGGTGACGAAGGCACCGGTCAGTTGGTGCAGTAGCCAGGTGTCCGATGTGGTGACCACGCCGCCGGTTTCGACGTGGCGGCGCAGCCAGGCCATCTTCGGTGCCGAGAAATACGAGTCGAGAACCAATCCTGTTCGGGTGGCAAACAATTCGCGGTGTTCGCGCAATGCCGCGCACAGTGGTTCGGCGCGGCGGTCCTGCCACACGATCGCCGCGGTGAGTGGGCGTCCGGTGTCCGGGTCCCACGCGAGCACGGTTTCTCCCTGGTTGGCCAGCGACACCGCGTCGATCGGGCGGCCTGCCTGTTCGACGGCGGCATGGCCGGCGCCGAGTACCGACTCCAGCAGCTCGGCGGGGTCCTGTTCGACACCACCGCCGTCGAGGTAGCGCGGGTGCACCGGTACTTCGGCCAACCCGACCACACCGTCGGAGTCGTCGAAGACGATGGCCTTCGTTCCCGATGTGCCTTGATCGATTGCCAGGACGGTCATTACGACGCATCCTCGAATTCGGCATCGATCGAGGACAGCTCGGGCATCTTCAGACCGTGCCTGCCGCGCGTGACGAGCAGGTAGCCGAGGTAGACCGCGCCGACCGCCACCATGACCACCGCATACAGCCAAGGATCCCGGAACGAGGCATCGCGGAACAGGGAAAGCACGAAAACCAGCCACACCACGGCCACCACCAGAACCGGTGTCTCCCAGCGGCCCAGGCTGAACCCCGTGCTGGGGGGCAGCTTGCGCCGCGTGGCGATGTAGAGCGCCACGGTGATGGCGTAGATGATGGCGGGCAGCAGAGTGGCCGCCGAGAACAGCTTGAACAGGGCGTCGGTGCTCGTGGAGAACAGGCCCAGGATGACCGCCGAGATCATCGTCATGGTGACGGTGGCATTGAGCGGCGTCTTGAACCGCGGCGAGATCTTGTGCAGCACCTGCCAACCGGGGAACCGCTGATCGCGCGACATCGCCCACACCAGCCGGACCCCGCTCATCAGGATGACCAGACCGCACGCGAAGATTGCGATGGCCACCAGCACCAGCAGCGCGGTGCCCACGAA
Source organism: Mycobacterium sp. 141 (assembly GCF_000382405.1). Classification (GTDB taxonomy): domain Bacteria; phylum Actinomycetota; class Actinomycetes; order Mycobacteriales; family Mycobacteriaceae; genus Mycobacterium. Next base: position 100,645 of record NZ_KB908265.1, read on the forward strand.
CGATCCGAGGATGTCCCGGATGATGTCGGCGATGGGCGTGCCGGACTGGGCCAGCGCCGTCGGATCGTTCACCGCGGCCGTGACCACCAGCAGGAACAGAAACCCCAGCACACCTGACGCCAGCACGGCCTGCCACATGGCGCGGGGAACGACGATTTCGGGCTTCTTGGTCTCCTCGGCCAGGTTCGCCGCGGATTCGAAGCCCACGATGGTGAACGCGCCCAGCAGGAAGCCCAGCATCCACGGCCCGGCCGACGTGGCGGTCCCGAAGCTCCAGTACCCGTCGGCCGGAATATCACTGCGGGAGAACAGGTTTCCGACCGAGAGCTTGTGGGCGATCACCCCGACGATGAACAGCAGCACCACGAGTGTCACCATGCCGATCAGTTCGGCGGTGACGGCGAAGTTGTTGACGCGCTCGGTCCACTTCGTCGACAGGCCGACCAACAGTCCCTGTAGCACGAGGATTCCGGCGGTGATCAGGAACGCGGTCCCGGTAGTGCCGGTGAAATCGAACAACGCGGGCACCACGGTGGCCGCCACGGTGTAGTCCACCGCCACCACCACGATGGCCAGGAACGTGAACGAGATCCAGCCGGTGATCCAGCCCAATACGGGGTTGGCCAGCCGCGACACCCACTGGTAGGCGTAGCCGGTGACGGGGATGCGAGCGGCCAGTGAGCCGATCAGCAGAGCGACGGCCAGTTGGCCGACGATCACGATGGGCCAGGTCCAGATCCCCATCGGTCCGGAGCTGGTGAGCACGCTGCCGTAGGTGGTGAAGATGCCGGTGGCGATGGAGACGAAGGCGAATGCCACGGCGAAGGACGCGAACCGTCCCGTCGATCGTTCGAGGGTCTCGGTGTAACCGAATTCGGCGACCCGGCTATCGCCGGGTGATGTGGAAGAATCTGTCATCGGATCGGGCTTTCTGACTGGAATTGACTGTTTCGGGAACAAGAGCACGGTCCGCGGGCGGCGCTGCAACGCCGCCCGCACCCATTTCAGGCACCAGGGCCTGCGGCGAGAACTACACCCCCCATCTCCTCGATGGCTGCTGCAACAGCCGGTGCGGTGTTCTGATCGGTGATGAGGCCGTCGACGGCGGCGAGCTCGCACACCCGGTAGGGCGCGACCAGCCCGAGCTTCGATGAGTCGGCGAGGATGTAGCTCGACGCGCTGTTGGCGATGATGGTCCGCCGAACGTCGATTTCGTCGAGATGAAAGTCGGTCAGCCCGGCCGTGGCGTCGACTCCACCGGAACCGAGCAGCGCGATGTCGGCGAAGACATCGGCGAAAAACGCCTTGGTGTGGGCGTTGGAGCAGGCCAGGTCGCCCGCGCGGACCCTCCCGCCGGCCAGCAGCACCTCGATTCCTGGCCGGTCGGCGAGCTCGACGGCAACCGGCAGCGACGGGGTGATCACGGTTCCGGTGAAGCCGCGCGGGATGGCCTGAGCGACGGCGACGGCGGTGGTGCCGATGTCGAGGATGACGGTCTGCCCGTTCTTGAGCAGCCCGACGGCCGTGCGCGCCAGGTGCGCTTTGGCCTCGTGCCGGATGATCGACCGCTCGGTGAACGACGGTTCGATCACCCGCCTCTCGGTGACTGCCGCGGCTCCGCCGTGGACGCGCCGCACCGCGCCGCGCTCCTCGAGGAAGGCCAGGTCACGACGGATCGTCTCGGCGGAGACCCCCAGCCGGCGGACCAGCTCGTCGGTACTCACGGCCTGAGCGGTGCCGACCGCCTCGATGATGGCCTCATGCCGTTCAACCGGCAGCACGATCGACCACTTCTGTGTGGTTTTGACCGTTCATGAGGATAATTGTGGAGTGTTGCGTGGCTCACGTCAACCCATGGCGAGGTTGACTACGAGCAGAACGTGCCGCAGGAATGCTCACAGAAAGCTGTAAGGACCGTCACAATTCGAAGAGTCAATGATCCACGTCAGAGGAGTCGTCGATGAGCGCGCCCATTCCGACCGGATTGCGACGGGTCGTCGTCGCGTCGATGGCCGGCACGGTGGTCGAGTGGTACGAGTTCTTTCTCTACGGAACCGCCGCCACTCTCGTCTTCAACAAGGTGTTCTTCGCCCAGGGCGGCAACGATCTCGACGCCATCCTGGCCGCGTTCATCACCTATGCTGTCGGCTTCATCGCGCGGCCGCTGGGCGGCATCGTCTTCGGTCACTACGGCGACAAATACGGCCGCAAGAAACTGCTGCAGTTCAGCCTGCTGCTCGTAGGTGCGTCGACGTTCTTGATGGGCTGCCTGCCGACATACGGCCAGATCGGCTATCTCGCGCCGGCCCTGCTGGTGATCCTGCGGTTCGTACAGGGCTTTGCCGTCGGTGGGGAATGGGGTGGAGCGGTGCTGCTGGTCGCCGAGCACAGCCCCATCCGCACCCGCGGGTTCTGGGCGAGCTGGCCGCAGGCCGGCGTGCCCGTCGGCAACATTCTGGCGACCATCGTGCTGCTGGTGCTCTACGGCGGGTTGTCCGCCGCGGACTTCCTGTCGTGGGGCTGGCGCGTGGCGTTCTGGCTGTCGGCCGTCGTGGTGCTGATCGGCTACTACATTCGCACCAAGGTATCCGACGCCCCCATCTTCATTGCGGCGCAACAGGAGGCCGAACAGATCAAGGAGAGCTCGTTCAGCGCCATCGAGGTGCTCAAGCGGTACCCGCGCGGTGTGCTGATCGCGATGGGGCTGCGCTTCGGCGAGAACATCATGTACTACCTGGTGGTCACCTTCTCCATCACCTACCTCAAAGAACAGGTGCACTCCGACACCAGCGACATCCTGTGGTGGCTGCTCATCGCGCACATGGCCCATCTGGCGGCGATCCCCACGGTCGGTCGGCTCTCAGACCGGTACGGGCGGCGGCCGGTGTACTTCATCGGGGCGGCCGCAGCGGTGTGTTGGGGCTTCGTTGCCTACCCCATGATGGATACCGGCAAGTATTTGCCGGTGGTCGCGGCGGTTACGCTCGGGCTGGTGATCCATGCATTCATGTATGCGCCGCAACCGGCGATCATGGCTGAGATGTTCCCAACGCGGATGCGTTATTCCGGTGTGTCCCTCGGCTATCAGGTGACCTCGATCGTCGCCGGGTCGTTGGCGCCGATCATCGCGGTCTGGCTGCTGCGCCAGTACGACTCCTGGGTGCCGATCGCGGGGTACCTGGCCGGGGCCGCGCTGATCACCCTGATTTCAGTGGTGTTCGCGCGGGAGACCAAGGGGATCGACCTGGTCGAGATCGATGCTGCCGACGCGGAGCGGACACTGGCATGACCGATCTCGGAGGACGTAAAGCGCTGGTCACCGGTGCGGCGAGCGGGATCGGCGCAGCATGCGCGCGGGCGTTGGCTGCGCGCGGCGCGACCGTCACGGTGGCTGACATCGACGCCGCCGGGGCCGCCGGCGTGGCCACAGAGGTCGGTGGAAAGTCTTGGGTGGTGGACCTTCTCGACGTCAGCGTGCTCGAGACCCTGCGGTTGGACTGTGACATCCTGGTCAACAACGCCGGGGTCCAGAGCATCAACCCGATCGACGCGTTTCCGCCGGAGAAGTTCCGGATGCTGCTCGCCCTGATGGTCGAAGCGCCGTTCCTACTCATCCGGGCCGCGTTGCCGCACATGTACGCGAGCGGTTTCGGCCGGATCATCAACATCTCCTCGGTGCACGGGCTGCGCGCGTCGGAATACAAGGCCGGATACGTCACCGCCAAGCACGCGTTGGAGGGCCTGTCGAAGGTGACCGCGCTGGAAGGCGGTCCGCACGGTGTCACCAGCAACTGCGTCAACCCCGGATATGTGCGGACTCCGCTGGTCGCCAAGCAGATCGCCGACCAAGCGCGCATCCACGACATCCCCGAGGACGAAGTGGTGGCCAAGGTGCTGCTGAAGGAGAGCGCGATCAAGCAACTGGTCGAGCCCGAAGAGGTTGGCTCGTTGGTAAGTTGGCTCGCGTCGCCGGACGCCAGGATGGTGACGGGGGCGTCGTACACGATGGATGGTGGGTGGACAGCGCGGTGAGCACCGCGGACGCGAGGAGCAAAATGAGCACCGCGGACGCGAGGAGCAAAATAAGCACCGCGGACGCGAGGAGCAAAATAAGCACCGCGGACGCGAGGAGCAAAATAAGCACCGCGGACGCGAGGAGCAAAATAAGCACCGCGCCTCAATGGGAGCCGACGCAGGCCGACATCGACTCCGCGCGGGTCACGGACTTCGCACGATTCGTGGCGGCGCGGGCAGGCCGCGAACTGGCCGACTACCACGATCTGTGGCAGTGGTCGGTCGATGATCCCGCAGAGTTCTGGGGTGCGCTGTGGGACTACTTCGAACTCGGTGAGCGGCCGGCCGAGGTGCTCACAGGTGAGTCGATGCCGGGGGCGCGCTGGTTTGCCGGGGCCCGGCTCAACTACGTCGACCAGATTCTCCGCAACGCCCGTACCGACCGTCCCGCGATCCTGACGGTCGCCGAGGGCGGTGCCGTCACCGAGCTTTCCTGGTCCGAATTGTTGGCGCGAACCGCAACTTTCGCGAACACCCTGCGCTCACTCGGCGTGCAGCCGGGGGACCGGGTGGCCGGCTACCTGCCGAACATCGCCGAGGCCATCATCGCGTTTTTCGCCACCGCGAGCATCGGGGCGATCTGGAGTGCGTGCGGGCAAGACTACACCGCAAAGGCCGCGCTGGACCGGCTCGGCCAGCTGGAGCCGACCGTATTGGTGACCGCGGACGGTTACCGGTTCGGCGGCAAGGACCACGACAAGTCCGCTGATATCGCCGCGCTGCGAGCCGGGTTGCCGACGCTCAAGGCGGCGGTGCTCGTCGCGCGGCTGGGTTCGGCGCGGAGTGACTGGGTCGACTGGGAGTCGGCGAGTGCGCCCGGAGACGCCGAGCTGGCCACCACCGCAGTCGATTTCGATCACCCCCTGTGGATCCTGTACTCGTCCGGGACCACGGGGCTGCCCAAGGGCATCGTCCACGGGCACGGCGGTGTTCTGGTGGAACACCTCAAAGCCATTGCGTTGCAGAGCAATATCGGCCGCGACGACACCTTCTTCTGGTACACCAGCCCGAGCTGGATGATGTGGAACTTCCAGGTGGCCGGTCTACTGGTGGGGGCCACCATCGTCTGTTACGACGGCAGCCCGACCTACCCGCAGGCCGATGCGCTGTGGAGTATCGCGGCCACGATCGGTGCCACGGTACTCGGCACCAGCCCCGGTTACGTGCTCGCCTGCGCGAAAGCCGGCTCGGTGCCCCGGAAACAGCACGACCTCTCGGCGCTGCGGACTGTCGGAATCACCGGCTCCTCGTTGCCGCCGGCATCGGGACTGTGGTTGCGGGACAACGTCGGTGAGCGGGTCCAGGTGAACTCGATCAGTGGTGGCACCGATGTGGTGTCGGCGTTCATCGGCGGGGTTCCGACTGTGCCGGTATGGCCGGGAGAGTTGTCTGCGCCGTTCCTCGGGGTGGCGCTCGATGCCTGGGACGAGGCGGGCAATCCCGTGCGCGGCGAGGTGGGCGAACTGGTGATCACCAAACCGATGCCGTCCATGCCGATCTTCTTTTGGAATGATGCCGATGGATCCCGTTACCGTGCGGCCTATTTCGAGATGTTCCCCGGCGTGTGGCGGCACGGCGACTGGATCACCATCACAGATCACGGCAGCATCGTCGTGCACGGCCGTTCAGACTCGACCCTGAACCGAAACGGCATCCGGATGGGTAGTGCCGACATCTACCAGTCCGTCGAGCGATTGCCGGAGATCGTCGAGGCCTTGGTGATCGGCGCCGAGCAACCCGACGGCGGCTACTGGATGCCGTTGTTCGTGGTGCTGGCCGATGGGGTCGAGCTCACAGACGAGCTGCGGGACCGCATCAAGCAGACCATCCGCACCGAGGTGTCCCCGCGCCATGTGCCCGATGAGATCATCGTCGCCCCAGGCGTTCCGCACACCCGGACCGGAAAGAAGCTCGAGGTGCCGATCAAGAAGCTGTTCCAGGGCGCCGATCCCGTCAAGGTCGTCGAGCGCAGCGCCGTGGACAACCCGGATCTGCTGGATTGGTATGTCACGCAGCGTCGAACGTGACCAAGTCAATACTCAACTGGCCCTCGATCACGCTCACCGTTCTCACCGGCGGTCCCGGTAGCGGCGGGGCGGTCGACCGGTAGACCGCCCCGGTCGGAGTCATGAACTCGGCGGTGTGCACGCCGTCTGTCTCACTCGTGGTGACCGACCAGCCGGGTGCTTCCTTGGCGTAGTTGCACGCTTCGCACGCGCCGAGCCCGTTGCGTGCGCTCGTCGGACCACCTTGGTGTTTCGGCACCGCATGATCGTGATGGCGAATCGGCGCATTGCAGTAGGGGGTCCGGCACGTCTGGTCCCGCAGATCCAGCAGAGCGGCCAAGCCCTTCGGGAAGAGTCGTGCTTGCGACTCCATCGCGACCAACTGCCCGCTTCGAGGATGCCGATACAGACGTCGCAGGGTTGCCTTCACCCCCGCGGCCGCGTCGCTGAGCAAGGCGCGCGCGAAACCCGCGGGGACGGGCCCGTAGCCGCCGACCCATGCGGGGGCGTGGTCGTCACCGGCCAAGGTCGTATCCGCCATCACCAGGTTCAGTGCGATCGGCACGGGTTGTGCGGCCGGCCTGCCGGTGACCCGTTCGAACACTGTGTCCGCCATGATCTGGCCGCGTGAGCGTTCGTCGAATGTGGTGTCGGCGGCGCGTTTCAAGGCCGCATAGACCGAGACGCCCTGGTGGACCGGCAGCAGCACGGTCACGTACGTCATCGTGTCCGGCGCCGGCCTGATCGTCACACATCGATCCTCGGCAGCCTTGGCCGAGCGCTCTACGACCGCAGCGACATCCAGATTCGCGGCGATCTTCTTGGCCTCGGCGGTGATCCGCGAATTACCCCAACCCTCCAGTCGGGAGACATCCGCACACAGTTCGGCGTCCAACCGGCGGCGGTGTTCGATGCTCAAACAGGCTGATTCGCGCACGATCAGGGTGGCCCGCCATTCCGACAACGCGCCGCATTCCAAAGCTGCCAGGGTGTACGGCATCTCGTGGACGAGGGCCTGGGCCATGCCAAGATGAGTGCCGCCGCAGACGGGAGCATCGTGGCGTGCCAACGCCACCTCGCTGGCCAACCCGCGGCCCCGCCGCTTGGCCGGCACGCCGGCGGCAGCTTCGGCGGCGCGACGCTTGGCGGCCCACAACACGGTTGCCCGCGCCTGCGCCGCGGCGGCGGCCGACTTCAGCTGTTCGAAGGTCTCGACCTGGGCGCGCAGCTCATCTTCGCTGGCCGCAGGATCGACTTCGAACAAACTTTCGAACACGCTACCGATGCTACCCTCGGCTACCGACAAGTGCCGGGGTCAGCTCTGCGACCACGTGTCGAGACGCAGCTTCGCCCTGACCCACGGCAACTACGGCGGGATGGCGATGGCGTCCAGACGCATTGCGGCGTCTAAATCCTCCGGTGCAAAATCCCGTGTGTGCCAATTTATTTCGTACGAACGTTCTATTTCATGTCAGTCGGCAAGTACGGCCAACGGAGCTAATGTTCGTTGTTTGTTGGCATGTCTTCGAGTGACGACCAGACATCCGCCGGCGACATGAGGAACCGCGATGGGGCCTCGTCCGGTTGTTCATGCGTGAATGACTCCGGTAAACAATAGGATTGCTGGTGCGAGCGCGGTACCGACAGCTTCGACGACCGCGACTACTGCGGCGGTGTGGGCAAGGGGCTTGCCAAGGCCCAGGATGAGGAAAAACAGAAACCACAAGGCTGCCCACGCGAACCAGCTGACAGCGATCCACGCGTCGAAGACGCCACTGGCGTGCGACAGTGAATACAGCCCGGCTGGAAGGGCGATGACAGCCACCACGAGTGAGAACCATCCGAGTGCAGCGCCGTTGACTCCGGTGAATTGGTTGGCGCCCACCCACAGATACGTCAGCGCAAACAGCCCGATGTAGGCGGCCGGGGCGGCACTGGCGGCGTCGGAAGCTCGGGCCAGTGTCAGCGTAACGATTACCAATCCGACCACTCCGGTGAAGACATTGACGATCGCAATATCTTTACCAGCCAGACGATTTGGACGGGCCGGTGTAGTGGAGTGCCACATCCACAGGCCGTTGACGAGCAAGCTTGCGCCGACGAACACGAGAAAGACGGGAAGCATTGTTAAACACGCTTTCGTGGTGAGGTTAATCGATCCTTTGGCATGCGAACCAGAACGCAAACGATCGTCTCGGGTGCCGGAGAACCGCCAGAGTGGTGCGCCCCGAGACTTTGGTTCTGTATCGCGGTCGTGTTAATGGTGGTCGGCGGCGGGCTGATCGGCCTGACAACGGCGTTGCTGCTGGCCGGGACTACCGCAGCTCTCGATCGGGCCGGCAGGCTGTTGAGCCCACCGGCGCGGGCGGCGAGATCGCGCTATCCCGGTCGGCGATCGGCCCAGGGGCGGGCGCGCTCGAAGTTGGCTGCGGCGCGCAGGACCGCGGCGTCGGCGTGTGGACGCGCGGTGATCTGCAGGCCGACCGGCCGGCCGTCAGCGGTGAAGCCGGCCGGCACGGAGATGGCCGGGGTAGTCATCATGTTGAACGGGAACGTGAGGACCCAGGCCATTACCTGGCGCCGCAGCGTGTCGCCGACGAGCTGGTCGGGCGTGAACTGCGTGATCGGGAAGGCGGCCTCGGCGAGCGTTGGGGTGACGAGCAGGTCGTAGTTGGTCATGAACGCGGCGAACGCGTCCCACATCCCGCCGCGGAAAACGTCGGCACGCGCGACCTCGAGAGCCGGGAGCTGCTCGAGCTCGTGCATGAGCGCGATGAGGTTGTCGTCGACGTGGCCGCGCTGCTCGTCCCAGTCGAGCAGGTCGTGCCCACTGCCGATGCCGGGGACCCAGAGCCCGTTCCACATCGCGTCGATCGGGTCCTCCCACGGCGGGGTGTCCTCGGTGACGGTCGCGCCGAGCTCCGCGAACGCCGCCACGGCGCTGCGGCAGATGCTCGCGATCTCCTCGTCGACGCGCGCGTAGCCGAGGTCGGGTGAGTAGGCGATCCGCCATCCCGAGATGTCCTTGGCGAGTTCGGCCACGTAGTCGACGTCGTCGGCGGGCAGGCTCGTCGGGTCGGAGGGATCGGGGCCCGCGAGCACGCTGAGCATGAGCGCGTTGTCGGTGACGGTGCGCGTCATCGGGCCGTGGTAGACCCACGGGCTGTATCGCACGCCGAGGATCGATTGCGGGATCCGGCCGCCCGAGGGCTTGAGGCCGACGATCCCGCACAGTGACGAGGGCGACCGGACCGAGCCGGCGCCGTCGCTACCCTCGGCCAGCTGGCCAAGCCCGGCCGCGACGGCCGCCGCGGCACCGCCGCTGGAGCCTCCCGCGATCAGCCCGTGTTTCCATGGGTTGTGCGTGGGGCCGTAGAGGTGGTTGTCGGTGCTGCCGCAGTGGTAGCCGCTCTCGATGGTGTTCGTCTTGCCCAGGAACAGCCCACCGGCCTCACGCATCCGCGTCACGACGGCCGCGTCGCGGTCGGGGATGTTGTCCTTGAGCGGCTCGAGCCCGAACGTGAGCGCCAGCCCGGCGACGGCGGTGAGGTCCTTGATCGAGTAGGGGACGCCGTGCAGTGGCCCCAGATCACCGCCGGCGCGCTGGAGGCGGGTGAGTTCCTCCGCATCGTCCAGCACCTTGTCGCGGTTGAAATCGCAATAGGCGTTGAGGTCGGGATTGACCGCCTCGATCCGCGCGACCACCTGCTCGGCGACGTCGGTCGGCGTCACCTCGCCGCTTCGGATCATCTGCGCCAGATCGATCGCCGGCACCCAGCAGAGTTCATCGGAACCCGTCATCGGTTTTCTCCTTGTTAATCGAGGGCATACGTCACTGGGCCGCTGCGTGGGCGCGTGGGCTGGAATGACGCCAACATTGAATCGAGTGAAATAGCTTCACGTGATCGTGATTTGGTTCACGTGACTGCGCGGTGTGCGCTGTTGGCAAGGTAATCGCAGAAATTGGTAGTTTCCCAGGTCCAATCGAGACCTGATTAGAGGTACCACGGAAATGGTCGTAGCAAGATCGTGAGGCGGGCTGACCGCGACACCGATAATCCGGTTGATTGTCGCGGTGCTAGCCTGGGCGTCGGGCGTATAGCCCAATATCCGTACCGCTCACAGCGTTTCATTAGCCGAGCTGCTTTTTGTGGACCGTCGGCGGCGCACAAGCGCAGCGTCTTAGCGGGTCCCTGCATCGCGCGAGCGCGATCCACAGGCAAATGCTACTGAGGAGTCATCGCGACTTGAGGATGTCGTCGAGAACGCGCACGCCTTCGCGCACGTCGGCGCGGGTGGTTCCGGCGTAGCCGAGTAACAAGCCGGCGGTGTGGTTGGGTTCGTAGTGGTGTATTGATAGGGGCCAGACGTGGACCCCTTGTTGCAGAGCAGCATTGGTCACTGTCGTGTCCGTGGCGGCGGTGTGCATTCGCCCGATCAGGTGCAGGCCGCCATCGGATGGTTTCAGTTCGAGGTGCTCGCTGAGCGGTTCGGCTTCACGAATCAATTGGTGTTGGCGCTCCGCGTGGAGGGTCCGCATCCGCCGTAAGTGGTGCACGAAGTGTCCTTGCTCCATGAAGTCGGCCACGACCGCTTGGTCTGTGAGGTGGGCGTGCATATCGGCACCCAGATGGGCCGCGATGAAACCGTCGGTCAGATCGGCAGGCGCGATGAGATATCCGAGCCGCAAGCCGGGGAAGAGTACCTTGCTGAACGTGCCGATGTAGATGACGCGTTGGTGGGTGTCGATTGCTTTGAGTGGTGCTTGCGGCCTGCCGACATACCGGAACTCGGCGTCGTAGTCGTCCTCAAGGATCCAGGCGTTGTTGCGGTCTGCCCAATCAATCAGCGCTAGACGGCGTTCCAGCGACATGGTGTGCCCCAGGGGGAACTGATGCGACGGAGTGACGATAGCCAGTCGGGCCGCCGGTTCTGAGGAGATGCCCGCGGCGACGTCAAGCCCGAACCGGTCAACCGGTACCGGGATGATGCGGGCGTCGGCGGCCACCAGTGCTGCGCGCGCACCGAGGTAGCCTGGCTCTTCGAGCCACGCGGCATCACCGGGATCGAGCAGAATCCGGGCGCAGAAATCCAGGGCCTGCTGTGAGCCGGTCGTCACGATTATGTGGTCGGCGGTGCAGTGGATGCCGCGCGCTGTACCGATGTAAGCAGCGATCGCCTCCCGCAGCGGCCGGTAGCCGGCTGGATCGTCGTAGCGCATCAGTGACGGACCGGATTTGTTCAAGCGCGATGAATACAGCTTGTTCCACGTCGCGAACGGAAATGCGTCGAGCGCGGGGAGGCCGATATGAAAGGCCGTACCGCGCGGCCGCCGGTGCAGCAGTGCGGGCAGCGGGACGCGCCGTGCGGCGGCTAGCCGTTGACCCCGCTGCGACAGCGTCGCCGTCGCTGGACGCGCTGAGGCCGCCGACACTGCAAATGGGCTCATCTGCAAGTACTGCTCGGGAAGCACTCGCGAGACGTAGGTCCCCGACCCCGCGCGACCTTCGACATAGCCTTCGGAGCCAAGTTGGTCGAACGCCGCCAAGACGGTGTTGCGCGAAACACCATGGTCTGCAGCCAACACTCGGCTCGCCGGGAGTCGTGCCCCCGCGGCCAGTTGGCCCGTCAGGATGGCTGACCGCAATTGCTCGTAGAGCACCTTGTAGGCCGGAACACCGGATTTCACGCCCGCAGAGCCACCGTGCGCTGGCTTGTTTCGGTCCGATGTCATGTGGATCCTCCAACCAAACGCAAATTGGTCCTGGTATCTACGCCAGTTCTTCCTAGGCTACAGAACCAATACATCACCCGGGCCCGGTTTCGCCGTCCCCCACAGCCCCAGGCGCACAGTGCGTCTGACCCTCTCAAGGAGGTAACACCGATATGTCGATCTACCTGAGCATGCAGCGCGTGCGCTTCTCCAGCCCCGACGCCTACGCGAAATTCAAGGTCGTCTTCGCCGACACTCGGCACCACCTGATGCAGTTGCCGGGTTTTCTGCACCTGACGTGGTGGGAGCATCCCGACGATCCGACCTGGTTCAACGAGTGCAGCTTCTGGACCAGCAAAAAAGCGCTCAACGACTGGCACATGGATATCTACCACAAGTATGCGAAGGCGTGGGCCGCCAACGGCGCGATCATGGAAGACATCATCACCAACTTCGAGCTCGTCGGAACCCGGCTGCTACGCATTTGCCCATGCTGTAATGAGTTGCAGGACAAGAAATATGACCTCGCTTACGAACAGGCGACGCTGCATGAGCAGTGCCCCAAATGCGGATTCCACTTCCCATACATGACCGAACAACCGTCGAGCTTCGCGGTCTTCAAAGACGCCGCCATCAACCCGCCGCTTGAGGACAACGTCGAAGGCCACGCGCCAGCAGAATCGCTGGCATAGGGACTGTCCGAGCACCGGCGCTGCGTTCAAGCGCGATAGCGTGATGCCGGGTGTTCCGCTGGCGGACGACCAAGCAATCCTTGAACTGAGCTTTTGCAGCGAAGATCAACAATCGGTCGCGGCAAGCCGATGTTTTGTCAAATTAGGCAAGCGTTTCCGGTGAATCTTCGCTGCAGCTCTGCACCCACGGCCCGATCCGGCGTAGCGCCTCTTTGATGTCGCTCGTTGGCCCCGCGAAGGACAGCCGGACGTATGAACCACCGCGGACCGTGTCGAAGTCGATTCCGGGCGCAATGGCAACACCTGTGTCGGCCAACAACTTCGAGCAGAAGGACAGCGAGTCGTCGGTCAGATCGCTGACATCGGCGTACACGTAGAACGCGCCGTCTGTCGGCGCTAGCCGATCGATCCCGATACCGCGCAGCCCGTCGAGCAGCAACCTGCGGTTGTCGGCGTAGTGCGCCAGCAACCCGTCGGCCTCGGCCAGAGACTCCGGGGTGAACGCGGCCACCGCGGCGTGTTGCGCCAGTGCCGGTGGGCAAATGGTGAAGTTGCCGGTGAGGCAGTCCACCGCGCGGCGCAGTTCCTCGGGTACCAGCAGCCAGCCGAGCCGCCAGCCCGTCATCGCGAAGTACTTCGAAAAGCTGTTGACCACCACGGCATCTCGGGAAGTCTCCCAGGCACAGCTGGTCGCGGGCGCGCCGTCGTAGACCAGGCCGTGGTACACCTCGTCACTGACCAGACGCACACCCGACGCCTCACACCACGTGGCGATCGCGGCGAGCTCATCGGGTGCGATGACGGTCCCGGTCGGGTTCGCGGGGCTGGCCACGATCACACCGACGACCGGGGGATCCAACTCTTCGAGCATGGTGACCGTGGGCTGGAACCGGGTCTCCGGGCCGCATGGAATCTCGACGACTTCGCAGCCGAGCGCGGTGAGGATGTTGCGGTAACACGGATAGCCGGGGCTGGCGATCGCCACGCGATCTCCAACGTCGAAACAGGCCAGGAACGTCAGCAGGAATCCGCCGGACGATCCGGTGGTCAGCACTACCTCGTCGACACCTACTTCGACGCCGTACTTGCGGTACGACGCGGCGATCTCGGCACGCAATTCCGGGATCCCCAGCGTGACGGTGTAGCCCAGCCGGTTGCCATGGATCGCCGCAACAGCGGCCTCGCGCACCGCGGTCGGCGGTCCCGCGCTGGGCTGGCCTGCCGACAGGTTGACCAGGTCACCATGGGTGCGCTGACGTTCGGCGGCGGCCAGCCACACGTCCATCACGTGGAACGGCGGGATACCTGCGCGCAATGAGACGTCCATCTCAGCCAGGCTAGAACACCTCGGCTTCGAGCCACCGCAGATGGCCTCGCTGCGACCGCCGCGGCCTGGCCGACATGCGCGATGAGGTATCTGCTGAGAGCTCGGTCGGACCCTAAGGTTCAAGGTATGAGTGACTCCGGCGACGAAAGTTTTCTGACCGTCGTCGTGGCGCTCGGCGCCAACGCATTGATCGCCGTTGCCAAGACCCTGGCCGCGGTGGTCACCGGCAGCGCTTCGATGCTGGCAGAGTCCGCTCACTCGTGGGCGGATACCGGCAACGAGGTGTTTTTGCTGATCGGCACCCGCAAGTCGAACAAGCCGGCCAACGCCGAACACCGGCTCGGTTACGGCAGGGCCGGTTACATCTGGTCGATGTTCGCGGCCTTCGGGTTGTTCACCGTCGGCGCGGTGGTGTCGATCTGGCACGGGATCCAGTCGTTGGGCGAGGAAGCCGAGGCAACGTCGTACGGCTGGGCGTACGCGGTGCTGGCGGTGTCCTTCGTACTGGAGGGAACTTCGTTTCTACAGGCGTTTTCGCAGACCCGCTCGGGCGCGGTGCGGCGGCGCATTCATCCGCTGCGCTACATCCGGGTGACGTCCAACCCCATGCTGCGCGCGGTCTTCGCCGAGGATCTGTCGGCCTTGATCGGCATCGTGATCGCGACGTGCGGCATCCTGGCCCATCAGCTCACGGGGAATGCGCTGTGGGACGCGATCGGCTCCATCCTGGTCGGTCTGCTGCTCGGCTGCGTCGCGCTGTTCCTCATCGGGCGCAACATGGACTTCCTCACCGGCGAGGCGGTCACCCCGCTTGCCCGCAACAATGTGCTGCGCGCGCTGCGGGACCATCGCGACGTCGAACGGGTCAGCTACCTGCACATGGAGTGGGTCGGGGCCGATCGCATCTACCTCGTCGCCGCGGTCGACCTGGTCGGTGACGCCGCCGAATCCAATGTTGCCGCTCGGCTCAGCACCATCGTCGCCGCGCTGCAGGCCCGCCCGGAGATCGTGCGGGCAGTGCTGACCCTCACCCGGCCGGGCGACACCACTGACCTGCTGCCCGGTGAGCTGCCTGACTGGTACCGCTGAGTCAGGTTGAATTGGGGCGTGGCCGAAATCAATCCTCAGATCGTCAGCGCCAGCCGGGAGATCGCTGCCCCGGCGGCGGCCATCTTCGAACTGATCGCCGACCCCGCCCAACAACCACGCTGGGACGGCAACGACAACCTGGTGCAGGCCGAGGCCGGGCAGCGGGTGCATGCCGTTGGGGACGTGTTCACCATGACCCTCACGACGGGCGGCGTGCGTGAGAACCACATCGTGGAATTCGAGGAGGGTCGGCGGATCGCGTGGCGGCCGTCGGAGGTCGGCGCCGAGCCGCCGGGGCACCTGTGGCGCTGGGAACTCGCGCCGCTCGACGACGGGCGTACCACCGTGACCCACACCTACGACTGGACAGCGCTGACCGACCAGAAGCGATTGGGGCGGGCCCGCGCCACCACGGCAGACAAGCTGCTGGGTTCGATCGACCGGCTGGCCGCCATCGCGGAAGGCTAATGGCCGGCGGCGAATTCCCGCAGCGACGCCACCTGCCCGGTAGCCAATGACGGGCGAACGGTTTCGCGGGCCGCCGCGACGTCTGCGGCGGTGACGTCGGCTGCGTCGATCGAGCGTCGCATCGCCGTCAGCGCCGCCTCCCGCAACAGCGCTGAGCAGTCGGCGGCACTGTAGCCGTCCAATTCGGTGGCCAGCGCGTCCAGATCGACGTCGGCGGCAAGTGGAATGGATTTTCCTGCGGTACGCAGGATTTCGCGGCGGGCATCGGCGTCGGGCGGTTCGACGAACACCAGCCGCTCGAGCCGGCCCGGCCGCAGCAATGCGGGGTCGATGAGGTCGGGCCGGTTGGTCGCACCGAGCACGATGACATCGCGCAGCGGATCGATACCGTCGAGCTCGGTCAGCAGCGCCGCCACCACGCGGTCGGTCACCCCGGAATCCACACTCTGTCCCCGCCGCGGTGCCAGCGCGTCGATCTCGTCGAGGAACACCAGCGACGGCGCCGAATTGCGGGCCCGGGCGAACAGTTCACGGACGGCCTTCTCCGACGAGCCGACCCATTTGTCCATCAGCTCAGCACCTTTGACGGCATGCACCGACAACCGGCCCGAGCTGGCCAGTGCCCGCACCAGA
This sequence comes from Mycobacterium sp. 141, assembly GCF_000382405.1. Taxonomy (GTDB): domain Bacteria; phylum Actinomycetota; class Actinomycetes; order Mycobacteriales; family Mycobacteriaceae; genus Mycobacterium. The sequence goes on from NZ_KB908265.1 coordinate 116,647, forward strand.
AACGTCTTGCCGCAGCCCGGCGGGCCGTACAGGAGCACGCCGCGCGGCGGCTGCACACCCAGCCGCGCGAAGGTGTCGGGATGCTGCAGTGGCCACAGCACCGCTTCGGTCAGAGCCTGCTTGGTTTGAACCATGTCGCCGACGTCGTCGAGGGCGATCGATCCGACCGAGACCTCTTCGGACGCCGACCGTGACAACGGTCGGATCACCGTGAGCGCCCCAGTCAGATCCTCTTGTCCCAGTATCGGTTCCGCACCGTCCGCACTGGCCCGCGCCGCGGCCCGCAGTGCCCCCTCACGTACCACGGCAACCAGGTCGGCGACCACGAAACCCGGTGTGCGGTCGGCGATATCGCCGAGATTCAAATCGACCGACGGCACGCCGCGCAGCAGCACCTCCAGCAGGGCCTTGCGGGTCGTGGCGTCGGGCAGGCTCAACCCGAGCTCACGGTCGCACAGGTCCGGTTCGCGCAACCGCGGGTCGACGGACTCCGGCCGTGCCGAGGTGGCGATGAACGCCACACCGCGGGTGGCCACGGCGTTGCGCAGCTCGGTGAGGATCAGGGTGGCCACCGGATCGGCCGGCCGATCGGTGCTGGCCGGCAGCAACGCGTCGACGTCGGTGATCAACAACACGCCGCCGCCGTCGCGCACGGCCTGCACCGCGGCCGCCACCCGCTTGAGCCGGTCCTCGGGGTGCAGCGCACCAACCTCGGGCCCGTCCAACTCGACCAACCGCCGGGATACGCACACCACTCGGACCATGGTGGCTTTGCCGACCCCTGCGGGTCCGGACACCAGCACACCGAGATTTGCTGTGGCACCCAGGGTTTCGAGCAGCTTGGGTTCATCGAGAGAAAGCTTGAGCCACTCGGCCAGTTTGGCCGCCTGGATGTGCTTGCCCTTCAGGTCGTCGAAGCTGACCGCCGCTTTGCCCCGCGCGGGGCTGACGGTGTGCCGGCCTGCCGACTCCGGGGCCGCGACGGTAACGGGGGTGACGGCCACGCCCTCACCCCACGACACCACTGAATTCGGTTGCACGCTCACCGGTCCGGAAGGGTCCACCCCGGTCACGGTCAGCAGTTCGGACGTCCAGGTGATGCCCACCGAGGAGGCCAGCGCGCCGGTGGCCGCCGACGTCGAGGTGCCGGGACCGAGGTCGCGGGGCAACAGCGACACCGTGTCACCGACCGTCATCACCTTGCCCAGCAAGGCCATCCGCAGGGTGGCCGACGAGATCGACTGGGTGGCCAGCTTCGACCCGGACACCGTCACCGAGCGGGCCCCGTACACCGTCACCGGGGAAACCATCACGGTGGCGTCCTCGCGCAGCCCGGCGTTGGACAGCGTGACGTCATCGAGCAGCGCGGTGCCGGTTGGGGTGCCGGACGGGGCGATCCCGGCCACCGCCGCGGTGGTGCGCGAACCGGTCAGCGCCACCGCATCCCACTCGCGCAGTCCGAGCGCGGCAAGGACTTCGGGGTGCAACCGCACCACACCGCGACGGGCGTCGAGCGCGGAGGTGTTCAGCCGGGCGGTCAGCTGTAGGTGGCTGGTCACCTCGGAGGCTTCCGCAGCCCCAGACGTGCCATCGAGCGCCGGTGCGGCTGGGCCCGGCGGATGGCCCGCCGCTGGGCGCGGCGCTGCCGAGGCTTGTCGTCCCACGATTCCGGATGGGCGGCCACCCAGTGTTTGGTGCGTACCGCAAACGGGATGTGGATCGTGTAAGCCACGATGATCACCAGGATCACGATGTAGCCGTAGAACACCGAGGCCGCCACCCCGATCGCCACCAGTACCAGCAACGGCGCGACCATGTTCGGCGGCACCGTGAAGGTGTGCACTTTGCGCATCGGAATGCGGCTCACGACCAGCAGCGAGATACCGATCATCCAGACGATCACCACCCACTCCGCGGCCACGCTGTCCCACCAGGCGCCCGGGAACTGCATCTTGGCTGCCAGCGGGCCGATCGCACCGATTGCGCCCGCCGGGGCGGGCATGCCGACGAAGTACTCCTTCTCGTAGGCGGGCTGGGCCACGTCGAGCAGGGCGTTGAACCGCGCCAGCCGCAGCACTATGCACACCGCGTACAACAGCACGACGATCCAGCCCTGCTGGGAGTGCGACAGCAGCGTCGCGTACACGATGAACGCCGGTGCCACACCGAAGTTCACCGCGTCGGCCAGCGAGTCGATCTCCTCGCCCATCTTGGAGGTGGCCTTGAGCATGCGGGCCACCCGACCGTCGAGGGCGTCGAGGATCGCCGCGGTCGCCAAGAAAGCCATGGCCTCCGTCGGCAGACCGTCCAGGGCCATCTTGACCGAGGTCATGCCCAGGCAGATGGCCGCGACGGTCAGGGTGCTCGGCAGTATCCGGACCGGCATCGCGCGCGGTTTGATACGGGCTCTGATCATGCCAAACCCGCGATCACGCCAGCTCCGCCAATACGGTTTCCCCGGCCAACGCCCGCTGGCCCTGGCTGACAAGCAGTTTTGAGCCCTCGGGCAGGTAGGTGTCCAGGCGCGAGCCGAACCGGATCAGTCCGTAGGTTTCTCCGATGGCGAGTTTGTCGCCGACCCGCGCATCGCACACGATCCGGCGGGCGATCAGACCGGCGATCTGCACCGCGATCACCTGAACGCCGTCGGGCGTGCGGATGACGACGCTGTTGCGCTCGTTGTCTTCGCTGGCGGCTTCCATCTCCGCGGAGTGGAACCGGCCCGGACGGTGCTGCACGGCCACCACCTCACCGCCAATGGGGGCGCGCTGCACGTGTGCGTCGAGCACCGACAGAAAGATACTGACCCTCGGTAGCGGGGTTTCCGGCAAACCCAACTCGGCCGGTGGCACGGCGTCCTGGATCAGGCACACCAGCCCGTCGGCCGGTGAGACCACCACGCCCGGCCGGGTCGGCGGCACCCGGGGCGGATGCCGGAAGAAGGCGGCATTCGCGCCGGCGGCGAGCAGGCCGGCACGCCGTATCCAGCGGTGGTTGCGTCCGATCGCGGCGACCGCGAGGCTCGCGCCGACGAACGGCAGACCCGCGGAATGCATGGGCGGAACGCTGGATCGCACCAGCGCAGCAAGGCGTTCTGGACCGGATTGGAGGTCGGGGCGTCTGGCCATCGGGAGGATTCTACGTGCGCCGGGTTATCTGAGGTCCCAGACCGGAACCGGTGCTCCGGCGGCCAGTTCGGTGACGTCCTCGTCGATCTGCAGCAGACAGTTCGCCGAGGCCAGCCAACGCAGGTGGTGTGACCCTGCAGGCCCGTAGCCGGTGACGGTGTCGCCGGTCAGCACGCCGCGGCGGAACTGCCGTTTTCCGCGCGGCGAGGTCAGATCCTCGCTGAGGAACGCGGCGCGTCGCGGGCGGTCCGGCCGGGGATGGCCCATCGCCGCGCGCAGCGGGCCGCGGATGAACACCTCGAAGGACACCAGGGCGCTCACCGGGTTGCCGGGCAACGTGACGACAGGGGTGCCGTCGATCGTGCCCGAGCCCTGCGGCATGCCGGGCTGCATGGCCACCTTCACGAACTCGACCTGTTCGGACAGAGCATCTTTGACCACCTCGTAAGCTCCGGCGCTGACTCCGCCGGTGGTGATGATCAGATCGACCTCGGCGGCATGCGCGGTCAGGGTGGCGCGGAAAGTTTCGACGTCGTCGACGGACATGGGCGCGACGGTCACCTCGGCGCCGGCGTCGCGGACCGCCGCAGCCAGCATCACCGCGTTCGATTCGTAGATCTGGCCGGGCAGCAGCGGGATACCGGGCGCCACCAGCTCGGTGCCGGTCGACATCACCAGGACCCGCTGCCGCGGAACCACGAGCAGGTCGGGTAGCCCCAGTGCGGCGGCTAGACCGAGTACCGCGGGGGTGACCACCTGCCCGTTCCGCAGGACTGTGGCGCCTGCCATGACGTCCTCACCGGCGATGCGGATGTGCTGCCCGGGCCGCGCCGAGGCCCGGACGGTCACAGTGTCGGTGGCGCCGTCGGTGGCCTCCACCGGGACCACCGCGGTGGCGCCGGACGGCACCGGTGCGCCGGTCATGATCCGGTGGGCGGTACCGGGTTTGAGCGTCAGCGGATCGGTGCGACCGGCCGGGATGTCCTCGTCGACCGGCAGTCGCACCGGGTGCTCGGCGGTGGCATCGACCAGGTCGGTGGCGACGACGGCGTAGCCGTCCATGGCGGAGTTGTCGAAGCCGGGCAGTGACAACGGCGCGACGACATCGGCGGCCAATACCAGGCCCAGCGTGTCCGCGAGCGGTAGTTGTTGCGGCGCACGGGTTTTGAACAGGCCGGCGATGATGCTCTGATGTTCTTCGACGCTGCGCACGGCTAACACGATACTTTCGTCGCCTACGGCCGCGCCCGAGCCTGGTGGTGATGGAATCGTCGTCGACGGACCTTCAGCGAACTCCATTCTCCGAGAGAGACACCCGCCGCGAGCGCAGTGCTGATCGCCAATGCGCCCAGGACCGAGGAGAACCCCACGTAACTCTGCTCGTTCAGAATCGCGTAGATGCCGTGGAGCAGGGACAGGCCCGGCAGCAGCGGAGTGATACCCGAAATCGATACGAGCAGCGGCGGGGCGAGGTGGCGGCGCTCCATCAGTTGCCCGACCAGGCCGACCGGAACTGCGGCGATGAACGACGATGTCACGGGACCCAATCCGATGCTCAGCCCGAGCAGATAACCGACGATGGCGGTGGCGCCACCGAACGCCGCGGCCACCGCTGCCTTGCGTTCGGCGTAGCAGGCCAGGGCGAACGCTGCCGCACTGGCCGCGCCGAATGCCACCCGCACGGGTATTTCGGCCAGCGCGGGCGGTGCGGTCGCGCCGATGTCGATGGCCGGCGCCCCGAAGCGGTTGGCGAGGTGCAACACCAAGGCCACCCCGGCGATCGTCGCGGCGGTCAGCATGAGCAACTCGAAGAAGCGACCCGCGGCGGTGACGGGAGCACCGGCGATGACGTCGCCGACCGAACCCACCAGCGACAGGCCCGCGAGGATCACCACCAAGCCGGCCGCGATGGCCACAGTCGGTTCAAACGGCACGCCTTTCTTGAGGCACAGCCAGAAGATCGCCAGCGGTGGCGCGGTCGCGATCACCCCGCCGATCGCGTACTGGAAGAAGAACGGGAGCCCCTGCTTGTTCAGGCGGCGGTTGACGCGGTCGATCAGCATGGTGCTCAACGCACTGACCAGACAGACCAGCAGGCTGCCACCCAAGGTTCCCGCGGTCGCGAATGCCAGTGCGCCCCACGCGAAGGTCGCGACCCAGCGCTTGTAGGGATGTGGGGCGGTGATGATGGCGTCCAGCTCGGCGTGCGCATCTGCTGGGCTCAACTTCTGCGCGGTGATGCGCCGGATCAGCCGGCCGAGGGCTGCCAGCCGACTGAAGTCCATGGACCTGGAGTGGACGATGTGCATCGAGCTGGCCGGCGGCAGCGCGGGCCCGCGGTACACCGCGATGTGTATCGCCGTGTTGATGACATCGACTTCGCAGTGCTCGATCCCGTACGCGGACACGACTTTGATGACTTGGTGCCCAGTGGCAACCGCCGGGGTCCCCGACGCCATCAGGACGGATCCGAGGGTGCCCGCGAGGTCGAGCACCGCGCCGACGCGCGCATCGTAGAAGTCGTCGGGTGCTTTCCGGTCGGGTTTGATCAGGGGGAAGCTGTCGGTCGGTGCCTCGGTCTCCCGGACGATCCGGCTCAAGATTCTGCGTTGACGAGCCCGCCGCTGAGGCTGGCCCGCAGGATCACCGGTCAACGGCAAGCGCTCCTTTTCGGTACATATGGGTCGCCCGCCGCAGCTACACCGGGTAGCTCACGCCGGTCAGCTCCTCCGACACCGTCCACAACCGGCGCTGCAGGTCGACATCGTGCGACTGCTTGCTGGACTGGACGAGCTTCGGGTAGCCGCGCAGCTCGCGGAATCCGTCCGGGCCGTAGTACTGGCCGCCGCGCACCGCCGGATCGGTCGCCGCCCGCAGTGTGGCCAGGGCTCCCTTGAGTGCACTGTTGGTGACCAGAGCCGTGAGTTGGCTGACACCCGGTAGCCCGGCGCCGGGAATGTGCCGCGTGAGTTCGGTGTCGGAGATCCCCGGGTGGGCGGCCACGGCGATGGTGGGCTCGTTCTTCGCGGCGAGCCGCCGCTGCAGTTCGTAGGTGAACAGCAGATTCGACAGCTTGGACTGCCCGTAGGCGGCCACCCGGTTGTAGCTGTGTTCCCACTGCAGGTCATCGAAGTGGATAGCGGCCTGAATGCGGTGGGCGATGCTGGCGACCGCGACGACGCGCGAGCCGTCGACCGGCAGCAGATGGTCCAGCAGCAGCCCCGTCAGAGCGAACGCGCCCAGATGGTTGGTGCCGAACTGCAGCTCGAAGCCGTCGACGGTGGTCTGCTTCGGGGGGTACATCACGCCGGCGTTGTTGATCAACAGATCGATACGCGGATATGCGGCCCGCAGTTCGTCGGCGGCAGTGCGCACCGAGTCCAGCGAGCCCACGTCCAGCTGCTGCACCTTGAGGTCGGCTTTGGGAGTTGACGCGGTGATACGGTCGACGGCTTCGCGGCCCTTGTCCAGGTTGCGCACCGCGATCACCACGTGCGCGCCCTTGCCGGCCAGCACGCGCGCGGTTTCATAACCCAGGCCGGTGTTGGAGCCGGTGACGATGGCAATTCGGCCCGACTGGTCGCCGACGTCGGCCTCGGTCCACTTCGCGGTGGCGCTCATGAGTAAAACTCTACGGGTGCGCGCGGGCCCCTACACTGCCTCGATCACGGATACCCGCGAGCCGGACCGCAGCGCGTGTCGATGTGGATGTGGCGTGCGATGAACCGGCCGTTGTCGGCGACTGCTGCGATGCCCGCCCGAGCCAGAGAGTTCCCGTCGGGTAGGCCCGCGTAGTACAGGCCGGGGATCACGCCGAGAATTCCGCCTTGCTGCAGCGGGACGCCGTTCTCATCGAGCACATGGCTGGGCAGGATCCGGTAGTCCGGCGCGAACCCGGTGCACCACAGGATGGTTGAGATGCCGTGGCGCGCAAGGTCGAGTTGGGTGTCGAAGCCGCGGTCGCGTAGGCCGGCGTCGATCTTGTCGATCACCGCTCGGAACGAGAGGGCGAATTCTTCGGCGATGTCGACGCCGTTCTCGGCGAGGGTGCCGAGGTTGAGTTCGGCCCCGCCGTCTTTGACACCGCTCACGGGCAGGCCGGGCAACTTCGTGGCGTCGGAATCGCTTCCTGCCGTGACGAAGTCGTCATACAGCGAGAACACGTACATCCATTCGTGGATGCTGCGACCACGGTAGTTACGGGGCCACGCGCGGTGCCGTCCGACGGACAGGAAGACGCGACGTCGGTTCGGGCTGGCCGAATCGGCGTTGCGGTACTGGGAAGCGCGGGGACTGTTGCGCCCCGCCCAGCGCCGTTCGAACTGGCGTCGGTACGGGCCCGAGGAACTACACCGGATCGGGTTGATCCAGATGTGGCGGGAAACCGGCCTGATGAGCCTCGACGGGATCACGACGGTCCTCACCGCGGGTAGCCACGACTGGCGTCAAGCCGTGCTCGACCGCCTTGTGGTGATCGAGCGCCAGCAGGATCGGCTGACGAAAGCCAAGGCCCACCTTGAGCACCTGTTGACGTGCCCGGACGAGAATCCGGCCGAAGACTGCCCGTACCTACGGGCAATGTCGGCTGAACAATCTTCTGGTCCTGCCTGAGCACCGAGTCGGGCATGCTCGACTCATGGACCGCTCTGTAGCGCTGATCGATCCGGCACACCCGCCGAGCCGCAAGGCGCCGCTGGTATGGGCCCTGGGCGCGGCCATCCCGTGGATGGTGCTGGTGCCGGCCCAGTTGATCTGGCTGCTGGTGGACCGCCGGATGATGTGGCTGCACGGCGCGGTGGCCGCGTGCAGCGTGGCGGCGATCGTGCTTTTCGTGGTGGTCGTGCCACTGTGGCGGTTCCGCGTGCACCGCTGGGATGTGCAGGTCGATTCCGCTACCCCGGCGGTCTATACCCGGTCGGGTTGGCTGGTGCAGGAACGTCGCATCGCGCCGATCTCCCGGGTGCAGACCGTCGACACCCATCGTGGGCCGCTGGACCGACTGTTCGGCCTGGCCAACGTGACGGTGACGACGGCGTCGTCGGCTGGAGCGGTGCGGATTGTGGCGCTCGACGCCGATGTCGCCGACCGCATCGTCGCCCGGCTGACCGACGTGGCCGCGATCGGCGAACAGGACGCCACGTGACTGAACACCCGTCGGCGATCCAGTCGCAATGGAGCCGCCTGAGCCCGCGCATGCTGCTGGTGCACCCGGTTCACGAGGTGCTCCAACAGATTCCGCTGCTGGTGGGATCGGTGGTGCTCGGTTCGGCTACCGGAAACTCGTTCTGGACGGTCGCGGCGGTGACCGTGACGGTGGCGTTCGGCGTGGCCCGCTGGTTCACCACCACCTACCGGATCGAACCCGGCGAGGTGCAACTGCGCACCGGAGTGCTGCAGCGCAAGACACTGTCGGTGCCGCGCAACCGGATTCGCTCGGTATCGACCGACGCCCGGCTGCTGCACCGGTTGCTGAGGCTGACCGTGTTACAGATCAGTACCGGACAGGAAGCCAAGGGCGACACCAAGTTTGCCCTCGATGCTGTAGAAGCCGCCGAGGTGCCCCGGTTGCGGGCGATCCTGCTCACCGATGCCGTGCCCATGACCGACGACGCCCCGCCGGGTCAGGAGCTGGCCAGCTGGCAGCCGTCGTGGCTGCGGTACAGCCCGCTGAGCTGGACCGGCCTGGCCATGATCGTCACCGCCGTCGGTATCCTCTACCAGGCGGGAGTCATTGCCGCACTGGATAATTCACAGCTGGCGCGGTTCGGTCTGGGCGTTGCGCAGCGGCTGGGAGTGGCCGTCAGCGCGGTCATCCTGGTGCTGGTGCTCCTCACACTCTCGGTGCTGCTGTCGGTGTTGCAGTCCCTGGTCGCCTACGCGAACCTGGTGCTGCGCCGCGACGCCGACGTGCTGCATCTGCGGCACGGGCTACTGCGGGTGCGCGAACACACCTATGACATGCGGAGGCTGCGGGGCGGCACGCTGCGGGAGCCCCTGCTGGTCCGGATGTTCGGCGGGGCCCGGCTGGATGCGGTGATGACCGGCGTCGGCGAGGAGGGCCAGGCGTCGCTGCTGCTGCCGCCCTGCCCCGCCGACACAGCGCGCGGCGTGTTGGCCGACCTCATCGAGCAGCCCGACGCGGTGACCGGGCCGCTGCGGGCCCACGGTCCGGCGGCGGTGCGCCGGCGGTGGACCAGGGCGCTGGTACTGCCGGTCCTGGCCGCCGCGGTGCTGCCCTTCGTCGCGGTGCCGGCCTGGGCGTGGATCCTGTGGGGCGTGGTCACAGTGGGTGCTGTGGCGCTGGCCGCCGACCGGGCACGGTCGCTGGGGCATCGCGTGGACGCGGGCTGGCTGGTGGCCCGTTCCGGCAGCCTCGAACGCCGTCGCGACTGCCTGGACACGGCGGGCATCATCGGCTGGACCGTGCGGCAGACTCTGCTGCAACGCCGGGCCGGGGTGGCGACGCTCATCGCGGCGACCGCGGCGGGACGCAAGCGGTACCAGGTGATCGACATCCCTGCCGCGCAGGCCTGGGCGCTCGCGGCCTCGGCCACACCGTGGTTGGCCGGCAGTGCCTGGGCCGAGAACGCGGCGGGTTCCGGCTCGCGCTGAACCGCCGAGCGTTTATTGTCGCTGCATGGCGATCGGTGGCGTGCTTTTCGACATCGACGGCGTGCTCGTCACGTCGTGGCAGCCGATTGCCGGAGCTGCCGAAACACTGCAGGTGCTCAGCGAGCATCAGATCGCCCGGTCCTATCTGACGAATACCACCACCCGTACCCGCGCGCAGATCGCCGAGTTGCTGACCGGCGCGGGCATGAAGGTCGACGCCGACGAGGTGATCACCGCCGCGGTCCTCACCGCCGACTACGTGCGTGACCGGTATCCCGATGCCCGATGTTTCCTGGTCAACAACGGACAGATCGACGAGGACATGCCCGGTGTCGACCTGGTGTATTCGAGTGAATTCACCGGGCCGCGGGCCCCCGAGACACCCGACGTGGTGTTGCTCGGCGGTGCCGGGCCGGAGTTTAGCCACCTGACGCTGAGCTGGGTCTACGACTGGATGGCCCAGGGTGTTCCCGTCGTCGCCATGCACCGCAGTACGTCGTGGAACACGGCCGACGGACTGCGGGTGGACACCGGCATGTACCTGATCGGCATGGAAGAGACCTCCGGCCGCAAGGCGACCGCGGTGGGCAAGCCCGCGCCGGAAGGGTTTCTCGCCGCGGCCAACCGGCTCGGTCTCGATCCCGAAGAGATGTGCATGATCGGCGACGACCTCAACAACGACGTACTGGCCGCGCAGGTGGTTGGCATGACCGGGGTGCTGGTACGGACCGGCAAGTTCCGCCAGAACACTTTGGACCGTTGGGCTGCAGACGAATTCGCGATGCAGCCCAACCATGTCATCGACTCGGTGGCCGGCCTGCCGGAGCTGCTCGGGCTGTAGGAGCACGCACGTCAGGCCTTGAGGGTGCGGACCGCCTCGATACGCTCCTTGAGCTGCTGCGTGGTCGCCGCGGCCACGGGTGGCCCACCGCAGATGCGGCGCAGCTCGTTGTGGATCCAGCCGTGCGGCTTGCCGGTGCGGTGGTGCGCGATGGTCACCAGGGCGTTCAGTTCCCGACGTAGATCCCGTAACTGGCCATGCGTGGTGCGTGACGGCGGCGGACCGCCCGCTGCCACTGCTTCGGCCGTGCGCTTGGTGAGCTGCTCATCCTGCCTGCGGCGCAACAGATCTCGCATCTGCTCGGCATCGAGCAGGCCGGGGATGCCGAGATAGTCGGCCTCTTCGTCACTGCCGGCGGGCGTCGCCGTGCCGAAGGAGGACCCGTCGAAGATGACCTGATCCAGCTCGGCGTCCGCGCCGAGGGACTCGAAGCCGTTCTCCAGCTCGTCCTTCTCGTCCTTGCGTTTCTCTGCGGCTTCCAGTGCCTCGTCATCCAGGCCGTCGGACTCGCGGTGTGGCTTGCCCAGCACGTGATTGCGCTGGGCTTCCATCTCGCTGGCCAGCAGCAGCAGGTTGGGCACCGATGGCAGGAAGATGCTCGCGGTCTCGCCCGTGCGGCGTGATCGCACGAACCGGCCGATGGCTTGGGCGAAGAACAGCGGCGTCGACGCGCTCGTCGCGTACACACCGACCGACAGTCGCGGTACGTCGACACCTTCGGACACCATGCGCACCGCGACCAGCCAGCGGCTGGTGCTTTCCGAGAACTGGCTGATGCGGTCCGACGCGCCGGGGTCGTCGGAGAGCACCACGGTCGGAGCTTCGCCGGTGATCTTGGTGAGCAGATCGGCGTAGGCGCGGGCCGTGGTCTGGTTGGTGGCGATGATCATGCCGCCGGCATCGGGCACGTGCTGACGCTTCTGCTGCAACCGCTTGTCGGCCGCGGCGATGACGGCGGGCATCCATTCGCCGGCCGGGTTCAGCGCCGTGCGCCAGGCCCGCGCGGTCTGCTCGGCGGTCAGCGGTTCGCCGAGGCGGGCCGCGTGTTCCTCGCCGGCGCTGTCGCGCCAGCGGGCCTCGCCGGAGTAGGCCAGGAACACCACGGGCCGCACCACACCGTCGGCCAGCGCGTCGGAATAGCCGTACACATGGTCGGCCTGGGAGCGTTGGAAACCACTCTCGTCGGGCTCGTAGGTGACGAACGGGATGGGGCTGTCGTCGCTGCGGAACGGGGTACCGGTCAGGGACAGCCGCCGCGTGGCGTCATCGAAGGCCTCGCGCATCGCGTCGCCCCAGCTTTTCGAGTCACCGCCGTGATGGATCTCGTCGAAGATGACCAGCGTCCTGCGGTTCTCGGTGCGCACCCGGTGCCGGGTCGGGTGGCTGGCCACCTGGGCGTAGGTGACGACGACGCCGTGGTACTCGGACGAGGTCTGCGAGTCTGAGTTGCTGAACCTCGGGTCGAGCGCGATGCCGTTGCGCGCCGCCGACTGCGCCCACTGGATCTTGAGGTGTTCGGTGGGCACCACCACGGTGATCGCGTCGACCGTGCGGTCGCCCAGCAGCTCGGCGGCGATCCGCAGCGCAAACGTCGTCTTGCCTGCGCCAGGAGTGGCGACCAGCAGATAGTCACGAGGTTTGCTGGTCAGATAACGCACCAGCGCCTTGCGCTGCCAGCCCCGAAGTGCCTGGGTGCTGGGCGCCGCATCAGCCCGCACCCGAGGCTCCTCTCAGTCGGAAAGCAGTCTAGGTCAGTGCGTTACGTCGGCGCATATCCGCAGGAGCCGCGTCAGACGAAGAAATTGTCGTTCTTGACGAACCACTCGGTGCGCTCGTCGTCGGTCATATCCGCCAACTGGGCGAACCCCTCGAAGTAGACCTCCCGCGGGGCGCCGGGAGCGAACAGCATCAGCAACGACGTGGGCGCGTCGGACTCGTTGCGGAACCCATGGATCCCGCCCGGCGGGACATAGAGGAAATCGCCCTGATCGCCGTCTGTCCAGTCGGTGCCGTCGTAGAGCCGCACTGTGCCCGACAGCACGAAGAAGGATTCGGACATGGTGCGGTGGAAGTGAGGGCCGGGGCCGCCGCCCTTGGGGCTGATGTCGACCCGGTACAGGCCGTAATCGTCGCTGGTCTGTTTTTGGTTGGCCAGGTAGTGGTATTTGACCAGGCCGAACGAGTCGTAGTCGGGGGGTTCGTCGGCGCGCCGTATCCAGGCGCTGACCTCGGGTTCGTCCTTGGTGTAGCGGGCGGGGGGATAGGGCGGTACGTCCCTCGGATTCCAGAGCGACACATCGACCAGCCTAGCCGCGGCAGAGTTCGACACCTCGCAGCCAATCCACAGTTTTCCGGCATGTGGGCCTCAAATCTGCGCACTTACCATCCGGACTGTGATCACCAGGCGAGGATTCCTCGCCGCCACCGCGGCAACCGCCGTCGGCTCACTGGCCGCCCTCGGTTCATTGGCCGCCCTCGGTTCATTGGCCGGCGCCGGTGCGCCGCGCGCTCGGGCCAATCCGGTGCCACCTGACCCCGGCAGCGTCGCGGGTCTCAACCGAGGTCGGGTCCCGAGGCTGTGGGGGACCGCGCTGCCCGGCATCACGACGTCGTTCACGCCAACCGGTCGGCAGGTCGCCCTCACCTTGGACGCCTGTGATGGCGCATGTGATGACGCGTTGCTCAACACCCTGCAGGACCACGGCGTGCCGGCGGTGCTGTTCTTCAACTACCGGTGGATCGACCGCAACGCAGGCCGGGCTGCGCAACTGGCGGCCAATCCGCTGTTCCAGATCGGCAACCACGGCACCCGGCATGTTCCGCTGTCGGTCACCGGTCGGTCGGCCTACGGCATCGCCGGCACCCGATCGGTCGACGAGATCGTCGACGAGGTGTGGCGAAACCATCAGCGGCTCACCGCGCTGACCGGCAGAGCGCCCGTCTGGTTCCGGCCCGGCACCGCGTACTACGACGACGTGGCCGTCGACATCGTTCACCAGCTCGGCGAGCAGCCACTCGGTTTCTCGGTCAACGGCGACGCCGGCGCGACGGCATCGGCTGCGAGGGTCCGTAGCAATCTGACGTCGGCGACGCCGGGGTCCATCGTGATCGCGCACATGAACCACCCGAACTCGGGCACCCACATCGGCATCGCCGACGCGATCCCGCAGATGCAGGCCGCCGGCTGGCAGTTCGTCACGCCGTTGTGACGCTTTGGCGGCTCGACGATTACGCGGCGCAGGTCGTGCAGTATCGGTCTGGTTAGGTCGGTTTCGCCACGAGCGAAGGCCCGCTGTGGGGCTGAGGGGTCAAACAACCTTGCACTCTCCCTGGACGAGTGCTAAGAATGCAGTTGGCACTCTCGATTAGTGAGTGCTAGGTCGGGACGGTGAGGCCGGGGCCGCACCTGCGGGAGCACACCCCAGTCGTCCGTCGCGGGCACTGAACCCGACTACAGAACGTGCGATCCCCTAACCGGAGGAATCACTTCGCAATGGCCAAGACAATTGCGTATGACGAAGAGGCCCGTCGCGGCCTCGAGCGGGGTCTGAACGCCCTCGCCGACGCGGTAAAGGTGACGCTGGGCCCCAAGGGTCGCAACGTCGTCCTGGAGAAGAAGTGGGGCGCCCCCACGATCACCAACGATGGGGTTTCCATCGCCAAGGAGATCGAGCTGGAGGACCCGTACGAGAAGATCGGCGCTGAGCTGGTCAAAGAGGTCGCCAAGAAGACCGACGACGTCGCTGGCGACGGCACCACCACCGCCACCGTCCTGGCCCAGGCCCTGGTTCGCGAAGGTCTGCGCAACGTCGCTGCCGGCGCCAACCCGCTCGGCCTGAAGCGCGGCATCGAGAAGGCCGTCGAGAAGGTCACCGAGACGCTGCTGAAGTCGGCCAAGGAGGTCGAGACCAAGGAGCAGATCGCTGCCACCGCCGGTATCTCGGCCGGCGACCAGTCCATCGGCGACCTGATCGCCGAGGCCATGGACAAGGTCGGCAACGAGGGTGTCATCACCGTCGAGGAGTCCAACACCTTCGGCCTGCAGCTGGAGCTCACCGAGGGTATGCGCTTCGACAAGGGCTACATCTCGGGTTACTTCGTGACCGACGCCGAGCGTCAGGAAGCCGTCCTGGAGGATCCCTACATCCTGCTGGTCAGCTCCAAGGTGTCGACCGTCAAGGACCTGCTGCCGCTGCTGGAGAAGGTCATCCAGTCCGGCAAGCCGCTGCTGATCATCGCCGAGGACGTCGAGGGCGAAGCCCTGTCGACCCTGGTGGTCAACAAGATCCGTGGCACCTTCAAGTCCGTCGCCGTCAAGGCCCCGGGCTTCGGTGACCGCCGCAAGGCCATGCTGCAGGACATCGCCATCCTCACCGGTGGCCAGGTCATCAGCGAAGAGGTCGGCCTCTCGCTGGAGACCGCCGATGTCGCGCTGCTGGGCCAGGCCCGCAAGGTCGTCGTGACCAAGGACGAGACCACCATCGTCGAGGGCGCTGGCGACAGCGATGCCATCGCCGGTCGCGTGGCCCAGATCCGTGCCGAGATCGAGAACAGCGACTCCGACTACGACCGCGAGAAGCTGCAGGAGCGCCTGGCCAAGCTGGCCGGCGGTGTTGCAGTCATCAAGGCCGGCGCCGCCACCGAGGTGGAGCTCAAGGAGCGCAAGCACCGCATCGAGGACGCCGTCCGCAACGCGAAGGCCGCCGTCGAGGAGGGCATCGTCGCCGGTGGCGGCGTGGCCCTGCTGCAGTCGGCTCCCGCGCTGGAGGAGCTGAAGCTCACCGGTGACGAGGCAACCGGCGCGAACATCGTGCGCGTCGCGCTGTCGGCTCCGCTGAAGCAGATCGCCTTCAACGGTGGGCTCGAGCCCGGCGTTGTCGCCGAGAAGGTCACCAACGCCAAGCCGGGTGTGGGGCTCAACGCCGCCACCGGTGAGTACGAGGACCTGCTCAAGGCCGGCGTTGCCGACCCGGTCAAGGTCACCCGCTCGGCGCTGCAGAACGCGGCGTCCATCGCGGCGCTGTTCCTCACCACCGAGGCCGTCGTCGCCGACAAGCCGGAGAAGGCCGCGGCTCCCGCCGGCGACCCGACCGGTGGCATGGGCGGTATGGACTTCTAAGTCCTGCTCTTTTTACGGGAAAGCCCGGCTCCTTTTGGGAGCCGGGCTTTTTCGATTCTGCAGCGCTACGCGGCGTCCTTGTCCTTGCTGGTATCGGTATTGGGCTTGGCGGTCTTGGAAGTGCCGGGGTGGGTGAGTGATTTGGCGGCATCTCGCAGTGACGGCATCTTTGGCAAGTCCGAAGACCGTTGTGGGGCAGACAGTTTCGGTGGCTTCAGGGTCTTCTTGAGGTCGGTTCGAACGCCGGTCTTGACGTCGGTGGCAGCTGGGGTCTCGGGTGCGGCCGCGGCGGGTTTCGTCAGCGAGGGCAGTGTCAGCGGGATCAGCCGCGCCGGCTTCTCCGAAGGCGTTGAATTGATCTGTGCGGCAGCAGTATTCGCGGGTGCTCGGACCTGGGTCGGTTCGGTGGCGATCCCGGTTTGCACCGCCGGCGGCGGATCCTGGAAGTTGTTGACGCCCTGCTGGGCTGCGCCCGGCAGGGCCTGGGCGGCCTCGACGAACTTTTGCGGCGGCGTGATGAAACTGAACTGTGTCGCAGTGGCGGGGCTGGTGGTGCGGTCGTAACCCATGTCGACGACCGTCCGCACGACGGGCTCGACGGCGTCGATGCCACCTTGCGGCAGGCCCAGCGCGTCAGCGGCTTGGCGTAGGGGCATCAGCAGCGGCAGGTGATCGGTGTGGATCACGTAGTAGGTGGTGGTGGCCTCGCCGTCCTGGTTGACGACGGTCTTGGTGGTGCCGTCCGAGTAGTGGTAAGTCGTTGTGTCGCCGTTCGTCTCACTGCTCACGGCGTTGTCGTCGGAATACTGGCTCATGTCGATGTTGTCGTAGTTGGCGTCAGGATGTACGTACACCACCGCCGCCGCGGCATTCGCGAGTGACAACGGGTTGAAGTACGCCGGGAAGTCCCCGTAGGGGTCGTACTCCCGGGTGATGTCGGTGGTCGTGAACTGATCTGGGCCCACCGCGCCGGTGGACTGAATGTCCGCCAACGGCACGTAGAGCCAAGGGAATCGGGCGAAGATGCCCCCGTTGGGCTTGTTGGCGTTGGCGATGAGGACGAACTCGAGGTTCGCCGGCGCATCGTCGGGATCCGTCTCGAGCTCCCGGCGCTGCTTGTTGGCCACGACGGCGCCGAGGGAATAACCGACGACGACAACGTGATCGTCAGCAGTGTTGGGTGAGCCCGAATTCGAGATCGCCGCGCCGAGTGTGCCGTTACCGTCATTCACCGACTGCGCAAAGGTCGGTGCGGTAAGTCCGCTGACCGGCCAGATCGATGCCAAATACTCGATGCCGTTCGCGTCGCGGTACTGCCCGCCGAGCTTGTTCTTGATGTTGGCGCTGGACGGGTCGTCGTTGCCGCCCACCCCGATCACATAGTTCGCCAAAGTCGCGGCAATGGTCGGGCTGTTCAGCGCGACCGGGGTGATGAGCACACAGCTGGCGGCAACCGCCGCAGTACCCGCGGCAGACCGACGAGCTGACCGCTCGTTACGCGCATGACGACCAGACATACAGACCCTCCTGCATATGCCAGCCGCGCCGAGGGCAAAGTCATGACGCGTTGGTGATGAGACAGTAACGGCCGACTCGCTCCGCTGCGGTGCGATTTGAGCAAACTCGTAGCGGGAGGTATTTCCGTGGTCAACTAGATGGGGTGCCACGAGATGTGGCTAACTCGGGGCGCAGATCTCCCAGAGCCGGATCGACTCAGCTTTTTTCGATCGGCACGCAGTCGTGCAGGCAGCCGCTGGTGGCCGAGGGTGCTTCCGGTTCTGCTTTGCGGTGCAGCACCGCGCGGTTGGGAACGACGCGCACGTCGTCGCCGCTCAGTTCACCGGTGCCGTCGACGATCAGGGAGTAACCACCGGGCTCGCGGGGCGGCCAGATCACCGTGACCGCCGCGTGTTCGGCCAGATTGGCGCGGGTGTGGCGGCCGGCAGCGCCGGCATGGATGACGCCCTCGGTCAGCACCGGGTCGACGGCCACGGTATGTGCCCGGAAGTCCTCGCCGACGGTGATCAGATAGGCGAACGTGAAGTCGGTCATCGCCTCGGCCAGTTGATCGAGATCCACCTTCACCGTCATGACGCGGCCACCGGTATCCCGTCGTAGCTCATCTGACCAACGTACGACGATCGTCGGCTTGGGAGCTAAGAGGGCGCGCCGGGTAGCGTCGCTGTCATGACCTCTGCCGAATCCGATGCCGTCCGCGAACTGTTGCGTGATGCCTTCTCCCGGCTGATCGAGCACGTCGACGATCTCACCGATGGGCTCAGCGACGAAGCCGCAACCTATCGCCCGACGCCGCAGGCGAACACCATCGCCTGGCTGATCTGGCACAGTGCCCGCGGCCAGGATTTGCAGCTGTGCGACATCGCGGGTTTCGAACAGGTGTGGTTCCGCGACGGATGGGTGGACCGTTTCGGTCTCGACTTGCCGCGCGACGACATGGGCTACGGCCACAGCGCGGCCGACGTCGCGAAGGTGCGCGCCCCCGCGCACCTGCTGGCCGGCTACTACCGGGCCGTGCACAAGGTGACGCTGGAGTACATCGCCACCGTCACGCCCGGCGAACTGAGTCGAATCGTCGATACCCGCTGGAATCCGCCGGTGACTGCGAGCGTGCGGTTGGTCAGCATCATCGACGACTGCGCACAGCACCTGGGTCAGGCCGCGTATCTGCGCGGCATGATCGGGTGATTGCGCGGTGGTGGCCGCCGATCGGGCTGGCGGTGATGCTGTTGCTGGGCTGGGCCATTGGCCATGGGCCGACCGGGATCGACACCTGGTTCCAGCGGCTGGGCTGGGACATGGGCCGGTACCGCGAGGTGTTCCTGCTGTTCACGTATCCGCCTGCGGTGGCGCTGGTCCTGGTGGGCCTGATCGCGGTGACGTTGCGCCGAAGACAGTGGCGGCTGGCGGTCGCGATGCTGCTCAGCCCGCCGCTGGCCGTCATTGTCGTGCAGGTGTGTAAGCGGATGTTCGGCCGCGAGAAGGGCGGCGCGTTGTGCTATCCGAGCGGCCACACCACATTCGCGGTGGTGGTGTTCGGCCTGCTGGTGGTTGCGGCAGGTGTCGCGGCATGGGCGGTGGTCGTCGCGGTCTCCTTGGGGTTGCTGGCGATGTTCGGCCAGGCCATCACATACCACTACTTCACCGACACCGTCGGCGCGATGCTGTTGTCGACGTCGGTGGTGTGCCTGGTGGCCTTGGTGGCCCGGCGTGATCGGCAGACCGAGTCAGCAGTTAGCTGAGAGCGCGGACCGGGTACCGGTTCGATGAGCCGGACCCGCACTTGACAGGTGTCAACCCCGCTGCGGCGTGGGTCACAAATGTGGTTAACATTGCCCCATGACCGCGACGCCTCATGTCGATCGGCCGGCTCCGTTCACGGGATTCGGCACCATCCACAGCCCTGCGACCGGCGCCGTCGCCGGCCGGGTGCGCTGGACCGATGCGGTCGACGTGCCCCGGATCGCCGCCGGCCTGCGTGAGGCGCAGCGTGAGTGGGAGGCTCGCGGCGCCAAGGGGCGTGCCAAGGTGCTGGCTCGCTACGCCGTGTGGCTGGGGAAGCACCGCGACGAGATCGAGAAGCTGCTGATCGCCGAGACCGGCAAGTCGGCGGTCGACGCGGCTCAAGAGGTGCTGCTGCTGGTCATGATCCTGTCGTACTACATCAAGACGGTGGAGAAGGCCATGGCCCCTGACACTCGTCCGGCGCCCTTGCCGTTCTTGTCGATCAAGAAGATCGCCGTCTACTACCGGCCCCGCCCGGTGGTCGGCATCATCGCGCCGTGGAACTACCCCGTCGCCAACGCGATGATGGACGCCATCGGTGCCCTGGCCGCCGGATGCGCTGTGCTGCTCAAGCCGTCTGAGCGCACCCCGCTGACGGCCGAGGTGCTGCTGCGTGGCTGGCTGGATTCCGGCGCCCCCGAGGTGCTGGCCCTCGCCCAGGGTGCCCGTGAGGTGTCCGAGGCAGTCATCGACAACTCCGACTACATCCAGTTCACCGGTTCCAGTGCCACCGGCGCCAAGGTGATGGAACGCGCCGCCCGTCGGCTGACGCCGGTCAGCCTCGAACTCGGCGGCAAGGACCCGATGATCGTGCTGGAGGACGCCGACATCCAACTCGCGGCCAACGCCGCAGTGTGGGGCGCGATGTTCAACGCCGGCCAGACCTGTGTGTCCGTCGAGCGGGTTTACGTCCTCGAACCTGTTCACGATCAATTTGTCGCCGCTGTCGTGCGCGCGGTGGAGAAACTCAAGATGGGTTCCGGCGAGGGCTACGACTTCGGCTCGCAGATCGACGACAGCCAGGTTGCGATCACGGATCGACACGTCAGCCAGGCTGTCGCGGCAGGTGCCAAGGCACTCACCGGCGGCAAACGGCGGGATGGGGAAGGTAGCTTCTACCCGCCGACGGTGCTGATCGACGTCGACCACTCGATGTCGTGCATGACCGAGGAGACCTTCGGCCCCACGCTGCCGATCATGAAGGTGCGCTCCGTCGAGGAGGCCGTGCGGCTGGCCAACGACAGCCAGTACGGGCTGAGCGCCGCGGTGTTCTCCCAGGATGTCGAAAGAGCGAAAGCGATTGCCCTGCAATTGGATTGCGGTGCAGTCAACGTCAACGACGTGATCTCCAACCTGATGTGCACCACGGCCCCGATGGGCGGCTGGAAGACCTCCGGCATCGGTGCCCGGTTCGGCGGTGTCGATGGCGTGCGCAAGTTCTGCAAACAGGAGACCGTCGTGGTGCCCCGCACGAGAATGGGCACGGGCGGCAACTATTACAACAACTCGCACAAGGCGCTGACCCGGATGAACAAACTGATGACCTGGCTGGCACTCGCGCGCCCGCGACGAGTCGCCAAGTAATCCGAACAGGACGCCACCTGGCGTTCATCCCGCCGTCACCTGTCTGTACGACGAGCTGGCTACTTTCAGCAGGTGACCACTCTGGATACCTCTGCCGTTGAAGGCTATGCCGTCCGCGACGACGATGACGACGACCCCGAGTTGCTGCTTCTGCCCAGCGGCGAGGTGGTCGACACGTGGCGCGAGGGCTACCCGTACGACGAGCGGATGAAGCGGGCCGACTACGAGGAGCAGAAGCGGCTGCTGCAGATCGAGTTGCTCAAGCTGCAGAAGTGGAGCCAGGGCAACGGGCTTCGGCACGTCATCGTGTTCGAGGGCCGGGACGCCGCGGGCAAGGGCGGCACCATCAAGCGGTTCATGGAGCACCTCAACCCGCGCGGTGCCCGGGTCGTGGCGCTGGAGAAGCCGACCGAGAAGGAACGCACCCAGTGGTATTTCCAGCGCTACGTCAATCACCTGCCGGCCGCCGGTGAGGTCGTGCTCTTCGACCGGTCCTGGTACAACCGGGCCGGTGTCGAGCGGGTGATGGACTACTGCACGGCCAAGCAGCACGCCGAATTCATCCGGCAGGCACCGCTGTTCGAGCAGATGCTTGTCAACGACGGTATCAGCCTGACCAAGCTGTGGTTCTCGGTCACCCAGAACGAGCAGCGTACCCGCTTCACCATCCGCCAGGTGGATCCCGTGCGACAGTGGAAGCTCTCGCCGACCGACCTCGCGTCGCTGGACAAGTGGGACGATTACACCGCGGCCAAAGAGGACATGTTCGCTTGGACGGACACCGAGATCGCGCCGTGGACCGTCGTCAAGAGCAACGACAAGAAGCGTGCCCGCATCAACGCGATGCGCCACGTGCTCGGTAAGTTCGACTACGACAACAAGGACCATGAGGTGGTCGGCCAGGCCGATCCGCTGATCGTGGGACGCGCGCTTTCGGATTGACCCAGATCCGCTTCTGGGCCGTCCCAAGTTGAGGAGGACGGCGTGCGGTTCGTGATGGCGCTGCTGCTGTGGGTGCTGACGACGGTGTTGCTCGCCGTAGCGGTGCCTACGGTGTGGGCTCAGAAGAACATCGTCGACCAGGAGGGCTACGCGGCCTTCGCGGCGGGGGCGGCGAAGGATCCGCAGCTGCAGCAGGCGGTGGCCGGTGAGCTCGCCACCCAGGTGCGCACGTTGGCCTCCCGGAGCGGATCAGCGGTGAACGCCGCACTCGTGCGTGGCGTGGCCAACGCTTACACCGCGAGCGCGGTGTTTCCCGGTCAGTTCGCCAAGGCCAACGAGATCGCCCACACCTGGATGTTCACCAACCGGCTGTCCCGCGACGAGAACGGCTCCTGGGTCGTCGACCTGGCCCCCATGCTGTCGGATTCGTCGTTCCAGCAGACTCTTTCGCAATTCAACGTCACGGTGCCGCAGACACTCACCGTACCGATCGCAACGTCGGCTCCCGACGCGTTGCAACCCGGCAAGCTGCGACCCCTGGCGGTGTGGGGTCCCTGGGTCAGCGCGGGCGCGGCGGTACTGGCCGGGGTGTTCGCCTTGCTGACCCTGGCCGCTGCCCGCTCTCGAGGTAAAACCCTTGCCGCGCTGGGCGTGTCGGCGTTGCTTGTCGGCGCGGCCGGGTGGGCGGGGCTGGAGGTGGCGCGACGCTACCTCAACGACGCCCTCAACCACACCAGCGGTGACATCCGGCAGGCTGCCGACGCGATGGTCAACCACGCCGTCGCCGGCCTGCATCAGTGGCTCAACCTGACTCTGGCGGCCGGCGGCGCACTGGTGGTGTTCGGGGTGATCGTGGCGATGCTGGGTGGATTGCGTCGCCGCCCGGACTGACCGGCATACCCCCGGACTCAGACGGTGGGACCGACCCGCCCGGATTCGCGGGCTGTGCGGGCCAACACCTGCGGTCCCGTGGTCAACGCCTTGCGCCACGGCGCGACTCCGTCGACCTCGATCTCGATCGAGATGCTCAGCACCGTGCGGATGAGCACGATCATGCCGAGCACGGCGGCATCGGTGAGTGACGGTGTGGCGGTGACGGTTTTGACGATGTCCGCCGCAACGAGCAGTTCCAGTCCGAGCAGAATTGCCCCGCCCAGTGAATCTCGCAGCGTCTTGAATGCCCGGCCGCCGTTGCCGCTTCGCCGCCAGGTGCGTACGGCCAGGACGAAGGCGAACAGGAACCCCAGCACCATCGACAAGACACCCAGCACTTCGAATGCTGTCGTCGTCTGTTCGAAGAACTCCGTTACGTGCATCTCAGCGGTCCCTTCCGAGCCAGGCGGCCGCAGCCTCGTCACGGATAGACCATCGCGCAGATCGAATCTCGGGCTGCAGGCTCACACTGGCGACAGCTTCTTCGAGTGCCTTGTCATCTCGGACGTCAGCGGACAGTTCCGCACGGAGGACAACCTCGTCAGGTGCCGTACTGACCGTCGAGAGCAGCGACCTCAGCGTCAGCTCGGGCCTGGTGACTGCCCGCAGAATCAGCGCCCGGGTATCGGCTTCCGCGTCAGCACGGCATACGACCTCGATCATGTACTCGGCCGGGGAGACTTCCCGTCCGGTGCCGGACTTGACGCGGTCCATGCGACGCCCGACCGACTGCAGCAGCCCGTTCGCCACGACGATGATCGCCGCGGCGGCGATGGCTTCCCGCCATAGCCACGCACCGGCCAGTGCGCCGACGGCGGCCGTTGCCCACAGCGTGGCCGCGGTGTTCAGCCCGGTCACCGACAGGCCCTGCTTCATGATCACACCCGCACCGAGGAACCCGATACCGGAGACGATTTGCGCTGCCACCCGGGTGGGGTCGCTGTCTTCGAACGCATACGCACCAAGGATCAAGAACAAGGCCGAACCCATGCTCACCAGAGCCATGGTCTGCAGCCCAGCCATCCGGGACCGCCATTGGCGCTCCGTCCCGATCATGATGCCCAGCAGCGTCGCCAGCCCGACCCGGCCCAGCAACTCCAGAGCAGGCATGGATGACGACGACATGCATGGAGTGTGCCCTGCCAGTGCTCCGAGCGCGGGCGTCGACACGCAGAGTCAAGGCTCGATGACGTGCGACGGGTCAGGTCGGCGCTCTGGCGGCGCCTGGCTGTAATCGCCCCATGGCCCGTCGCGCAGTTCGATTGCCGCACGCACGCCGTCGCCGGCGGCGGTATCGATGAACCGCAAGGCATCCGGGGTGTTGCGCATCAGCCCGTCGAGGATGCCGCCGAGAGTCTGAGTGGAGGACAAGCCCATGTTCTCGTAGGCCTGGTTGACGATGAGCTTCTGGGCTTGTAACTGCGACAACGGAATCCGGGCCAGCTTTGCGGCCACTTCGGCGACCCTGGCCTCCAACTGCTCGAACGGTACCGATTCGTTGATGAGTTCGACGGCGGCGGCTTCCTTGCCCGTCAAGGGTTCACCGGTCAGCGAATACCATTTCGCCTTCGCCAGACTCAACCGGTAGA
The DNA here is from genome assembly GCF_000382405.1 of Mycobacterium sp. 141. Lineage (GTDB taxonomy): Bacteria > Actinomycetota > Actinomycetes > Mycobacteriales > Mycobacteriaceae > Mycobacterium. The sequence goes on from NZ_KB908265.1 coordinate 140,698, forward strand.
GCCACATCCCGGTCAGGTACGCACCCCACATCCGCGCGTAGGGGGTGCCGATGACGGCGTCGTCGCTGGCGATCACGATGTCGGCGCACAGCGCATAGTCGCTCGCCCCACCCACACACCAGCCGTGCACCTGGGCGATCACCGGCTTGGACGCCCGCCAGATGGCCATGAATTTCTGTGTCGGCCCGGTTTCGTGGCTGCTGACCATCGCGAAATCCTTGCCGGGATCCCACCGGCCGTCGGTGTTCATCGCCTCGCCCCAGTGCTGGAAACCGCCGCCGAAGTCGTAGCCGCCGGAGAAGGCCCGGCCCGCACCGCGCAGCACGATCACCTTGATCTCCGGGTCGCGTTCGGCCAGGCCGATCGCGCGCTCGATCTCGTCGGGCATGGGCGGGACGATGGTGTTGAGCTGCTCGGGCCGGTTCAGCGTGATGGTTGCGACGGGTGCAGCGGTCCGGTACAGGAGGGTTTCGAACTCATGGGCCATTCCAGCAGTCGAGTCAGCTGGGGCCGGGAAGTCAAGAGTCTCTGGTGCTCGACTCGGTGATGGCCAACGCGATGAGCACATCGGCCGTCGTGACGAACAGGCCTGCCCAGTACATCCACTTCAGCGTCGGCTCCGGCCACCTCAGCCGCCGAGCTTCCGCCACAGGAACTCGTAGGTCAGCGCAGCCTTGAACGCAGCCTGCTTGTTGTCCGCGGCGCCGCCGTGCCCGCCCTCGATGTTCTCGTAATAGGTCACGTCATGCCCCGCGGCCTCCAGTGCCGCCGCCATCTTGCGGGCATGCCCCGGGTGCACCCGGTCGTCTCGCGTCGAGGTGGTGATGAGGATCGGCGGATACCGACGATCAGTCGAAATATTCTGGTAAGGCGAATATTTCGAGATGAACTCCCAATCGTCCGGATTGTCGGGGTCGCCGTATTCGGCCACCCAGGACGCCCCGGCCAGCAGCAGGTGATAGCGCTTCATGTCCAGCAACGGCACGCTGCACACCAGGGCTCCGAACAACTCCGGATACCGCGTCAGCATGACGCCCATGAGCAGGCCACCGTTGCTGCCGCCGGCCGCGCCGAGCTGCTCGACGGTGGTGATGCCGCGTCGCACCAAATCGGCTGCCACGGCTGCGAAATCCTCGTATACGAGGTGGCGGTTCTCCCGCATCGCCCGGGTGTGCCAGCGCGGCCCGTACTCGCCACCACCGCGGATGTTGGCCGCCACGTAGGTGCCGTTCCGAGCCAGCCAGGCCCGGCCGATACCGCCCGAATAGCCCGGCGTCAACGAATTCTGGAATCCGCCGTAGCCATAGAGATACGTGGGGCTCGGCGTGGACCGCTGTCCGACCACGAAATAGGGGATCGCGGTGCCGTCGGCCGAGGTGGCGAAATGCTGTGCGACGTCGATACCGTCGGCGTCGAAGAATGCCGGTGCGGATTTGAGCTTGTGCAGTGCACCGCCTGCGGTCCCGTGCAGCAGGCGCGATGGCCTGGTGAAACCACTTGAGTCGTAGAAGACCTCGTCGCCGAGCGGGTCCGTCTCGACCACGACGGTCTCGTCGCCCACCGGGATGCCGGGTGCATCCACGCGGTCCCAGGTGCCGGGTGTGACGATCTCGATGTGGCTGGCGACGTCGCGCCGCGTGACCAGCACCAGCTTATTCCTGGTCCAGTTGGCCTCGGACAGGCAGCTGTGCTCATCCGGCTCATATACCGGGACGAGTTCGCCTGTGCCGGAAAGAAAGTCGTCAAAGTTGGTGGCCAGCAAGCTGCCCGCCGGGTACGTCACGTCGCCGACCCGCCAGTCGGTGCGCAGTGAGATCAGCATCCACTCGCGGTGAGTCGAGGTCGTCGCGTCCGTCGGAACGTCGATGAGGATCGACTCGCCGTCGCGCACCTCGTAGCGGAGCCGGTTGTAGAAATCGGTATAGCGGCCGACGCGGGTGTGCTCGAAACCGGGTGTCCGGTCCACGCTGGCGATGACCCGGACATCTGTCGGCTCTGCGGCGAACACCGTCTCGGCGTTCTCCAGCGGCTCGCCGCGGCGCCACCGCTTGGCGATCCGCGGATAACCCGATTCGGTCATCGACCCTTCGCCAAAGTCGGTGCACACCAGCAGAGTGTTCTCGTCCTCCCAGGACACCGACGACTTGGCCTCCGGCAGCTCGAAGCCGCCTGCGACGAATTGTTTTGTGCGCATATCAAATTCACGAACCACCGTGGCGTCAGCGCCGCCGCGGGACAGGCTGATCAACGCCAGCGTGTGTTCGGGCTCGATGACCTCAGGACCGGCCCACACCCAGTTCTCGTCCTCAGAGCGGGCGAGCTCGTCGAGATCGATGATGACTTCCCAGTCGGGCTCATCGGTGCGGTAACTGTCCAGCGTGGTGCGGCGCCAGAGGCCACGCGGGTTGGCCTCGTCACGCCAGAAGTTGTAGAGGTACTCGCCCCGGCGGCTCACGTACGGAATGCGGGCGTCGGTGTCGAGCACCTCGAGCACCTGGTCGCGCAGCTCTTCGAACCGGTCACCGCTCAGTGCCGCAACCGCCGCATCGTTGTGCTTGCGGACCCAGTCCAGGGCGTCTTCGCTGGTGATGTTTTCGAGCCACAGGTACGGATCGTCTGCCACCTCAACATTGTGCCCGCACGCGTAATGTGAGCTGTGTTACACCGCTCACGAGGAGTCGATCATGACCGTGTTTTCACGCCCGGGGGCCGCCGACGCCCTGATGTCCTTCGAATCCCGCTACGGCAACTACATCGGTGGCGAATGGGTGGCCCCCGTCGAGGGCCGGTACTTCGAAAATTCGTCGCCGGTCACCGGGCAGGTGTTTTGTGAGATCCCGCGGTCCACCGAGGCTGATGTCGAGAAGGCGTTGGACGCCGCGCATGCGGCCGCCCCGGCGTGGGGTAAGACCTCACCCGCCGAGCGTGCCAACGTTCTCAACAAGATCGCCGACCGCATCGAGGCCAACCTCGAATCGGTCGCGCTGGCCGAGTCGTGGGACAACGGCAAGCCGATCCGGGAGACGCTCAATGCGGATATCTCGTTGGCGGTGGATCATTTCCGGTATTTCGCAGGGGCGATCCGGGCGCAGGAAGGCTCGCTGAGCCAGATCGACGAGGACACCGTCGCTTACCACTTCCACGAGCCGCTGGGCGTGGTCGGGCAGATCATCCCGTGGAATTTTCCGATCCTGATGGCGACCTGGAAGCTGGCGCCCGCCTTGGCGGCGGGTAATGCGGTGGTGCTCAAGCCCGCCGAACAGACCCCGGCGTCGATCCTCTACCTGTTCTCGCTCATCGGCGACCTGCTGCCCGCCGGTGTGGTGAACATCGTCAACGGGT
>NZ_KB908266.1 GCF_000382405.1 Mycobacterium sp. 141
ACCCGTTGACGATGTTCACCACACCGGCGGGCAGCAGGTCGCCGATGAGCGAGAACAGGTAGAGGATCGACGCCGGGGTCTGTTCGGCGGGCTTGAGCACCACCGCATTACCCGCCGCCAAGGCGGGCGCCAGCTTCCAGGTCGCCATCAGGATCGGAAAATTCCACGGGATGATCTGCCCCACCACGCCCAGCGGCTCGTGGAAGTGGTAAGCGACGGTGTCCTCGTCGATCTGGCTCAGCGAGCCTTCCTGCGCCCGGATCGCCCCTGCGAAATACCGGAAATGATCCACCGCCAACGGGATATCCGCATTGAGCGTCTCCCGGATCGGCTTGCCGTTGTCCCACGACTCGGCCAGCGCGACGGACTCGAGGTTGGCCTCGATCCGATCGGCGATCTTGTTGAGAACGTTGGCACGCTCGGCGGGCGAGGTCTTACCCCACGCCGGGGCGGCCGCATGCGCGGCGTCCAACGCCTTCTCGACATCAGCCTCGGTGGACCGCGGGATCTCACAGAACACCTGCCCGGTGACCGGCGACGAATTCTCGAAGTACCGGCCCTCGACGGGGGCCACCCATTCGCCACCGATGTAGTTGGCGTAGCGCGACTCGAAGGTCATCAACGAGCCTTCGGCACCCGGACGGGCGTACACAGTCATGACTTCTCCCTGCCTTCAGACGACGAATGTGTCGGTGATCACTGAAGATAGGTTCCGCAGGGTTGCACCACAGTTGCACGACGTTGCAACGTCGTGCCGAGCAGATTCAAGTCCGCGGACGTGAGGAGCAGATCAGCTCAGATCGAAATCGATGCCGACGAGGTGGCCGTGTGCCTTGGCCCGGGTACCGGCACCCGCGTCGCTGTGGTCGTACAACCTCCGCCAACCTTCGCGGTCGTCACGGCCTTCGGGCAGTTCCAGCCAGCGCCGCAGCGTTTCCAGGTTGGATTCGGCCAGCACAGCGCCGCGCAGGCCGGCACTCAGCTCGGTCCGCAGCCGCGCCACCGCTGGGGACACCGATTGCGGCAGCAGCTCACCGGAATACGCTCGCAACGCCGCGTCCACGTCGTCGGCGCCCAGCGCATCGAACACCTCACCCATGTCGCTGGCGATGGGTTTGGCCAGCCGGTAGGGCCGTGACGCGAGGTAGGCCTCGCCGATGACCCGGCGCAACCGCGACATCTCGGCACGGACTGTCACCACGTCGAGGTCCTTCTCGTCGAGGAGCACGGCGAGGTGGTCGGCGCTGAGACCTTCCGGATGGCGCAGGAGCAACACCAGGATGTCGGCATGCCGGCCGGTCAGCATGGCTGAACGCGCCATCCCGTCGCTGTCGGTGTGCTGCCACTGTGGACGGTCGGCCCCCAGCACGCTGAGGCGGGCCTCGGTGGGCGTGGGCTCACTCGCGGGCTGGGTCAACCGCAACAGCGCCAGATGGTTTTCCACCGCCACAGCGGTGGCGCGGACCAGAGCCAATGTCTGCGGCGTCACGATGGCTGAGCCACCAGTGAGATCGATGGTGCCGAGCAGCGCTCCGGTCGCCGGGTCGTGAACCGGCACCGCTGTGCAGTTCCACGGCTGGACGACACGGGAGAAGTGTTCGGAACCGCGGATCTGCACCTCGGCGTCGAGGGCGAGTGCCGTGCCCGGCGCGTTGGTGCCTGCGCTGCGCTCGCTCCAGTCGGCCCCCGGAACGAAGTTCATCGCCTCGACTTTGCGGCACGCGGCGAGGTCACCTTCCACCCACAGCAACGTGCCGTCGGCGCCGGTGATCGCGACGACGACACCAGAATCGGCGGCATCGTCGACCAGCAGCCGGCGGATCACCGGAAGGGCACTCGACAACGGATTGGCCTCCCGCAGCGCGCTGAGCCGGGCGGCGGCGGCCGCCGCCTGTGCGCCCCGGTCAGGGTCCACACCAGTGGCCAGGCTGCGTTGCCAGCTCTCGACGACGACGCGCCGGACGTGGGTCGAGTCGAGGTAGGCGACGTCGACCTCACCGGCGACGAAAAGCTCGCGGACCGCACGCAGCTGCGCCGACGGCACCCGGCCGCCGGCGGCCCTCGATATGCCCACCTCGATCACACTCCTCGCGCTGAGCCATTTCCGCTGGCCACGCGCGTGTCTGCCAGGATAGTTGACCGGGCTCACAGGAAGAAATGTCAGGTTCGGAGTGAATCGCTCCTGGCGTATGTGGGCCAGAGGAAGACGCATCAGTCACGCACGTCACACCGGAGCGATCCGCGGTTTCGGCCGGCCTACCGGTAGACTCCCTGCTGATCGGCACATCTGTTCTGCCAGTGCCGCCTCCTCGATCGTCATACCGAGCGCCGCGGGATGTGACCCGCGCCGGGCAGGACGACCGCCCTCTAACTTTTCGGAGTTTCATTTTGTCTGCACCAGCCCACAGTGGTAGCACTGTGCCCACATTCGCCGAGCTCGGCCTGCCGGCCGAGATCGTCGCCGCCCTCGCGAAGGACGGCGTGCACTCCCCGTTCCCGATCCAGGCCGCGACCCTGCCCGACTCGTTGACAGGACGCGATGTGCTCGGCCGCGGCCGCACCGGGTCCGGCAAGACCTACGCGTTCCTGCTGCCCCTGGTCGCTCGGCTGGCCCGCAGCGACAGCCGCCGGATGTCCCGCCGGCCGCGCGCACTGATTCTCGCCCCGACCCGCGAACTCGTCACCCAAATTGCGGCCTCGCTGGCTCCGTTGGCCGCCGCGACCGGTCTGAAGTCGCTGAATGTCTTCGGCGGCGTCAGTGCCGGCCCGCAGATTTCCGCCCTGCAGCAGGGGGTCGACGTGGTGATCGCCTGCCCGGGCCGGCTGGAGGACCACGTGCGATCGGGTCACGCCGATCTGTCTGCCGTCGAGATCACCGTGCTCGACGAAGCCGACCACATGGCCGACCTCGGCTTCCTGCCCGGCGTCAAGCGTCTGCTGGACAAGACTCCGAAAGACGGTCAGCGGCTGCTCTTCTCAGCCACCCTCGATGCCGGGGTCGATGTGCTGGTCAAGCGCTACCTGCACGATCCCGTGGTGCACAGCGTCGACTCGGCGCAGTCGCCTGTCGCCGCGATGGTGCACCACGTGCTGCACGTGGACAACGCGGCCCGCGTCAGCGTGGTCGCAGACCTGGCCGCCGCCCCGGGCCGCACCATCGTCTTCGCACGCACCAAGCACGGTGCGAAAAACCTTACCCGCCAACTCAATTCGCGAGGTATCTCGGCGGTCGAGTTGCACGGCAACCTGTCCCAGAATGCCCGTACCCGTAACCTCACCTCGTTTTCCGACGGTTCCGCGACCGTCCTGGTGGCCACCGACATCGCCGCCCGCGGCATTCACGTCGACGATGTGAACCTGGTGGTGCACGCCGACCCGCCGGTCGAGCACAAGGCGTACCTGCACCGTTCGGGACGTACCGCCCGCGCGGGAAACGAGGGCACCGTGGTGACGCTCATGCACGATGCGCAGGTGTCGGATGTTCGGAACCTGACGCGCAAGGCCGGCGTCAAGCCGACGATCACCCGGGTCAACGGCACCGATCATCCGGTGCTGCAGCAGATCGCTCCCGGTGAGCGAATTTTCGGTGAACCCAAACGTCCCGAGCCGACACCGGCACGGCCCCAGCCAGCCCAGCCGCGGCGCAACAAGCCACGCGGCTCGGGCCATCCGGCCGGGGTCACCAGCTCCCGTTCCGGAAGCCCCGCGGCCCGCAGTGGCCGGCGGCGCCGACCGAGTCGTCCCAACGACGCCGCGGGTAACGGCAAACACTAAATCAGCCGGGCAGGCCGCCTAGACTCTGCAGCGATGCTGTTCGACATCGTGATGGCCTGCCTGCCACTGATCGCGGTTGCCCCCGCAGTGATCGCCGTGGTCACCAACCACGCTGACTTCACTTTTAAGGGGCAACTGCAGCGCCGGCTGTATCGGTCGCTGTTGCTCGCCGAGAAGCTGCCGGCCACCGCACCCGGTTACCGGCAGATCGCCACCGACATCGATCGCGACACCCTCGTGGTGGCCTATCGAGCGCAGTATCCCCGGCGCGGCAAGGAGATCGTCCGGCTGACGCTGATCGCTCTCGGATTGCTGGCCGCGCTGGTCGTCTACTACGGGCTGCTCGTGGCCGGGGTCTGGTGGATCTATCAACTGGTGTTCGCGATCCCGATACTGCTTCTGGCGGGCTGGCTGCACCGTGCCGTCGGCAATTTCGTCCGCAACGACGGTCTGACCCGCGAGGTGTTCGGATACTTCGGCGCCCCAACCGCTTTGATCCGCCCCGCCACTGACCTGATCACCAGGGCACCGACACCGACGGTGGCTGCGTTGTTCGAGCGGGCCGCCGAGATTCGAGACCGCGACCACGGTGGCACACTCAGCTCACTGGAAGCTGTCAACGCTGCCCTGGTTGCCGCTCACACCCTGGTCGGCTGGCGCACCATACTGCGTCGTACCCGACGACGGGTCGGTACCACCGATTATCGCGAGCACGCCGACACTGCTCGGAAACAAGCAGAAACCGCTGCCTATCAATCGCTTTCACTACTCAGCCGAGGCTACGACAGGGTGCTGCAGACCGTCACCGGACCGGTGTTCGCGATGCGGCTGTCGTGGCTGGCCGCCCGTGAACACGACCGCATCGCCAGGGCGGAGCGGGCCGGCGACGTGTACCGTGCCGCCTGGCTGGCGATGCACTACCGCAACGAACGCGATCGTGTCGCCGGTCAGCTGTCCTGGCTGCATGCTCGACGAAATGTGCGGTCCCGCTGGCCTCTCCATTCCGAGCGGGACCGCACAAGCTTCGTCGGCGGGGATCAGTAACCCCATGCGTTGGCGGCGCTGCGGTCGGTGGCGGCCACCTCATCGGCACCATCGCGAACCGCGTTGCCGAGGTTGACCAAGATCTCGTTGAGTGACGCCGCGGCCTGGTTCCACCGGGACTGCTCCACTTGGTAGGCCTCGGCCGCTTCGCGGGTCCAGACCCGCTGCAGCGGGGCCAACTGCGACCGCAGGTCGTCGAGGGCCGCGTTCAGCCGCGCGGACGTGGTGTGAATCTCCTGGCGGACCGAGTATTCGATCTCGCCGAAGTTGTAGGACAGTACCTGGCTCATGCGTGGCTCCGATCGATCACAAGGTGTCCGCGACGGCGCCGAGCTGTTGCGAATGTCCCTCGGCGGCTTCGCGCAGCGTGCGTTCGTTGTAGCGGATGGTTTCGGCAATACGCTGCAACGCGGTGTGCAGCTTGACGGATTCGCCATTCCACCGGTCCACCACATCACGGAACCGCAGCGCCGCCACTCCGCCCCAGACTGACGGTGGCACGCTGCTCATCCGCCCGATGAACGTCTGCAGCATCGCCCGAATGTCGTCGTTGACGGCATCGATCCGGCCGGCCGCCGTGGTCATAACGTCGAAGTCGGTACCAAGGGATCCCGAGGTTGAAGCCATCTCGCACCTTCCGGTCTTGTGTTGCGGGGTATATCAATTCGACGCCGGCGGTACCGTTTCGGTTCCATCCGATTTCAATTCACCGCATGCGCCGAACGGATCGCCGCCTCGCACTCCGGGAACAGGTCGCGGCCCGCTACGCCCTGACAACCGATCGCGATGCGCACCGCGTGGTCCACCAGCACCGCCCAGCGGATCTCCCGGCCGCCACGCACCTCGCGGTAGCTGGCCACGGGGCGGTCGGCGATCCGGTCGGCGGGATTGAAATCGACGAACACGCCCGGCGGCTGCTCATCCAGGGCGCGGCGCAGGGTCGCGGCCACGGCTCGAGAGTCGGCGCTGTCGGCCGGTGACTGCGTCAGATGGATCACGGCGATCGGATCGTCGGCCGAAACCACTTCGACGCGTGCCGATCCCGGTCCACCGGTGATCCGGCGAACACTCCACTCGGCCGGGACCTGCATGCCGACGCGGCCTTCCACGAGCACCCTCCGGTCCGGTTCGGCGCCCGGCCGCGTCGCGATGGCTGCACACGCGATCGCCGTCACCAGCCCGGCGCCGACAGCACGGCGGTTGCCCCGGCGCCTTGTCGGTGCGGAGGTCGCAGTCACCTCGTTGCGCGCGACCGCACCCCGGGCGCAGCGCCCGAGTGTCTGGGACGCGGCGATGGATATCGTTGCGCCACAGCACCCTACGGCGTCGGCGATCGCCTTGCCCAGTCCGTCGGAACCACCGACCTCAGGCGGCGCATCGACGATGACCTGCGCGGCACCCAGGGTCGCATCAGCCACCTGGTCAGCCAACGTCGCCAGGACGCCGCGGCGGACCAGCCGCACCGATTCACCGTCCCCGCGCGACACCACGACGAGCTCGTCGGCGATCTCCACCACCGCCCAGGACAGATCTTCCAGTCCCGCGGCAAACGCCGGCGCTCGGCGCAGCACAACCCCATCGATATCCGCAGCAGCAGCCCGGACCCGGTCGACCCGGGCAGTGGTCCACCACGTGGGGCATACGACGATCGGCGTGTCGGCGTGGCCGCCTGCCGCCGTGCGGAGCACCTGTACCCACAGCTCGTCGACCGGCATGGGCTCGTCGTCGACGAGCGCCAATGCGTCGTCGATGCACTCGACTGCGATCTGTGACAGCTCGGCGGGAACCGCGCCGGGGCCTCGTACCAGCACGGGACCCGCCTCGATCACAGTCGCTGTCACGTCGTGTCCCGCTCTGGCACGACAGCCACCTGGATCAGCTGCTCGGCCCCGGTCCGGGTGATCAGCGTGCCACGCCCGGGCGGCAGCGGTCGCGGCCGCACGCCACCGAGCAGCGTCCCGTCGTCGGGGCCCGCACTCATCATCAGCCCCATGCAGCCGAGATCTTTCATCCGCGCCAGCACCGGGTCGAACATGGCCCGTGCCGCTCCACCGGACCGGCGGGCGACGACCAGATGCAGGCCCACATCCTTTGCGTGCGGCAGATATTCGAGTACCGGTGTCAGCGGATTGCCATGCTCGCCTGCCACCAGGTCGTAGTCGTCCACCACGACGTAGAACTCCGGCCCCGACCACCACGACCGGCTGCGCAACTCCTGCTGGGTGACGTCCAGTCCGGGCATCCTGGCTCGCAACAATTCCAGCGCAGCCGGCAACTGAGCCGCCAGCGCCTCCGGTGAGACGGCGTAGCCGGCCAGATGATCGGACTCCACGACGCCGAGCAGGGTGCGCCGGAAGTCGACGATGAGCAGGCGAACGCCGCTCGCACCGTTGGTCTCGACCAGGTCGGTGCACAAGGTGCGCAACACCGTCGTCTTGCCGCAGCCGGCGTCGCCGAGCACGATCAGATCGCTCTGGTCGGTGAAATCCATTAGTACCGGGCGTAGTTCACGCTCGCCCAGCCCGAGGACCACCTGGGTAGCGGGCCGTGACCGGCTGGCAGTGCGCAGGCTGTGGTGCTCGACCAGTTTCGGCAGCAGCAGGATCGGTGGCGCACACACGCCGGGGTGGTGGGCGCGCAACGTGTCACCGGCCCGCTCGACCGCGTCGACCAGCCCTGCCGTGGTCGCGACGCCGTCGAGCCGCGGTGTCCCGATCAGCAACTCGCGACCGTCTCGGGTCAGTCCCCGCCCCGGGCGGCGGTCATCGAGTGTGCGGGCCCGCTTGCGATCCATCTCCGATTCGGCAGGTTCACCGAGCCGAAGTTCGATGCGGGTGCCGAGTTGATCCTTGACGGCGGGCCGGAATTCCGCCCACCGCGACGCGGTGAGCACGACGTGCACACCGAACGAAAGTCCTTGTCCGGCAAGTCCGGTGACCACCTCCGCGACCACATCGAAGTCCTGCCGGAGCGCCGACCAGCCGTCGACGATCAGGAACACATCGCCGAACTGGTCATCGGCCACGCCGCCGGATGCGCGATGACGACGATAGTCGGCCATCGAATCGATCCCCGTCTCAGCGAAGCGTGTTTCCCGACGCCGCACCACGGACTCCAGCTGAGCCACCGTGCGCCGCACCAGATCCGGATCGTGTCGACCGGCCACCGCACCGACATGGGGCAGCGCCAGCAGGGACGCCAGCCCGCCACCGCCGAAATCGAGGCAGTAGATCTGAACGTCGCGGGGGTGATGAGTGGCGGCCAGCGACAGTGCAAGAGTCCTGGCGGTCATCGACTTGCCCGACTGCGGGCCGCCGACGATCGCCACGTTGCCCGCGGTCCCGTCGAGACTGACGGTGAGGCGGTCGCGACGCTGCTCGAAGGGACTGTCGATCAATCCGATCGAGACCGTCAACGGTGTGGGTGCGGGCATCAACACATCACTGAGCGGTACCGCGTCCGGCAGTGGCGGCAGCCACACCTGATGCGCCGGCCGGCCGTGTCCGGCCAGGCGCCCGAGCACCGTGTCCAGCAAGGTCGGGCCGGTCTCCGGAGCCGCCGGAGCCGCCGGGGCCCATTGCGCGGTGAACGGGCGGACATGCGTCGCGGGCGGGGCCGTCGCGGCAGTCGCGGGCATGGGCATGGGTGTCGAGACGAACGCGGTCTGAAACCGAGTCAGGTCGCCGGCAGGTGTTTTCAGGAAGGCCGCCCCCGGTGTGCTCGGCAATTGGTGCGCGTCGGTGACGCCGAGCACCGCGCGGGACTCACTGGGCGAGAAGGTCTTCAAACACACTCGGTACGACAGGTGGGTTTCCAGGCCGCGGAGCCTGCCCTCGTCGAGCCGCTGGCTGGCCAGCAGCAGATGCATGCCCAGTGAGCGGCCCAGCCGACCGATGGCGACGAACAACTCGGCAAAATCGGGGTGTTGGTGGAGCAGTTCGGAGAATTCGTCCACCACGATCAACAGGGCGGGCAGTGGCGGTAGGTCGGTCCGGTGCCGTTGGTATTCGGTGATGTTCGCGAGATTGCCTGCTGCCCGCAGGATCTCCTGGCGACGGGTGATCTCCCCGGCCAGCGCGTCGGCCATCCGCGCCACCAACGCGGCTTCATCGGCGAGATTGGTGATCAATGCACTGACATGCGGTGCCGCGCGGAGGCCGAGAAATGTTGCGCCGCCCTTGAAGTCGACGAGGATGAGGTTGAGCACCTCTGGTGAATGGGTCGCGATCAAACCCAGGGCCAGGGTCCGCAGAAACTCCGATTTCCCCGATCCTGTGGCTCCGACACAGAGCCCGTGCGGGCCCATGCCGTTCTGGGCCGCCTCCTTGAGGTCGACATACACCGGCGCACCGGTCTCGCACACACCGATCGGCACCCGCAACAGGCGCCGCGGGTCGGCCTGTCGCCAGGTGATCGCCGGGTCCAGCGCCGCGGGGTCGCCGACACCGACGAGACCGGGCCAGTCCGTGGGTGCCCGGGCCGATTCCGTCGGCCGATACGGCGCGAGTCGACGCGCGCAGGTCACGGCATCGTCGATAGCCAAACTGTCCCAGAAGATGTCGTCGGAGCCGACATCGAGGATTCGGTCTGTGGTCCCGGTCGTCCCTCCGATGACCACCACGGTGATACCTGTCGTCGGTTGCGGCACCTGCCCCGTCGTCTGATCGACGATGACCACCAGATGCTCCGCCGCCACCGCCCCGGCGCACGCCTCTGCCGGCGTGCGGTAGCGCTGCAGATTCTCGAATGGGTGCGGCGACCGCGGATGCTGGTGGTGCGGCAGCCATTTCAGCCACTCCCACTGCTGCTCGGAGGCTCCGTCGAGCACCGCGGCCACGCGCACATCATGCGGTTCATGCGCTGCCGCCAGCCCACAGATGACCGCGCGTACCAGCGCGCGGGCCTCTGGCCGGTCCCCGACCACAAAGATGTTGCCGCTGTTCGGCAATTCCATGGTGACCGGTACGTCGGGCACGGTCGAACGGCGCTCGACCAGGCGGCGCACCGCTGTCGCCGTCACCGGGTCTTGCTCGGTGGACGCTGGGAGTTCGGGGGCGACCAGGCGGGTGGCCAAGGCGACCTCGCCCACACCGATCCGGACCACGCAGAAGTCGGGATCGGCGGGCCGGCGCCGGCACATGCGGTCAGTGCCGACCAACGTCCACAACAGTTCGGGGTGCGGGTAGGCCGAGTGCAACGAATCCCGCTGTGCACTCGCGGTCCCGGCGGCGGCGATGTCGATGCCGTCGAGATAGTTCAGATAGTTCCGCCGGTCTCGGTTCAGTTCCGCGGTCCGTCCGTTGCCACGCACACTGTAGGCCAGCGTGCCGAGGGCCGACATCACCATCATCACGGGGAACAGCGTGAACATCGGTCCGCGCGAGGTCGCGGCGCCCGAACTGAAGTAGACGACCATCATGCCCGCCATGGCCAGCACCAACACCACGGGCAGCACGCGGGTCACTAGGTTCGCCGGTGCACTCGTCGGCACCGGTGGCGGCGCGTCGATGACCACCTCGCCGGACGGGGCCGGTGAGGAGACCGACCGGTGTTGTGCGGTGAACTCCATCGACGGTAGGACGCACGCCGGAGCCCAACCGTTCCAGCCGAATTGCTGCAATCCGCTTCCGCATTGCTCGGTTACGGTGTGTTGACTGGCGTCGACCGGGGGGTGATGAATGCCGGATGCACTGTGCCGCGTGGCGATTCATTGTGAGCTGCCCGACGCCGACGAATCGGCGACGGTCGATCTGACCCTCCCGTCGTCGATGGCCGTCAGGCAGCTCATCCCCGCCATCACCGACGCCGTCGGTGCCGGCACCGGATTGCGCCACTGGAGCTTGTCCCGTGTCGGCGGTCCGTCACTGGACGAGTCGATGTCACTGGCCCAGAACGATGTTCGCGATGGCGATCTGCTGCTGTTGTCGGCCACCACGGTACCGAAGCCCCGGCCCCGGGATCCGTCTCTCGCCAGTGCGCTCGCCGCGATCCCCGACGATCTGCCCGCGACTTTGCGACCGGCCTGCTGTCTGGCGGCGGTACTTCTTGGCGCACTGACACTGCTGTGGGCGGGTGGGTCCGCACCCGGTGCCGGTGGAGTGGCCACGGCGGCCGCCCTGGCCATTGCCGTGACGGGCGCTGCGATCGTTGCCCGCCGAGTGCACCGCAGCCCGGAATCCGTCACGGCGCTGGATCTCGGTGCGATGCTGCAGGTTGCGGTGTTCGGGTTCCTCGCGGTCCCGGGCGGCCCCGCACCGGCGAACGTCTTTCTGGCCGCGGTGGCTTCGGCCTCTGTAGGTGTCGTACTGCTGCGGCTATCCGATTGCGGGACAGTCGTTTTGATCGCCGTGCTGGCGGTGGCCGCGACAGTGGCGGTGGCGACCGGCTTGGCGGTGATCCGCCCGATACCCGCAGCAGCACTCGGGGCCCTGTTGGCGACGGCGGCGCTCGGCGCTCTCACCATCGCTCCGCGATTGTCCATCGCACTGGCCGGCCTCACGCCGGCGGTTCCCGGCGACCACGACGATGCCGATGACGTCACGGGCCGTGCCCTGGTCGGACATCGGGCCCTGGTGGGTCTGGTTACCGGGTTGTCCGTTGCAGCCGGACTGGGGACGGTCCTTGTCGCCGTCGGCGCCCGGCAGTCGGTGCCGCCGGCGGCACTGGCATTCACCGGCGCGGTCGCGGTGGCGCTGGTGCTGCGCGCTCGTTCGCATGCCTCGGGCCTGTGCCGGACATCCCTCATCGCAGCTGGATTCGCGGCCGCGACAGCGACATTCGTCCTCACGGTGGCTTGGTCGCCGATGTCCGCGAATTGGGCCGCCGGTGTTGCGGTCGGCGTGGGGCTGACGGCGCTCGTGCCGGTTGTGCCCACTACGGCCGCCACTCACCGGGCGGTGCGCATCATCGACGCTACGGAATACCTCGCCCTGGCTTCGATGGTACCGCTGGCGTGCTGGCTGGCCGGGCTGTTCGAATTGGCGCGGGGCCTGAGCCTGTCATGAGCCGGCCTCTGCGCTTGATCGCGGCGGCGGCGGTGCTTCAGATCGCGGCGGCACCATCTGTCACCGCGGTGGGACCGCGACCGATCCTCACGGTGATTCCGCCGTCGGTCGACAATGCCTTGCTGCCGCCGCCGTCCGCTCCCGCTCCGCCGGGCCCAACTCGGCAGCGCGGGCAGTGCTTCACGCCGACCACTCATGCGGCCGAAGGCGCCCACAACCCGATCGAGCTCGATGCGGTGTGGCGGCTCACCAGAGGCAGCGGCCAGACGGTTGCGGTGATCGACACCGGTGTGGCCCGGCACCGGCTGCTACCCCACCTCGTCGGCGGCGGTGACTATGTGGCGCGTGGCGACGGCACCGGCGATTGCGACGGCCACGGCACCATCGTGGCCGGGCTGATCGGCGGCTCCCCCGATGGCCTTGGCTTCAGCGGGATCGCGCCCGAGGCAACGATTCTCAGTATCCGTCAGTCGAGCACCAAGTTCGCCGCCGAGGGGCAGTCAACAGGGATCGGTGATGTCGACACCCTGGCCCGGGCCGTGCGCACCGCGGCCGACCTCGGTGCGACCGTCATCAACATCTCGTCAGTGGCGTGCATCGCGGCCACCGACTCGCTCGACGACCGGGCATTGGGCGCCGCGCTCGCCTACGCGGTCGATGTCAAGAACGTCGTCGTCGTGACCGCGGCCGGGAACGTCGGCGGTGCCGGCCACTGCCCCGAGCAGAATCCGTCGGCGGGCGGCGCCGGAGGACCGAACTGGGACACCGTGCGCTCGGTGGCCAGTCCGGCCTGGTACGACGATCTGGTCCTGACGGTCGGATCGGTCGACCGCGACGGCGCGGCATCGGATTTCACACTGGGTGGGCCATGGGTTGACGTCGCCGCGCCCGGTGAGGGCGTGGTATCACTGCATCCCGACGCCGAAGGACTGATCGACCATCTCGCAGAAGCGAATCCGATCTCCGGCACCAGCTACGCGGCTCCGGTCGTTGCCGGCATCGCTGCCCTGGTTCGGGCGCGGTTTCCGCATCTCGGCGCGCGCGATGTCATGCGGCGTATCGAGGCGACGGCACACCGACCGCCGGCAGGCTGGGATCCGTTCGTCGGCAGCGGTGTCGTCGACGCCACGGCGGCGGTCAGCAGCGGGGCACCCGTCGCTGCCGCGCCGGCCGCTGTCCCGCCGGTGGTACCGACGACAGCAGCCAGGGTCGCTGACGGTCCGCAGCGCCGGACCGCATTCGGGGGTGCTGCGGCATGCATCGTGGCGGTCCTGGTAACGGTGTTGGCCACCAACCGGTTACGGCGCCGCCCCGATGACGGTCACACCGTCGCGGACGACTGACGCCGCGTCGCGGCTCAGTTCGGGGCCTCGGGGCAGCAGTGCCAGCATCGGCCACGGAGCCGGCACCGCCGAGACGGCGAGACCGAGATGTTCGGCGGCCTGCTCGTCGTGTACACCGAACAGCACGCCGCGATCATTGAGATAGAACAGCGAACCGGCGGTCCCAGTACCGCCGGCGACAGCAGTGGAACGTACCAATGCGCCGCGGCCGGCCGGGATGATGACGCGGTCGATGTTCGGCCCCTCCTCGTCTGCCTGCGCCAATACCACGCCATCGTCGGGGCTGCCCAAGGGTAGCGAATCACCAACAATGACGGTACTTTTCGTATCCTTCCCTGCACGCCGGGGATCCCATCCGGCGCACACGGTGTCGCCGGTGTGCTGTGCAACCCGATCGGGAAACGTGCGCACCGGCAACGTCTCGACGAACGGCACGTTCGCAATCGCGTCGGCCGCGACCACCGGCGGTTGTCCGCCCGGCTGGGCGACGGTGAACCGGATCAGGTCAGCGACGATCCGATGAATGCGCTGCACCCCGCCGGAGAGCACGACGTAGAACTCGTGGCCTGCCGCCCGTTCCACCCGCACCACCGTGCCCACGCCCAGACCGCCCAGCGCGGGCGGACCGGGTGCGCCGGCATCGGCGATCTGCGGTGCCTGGATCGCCGGCGCCTCCGGCACACTGTCGAGTAGTGATCGTGAAACCGACAGCGGTGCAATACCTTCCAGATGCAATGCGCGCACCACAGCGATATCCCGCAGATCGACCGCCGCGCGCCAGCCGTCGAAGATCAGGTATGTCGCCGCGGCGCCCTCACCGCGTGGCGCCACCAGTAGCGCCTGCCCCCACGGCAATCCGGAAGCATCCGCAGGCAGCCTGCCTACGATCAACACGCTCGAGGACGGATCTGCCACATCGCACACCGTCCAATCCGATTCGTCGATACTCAACGGACGGTCGATCTGCGTGGGTGCACCCGGGATGCCCACGAGCGGTCCGCGTTTCGCCCCGGCAAGCGCGCGTGCGCTCACCGGCCGCGGATCGCCGGGTGTTCCGGCCAACAATCGGGCGGACGCCAGGTTGAGCACCGGGTGCATGGTGTCGGCGATCCGGACGTACAGCGCCCCGGTGTCGTGGGTCATGACTATCGGCGTCTCACCGAGATCGCCGCCGGGACGCAGCATGGCCGTCGCCGCGTACACCGCGAAGGCCACGACCGTGAGCACTGCGCCAGCAGCAAGGGAAATCGATTGTGCGCGTAACGGATCGTCGATCATCCTGGCGTCGCCGCGCACCAGGGCGTGCTGCGTGCGCCGGATCAGGAAGCGATGCCCGTTGAGCTGCAGCCGGGTCGCCGGTTGTCGTGCCATGTGTCCCCCGGCGATCACTCTATCTCGCACCCGGCCACCCACCGCGCACGAAAAGTGGTACCCAAAACTTGCTCCGAAATGGAGCCCTGCCGCCGAGGTGCTGCTGCGCTACTCCGCGCGCTGCCGTTGCCGGTAGGCCGCGACGTGCTGGCGGTTGCCACAGTTGCCGGTGTCGCAGAAAATCCGCGAGCGGTTGCGGGACAGGTCGGTCAGCACCGCTGTGCAGTCCGGGGCCGCACAGATCTTCAACCGCCTGAGCTCACCCCCGCGGATCAGGTCTGCGATCGCCATGGAGATCTCGGCGCCCATCCGCTGCCAGAGTGGGTCGTCTGCAGCGCCCAGATGCAGGTGCCAATCGGGGTTCTCCGCATGACGGGTCAGCCACGGCGATGCCTTGGTCTCCCGCAGCAAGACGTTGACCCTGGCCACCGTGGCTTCCTCATCCTCGGCGACTGCCCAGATGTCCCCGAGCCGGGTGCGGAGCCGGTGTACCGCCCGCAGTTCTGCGTCGTCGCGGTCGCGCCGCCCGGTCCATCCGAAGCTGTCCAGATACACATCCAAAGCCGCCAGGTCACCGAGCTGTTCCCCGTCCACCCGGTCGCTGTTGACCAGCACTGCGGCGGCCCGGAGTGTGAGCTCCGTGTCATAAGTGAAAAGCATTTGACTCGTGACCCCCTTCCGTCGTAGCGTCATGACCAAAATTCATTTTACTCATTACATGCTTACGCACGCCCCGGGAGGTGTACCCATGGCCACGACCGAACTCGACCGCTCGAGCACAGGCAACCACTTTCGGCTCGGCCTGCTGTTCGCACTCAGTTCGGCGCTGGCGTTCGGGTCTTCGGGTCCCTTCGCGAAAGCACTGATCGAAGCCGGCTGGAGCCCGACCGGCGCCGTCACCGCCCGGCTCGCGGGCGGAGCAGTGGCAATGGCCCTCTTCGCCAGCTTTGTCCGGCCCCGCTGGGTCCGCGAGGCCCTTCGGCACGCCAAGACCGTCATCAGTTATGGGCTGGTGCCCATCGCCGGTGCTCAACTCTGCTACTACAACGCCGTGGCGCACCTCTCGGTCGGCGTGGCCCTCCTGCTGGAGTACACCGCCCCGATCCTCGTGGTCGGGTGGGTATGGGCCACCACCCGGCGGCGCCCCAGTTCGATGACGTTCGCCGGCGCCGGTCTTGCGGTCGCCGGGATCATGCTGGTGCTCAATGTCTTCAGTGGCGCCCACATCAACATCATCGGCGTCGCCTGGGCCCTGGCCGCCGCGGTGTGCGCGGTCTGCTACTTCGTGATGTCCAACAACGTCAGCACCGACGGCGAGGGTCTGAACCCGATCAGCCTGGCATCGGGCGGCCTGATCGTCGGAGCCGCAGCCGTTGCGCTGCTCGGCGTCACGGGTGTGATGCCGCTGACGTTCACGACCAACCCCGTCGTCATCGCCGGTTTCACCACGCCGTGGCTGGTACCGGTGATCACCTTGGGCCTGATTCCGACGGCTCTCGCCTACACGCTCGGCATCTTCGGCATCGCCCGCCTCAAGCCGCGTTTCGCATCGCTGGTCGGCTTGTCCGAGGTCATGTTCGCGGTGCTCTCCGCCTGGATCCTGGTGGGGGAAGCCATGACGGTCAGCCAGGCGATCGGTGGCACCGTGGTCCTGTTGGGGTTGGCGCTGGCCCGCCAGGGCGACCGCAGTGAGCAGGTGAGTCCCGGTTCGGCCGGTCAAGTCGAGCTCGCGAGCTGGCCCGATATGCCGCTACGCGAGACAACGGACCCGGCAAACGATTAGCCGTAGCTAAGCATTTTGTGTGACGATGTGGTCCGTGAGTCTTCTCCGGAAGTCGGCCCGGGTGGCCGCGATCATCTCGACCCTGGTCAGTGCTGCATTACCGCTCACCTTCGCCGCGCCGGCCGTGGCCGAAACGTGTCCCGACATCGAAGTCATCTTCGCCCGTGGCACCAACGATGCACCCGACCTCGGACGCCCGGGGCAGGCCTTCGCCGACGCGCTACGTTCCCAGGTGGGCGGTCGCACCGTCGGCACATATGGGGTGAACTATCCCGCGAGCTATGACTTCCTGACTGCCGCCGACGGCGCGAACGACGCCGTCAACCGCATCACCGCGCTGGCGTCCTCGTGCCCGGACACAAAGATCGTCCTCGGCGGCTACTCGCAGGGTGCCGCCGTGGTCGACATGCTCGCCGGCATACCACCGCTCGGCGACAAGGTCGGCGAAATCGGGTCAGCACCGCCGCTGCCCAGCAGTCTGATGCCCCAGATCGCCGCCGTGGTGGCCTTCGGAAACCCGGCCGCGAAGTTCGGGAATCCTGTTACGTCGTCCATCTTCGGGGGCAAAGCCATCGACCTCTGCACGGACGGGGACCCGATCTGCTCGCGCGGTCGGAACCCGTTCGCGCACAGCAATTACGTGACGGCAGGCCTGACGGATCAGGCCGCAAACTTCGTCGCTCGCCTGGTCTAGTGACGCCCGAAAGCTAGGATTTGGTGTGCCCATGGATCTTGTTCGTCGCTACTCGCTTCTCGTTGCCGCCGCCGTCCTGACCGCCGCGGCGGCACTCGTCACGCCGGCGCCCGCAAGCACGCTCGCCGTCGCCTCGGCCGATAACTGCCCCGACATCCAGGTCGTGTTCGCCCGCGGCACCAATGACACGCCCGGTCTCGGCCGGATCGGCAACGCCTTCGTCAGCGCGCTCCGCAACAAGGTGGGGGGCCGTTCTGTGGGCACGTACGCGGTGAACTATCCCGCCAGTTACGACTTCCTGGCTGCCGCCGACGGCGCCAACGACGCCAGCGGCCACGTCCAGTGGATGATAGACAACTGCCCCAACACTCGGCTCGTGCTCGGCGGCTACTCGCAGGGCGCGGCGGTGATCGACGTCATCTCCGCGGTCCCGTTCCCGGCGGTCGGTTTCAATGCACCATTGCCACCCAACGCTGCTGACCACATCGCGGCCGTCGCAGTGTTCGGCAATCCGTCGGCCAAGCTTGGTCTACCGATGACCGCCAGCCCGGTTTACGGGGCGCGGGCCATCGATCTGTGCAACCCCAACGACCCCGTCTGCACCGACGGCAACAGTGTCGACGCGCACCGCGCCTACGAAGGCGCCGCCAACCAAGCCGCCGCCTTCGTCGCCGGGCTGGTGTAGTCCGTAGGCGAACCGCTTCGTCGCCGGATCGTTGCCGGACCGGCACCCATTCTCGACGGGATCGTCAATACCATCGAATTCGTGATTGGCCGTCAGACGTTGGCCGCGCTGGTCACCGCCCTGACTGCCGTCGTGGTACCAATGACAGTGGCGCCGAGCCTGATTGGCGTCGCAAAGGCTGGCATATGCCCACCGGCGGAGGTGGTGTTCGCCCGCGGCCGCATGGAGCCCCCGGGGCCCGGACAGGTCGGTGCTGCGTTCGTCAATGCCCTGCGTGCCCTGCGCGGACCGAACATCAGCCTCTATCCGGTGAACTACCCGGCCGACACCCAGGTCGACGTGGGCGCCAACGACATGAGCCGCCACATCCAGTGGATGACCCGCAACTGTCCGAACACCCGACTCGTGTTGGGTGGCTATTCGCTGGGCGCCGCCGCAACCGATCTCGTGCTCGCGGTACCCATCTCAGCGTTCACCTTCAACAGCCCGCTACCCGCGGGCACCGACCGGCACATCGCGGCGGTGGCACTGTTCGGCAACGGCGCCAACTGGGCTGTGCCGATCACGGCGTTGAGTCCGGCATACCAAAACCGCACGATCGACCTGTGCCACTCGGACGATCCGATCTGCAATCCGAGCAGCCCGTACAAGTGGCGCTCCGAATGGCAGGATCATCTGGCGCCCGGCTATATCCGATCGGGCATGGTGGCCCAAGCCGCCAGGTTCGTCTCCGCTCGACTCTGACCCGCCGACACTACGGTTTTTCGCGGGGTTTTGGCGATTTGGCGCCAAAAACCGTCGTCTCGGCGGCGGCAGCGCTCAGAGCGTGCGCAGATCCCGGGTGACGGCGATGCGCGCGGCCAGCTGATCGTCGGGCGGATAGTCGACGGCCACCAGAGTCAGCCCTCGCGCAGGCGCGGCGGCGAATTCACTGGACCTGCGATCGGCCTCCAGAAGCCCGGCGATCCACGCAGGTTCGCGCCGCCCCTCCCCGACCGCAAGCAGCGCACCGACCAGCGAGCGGACCATGTTCCAGCAGAATGCGTCGGCGGTGACGCGGGCGGTCACCAGATTGTCGCTGCGCGCCCACGACAGCCGCTGCAGGTCACGGATCGTCGTCGCACCCTCACGGAACCGGCAGAATGCGGCGAAGTCCTGCAGCCCCAACAACTCCTGCGATGCCACGGTCATCGCATCCAGGTCCAGCGGTCGCGGCCACGGCGTCACGAACCGGGCCTGCTGCGGGTCCACCCCCCACGGCGCGAGGGACAGGCGGTATTCGTAGTGCCGGCGCAACGCAGAGAACCGGGCATCAAAACCGGCAGCAGCCCGCTCGATACGGCGCACCCGCACATCCGTCGGCAGGAATCGCGCCAACCGTCGCACCAGCGGCAAGAATTCAGGATCACCGGGCCGGGAGGTGCGGGGGTAGGCGAAACTCAGTGCGTCACATGGCACGTCGACGTGGGCGACCTGCCCCGTGGCGTGCACGCCGGTGTCGGTACGCCCCGCAGTCACCAACCGCACCGGATCGCGGAACACCGTCGACAGCGTCTCCTCGATCACGCCGGCCACGGTGCGTTGCCCGGCCTGAGGAGCCCAGCCGGCGAAATCCGTTCCGTCGTAGGCGATGTCCAACCGCAGACGAACGTGCCCGCCACCGGAGTCGATGGCGGGCACGTCGTGAACGTCCTTAGGACTTGGCGTCATCCTCAGCCGAAGCCTCGGCCTCAGCCGTCTGAGCGTCGGCGATGGCCTCGTCAGCGGCCTCGGCCTCGTTGGCCGGGGTCTCCTCGGCCAGTGCAGCCTCGTCGGCCTCGACGACCTCGGCCTCTTCAGCCTTGGCGTCCTCAACCTTGGTGTCGGCCGCCTTGGCCTGCGACGCGGCGGCCCGGCGTGCACGGTCCGCTTCGGAGGTCGCGGTCTTCTCCCGCACCAGCTCGATGACTGCCATGGGGGCGTTGTCGCCCTTGCGGTTCTCGACCTTGATGATGCGGGTGTAGCCGCCGTCGCGGTCGGCGAAGAAGGGACCGATCTCGGCGAAGAGGGCGTGCACGACGTCCTTGTCGCGGATCTTCTTCATGACCTCACGCCGGTTGTGCAGGTTGCCCTTCTTGGCGTGAGTGATCAGCTTCTCCGCGTAGGGCCGCAGCGCCCGCGCCTTGGGCTCGGTCGTCTTGATCCGACCATGCTCGAACAGCGACGTGGCCAGGTTGGCCAGGATCGCCTTCTGGTGTGAGGACGACCCGCCGAGGCGGGCACCCTTGGTGGGCTTGGGCATTGCGACTATCTCCTAAATGGGGCCGGTCCCCGTATCAGGTAGGACCGGGACGGATCGGGCGGGCGAAGCCCGGGGGAATCTACCCTGTTAGAGCTGTTCGGTTTCGGCGAAGTCCTGGTCGGTGTCCAGGTCGTAGCCGGCATCGCTGGTCCAGGTTCCGGTGGCGGCGTCGTAACCGGCGACCTCGGACGGATCGAAGGTGGCCGGGCTGTCCTTGAGCGAGAGACCCAGCTGGTGCAGCTTGATCTTCACCTCGTCGATGGACTTCTGGCCGAAGTTGCGGATGTCCAGCAGATCGGACTCCGTGCGGGCCACCAGCTCGCCCACCGTGTGCACACCCTCGCGCTTGAGGCAGTTGTACGACCGCACCGTCAGATCCAGATCGTCGATCGGCAGGGCGAACGACGCGATGTGGTCGGCCTCGGCGGGCGACGGCCCGATCTCGATGCCTTCCGCCTCGACGTTGAGTTCGCGTGCCAGACCGAACAGTTCGACCAGGGTCTTGCCGGCCGACGCCAGAGCGTCACGCGGGCTGATCGAGTTCTTGGTCTCGACGTCGAGGATCAGCTTGTCGAAGTCGGTGCGCTGCTCGACGCGGGTGGCCTCCACCTTGTAGGTGACCTTCAGCACGGGGCTGTAGATGGAGTCGACCGGGATACGGCCGATCTCGGCGCCCGACGCCTTGTTCTGCACGGCTGGGACGTAGCCGCGGCCACGCTCGACGACGAGCTCGACCTCCAGCTTGCCCTTGTCGTTCAGCGTCGCGATGTGCATGTCGGGGTTGTGCACCGTCACACCGGCCGGCGGCACGATGTCACCGGCGGTGACCGCACCCGGCCCCTGCTTGCGCAGGTACATGGTGACCGGCTCGTCCTCCTCGGAGGAGACGACCAGGCCCTTGAGGTTCAGGATGATGTCGGTGACGTCTTCCTTCACCCCGGGGACGGTGGTGAACTCGTGCAGCACACCGTCGATGCGGATGCTGGTCACCGCTGCGCCCGGGATGGACGACAGCAGCGTGCGCCGCAGCGAGTTACCCAGCGTGTATCCGAAACCCGGCTCCAGCGGTTCGATGACGAACTTGGAGCGGTTCTCGGCGACGGTCTCTTCGGACAGTGTGGGCCGCTGAGAAATCAGCATTGTTTTCTATCTCCTTCTCGGCACCCGCTATTTGATGCCGTCTGGGTGCTTTCTGACCGGGTGGTCGGAAAGCGTTACTTCGAGTAGAACTCGACGATGAGCTGCTCTGCGAGCGGCACCTGGATCTGCGCCCGCTCAGGGAGCTGGTGAACCAGGACGCGCTGGCGCTCGCCGACGACCTGCAGCCAGGACGGGATCGGCCGCTCGCCCGCGGTCTCGCGAGAGATGATGAACGGATCGGTGTTCAGCGACTTGTCCCGCACGTCGATGATGTCGTACTGCGACACCCGGTAGCTCGGGATGTTCACCTTGACACCGTTGACGGTGAAGTGGCCGTGGCTGACCAGCTGACGCGCCATCCGGCGGGTCCGGGCCAAACCGGCGCGGTACACGACGTTGTCCAACCGGCTCTCCAGGATCTGGAGCAGGTTCTCGCCGGTCTTACCCGACTTGCGGTTGGCCTCTTCGTAGTACTTGCGGAACTGCTTCTCCAGCACGCCGTAGGTGAAGCGAGCCTTCTGCTTCTCCTGCAGCTGCGTGCGGTATTCGCTCTCCTTGATCCGCGCGCGGCCGTGCTGGCCGGGCGGGTAGGGGCGCTTCTCGAACGACTGATCGCCGCCGACCAGGTCGACGCCGAGGCGGCGCGACTTGCGGGTCGCGGGTCCGGTGTAACGAGCCATGAGCTTCTAGTTTCCTTCCTGGCCCTGTGCCTAGACCCGGCGCCGCTTGGGCGGACGGCAACCGTTGTGCGGCTGCGGGGTGACATCGGAAATCGCGCCCACCTCCAGGCCGGCGGCCTGCAGCGAACGGATGGCGGTCTCGCGGCCCGAACCCGGGCCCTTGACGAACACGTCGACCTTCTTCACGCCGTGCTCCTGCGCCTTGCGGGCGGCGTTCTCGGCAGCCAGCTGAGCGGCGAACGGCGTCGACTTACGCGACCCCTTGAAGCCGACGTGACCCGACGACGCCCAGGCGATGACGTTGCCCTGCGGGTCGGTGATCGAAACGATGGTGTTGTTGAACGTGCTCTTGATGTGCGCGGCGCCGTGCGGGACGTTCTTCTTTTCCCTGCGACGCGTCTTCACGCCCTTCTTGGGAGCGCCTGCCTTCTTCGGTGGCATGGGTTACCTGGCCTTCTTCTTGCCGGCGATGGTGCGCTTGGGGCCCTTGCGGGTACGCGCGTTGGTCTTGGTCCGCTGGCCACGCACCGGCAGACCGCGGCGGTGCCGCAAGCCCTGGTAGCAGCCGATTTCGATCTTGCGACGAATGTCGGCCTGCACCTCGCGGCGCAGGTCACCCTCAACCTTGAGGTTGCCTTCGATGTAGTCGCGCAGAACGGTCACCTGGTCGTCGGTGAGGTCCTTGGTGCGCATGTTCCGGTCGATTCCGGTCGCGTCCAGGATTTCCTGAGAGCGGGTACGGCCAATGCCGTAGATGTAGGTCAGCGCGATCTCCATGCGCTTGTCGCGCGGAAGATCAACGCCCACGAGCCGTGCCATGTGGCGGTATTCCTTCTTCTGGCGGAGGTCTGTTCCCAGTCCGTTCCCCGTCTATCGGGATCCGGCCTCCGTGCCGGACGTGGATGAACGGCGTATCCGTTCAGTGGTACTGGGAGGTCTTCATTCAGTTGTTTTGCTCGCCGTTGTGGTCGGCCGGGTCCCGAAGGAAGCCCTGACTAACCTTGTCTCTGCTTGTGCCGCGGATCGGAGCAGATCACCATGACCCGCCCGTGCCGGCGGATCACCCTGCACTTGTCGCAGATCGGCTTGACGCTCGGGTTCACCTTCACGGCTTCGCGATCCTGTTCTCTCGTCTTGTCTGGCGGAACTTTTTTGGGGGCGGTTACTTGTACCGGTACACAATGCGACCCCGGGACAGGTCATAGGGAGAGAGCTCCACCACGACGCGGTCCTCGGGCAGGATGCGGATGTAGTGCTGCCGCATCTTGCCGCTGATGTGGGCCAGGACCTTGTGTCCGTTCTCCAACTCAATGCGGAACATCGCATTGGGCAGGGGTTCGACCACGCGACCCTCGACCTCGATGGCACCGTCTTTCTTGGCCATACTGTCTAGCGATCCTTGCTTTCGTTTCGTATCGTGCGCCCGTGGCACAGCCACACGACCGACTGAAAACGTGAGCTGGATCGATAGAACTCCAAAGTTCCAAGACAGGGCACGCAAAGAGTCGGCGCGGAAGCCGCACCGTTGGTCCACACTACTCGCTGTTTCGGCTGCGCCAAAATCGCAGCTGGCCAGCGGCGACACGACCTGCCGTCCATGCTGAACCGGATCGAGGGCGATCAGTCCGCGCCGAGCCGGATCGACGGGCAGGCCGTCACGGCGTCGTCGGAGTAGCACCGCCTGGCCGAGAAAATCGCTGGCAGTGGGGCGCATACTTGGATCGATATGACTGGACCCGCGTCTGCGCCCCGTAAACCAGTGATCCTCACCGTCGACGACGATCCGGCCGTCTCCCGTGCTGTCGCCCGCGATCTGCGCCGACACTACGGCGAGCGGTACCGGATCATGCGTGCCGAGTCCGGTTTGGACGCCTTGGAGACCATCAACGAACTCAAGCTCCGCGGTGACACCGTCGCGGTGTTCGTGGCCGACTACCGGATGCCGCAGATGAGCGGTATCGAGTTCCTGGAAGCGGCCATGGACCTCTACCCGATGGCCCGCCGCGTGCTGTTGACGGCATATGCCGACACCACCGCGGCGATCGACGCCATCAACATCGTCGACCTGGACCATTACCTGCTCAAGCCGTGGGATCCGCCGGAGGAGAAGCTCTATCCGGTGATCGACGGGCTGCTCGAGGCCTGGCACGCCGTCGGCGACCGGGCTATCCCCCACACCAAGGTGATCGGCCACCAGTGGAGCGCCCGGTCCTGGGAGGTCCGCCAGTTCCTGGCGCGCAACCAGCACACCTATCGGGCGTTCACCTCCGACGAACCGAAGGGCAGGCAACTGCTCGAGGCCGCCGGTCTGGACGGCCGCCAGCTTCCCGTGGTGATCACCGAGGGTGGCGAGACGTTGGTCGAGCCCACCGACGGTGAGCTCGCCGACATGCTGGGGCTGTCCACCAGCCCGTCGCTGACGATGTACGACCTGGCGGTCATCGGCGGTGGTCCGGCCGGGTTGGCCGCGGCAGTCTACGGCGCCTCCGAGGGGCTCAAGACGGTTCTTATCGAGGGCACGACGACCGGCGGACAGGCCGGACGCAGTTCACGGATCGAGAACTACCTGGGCTTCCCCACCGGGGTGTCGGGCGCGGAGTTGGCCACGTCGGCCCGCAGGCAGGCCGAGCGTTTCGGCGCCGAGGTCATCACCACCCGCGAAGCCACCGCGCTCGAAGTCGCCGGGGCGGCGCGGACCATCACATTCGCCGACGGCAACACCATCGGCGCCCGTGCGGTGATCCTGGCGACCGGGGTCGACTATCGGCAACTGCCGGTGCCGGGCTGTTGGGACGACCCGCTGAACCCACTGAATTACGTCGGCCGCGGCGTGTACTACGGCGCCTCGGTCTCCGACGCCTCGGAATGCGAGGGTGAAGACGTCTACATCGTCGGCGGCGCGAACTCGGCCGGGCAGGCGGCCATGTTCATGTCGCGCGGAGCGAAGTCGGTGACGCTGCTGGTCCGGGGACCGTCGCTGGAGGCGTCGATGTCCTACTACCTGATCCAGCAGATCGAGGAGACCCCCAACATCCACGTCCGCACCTGTACCGAGGTGGTGGAGGCGATCGGCGAGGACAACCACCTCGTCGGGCTGGTGCTGGAAGACAAGCGCACGGGCGAGCGGGAGAAGGTGATGTCGACGCGGATGTGCTGTTTCATCGGCGCTACCCCACGCACCGAGTGGCTCGACGGTGTGGTGGCCCGCGACGACCACGGCTTCATCCTCGCCGGACCAGACCTGCGCGACGTCTGCGGCTGGACGTTGGAACGTCCGCCGCACCACCTGGAAACAAGTGTGCCCGGTGTGTTTGTTGCAGGTGATGTGCGTGCCGACTCTGCCAAACGGGTGGCGGCCGCGGTCGGCGAAGGGTCGATGGCGGTGATGTTGGTGCACCGTTACCTGGCGGAATCATGATGGCCGGCCCGCCGGCGAAGCCTGAGGAGCTGATGACAACCATGAGCGAAGGCTGCATACGCGAAGAACTGCGGACCCTGTTCCTGTTCGAGTCACTGAGCGACGAACAACTCGACATCCTGTGTGCCAACGGTCATATCGCCACGTTCGAGCCGGGCCCCGTCTGCACCGAGGGTGAACCCGCCACGTGCTTCTACGTGATGCTCGACGGCGAACTGGTGATGACGATGAAGTCCGGCGGCATCGACATCGAGACCAACCGCACTTCGATGCGCGGGGTCTACTGCGGTGCGTGGTCGGCTTACATCCCGGGTGAGCAGCCGGTGTACGAGGCGTCTGTTCGGGTGACCAAGCCGTCCCGGTTTTTCGTCCTGGACGCCAAGGCCTACGCCGACTTCATGCGCACCGAGTTCCCGATGGCGGTACACCTGTTGGAGGGTCACAAGGTCGGTGGCCTCCGGCGCCGCCAGATCATCGGCCAACGGGAGAAACTGCTTGCCCTTGGCCAACTTTCAGCCGGATTGACTCATCAGCTCAACAATCCCGCAGCGGCGACCGCGCGGGCGGTCGCCGACCTGCGCGACCGGATCAGCAAGATGCGCCACAAGCTGGCGATGCTCGGCGACGGGCACGTCCCGCCTGCCGCATTGCGTGAGCTGGTCAGTATCCAAGACCGGGTGGCCGAGCAGATCGCCAAACACAAGGCGCAGGATCTGACCGCGCTGGAGGCCTCCGACCGTGAGGAGCAGATCGGCGAGTGGCTCGAGGACCGCGGAATCACCAGCGCCTGGGATTACGCGCCGACATTCGTCGACGCCGGGCTGGACATCGACTGGTTCGAAAGTGTCGCGGCCTCACTTGACGACGTCGATGCCACAGCATCCTTCATGAGCGCGATCGGCTGGCTGCGCTACACCATCGAGACCGAATTGCTGATGAATCAGATCGCCGAGGCCAGCAAGCGGATCTCGGCGCTGCTGGCCGGAGCCAAGCAGTATTCGCAGATGGACCGTGCGCCGTACCAGAGCGCCGATATCCACGAACTGCTGCACAGCACGCTGATGATGTTCGGGGACCGGATCGGCAAGGAAGGCAAGGGCGTTCAACTCGTCAAGGACTGGGACAAGTCGCTGCCCGAGCTGGTCTGCTACCCGGGTGATCTCAACCAGGTGTGGACCAACATCATCGACAACGCGATCCAGGCGATGAACGGCGAAGGCACGCTGACGGTGCGCACCGGGCGCGAAGGAGATCTGGTCCGCGTGGAGATCTGCGACGACGGCCCGGGTATTCCGGCCGACATCACCGAGCGGATCTTCACGCCGTTCTTCACCACGAAACCGTTCGGTGAGGGCACGGGCCTGGGCCTCGACCTCGCATGGCGCATCGTCGTCGAGAAGCACAACGGTGACCTGCGGGTGCAGTCCGAACCGGGCGACACCCGATTCATCGTGCTGCTACCACTTGAGGCGCCCGCACCCGAAGACCTGCCGACACCGATGTAGCCCGGCGAACGGTGAGAATCATCGCGAGTTTTTCGGAATAGCGGTCGAGTGACGCCGAGTTGACCCGACCATGACTGACACCACGACACCACAGGCACCAAGCGACAAACTGGTACCGGTACTTGCCAAACTCGCCGGCCCGCTGGGCCTTCAGTAATCGAAAGGGACGCCAATGACATTGAACCTGGGCCGCTTTGGGGTGTGGACATTCGGTGCGCCGACGCCCGAGCAAGCCGTCGAGATCGAGAAGCTGGGCTACGGCGCCATCTGGCCGGGCGGGTCACCGGCCGCGGATCTGGCGTTCGTGGAACCGATCCTGGCGGCCACGGACGCCCTGCGGGTGGCCACCGGCATCGTCAATGTGTGGTCCGCCCCGGCGGCGCAGGTGGCCGAGTCCTATCACCGCATCGAGGCCGCATATCCGGACCGGTTCATCCTCGGCATCGGCGTCGGGCACCCCGAGCACACCCAGGAGTACCGCAAGCCCTACGACGTGCTGGTCGAGTATCTCGACGCGCTCGATGAGCACGGCGTGCCCAAGGATCGGCGCGTGGTGGCAGCCCTGGGCCCCAAGGTGCTCAAGCTCGCCGCGGACCGCAGCGCGGGCGCGCACCCGTACCTGACCACGCCCGAGCACACCGCACACGCACGCCAACTCATCGGTCCGGATGCCTTTCTGGCGCCCGAGCACAAGGTGGTGTTGACCGACGGATCCGAGCAGCAGGGCGAGGCCGCCCGCGCGGTCGGGCGCGAGACCGTCGATTTCTACCTGAATCTGAGCAATTATCTGAACAGCTGGCGCCGGTTGGGATTCAGCGAGGACGACATCGCCAAGCCGGGTAGCGATCGCCTGATCGATGCGGTCGTCGCGCACGGCACGCCCGACGCCGTTGCAGACCGTTTGCGGCAACATCTCGACGCGGGCGCCGACCACGTGGCGATCCAGGTGCTCGGCGGGTGGGACAAGCTGGTGCCGACCCTGACGGAGTTGGCCGGGCCGCTGGGCCTGAAAGGCTGACCGGGCCGCCCGTTAGAGTTGGCCCATGCGGTTGCTGGTCACCGGGGGTGCCGGGTTCATCGGTGCGAATTTCGTGCAGGACGCCGTGCGGGACGGCGCATCAGTGACGGTGCTCGATGCCCTCACGTATGCGGGCAGCCGGGAGTCGCTGACGCCGGTGGCCGACGAGATCCGCTTGGTCGAGGGCGACGTGTGCGACACGGCTCTGGTGTCGAGCCTAACCGCCGAGGCCGACGCCGTCGTGCACTTCGCCGCCGAAACCCATGTGGACAACGCCCTGGCGGATCCGGCACCGTTCGTGCAGTCGAACGTCGTCGGCACCTTCACGGTGCTGGAGGCGGTACGGCGGCACGGGGTGCGGCTGCACCACATCTCCACTGACGAGGTGTACGGCGACCTGCCTCTCGACGATCCGGCGCGGTTCACCGAGAAGACGCCGTACAACCCGTCGAGCCCGTACTCGTCGACGAAGGCGGCCGCCGATCTGCTGGTGCGGGCATGGGTGCGCTCCTACGGCATCCACGCAACGCTGTCGAACTGCTCCAACAACTACGGTCCGTACCAGCACGTGGAGAAGTTCATTCCGCGTCAGATCACCAACATGCTCACCGGCCGCCGGCCCAAGCTCTACGGCGCCGGCGCCAATGTCCGCGACTGGATCCACGTCGCCGATCACAATGCCGCGGTGCGCCGGATCCTGGCCGACGGCCGGGCCGGGCAGACCTACCTGATCGGCGCGCAGTGCGAGCAGAACAACCTGACCGTGATGCGCACCCTATTGCGTTTGATGGACCGTGACCCCGACGATTTCGACCACGTCACCGACCGTGCGGGGCACGATCTGCGATACGCCATCGACCCGTCGACCCTCACCGACGAGCTGGGCTGGAAGCCGGTGCACACCGACTTCGAGGACGGTCTGCGCAACACCATCGACTGGTACCGCGCCAACGAATCGTGGTGGGGCCCGCTGAAAGAGAAGGTCGAGACCAACTACCAGGAGCGCGGCCAGTGACCGCACGCGAGCTCAAGGTCCCGGGAGCATGGGAACTCACCCCCAAACTGCACGGCGATTCCCGCGGGATGTTCTTCGAATGGTTCACCGCCTCGGGCTTCAGCGGCTTCACCGGGCACAAGTTCGATCTGCAGCAGGCAAACTGCTCGGTGTCGGCGGCCGGAGTGCTGCGCGGTGTGCACTTCGCCGAACTCCCCCCGAGCCAGGCCAAGTACGTGACGTGCGTGCGGGGTGCGGTGTTCGACGTCGTGGTCGACATCCGGGTCGGTTCGCCGACGTACGGCCAGTGGGATTCGGTGCTGCTCGATGACCGGGACCGCCGCTCGATCTATCTGTCCGAGGGCCTGGGTCACGCTTTCCTTGCGCTGGAAGATGATTCGACGGTGATGTACCTGTGCTCGGCGCCCTACGCCCCGGAGCGGGAGCACACCATCCTGGCCACCGACCTCGGCATCGATTGGCCCGCCGGCCATGAGCTGGTCATCTCCGAACGCGATGCCGCAGCACCCACTCTGGATGAGGTGCGCGCCGCGGGTCTGCTGCCGACCTGGAAAGAAACTCGTGGCTTCGTCGAGGAGTTACGCAACGGGTCTTAGCGTCCCGGATTCCGGAGTGCGAGACGACAACGGTCACGCGGGTATCGATCTCGGGTAAGGATGGACCTGTGGCACGGCCGTCCGCACCGCGCATGCAGGCTCTGCGGAGCCTCTCGGTTAGGTAGGCATTTTCCTACCGCCAGCAGACGTGAAAGTCCCCGACACGCCGGGGAAACCGGACCTCCGCGTCTGCTGATCAGGCGACGGTCAGCTCACCGTCGTGCACGCGCGCCGCAGACCGCGAGACACACCACTGGCGAACCCCGAGCGTCTGCTCGCGGGCGATCAGAACCCTTGCCAAACGACACAGCCAATTACTAGGATATGCAAGTATCCTGGGTGAAACCCCGAGCTGCCACCATTGCGCACAAATCCTGGACGGACGTCATGACTACACAGATTCCCCACTTCATCAACGGCGAGCGGACCACCGCCGGATCGACCCGCACTGCCGATGTGTTCAATCCCAGCACCGGCGAGGTCCAGGCCCAGGTTCTGATGGCTTCGGCCGCCGATGTGGACGACGCGGTCGCCGT
The DNA here is from genome assembly GCF_000382405.1 of Mycobacterium sp. 141. Lineage (GTDB taxonomy): Bacteria > Actinomycetota > Actinomycetes > Mycobacteriales > Mycobacteriaceae > Mycobacterium. The sequence continues at coordinate 29,888 of NZ_KB908266.1, forward strand.
CGCCGTCGAGGCCCAAAAGACGTGGGCCGCTTTCAACCCGCAGCGCCGCGCCCGAATTCTCATACGGTTCATCGACCTGGTCAACCAGAATGCCGACGAGCTGGCCGAGCTGCTGTCCCTCGAGCACGGCAAGACCGTGGCCGACTCGCTCGGCGACATCCAGCGCGGCATCGAGGTGATCGAGTTTTCGGTCGGCATCCCACACCTGCTCAAAGGTGAGTTCACCGAAAGCGCAGGCACCGGCATCGACGTGTACTCGATCCGCCAACCGCTGGGCGTGGTCGCCGGGATCACGCCGTTCAATTTCCCCGCGATGATCCCGCTGTGGAAGGCCGGCCCCGCCCTGGCATGCGGAAATGCGTTCATTCTCAAGCCTTCTGAGCGCGATCCCTCGGTGCCGCTGCGCCTGGCCGAGCTGTTTCTCGAGGCTGGCCTGCCGGCGGGCGTGTTCCAGGTGGTCCAGGGCGACAAGGAAGCCGTCGACGCGATCCTCGAGCATCCGGATATCAAGGCTGTCGGCTTCGTCGGCAGCTCCGACATCGCGCAATACATCTACGCCACCGCGGCCGCGCACGCCAAGCGCGCGCAGTGCTTCGGCGGTGCCAAAAACCACATGATCGTCATGCCCGACGCCGATCTGGATCAGGCTGTCGACGCGCTCATCGGGGCAGGCTATGGCAGCGCCGGCGAGCGCTGCATGGCCATCAGTGTCGCCGTCCCCGTGGGCGAAGAAACCGCGCGCCGGCTTCGTAACCGGCTCGTCGAGCGGGTCACCCAGTTGCGGGTGGGTCACAGCCTCGATCCCAAGGCCGACTACGGACCACTGGTGACCGAGGCGGCCCTGGCCCGGGTCAAGGACTACATCGGCCAGGGTGTGGAAGCCGGTGCCGAGCTCGTGGTCGACGGCCGCGAGCGGGCCAGTGACGAGCTGACTTTCGGCGACGTGAGCCTTCAGGGCGGCTACTTCATCGGCCCCACCCTGTTCGACCACGTCACTCCCGACATGTCGATTTACACCGACGAGATATTCGGGCCGGTGCTCTGCATTGTGCGGGCGCAGAACTACGAAGAGGCAGTGGCCCTTCCGTCTCAGCACGAATACGGCAACGGCGTGGCGATTTTCACCCGTGACGGCGATGCCGCCCGCGATTTCGTGTCCCGGGTCCAGGTCGGCATGGTCGGCGTGAACGTGCCGATCCCGGTTCCAGTGGCGTACCACACGTTCGGCGGCTGGAAGCGATCGGGCTTCGGTGATCTCAACCAGCACGGCCCCGCGTCGGTGCAGTTCTATACCAAGGTCAAGACCGTGACGCAGCGATGGCCGTCAGGCATCAAGGATGGCGCCGAATTCGTCATCCCGACCATGAAGTAGTACCCACCGTGCATCTCTACGAGCTGGATGACGACGAACGCGTGATCGCTGAGACAGCAGCCGCGTTCGCCGAAAAGTGCATCGCGCCATACGCGTTGGAGTGGGACGAGAAACACCACTTCCCCACCGACGTACTGCGCGAGGCGGCCGAACTCGGCATGGCGGCGATCTACTGCCGTGAGGACGCCGGCGGCAGCGGGCTGCGACGGCTGGATGCCGTGCGTATCTTCGAGCAACTCGCCGCCGCCGACCCGGCCATCGCGGCATTTCTGTCCATTCACAACATGTGCGCGTGGATGGTGGACAGCTTCGGCACCGAGGAGCAACGCAAGACCTGGGTGCCGCGGTTGGCGTCGATGGATGCCATCGCCAGCTACTGCCTGACCGAACCGGGTGCTGGCTCGGACGCCGCGGCCCTGCGCACGAGGGCCGTGCGCGACGGTTCTGACTACGTACTCGACGGCGACAAGCAGTTCATCTCCGGGGCGGGCAGCTCGGATGTCTACGTGGTGATGGCGCGCACCGGTTCACCGGGGCCGAGGGGCATTTCCGCCTTCGTGGTCGAAAAGGGCACGCCGGGGCTGAGTTTCGGGGCACAAGAACAGAAGATGGGCTGGAATGCCCAACCCACCGCGCAAGTGATCTTCGACGGTGTGCGGGTTTCTGCCGATGCGCTGCTCGGCGGCACCGAGGGCGCCGGGTTCGGCATCGCCATGAATGGTCTCAACGGCGGCCGGATCAACATCGCCGCCTGCTCGCTCGGCGGTGCTCAGGCCGCGTACGACAAGGCGCTGGATTACGTAGCCGGCCGCCAGGCGTTCGGCGGTGTCCTGCTCGACGAACCGACCATCCGGTTCACGCTGGCAGACATGGCCACCGGGCTGGAGGCGTCACGAAACATGTTGTGGCGGGCGGCCTCGGCACTCGATAGCAACCATCCTGACAAGGTGGCCCTGTGCGCGATGGCCAAACGCTACGTCACCGACACGTGCTTCGAGGTGGCCGATCAAGCCCTGCAACTGCATGGTGGCTACGGCTATCTGCGCGAGTACGGGTTGGAGAAAATCGTCCGCGATCTGCGGGTGCATCGCATCCTTGAGGGAACCAACGAAATCATGCGCGTGGTGATCGGGCGTGCGGCCGCGGCCAGAGCCCGCAATTCAGCGGACGCGGGCAGAGCCCGCAATTCAACAGATGCTGGCCGCGCCCGCGCGGCGGGATAGGAGTTGCACGTGAGCACAATCGCTTTCCTCGGCCTCGGCCACATGGGCGGCCCGATGTCCACAAACTTGGTTGCCGCAGGGCACACCGTGCGCGGGTTCGATCCGGTCCCTGCGGCGCAGGAGGCTGCAAAGGCCAATGGTGTCAGCATGTTCGGCAGTGAAGTCGAGGCCGTGGCGGGGGCGGACGTGGTGATCACCATGTTGCCCGACGGCGCACTGGTGAAGAGCTGCTATGCAGAGATGCTGCCCGCCGCGACCGCCGGCGCGCTGTTCATCGACAGCTCCACCATCTCCGTCGACGATGCCCGTGAGGTGCACAAGCTGGCAGGCGAGCACGGTTTCGACCAGCTGGACGCCCCGGTCTCCGGCGGCGTCAAAGGCGCGGTGGCGGGGACACTGGCGTTCATGGTCGGCGGCGAGGACAAGGCTGTCGAACGGGGCCGCGCCATCCTGGAACCCATGGCGGGCAAGATCATTCACTGCGGAGCCGCAGGAGCCGGCCAGGCCGCCAAGGTGTGCAACAACATGGTGCTCGCGGTGCAGCAGATCGCCGTCGGCGAGGCGTTCGTGCTGGCCGAGAAGCTGGGACTGGACAAGCAGTCACTGTTCGACGTGATCACCGGTGCGACCGGCAACTGCTGGGCAGTACACACCAATTGTCCGGTGCCGGGGCCTGTCCCGACGTCCCCGGCCAACAACGACTTCAAGCCGGGCTTCTCCACCGCGTTGATGAACAAGGACCTCGGCCTGGCCATGGCGGCTGTGGCGTCGACGGGTTCGTCGGCGCCACTGGGCACCCATGCGGCGAAGATCTACGCCGACTTCATTGCCTCCGACGTCTCCAACGCCGGTAAGGACTTCAGCGCAGTGATCGAGACGCTACGCGGCTGAGGGGCTGTGCTGCGCCCACCATGCGGCGTGTAGCCGCCGGCAGGTCGCCAACCGCAACGCATCCCCCGCGCCGGCGTAATCCGGCCGTACCACGACGGCAGGCTGGGCGGCGCCGGGTTCGGCACCGACCAACACGGTGGCCAGTCCCGCCGCATTCGCCGCCCGCAATCCCGTGCTCGACCCGGCGACCGCCAACGCATCGTGCGCCGACACTCCGAGCTCGGCGAGCGCTTGCCGGTGGGCGGCGCCGCACGCCGACGAAGTCGCGTCGTCACCGGTGACAACGGTTTCCACCAGACCCTCGCCCACCAACTGCCGCACCAACGGCTCCACCCATCGACGCCGGCCGCCCGACACCACACCGACCGGGACCTCCGCGGCGAAGGCGTCCATCACCAGGTCGACCAAACCGGGCCGCGGGGCCAATCCGGCGTCGAGGATCATCTTGTCGAACATCATGTCTTTGGTGGCACAGATCTCGTCGGCGAGCAGTTCGGTGAGCACGTCGCATTCCGGCCCCACGCAGCGCTTACGGAGTTCGGCAGCGACGCGCTGATGTTCATCGTGCAATGCCAGCAGCTGCCGGTAGCGCTCCACACCCCATTCCAGTGACAGGCCGTGCGCGGCGAATGCCGCGTTGAAGACGACCCGATGTCCGTCGATGTCCAAGTCGGACAGCGCGTCGAGGTCGAAGATCACCGCACGTAGCGGGAACGCTCCTGCGTCTGCCGGCTCAGGACAGTCCCACCAGAACCGTCCGGCACGCCATACTTTCTGCTGCTGTGACGACACCTCATGAGAGTGGTCCACATCACATGGAGTCCGCCTCCCCCGTACGGGTGATTGGGGACGCGAACTTTCACTCGGCCGCCGCGAGGCCGGATCTTCTCCTCACATGCGCTGCCGCACATAGGCTGATGCCATGGCGGCCTCCAGCCCAGTGCGCCTTGTGCTGGTCGATGACCACGAAATGGTCATCGAGGGTCTCAAGGCCATGCTTGCCGCTTTCAAAGACCGGGTTCTGGTGATCGGCCACGCAGTTGGCGCTGAGCGAGCCCTTACCGTTGTCGAAGAGCTCAACCCCGACATCGTGCTGTGCGATGTCCGCATGCAAGGTTCCAGCGGCCTCGATCTATGCCGCGACCTGCGTGAACGTAATCCGGACCGCAAGGTCGTGATGCTGTCGGTCTACGACGACGAGCAGTATCTGTTCCAGGCCCTGCGGGTCGGCGCATCGGGCTATCTGCTCAAGAGCATCAGCAGCGACGAGCTGGTGCGTCAGATCGAATTCGCCTACGGCGGCGCGACCGCGATCGATCCCGGCATGGCGGCCCGCGCGGCCGACACGGCCGCGCGGCTGCAGCGCGACGAGTTCTGGCCAGGTGTTCGGCAAGGCCTGACCCAGCGGGAGAGCGAGATCCTGTCGTTCGTGGTCGCCGGGCTGTCCAACCGCGGAATCGCGACCAAATTGGTGATCGGCGAGGAGACCGTCAAGACCCATCTACGGTCGATCTACCGCAAGCTCGGCGTGACCGACCGCGCCGGCGCCGTCGCCACCGCCCTGCGCGAAGGCATCTACCGTTGACCAGCGAATTCGGCCCGATGATACTCACCGCCGACCGCGAGCTGGCGTTGTTACGGGAGCTCATCCAGGCCACCGCGAGCGGCCCCGGAGTGGAGCACCTCGCCGCCGCGGCCGCCCGGATGATCACCGCAGCCACCGCGACCGACGTGTGCTTCGTGCACGTGCTCGATGACTCCGACCGGGCACTGACGCTGGCCGGCGCGACCCCGCCGTTCGACGCCGAGGTCGGCAAGATCCGGTTGCCGCTCGGCCAGGGCATCTCGGGCTGGGTGGCCAGTCACCGCGAACCGGTGGTGATCAGCCACGACAAGGGAGCCGACCCCCGCTACACGCCTTTCGAATCGCTGCGCGGGCGCGACTTCACGTCGATGGTGTCGGTGCCGATGCAGACCGACCCAGGTGGGCTGGTGGGTGTCCTCAACGTGCACACCGTCAACCGCCGCGAGTTCGGAGAACGCGACGTCGAGTTGCTGGTCGTGATCGGCCGGCTCATCGCCGGTGCGCTGCACCAGGCCCGGCTGCACCGGCAGCTGGTGGCCCGCGAGCACGCCCACGAGAATTTCGTCGAGCAGGTCATCGAGGCGCAGGAGATCGAGCGGCGCCGGTTGGCCGGCGACATCCACGACGGCATCTCGCAGCGGCTGGTGACGCTGTCTTACCGGCTCGATGCCGCGGCCCGCGCCGTCGATGACCCCCGGGCGCTGGCTGAACAGCTCGACAAGGCACGGGAACTCGCAGGCCTGACACTGCAGGAGGCCCGCGCCGCGATCAGCGGACTGCGGCCGCCGGTACTGGACGATCTCGGTCTGGCCGGCGGTCTGGCCAGCCTGGCGCGCTCCATCCCCGGGATCGACCTGGACGTCGAGCTCGCCGAGACCCGGGTGCCCGATCACATCGAGTTGGCGCTGTACCGCATTGCCCAGGAATGTCTGCAAAACGTCGTCAAGCACGCCGACGCGAGCCGGGCACGGCTCACCTTCGCCGTCGATCACAACGTGGCCCGACTCGAAATCGTGGACGACGGAAAGGGTTTCGACACCTTCGAGCATCCACTGGGCAGTGACGAGATGGGCGGCTACGGGCTGCTGTCGATGGCCGAACGAGCCGAGATCGTCGGCGGCAGGCTCAACATCCGATCCCGCCCGGGGGCTGGTACCGCGGTCACCGCGACAATCCCGCTACCCGTGATCATCGAATAGGTGCAGCCGTACCAACGCCGCGGAGTCTTCGTGGGTGGCCGCCCCGCGCAAGATTGCCAGGAGCGGCGCACGCGTGTCGGGGTGTTCCCACGCATCGAAGAACACCCTGGTCAACCCTCCGCGAGACCGACCGGATCGCCGTCGACGATCCGGTCACGATTGCAGCGGAGCTACCCTTCGGGGAGTTAATTCCACATATGAGGAGTTCCCGATGCCGGCTCCACGATGGGTTGCCCACGCCAACAAGATCGGTCTCAACCGGCTCACCCGGTTCATCGCCCCCTGGGCCCCCGGCTGGGCCGTCGTCATCCACCGTGGACGCAAATCGGGGCGGATCTTCCGCACCCCGCTGTGGGCGTTCAAGCGCCCGAACGGCTACGTCATCGCACTGACCTACGGACGGCAGGCCGACTGGGTCCGCAATGTCCTGGCCGCGGGAGGGTGCGAGTTGGAAACCCGACGACACCGTTACCGACTCACGGCGCCACAGGTCTACCAGGATAAAACCGCCGCAGACATGCCGGTATTCATCCGATTCATCCTGCGCCGCGTGATCAAGGCCCCCGAGTTCCTGAACCTCGAGATCGCTGCGTGACGCGGGTCAGAAATCGCCGGAATTGCGACGGAGCGTCTCGATCGACGCGACCAACGCGCGGGATTGCTGCGGGGACATCCCGACGTCGCCGAACACCTGCTCGTTCAGGGTGACGGTGGCATCCTCGACCGTGGCACGTCCCAGCTCCGTGATCTGCACCAGGGTCGTTCGGCCGTCAGTCGGATGTGGAATACGCTCGACCAGCCCGCTGGCCTCCAACCGGCGGATGGCATGCGTGACGCTGGTGACGTGGACCTGCAGCCGGTCCGAGGCCTTGGTGATGGGCAACGCCCCGGCCCTGCTGAACGCCAGTAGCCGCAGCAACTCGAAGCGCGAGAAGCTCAGGCCGTAGGGCCGCAATGCGGTCTCGACGCGGGCCAGCAGAATCTGGTGCGCACGCATCACCGATGTCACCGCAACCATGCCGTCGGCGACGTCACCCCAGCCCGCGCTCTCCCAGTTGGCACGGGCCAGCGCAATGGGGTCGCGCTTGTCGGGTGATGAGGGCACGCTTCTTCATACCGCATCACCGCTGCCGCGGCGTGAACGGCGGTGAGGGCGCGGTGCACCGGCAGTCGGATTCACAGATTTCTCTGAAGTAGGACTCTTCCATCGGGCGAAGAGACCATTTGCACCGCAGCGATTTCGTTGATCGGCAACGTCGTGTTCCCACTGGGCAGCGCCGTTGCGCCGGACAATCCGAGCCACGTTGCCACCTCGGTCCGGCTACCGTCGCGGCCGACCACCACCATGCCCAGATTCTGCGGCGAAGCATCTTTCTTGCCCCAGTCTCCATACGTGCACGCCATGTTGATCCGCGTGCCCCACGCGTAGCTGCTCAGCCCAACACTGGCGTTGATCGGGGTATCGGACACCTTGGACATCTCGAACATCCGTGCGGCCTGCTGATGTTGCGAACCGGTGTGCAGACCGAATACCTCCGGGCGGATCGCAACGACGAGCCCGACCGCCAGCAGGACAGCCGCCAACCCAACCGCAGCCAAGGTCACCCACCGGTACCGACGCCGACGCCAGCTGACTTTGGCGAGCACCGAATCCAACACTTCGGGCCGCAACGGCGGGCCGGGCAGCTCCTCGTCGAGCGCGCGCACGTCGTCGAGGTCGAGCAGAGCGAGCAAGGCCGGCATGCCGCTCAACTCGGCGACAGCCGCGCGGCATCGCCCGCAGCCCCCCAGGTGGACTTCGTATTCGCGACGCTCGGCGCCCGTCAATGAGCCCAGTACATAGGCCGCATCCCAGGTCAGGTAGCGGTCGCCGTCGACCGGCTCAATGCGGGCTACACCGAATCGTGTCATCGTGTCACCCCCATCTCTTGCAGATTAAGTCGTAGTGCGCGGACGGCGTAGTGCAGTCGCGACTTCACGGTGCCTTCGGGAATCTGCAGGTCGGCCGCGATCTGCGTGGTGGTCCAGCCCTGGTAGTAGGCCCGCCGCACCACAGCCCGGTGCTCTTCGGACAGCTGGCTCAGTGCGGTGCTCAGCAACAACCGGTCCAATGCGGTGTCCACCTGGTCAGGGACGGCGTGGTCGGCCATCAATTCCGGGGACGGCATACCCGTCTCGTTGCGGAACCGGGCGCTTCGGCGTTCATCGATAATCATGTTCCGCGCCACCGTGAACAGCCAGGCCCTGGCCGACCGATCGGTATTCGCGGTGACATCGGGGTGCCGCCACGCCCGCAGCAACGTCTCCTGCACCACATCCTCGGCGCGCGCCTGATCTCCGGTGAGACGCAGCGCGTACTGCCACAAGGCCGCGGCGTGCTCGTCGTAGAGCCCCCGGATCATGGCGGCCTCCGGATCGTCCATCAACCAACCTCCGCCAGTAATACGACGTTGGCGGTGATCGAGTTCATTGAGACCTTCGAGCCCGCCCCGCGCGACGGTCCGGAAACATCGAGCCGCGCGGTTGCTGAGGACCTCAGCGGGTGAGGATCCGAGGGCCGTCCTCGGTGACCGCAACGGTGTGCTCCCAGTGCGCGGCACGGCTCCCGTCGGTGGTGATGACAGTCCATTCGTCGTCCAACACCACGGTCTTGCCGGTGCCGAGCGTCAGCATCGGTTCGATGGCCAGCACCGAACCCGGGGCCAGGTATGGCCCACGGCCCGGCGAACCCTCATTGGGCAGGAACGGATCCATGTGCATCTGCCTGCCGATTCCGTGCCCGCCATAGCCGGCCACGATCCCGTATTTGCGGTCGTGGCGGGCTCCCGCGGCATGGGTCTCGACCTCGATGGCGTGCGAGACATCGGTGAGCCGGTTGCCTGGCAGCATCGCGGCGATCCCGGCTTCCATGGCTGCTTTGGTGGCCTCGGACAGGGCCTCGTCGGCGTCGATCAGTGCGCCGATGCCGAAGGTGACCGCCGAATCGCCGTGCCAGCCGTCAACGATCGCGCCGCAGTCGATCGATACCAGGTCACCGGCGGCCAGCACCTCGCCGGCCGAGGGAATACCGTGCACTACACGATCGTTCACCGACGCGCAGATGCTGGCGGGAAAGCCGTGGTACCCGAGAAACGACGGGATACCGCCGCCGTCGCGGATGACGGACTCAGCGATTCGATCGAGCTCAAGCGTGCTCACACCCGGCGCCGCCGCCGCACGCACCGCCCGCAGCGCCGACGCGACCAGCGCGCCCGCAACCGCCATGGCATCGAGTTCCCCGGCGCTGCGCTGCGCGACCACCTTACGGTTGCGCAAGCCTGGTAACGAGATCACCGACGCTGCCTCATTGTCGGTTCACCGGCCGCCCGCATTGCCGGTTCACCGGCCGCCCGCATTGCCGGTTCACCGGCCGAGGGCGCTCAGAGCGCGGGCGAACACCTCGTCGAGGGCGCCCACCGCTGCGACCGTCTTGACCTCGTCGCCGTAGTACTTCAGCAACGGCTCGGTCTCTTCGCGATAGACCTTCATCCGGTTGTGGATGACCTCTTCGGTGTCGTCGGCGCGGCCGCGGCCCTTGAGCCGGGCGAGCAGCTCATCCTCGGAGACCGCGAACTCCAGCACCGCGTCCAGCTTGGTGTTACGGGCCTCGAGCATGTCGTGCAGCGCGCGGGCCTGCTCGACCGAGCGCGGGTAGCCGTCCAGGATGAACCCGTTGGCCGCGTCGGCCTGGTCGATTCGGTCCCCTACCAGGCGATTCGTCAGTTCGGCAGGAACCAGGTCACCCGCGTCGAGGTACCGCTTGGCCTCGACACCCAGGGGTGTGCCGTCGCCGATGTTCTTGCGGAAGAGGTCCCCGGTGGAGATCTGCGGGATGCCGAGCTTCTCGGACAGCTTTTCGGCCTGTGTGCCTTTGCCCGCCCCGGGCGGTCCGAGTAGAACGACTCTCACTTGAGGAACCCTTCGTAGTTGCGTTGCATGAGTTGGCTCTCGATTTGTTTGACGGTATCCAGTCCGACGCCAATCATAATGAGAACCGCAGTTCCTCCGAAGGGGAGATTCTGCACCGTCCCGGTGTTGCCGATCTGCAGGAACAGGTTCGGCAGCACCGCGATCACACCGAGGTAGATCGAGCCCGGCAGGGTGATCCTGCTCAGCACATAACGCAGGTAGTCCGCGGTCGGCTTACCCGGGCGGATACCGGGAATGAAGCCACCGAACTTCTTCATCTCGTCGGCGCGCTCGTCCGGGTTGAACGTGATCGACACGTAGAAGTACGTGAAGAAGATGATCAGGCCGAAGTAGATCGCGATGTAGACGGGGTCCGCGGGGTTGGTCAGGTAGTTGGCGACAACCTTGTCCCACCAGCTGTTGCCGCCGTTGGGGTTGCCGCTGCGGATCAGCTGGGTGATCAGGTGCGGGATGTAGATCAGTGACGACGCGAAGATCACCGGGATGACGCCGGCCTGGTTGACCTTCAGCGGCAGGTAGGTGGACGTACCGCCGTACATCTTGCGGCCGACCATGCGCTTGGCGTACTGGACCGGGATGCGACGCTGACCCTGTTCCACGAACACCACGCCGATGATGATGGCCAGCGTGGCCGCGCACACGGCGGTGAAGACCAGGCCGCCGCGGCTGTCCAGGATGGTCTTGCCCTCGGACGGGATACGCGCGGCGATGCCGGCGAAGATCAGCAGGGACATGCCGTTGCCGATACCGCGCTCGGTGACGAGCTCGCCCATCCACATGACCAGGGCGGCACCGGCGGTCATCACCAGCACGATGACGATCAGCCCGAAGATCGAGCTGTCCTGGATGATGTTCAGCGAGCAGCCCTGCAGCAACCCACCGTTGGCGGCCAGCGCCACGATGCTGGTGGCCTGCAGGATGGCCAACGCGATCGACAGATAACGCGTGTACTGCGTCATCTTGGCCTGGCCGGCCTGACCTTCCTTCTGCAGCTGCTCGAAGCGCGGGATGACCACCACCAGCAGCTGCACGATGATGCTGGCAGTGATGTAGGGCATCACGCCGACCGCGAACACGGTCAACTGCAACAGGGCGCCGCCGGAGAACAGGTTGATCAGTGAGTAGATCTGTGCTGAGTCGCCGCCGCTGACCTGCTCGATGCATTTCTGCACGTTCGGGTAGTTCACCCCGGGGGACGGGATCGACGCACCGACGCGGTACAGGATCACCAGGCCCAACGTGAACAGGATCTTGCGTCTGAGGTCGGCCGTCCGCAGCGATGAGATGAAAGCCGAAAGCACTCTTCCTCCTGCGCAGCCAGCGTCTCAGCGCGGCGTGCCAAATGGGGCTGGTGGGTCCAGCGTCTTGGTCAAGTCGTATACATGCCAGCCCGGCGGGCGCACAGCCCGCGAACTCAAGCGTCAAACAGTCTACGAGAGTAACAGTTGCACCAGGGCGGCCCCGCATCGATCAGCTTCACCCGCAGGCCAAGCCCATATTCAGGTTCGAAGCGTACAGTCGGCGACAGCTCGTTACACTACCTAACTAATAGGATCTAAGGGGAGTTCATGGCGCGTACGGACAACGACACCTGGGACCTGGCGTCTAGCGTGGGAGCCACCGCGACGATGGTCGCGGCAGCCCGGGCGATGGCGACCAACGCCCCGGACCCGGTGATCGACGATCCGTTCGCCGCTCCCCTGGTGCGGGCCGTCGCGATGGACTTCTTCACCAAACTGGTCGACGAGAATTTCACCACAGACGGCCTCGACGAGGAGGCCGTGACCGGGCTGACCCGGTTCGCCAACGGCATGGCCGCCCGTACCCGGTTCTTCGACGACTTCTTCCTGGCGGCCACCCGCACCGGCATCCGTCAGGCGGTGATCCTGGCCGCGGGCTTGGATTCGCGGGCCTACCGCCTGCCGTGGCCAGACGGCACCGTGGTGTTCGAGATCGACCAGCCCCAGGTCGTCGAATTCAAATCGACCACCCTCGCCGGGTTGGGTGCCACGCCCACCACCGATCGCCGCGCGGTGGCCATCGACCTTCGCTTCGACTGGCCCACGGCGCTGACCGAGGCCGGTTTCGATCCCACCAAGCCGACGGCATGGATCGCCGAGGGTTTGCTGGGTTACCTGCCGCCCGACGCCCAGGACCGCCTGCTCGATCAGGTGACCGCGCTCAGCGCACCGGGCAGCAGACTCGGCGTCGAGGGTGTTCCCGCCACCGAGGCCAATGACGAAGAGACGATCCGCGCCCGAATGCAGGACTTCACCGACCGCTGGCGTGCACACGGCTTGGACATCGACCTCAACGAGCTGATCTTCCTGGGCGACCGCGCCGACGTGACCACCTATCTGGAGGGCCACTCGTGGGAGGTCACCGGTATCAGCTCCAACGATCTGTTGATCCAGACCGGCCTGCCGCCGGTCGAGGACGAGGTGCATGCCGTATCGGTGTTCTACATCAGCGCGCAGCGGTAGGGACCGGCATGGCACGTACCGATACGGACAGCTGGGACCTCGCCTCCAGCGTCGGCGCAACGGCCACCATGGTGGCCGCAGCCCGCGCGATCGCCAGTACCGAACCCGATCCCCTGATCGACGATCCCTACGCAGCACCCCTGGTGCGTGCAGTGGGCGTGGACTTCTTCACCAAGCTCGTCGACGGCGACATCATGCTCGACGGCGACGACTCCGCGGTCGCGGAGCTGATGACGTCGGTGATGGCGGTGCGGACGAAATTTTTCGACGACTTCTTCATCACCGCCGCCGGAGGCGGCAATTCCACCAGCACCGCCGGAGGCGGCAATTCCACCACCGCCGCCGGAGGCGCCGGGATCCGACAGGCCGTCATCCTCGCTTCAGGACTGGACGCCCGGGCCTACCGGCTGCCCTGGCCGGCCGGCACCGTGGTCTACGAGATCGACCAGCCGGAAGTGATCGGTGCCAAGACCGCGGCGATGACCCGGATCGGCGCCACCCCCACCGCGGAGCGCCGTGCCGTGGCTGTCGACCTGCGCGACGACTGGCCGGCGGCGTTACGCGCAAGCGGGTTCGATGCTGAGGCGCCGACCGCGTGGAGTGCCGAGGGTCTGCTGGTCTACCTGCCGCCCGAGGCGCAGGACCGGCTGTTCGACAACATCACCGCGCTGAGCGCCCCGGGCAGCCGGCTGGCCACCGAGTACCACCCGGACATCGCCGCGGCCGTGCGCAATCGCAGCCAATCCATGGTCGAGCGGTGGCGCGAACACGGGTTCGACATCGACCTGTCCGAGCTCTGGTACGTCGGTGAGCGCAATTCGGTGGTCGACTATCTCACCGACAGTGGCTGGTCGGTGACAGCCCGGCGGCGCCCCGAGGTGTTCGCCGAATACGGCCGCACCTTCCCCGATTCCGACGACGCCGCAGCACAACGTGATTCATTGGCAATCGTGGCAGTACGACAGTGAGGACAAACCATGGCACGCACCGAGGGTGACACCTGGGACCTGGCAACCAGCGTCGGCTCGACGGCGACGGGTGTCGCCGCGTCCCGCGCCCTGGCCACCAAGCAGCCCGATCCGCTGATCAACGACCCGTACGCCGACCCGCTGGTCAAAGCCGTCGGGCTGGAGCACTGCATCCGGTTGGCCGATGGCGAGATTTGCGTCGAGGGCGATCAGCTGCTGGACCGGCAGCGGATGTGCGAGCAGATCGCCGTGCGCACCCGGTTCTTCGATAACTTCTTCACCAGCGCAACCGACGCCGGGATTCGCCAGGCCGTGATCCTGGCCTCGGGCCTGGACACCCGTGCCTACCGGCTGCCCTGGCCCGCGGGCACCGTGGTGTTCGAGATCGACCAGGCTCAGGTGATCGAGTTCAAGACGCGCACGCTCGCAGGGCTCGGTGCCGAACCTGCCGCCGATCGTCGGACGGTCGCGATCGACCTGCGCGATGATTGGCCGGCCGCATTGCGTACCGCCGGTTTCGATCCGACCGAACCCACCGCATGGATCGCCGAGGGGCTGCTCATCTACCTGCCGCCCGACGCTCAGGATCGGCTCTTCGACAACATCACCGAACTGTCGGCGTCCGGAAGTCGGCTGGCCACCGAACACATGGACATGAACACCCTGCCCGAGGAATGGACGAAGAAGGTCAGCGAGTGGTCGAAGCGGGTCGGGTCCGATGTCGACCTGATGGACCTGTTCTATTCCGGTGACCGTCACACCGCTGGCGACTATCTCGACGGGCACGGCTGGCAGTCGACTGTGCGGACCGCACGCGAGGCCTACGCTGGATACGGGTTCGACTACCCCGAGGACCTCGCCGACCTTGCCGGTGATTCGGGCTATCTGTCTGCAGAACGGAAATGAGGCGCTGATGGCGCGGGCCGACGGCGACACCTGGGATCTGGCATCGAGTGTGGGGGCGACGGCGACGCTCGTCGCAACCGGGCGGGCGATTGCCAGCTCTGCGCCCCACGGCCTGATCGACGATCCGTTCGCGGCGCCGCTGGTGCGGGCCGTCGGTATCGATGCGTTCACCAAGATGGTCAACGGTGAACTCGACTTCGACGCCATCGAGGCCATCGCGCCGGAAGCGGCGGCCAGCGCGCGGGCCAACATCGACGAGATGGCCGTGCGTACCCGGTTTTTCGATGACTACTTCGCGGCGGCCACCGAACGCGGCATCCGGCAGGCGGTGATCCTGGCGTCCGGTCTGGACTCGCGCGCCTACCGGCTGCCCTGGCCCGACGGCACCGTCGTCTACGAGATCGACCAACCGGAGGTCATCGAGTTCAAGACCGGGGTCCTGGCCGACCTCGGTGCGGCACCGACAGCGCAGCGCCGGACCGTGCCGGTCGATCTGCGTGAAGACTGGCCGGCCGCGCTGCGGGAGGCGGGTTTCGATCCGGAACAGCCGACAGCCTGGTGCGCTGAAGGTCTGCTGATCTATCTGCCGCCGGATGCACAGGATCGCTTGTTCGACAACATCGACGCCCTCAGCGCTCCCGGCAGCGCCGTGGCAACCGAATTCGTGCCCGGCCTGAAGGATTTCGATCCGGAAAAGGCGCGGGCTGCGGCCGCCGGGTTCAGCCAGATCGGGTTGACCATGGACATGCCGTCGCTGATCTACCACGGCGAACGGCATTCTGCCGCAGACTATCTCACTACCAAGGGGTGGGAGATGACCGGTACTGCGCGCTCGGAATTGTTCGCTCGCTATCGCCTACCCTTACCCGATGCGGTCGACCATGACCCGATGGGTGAGATCGTCTACATCAGCGGCACGCTGGGCTGAATCCCGCATCCCACTCAGCATCACCGTTGATCAGTAAGTTGTTGCGTCCGTATAACACCGCGAGGTCGACGATGGCTCCGGTGGTCCCGGTGCCAGTGGTGTTCTCATAGCTGTAGGCCGGGTTGCCCAGGGCGTCGGAGTCGAACGAAAACCACCACAGGTCACCGGGAATCGGGGTCACCGTGGTGTTCTCCCTGCCCGGGTCGGCGCCAACAGCGGCAACGCATCCCAGACGACAGCACAGGTTCGGGGTGCCGCGTCGACAAGCGGACCTCGCGCGACGTTCACCAAGTGCGCGCGGCCGACGCCGAGGCCGCGCTGGTCCCCGACACCGCCATGCACACGCTGAGCCACGCCGATACCCGGTTTCATGAACGCCTGGTCGCATCGGCCGGGAGGTCTACGACGCCGCGCTGACCCCGACGTCGTATTCGAGTTGTGGTGGCGCTTCGGGTGTTCCGGGGATCTCAGTGCCGTTGATCGGACAGCGGGCGGTCTCGGGAATCTTTATCAGCGCGATCGCCCCGATCACGCAGGCGATCATCATGTAGTAAGCAGGCACGAGATGGTCACCGGTGACCGAGACCAGCCAATCATTGACCGCCGGTGCGGTGCCACCGAACAGTGACGTCGATACGTTGTATGCGATCGCGAATCCCGCGTAGCGGACGTGCGTGGGGAACATCGCCGGGAAAGTCGCCGAGATCGTCGACAGCTGCGGCACATAGAGCAACCCGAGGACAGCGAATCCGATTACCGCGCCGACCATGTTCGTCGCCATCAACAGGAACATCGGTATGCCGGCGACGAACAGCCCGATCAGCGAGAACCACCACATCGGTTTGCGCCCCACCCGATCCGAGATGTGGCCGGAGAACGGCAGGAACACCATCATCATCAGCATCCCGATGATCGGAACGATCAGCGCGTGACTGCTCGACAGGCCGATGGTCCGCTCCAGGTAGGTAGGCATGTAGGTGAGCAGCGTGTAGTTGACGACGTTGAGCGCCACCACCAGGCCACCCAACCGTAGGACCGGTGCCCAGTACTCCCCGACCAGATCCTTGAACTGAGTGACCGCCCCCTGTTCGGTATCCCCGGACTGCTCGAGCTCGCGGAACACGGGCGTGTCTTCAAGTCTGGAGCGCAGGTAGACACCGATCAGGCCCAGCGGCGCGGCAACCATGAACGGCAACCGCCAACCCCACGCCCCCATCTGGTCGTCGGTGAGCAACACCGAGAACCCGAGCATCAGCAGCGCACCCAGCGAAAAGCCCGACAGGGTCCCAAATTCCAGGAAGCTGCCGAGGAAACCGCGTCGACGCGACGGTGCATACTCCGCCATAAACGTTGCGGCACCGCCGTATTCGCCTCCCGTGGAGAACCCCTGGATCATCCGCAGCACGACCATGATCGCCGGCGCCCACAAGCCGATCGAAGCGTACGACGGCACCAGACCCACGCAGAACGTAGCGCCGGCCATCAGCACGATCGTGATGGCCAGCACGTGTTTACGGCCGACCCGATCGCCGAGCGGGCCCCAGACGAATCCCCCGAGTGGTCGCACCAGGAACGAAACCGCAAATGTCGCAAGCGCCAACAACGTTGCCTGCTCGGTGTCGCCGGGGAATATGGCCGCAGATATGTAGCTCACGCCGTAGGCGTAAATTCCGTAATCGAACCATTCTGTGGCGTTACCGATCGCCGATGCGGCGATCGCGCGTCTGAGCACGCCTGAATCCGGGGCACTTTCAGCGAGTTCGCGGTAGTCGATCTCCGGCTTGTCTCCGAAGCCCGTCATCGGGCTCTTGCGCGCGGGCACAGCTCCTCCATAGTGTCTGACGACACCGTTCCCCGCCGTGCGCTCTCTTTCGGCTGGTCTGACTGGGTTGACACCGCAGGGCCAGGCCGTCGTCTCGTCGGCAATTCAGTAGTTGCCAAGGTTTGACGTTACCGTGCCACTACGCGGAATGCACCGCCCTGAGCACCGTGCCGCAATTAACACCGGCGTCAGAACGGGTAACTGCCCGTTCTCAGTCCGCCGAGCAGACGCGAGCTTCAGAAGCGGTAGTCCCCCAACCACACCGCGTTGGCTCCGGTCAGCGAGCGCTGGGCCTGCTCCAGCACCCCGGTTGCCGACGCGACGGCCAGCGAGCCGAGCGCCTCGGGCAGCGACGCGGCGGCCGGCTGTGATGATGGCTTGGGCGACAACAGGTCCCGCAACGATGACCCGGGCAGGTGCGCGATCTTGACCTTGGTGTCCTCGTCGAGGCCGGCCAGCAGCTTGGCCCGGCGAATTGCGGTGCGCAGCCCGCCGAGTTCGTCGACGAGCCCACGTTCGTGAGCGTCGGCCCCGGTCCACACCCGGCCACGGGCCACGTCCTGGACGGCATCCACCGCCAAGCCACGGCCATCTGCGACCCGCTGCACGAAGTCCTCGTAGAACAGGTCGGCCTCGGCCTCGACCTGGGCGTGCTGCTCATCGGTGAACGGCGCATTGGTCGACCACGCGTCGGCATTGGCATTGGTGCGCACCGCGTCGGAACCGACCCCGAGCTTGTCCTTGAGCTCACGCGACACCAGCTTTCCGGTCAACACCCCGATCGAGCCGGTGATGGTGCCCGGATTGGCGACGATCGCGTCGGCGGCCATGGCCGCGTAGTAGCCACCGGATGCCGCCACCGCACCCATCGACGCGACGACGGGCTTGCCGTCTCCCTTCTCAGGTGAGCGGGCCCGCACCACCTCACGCCAGATGGTCTCGGAGGCGGTCACCGAGCCGCCGGGGCTGTCCACCCGCAGCACAATGGCCACCACGTCGTCTCGGGCGGCGGCCTCACGCAACGCCGCGGCGATGGTGTCGCCCCCGGCGCCGGAATTACCGAACGGCAGCACCTGACGACCACCCTTACCACTGACAATCGGACCGTGCACCGTCACCACGGCGACGGTCGGCTTCGATTTGAGCCCGGGTAGCGGGGGCGCAGGCTTGGGCGCCGACGCCCGCGCGTACCGCGACAGGTACAGCCGCGGGGCACTGCCCTCACCATCGGATTCCGCCGCGGCACCGCAAAGTTCACTGATGCGCGCGTACGCCTCGTCACGGAAGCCGATCCGGTCGATCAGCCCGCCCGATACGGCATCGTCGCGCAGCAACGGCGCCTTGTCGGCCAACGCGTCGATGGTGTCGACCGATATGTGCCGGGATTCCGCGGTCGCCTGCCACACCTGGGTCTGAAGGCTCTGGATCAACCGGCTGTCGGCTTCACGGTGCGCGTCAGTGTAGCGGTCCTGCGTGAAAATGTTTGTCGCAGACTTGTATTCGCCACGCGTCACGAACTGCGCTTCAATCCCGGCCTTGTCCAGGGCATCCCGCAGGAACATCGCATTGGTCGCGAAACCGACCAGTCCGACCGTGCCCGACGGTTGCATCCACACCTCGCGGAACGCCGAGGCCAGGTAGTACGACAATGTGCCCGGATAGGTTTCCGACCAGGCCAGGGTCGGCTTGACGGCGCCGAACTCGGCGATCGCGTCGCGCAACTCCTGTACCGGCCCGGCTGCCGCGGCCGGAATCTGCACCCGGGCGATCAGCCCGGCTACCCGGTCGTCGTCGGCCGCTCGGTGTATCGCTGCAACAGCCTGGCGCAGGACCAGCGGCCGTCCTCCGCTGGAGATCATCGCCAACGGATCGAACCCGGCCGTCTCCGCAGGTACGGACGTCAGATCGAGTTCGAGAACACATGCACTGGGAATGCCATTGTGCCGAACGGTGTCGACCTTGCGGACCAACGCCCGCAATTCGTCGGGACCGGGCAGACTCGGGAGGAAGTCGAACATGCCCCGAGCCTACCGACGTCGCAGCACAGGCCCGAGGGGCCGCGAAACGGGTCGGACTGCGACACACCCGGCGATGCGATTTGCACCGGCAAGCTATGGAACCTCGCGGCGACATCTGGTCGCATCGGCCCCAACCCCCGCACAATCGGTGAGCCGAACGCTTCAGCTCTCTCGAAACTTACCGCAGCGCCTCTAGGTGAGCGGCGAATCCGATTGTGCGCCCCCAGTTCTACGCGAACAGACACCAAAGTCCCGCAACACCGGAGTGTCGGGATACCTGCGCGTCTGCTCGCGCAAGAGGTGACCTGCTACGGGCCACAACCTGGCGCCGGTTCACCCGTACGCCCGGTAGTGAGGCCGTGTCGTCCGTACCGTGGTGTGGTGAGGTTCTCGATTTCGATACCGCAACTGGGCACCGGCCGATTCGATGACGCGGGCCTGAAGGCCTATCTGGCCCGTGCCGAGGAGTTGGGTTTCGAAGGCGGCTGGACCGTGGAGCAGACGATCGGTGAGTCGCCGGGGATCGCCCCGCTGCCGCTGTTGTCGTACGCGGCGGCCTGCACCACCCGGTTGCGGTTGGGGGTCGCGGTGCTCATCACCTCCCTGCACGACCCGCTGCAACTGGCCTCAGCCATCACCGCCGTCGACCGACTCAGCCACGGGCGTCTCGATGTCGGGGTCGGGCACGGCGGAAACTTCCGGCCGTTCGCCGCGTTCGGGGTGGACCGCACCACCTTCATCAGCTACTTCAACGAGGGTTTGGAGTTGATGAAGGCGGCCTGGTCCGACGAGCCACGCGTCACGTTTCACGGGAAGTTCCGCGAGGTCGACGATCTGCCGATCCAGCCGAAGCCCGTGCAGCGCCCGCATCCGCCGATCTGGTTCGGCGGCACCGCACCCAAGGCGCTGGCCCGCGCGGTGCGCTACGGAGATTCGTTCCTGGGCGCAGGGTCGTCGACCACCGCGACGTTCGCCGAATCGGTCGAGACGGTGCGCCGCGAGCTCGATGAGCAGGGCAAGGATCCGTCCGGCTACACCATCGGTAAACGGGTTTACCTCATGATCGACGATGATCCCGCCCGCGCCCACCGACGCGTGATCGACGGACTGCACCGGATCTACGGCCAGACGCCCGGCATCGAAGCGGTTCCGGTGTCGGGCACCCCCGCCGATGTGGCGCGCGGGTTGCGGGCAGTGGCCGACGCCGGTGCGCAGATGGTCGTGCTCAACCCCGTCGGCGAGAACGTCGCCGAAGATCGTGAGCAGATGGAACGCCTTGCCGCCGAGGTCCTTCCAGCGCTCACCTAAGGTCGCCGAGCAGACGTGAAAGTCCCTGACACGCCGCTGTTCGAGGGTTTTCGCGTCTGCTCGCGGGAGAATCAGAGCGCTTCGGCAGCCGCGCGCCCGGCGGCGCGGCCGGAGAAGATGCAGCCACCCAGGAACGTACCTTCCAGCGCGTTGTAGCCATGCACACCGCCGCCACCGAACCCGGCGACTTCACCCGCAGCGTACAGCCCGGGGATGGTCTCGCCGCCGGTCCCGAGGGCGCGCGAAGACAGATCAGTCTGGATGCCGCCCAACGTTTTTCGGGTCAGGACATGCAGTTTGACGCCGATGAGCGGGCCCGCGGCCGGATCGAGGATGCGGTGCGGCGTGGCGACCCGGGCCAGGCGATCACCGAGGTAGCGCCGCGCGTTGCGGATGCCTTGCACCTGAGCGTCTTTGGCGTACGGGTTGGCGAATTGCAAGTCGCGGGATTCGATCTGCGCCCGGATGCCCTTCGCGTCGAGCAACGGTTCGTCGGTGAGCGCGTTCATCTTCGCCACGAGGGATTCGAGATCGTCGGCAACGACGAAGTCGGCACCGTGGCGTTTGAACGCCTCGACTGGGCCGGGGGCCGAGCGACTCAACACCCGCTCGCGCAACATCGCAGACCGATCCTTACCGGTGATGTCGGGATTCTGTTCCGACCCCGACAGCGCGAACTCCTTCTCGATGATCTTCTGGGTCAGGATGAACCAGGAATGATCGTAGCCCGCGATGTCAGGGTCGGTGCGCAGGTGACGCAAGGTGCCCAGGGTGTCGTAGCCGGGCAGGTACGGCGCCGGCAGCCGGCGGCCGATGGCGTCGAACCACATCGACGACGGGCCGGGCAGGATCCGGATCGCGTGGTCGGGCCAGATCGGATTCCAGTTCTGGATACCTTCGGTGTAGTGCCACATGCGGTCCCGGTTCACCAGGCGCACACCGGCGTCGGCGGCGATGTCGAGCATACGGCCGTCGACGTACGCGGGGACGCCGGTGATCATCGACCGCGGCGGAGTGCCCATGCGCGCCGGCCAGTAGCGGCGGACCATGTCATGGTTGGCGCCGATTCCGCCCGAGGCGACGACGACTGCTTGCGCGCTCAGTTCGAAATCGCCCACGCCATCGCGGTTTGACGGTGCGCCGCGCGGAGCGTCGTCGGGTGCCAGCGCCACACCACGGACGCCGGTGACAGAGCCACCGGTGAACACCAACTCATCGACCCGGTGCCGATGGTGGAATGTGACGAGTCTTTCGCCGGCGGCGGAAAGAGCCGAATTCACAAAGGGCTCAACGATTCCCGTCCCGGTCCCCCAGGCGACGTGAAACCGGGGCACCGAGTTGCCGTGGCCGTCGGCACGCAGATCGCCGCGCTCGGCCCAGCCCACGGTCGGCACGAAAGTGATGCCGTGCTCGGTGAGGTAGGCGCGTTTCTCCCCGGCGGCAAACTCCACGTAAGCCCGGGCCCACTTGGCCGCCCAGGCGTCTTCGTCGTCGATGCGGTCGAAGGCGGCACTGCCCTGCCAGTCGTTCCACGCCAGGTCGAGCGAGTCCTTGATCCTCATGCGCCGCTGCTCGGGGCTGTCGACGAGGAAGATCCCGCCGAACGACCAGAACGCCTGCCCACCCAGATTCGCGGCATTTTCTTGATCGACGACGGCGACCTTCTTTCCGCGCCGGGTCAATTCACGTGTGGCTACCAGCCCGGCCAGTCCCCCGCCCACCACGATCACATCGGCATCCACGGCAGCACCTCCGGTTAGATTCAATCACCGCCCCTGCCGAGCAGACGCGAAAGTCCCCGACACGCCGGGCGTGCGGGGACTTCCGTGTCTGCTCGCGGAGAGAAAATTACAGCTCGGCGGCGAGCCGCCAACTACAGTTCGGTGACCGAACCACCGGCAGCGGTGATGGCCTCGCGGGCACTGCCACTGAACTTGTTCGCGGTGACGTCGATCTTGGCGGTCAGCTTGCCGTCGCCGAGAACCTTGACCAGGCTGTTCTTGCGAACCAGGCCCTTGGCCACCAACTCGTCGACACCGATGGTGCCGCCCTGCGGGAAGGCCTTGTTGATGTCGCCGACGTTGACGACCTCGTAGGAGGTCCGGAAGCGGTTCTTGAAGCCCTTGAGCTTCGGAAGCCGCATGTGGATCGGCATCTGGCCACCCTCGAACGTCACCGGGACGTTCTTGCGGGCCTTGGTGCCCTTGGTACCGCGACCGGCGGTCTTACCCTTGGAGCCCTCACCACGACCAACACGGGTCTTGGCGGTCTTCGAGCCGGCAGCCGGCTTCAGGTCATGAAGCTTGATGACACTCATTTGACTTCCTCAACTTCAACGAGGTGATGCACGACGTTGATGAGGCCACGCGTCTGGGCGTTGTCCTCACGAACCACCGACTGACGGATCTTCTTCAGTCCCAGCGTCCGCAGGCTTTCGCGCTGCTTCCAGCGCGCGCCGATGATCCCGCGCACCTGGGTGATCTTGAGCTCTGCCATGGTTATGCCGATCCCTCACGCGCGGCTGCAGCAGCCAGCGCTTCGCTCTCGCGTCGGGCCCGCAGCATGCCGGCCGGCGCAACATCCTCGATGGGCAGACCGCGACGGGCCGCCACCTCTTCCGGACGCTGCAGCAGCTTCAGCGCGGCAACCGTGGCGTGAACCACGTTGATCGCGTTGTCGCTACCCAGCGACTTGGCCAGGATGTCGTGCACCCCAGCGCATTCCAGTACCGCACGAGCCGCGCCGCCGGCGATCACACCGGTACCCGGGCTGGCCGGACGCAGCATGACCACACCGGCCGCGGCTTCACCCTGCACCGGGTGGGTGATGGTGCCACCGATCAGCGGAACCCGGAAGAAGTTCTTGCGTGCTTCCTCGACGCCCTTGGCGATGGCGGCCGGGACTTCCTTGGCCTTGCCGTAGCCCACACCGACCATGCCGTGACCGTCGCCGACGATCACCAGAGCGGTGAAGCTGAACCGGCGGCCACCCTTGACCACCTTGGACACGCGGTTGATCGTGACCACGCGCTCGATGTAGTTGCTCTTCTCACCACGGTCGTCGCCGCGGCCGCGGCCACCACGGTCATCGCGGCGGCCCCGGCCGTCGCGGTCACCACGACCGCCACGGTTGTCCTGCGCCGAAGCGGCGCCAGCCTGCTCGGCCATCATGCAGTCCTCTCGTTAACAGTCATCAGAATTTCAGCCCACCCTCGCGCGCAGCATCGGCCAGCGCGGCGATGCGGCCACCGTAGGTGTAGCCGCCGCGATCGAACACCACGGTGTCGATACCGGCAGCCTTGGCACGCTCGGCGATCAGCTGACCGACGCGCACGCTGTGCGCCTTCTTGTCGCCTTCGACCGCACGAACGTCAGCCTCGATCGACGAGGCCGCCGCCAGGGTGACGCCGTCCAGATCGTCGATGAGCTGGACGTGGATGTGCCGGGCCGACCGGTTGACCACCAGACGTGGGGTCTGGGCGGTGCCGGCGACCTTCTTGCGCAGCCGGGCGTGGCGGCGCAGACGAGAGTTGCGACGGGTCTCAGAGATGTTCTGGCCCACCGGCTTACGCTTTGCGTTTTCTGCGGTAACAGTTTTGGGAGCCATGGTTACTTACCTGTCTTTCCGACCTTGCGGCGGATCTGCTCACCCTCGTAGCGAATGCCCTTGCCCTTGTACGGGTCCGGGCGACGCAGGCGACGGATGACCGCTGAGATCTGGCCGACCTTCTGCTTGTCGATACCCGACACCGAGAACTTCGTGGGCGTCTCCACCGCGAAGGTGATGCCCTCGGGAGCCTCGATCAGCACCGGGTGGCTGTAGCCCAGGGCGAACTCCAGGTTCGAGCCCTTGGCCACCACGCGGTAACCAACGCCGAAGATCTCCATCTTGCGGGTGTAGCCCTCGGTCACACCGGTGACCAGGTTGGCGATCAGGGTGCGCGACAGCCCGTGCAGGCTGCGGTTGCGCCGCTCATCATCCGGTCGGGTCACCACGATGGCGCCGTCGTCGTTGCGGGACACCGCAATCGGCTCGGCCACATCCAGGGTCAGTGCGCCCTTGGGGCCCTTGACCGCAACGTTCTGCCCGTCGATCGTGACGTCGACTCCGGTGGGGACCGAAACGGGCTGCTTACCAATACGCGACATGTTCTGCTTCCCCCTACCAGACGTAAGCGAGGACTTCGCCGCCCACGCCCTGTCGTGCTGCCTGGCGGTCAGTGAGCAGGCCCGAGGACGTGGAGATGATCGCCACGCCCAGGCCGCCGAGTACCCGCGGCAGATTGGTGGATTTTGCGTAGACCCGCAGACCGGGCTTGCTCACGCGACGCAGGCCGGCGATGCTGCGCTCACGGCTGGAGCCGTACTTGAGCTGCACCACCAGGGACTTGCCGACGCGGGCGTCCTCGGTGCGGTAATCGGTGATGTAGCCCTCTTTCTTGAGGATCTCGGCGATGTTGGCCTTGATCTTCGAGTGGGGCAGGGTCACCTCGTCGTGGTACGCCGAGTTGGCGTTGCGCAGACGTGTCAGAAAGTCTGCGATCGGATCCGTCATTGTCATGACAGCGTCAATCAACCTCTCCCGCTGCGGTTCCCATACAGCGTGCTCGCGTCGGTTCCCGGTGGATGAACCGCTTGCACGAAGATCAACATCCACGGGCCTGACACATCGCACGGTGGGCCTACTGCGAAGTGTTTCTTCCGTTCCTGACCGGGTTCGATCAGGGGTCGCACGTCAGTAGTGGCACCCGCAGGCATCACATACCGACTCGCCTGGACTAAAGCGACAGGCAACCGGTCAAGTGTAGACAACCGGCAGTTCAGAGCCAAATCAGCCAACTACAGCAGCCGAATGTGCGGAAGATGGCGAGATTTCTCGAAAACCTCGCCATCTTCCGCACGTTCGCCGATCAACCGCCAACAGCACCCCGCGGGAGCGCATGGCGCCCGCGGGGTGCTGTCGTCAGTGCGTGGTTACCAGCTGGACTTCTGCACGCCGGGCAGCTCGCCCGCGTGCGCCATCTCGCGCAGGCAGATGCGGCACAGCCCGAACTTGCGGTAGACAGCGTGCGGACGACCGCACTTGCTGCAGCGGGTGTACGCGCGGACCGCGAACTTGGGCTTCTTGTTGGCCTTGTCGACCAGAGCCTTCTTTGCCATGTGCTCAGTTCTCCTTGAAGGGGAAGCCCAGCGCCCGCAGCAGCGCACGGCCTTCGTCGTCGTTGGTCGCCGAGGTGACGACGGTGATGTCCATGCCGCGGGGCCGGTCGATGGAATCCACGTCGATCTCATGGAACATCGACTGCTCGTTCAGACCGAACGTGTAGTTGCCGGTGCCGTCGAACTGCTTGGCCGACAGGCCGCGGAAGTCGCGGATACGGGGCAGCGCGATGGAGATCAGCCGGTCCAGGAACTCCCACATGCGGTCACCACGCAGCGTGACGCGGGCGCCGATGGGCATGCCCTCGCGGAGCTTGAACTGGGCGATGGACTTGCGGGCCTTGCGGACCTCGGGCTTCTGACCGGTGATGAGGGCCAGATCGTTGACTGCGCCGTTGATCAGCTTGGCATCGCGGGCAGCGTCGCCGACACCCATGTTGACGACGACCTTCACCACGCCGGGGATCTGCATGACGTTGCCGTACTCGAACTGCTGCTGCAGCGACTCGCGGATTTCCTCGCGGTAGCGCTGCTTCAAACGGGGCGGAGTCTTCACGGCATTTTCAGTGGTGGTCATAGTCAGATGTCCTTGCCGTTGCGCTTGGAGACACGAACCTTCTTGCCGTTCTCCTCATCGACGCGGTAGCCGATGCGGGTCGGGTTGCCGTCGGAGTCGACCACCATCACGTTGGACACGTGGATCGGCGCCTCCTGCGTCACGATGCCGCCCGTCGAAGCCCCACGCTCGTTCTGCGACTGCGCGGTGTGCTTCTTGATCCGGTTGACGCCCTCGACGAGAACCTTGTTGCGCTCGGGGTAGGCGACTAGGACCTTGCCCTTGGCGCCCTTGTCCTTACCGGAGACCACCAGAACGGTGTCGCCCTTGTGGACCTTCATTTACAAAACCTCCGGTGCCAGCGAGACGATCTTCATGAACTTCTTCTCTCGCAGTTCGCGACCGACCGGCCCGAAGATGCGGGTGCCGCGGGGGTCGTTGTCGTTCTTGATGATGACTGCGGCGTTCTCGTCGAACTTGATGTAGCTGCCGTCTGCGCGACGACGTTCTTTGACGGTGCGCACGACGACGGCCTTCACGACGTCACCACGCTTGACGTTGCCGCCCGGGATGGCGTCCTTGACGGTCGCCACGATGATGTCGCCGATGCCGGCGTAGCGTCGCGACGAGCCACCGAGCACGCGGATGCACAAGATCTCCTTGGCACCCGTGTTGTCGGCGACCTTCAACCGCGATTCCTGCTGAATCACTCG
Source organism: Mycobacterium sp. 141 (assembly GCF_000382405.1). GTDB lineage: Bacteria > Actinomycetota > Actinomycetes > Mycobacteriales > Mycobacteriaceae > Mycobacterium. The sequence continues at coordinate 56,988 of NZ_KB908266.1, forward strand.
ATCTCCTGACCTGGGTTTTTATGCACGCCAGATTCCGACCTGGACGCGCGCGGTCTTTATCATCTATGGACACGCGGGGTTGATCCGAAACAGCAACCAACCACGGTCTACCCAAGACAACCCCTACATAGTAGGTGAGCTCGGGCAATGCACCAAATCGCCGCAGCTCTGCCCGCTGCGGACCCAGGCTACGCGCCGCCGACGCCCCAGTGCAGCACACGCCGGCGTCCGCGAACGTGAAACGGGTGCGGGTTCCGGGCCGTTTTTTCGCAGAGGATTCACTCTCGCGACACGACGCAACGGAACCCGATGTGCGTCGTCGAACTGTCTTGGGACTGCGGAGAGCGCGCCGCCGGACGGTACCGGTGGCAATACTCGGGGGCGCACAGATGCGAGCCGCCCTTGAGGGTCTGGTTGACGCTGGGATCTGCATCCGCCGGTGGGCAGCACGCGGCTTGGGCCGCGCCGGGCCGGTGATGGGCCGAGAACGGCGTCGTCGTCCATTCCCACACGTTGCCGATCATGTCGTAGAGCCCGAAGTCGTTGGCGGGGAAGGAGCCCACCGGCGAGGTGCCGGTCCAGCCCAGGGCGCCGTCGTTGCGGTACGGGAATCGTCCCTGCCAGGTGTTGGCCATCAGCCGCCCGCCGGGCATGACATCGTCGCCCCAGGCGTAGACGGTGTCGGCTCCCCCGCGTGCGGCGTACTCCCATTCGGCTTCGGTGGGCAGCCGACGGCCGACCCACGCCGCATAGGCCGCCGCGTCGGGATAGGCCACCTGTACGACGGGGTGGTCAGGATGACCGGCGTCGCGGTCCGGACCGAACGGGTGTCGCCAGTTCGCGCCGGGCGCCCAGTCCCACCACTGTCGCCAGTCCCGCAGGTTCACCGGACCCGCGGTGGGCCGGAACACCAGCGCCCCAGGTAACAGATCCTGTTGCGCCACACCGGGATACAGCGCTGGGTCCAGCGGGCGCTCGGCGACGGTCACATATCCGGTGGCGGCGACAAACTCGGCGAACTGCGCATTGGTGACGGGATACTTGTCGATCGCAAACGACGCGACCGTCACGGTGTGCACCGGCGCCTCTTCCGGATAGAAGCGCGTCGAACCCATGCGGAACGCTCCCCCGGGCAGTTCGACCCGTTCGGTGTGCATGCGATCAGGGTAGGCGTGCCGTTTCCTCAGTCCTTGCAGAAGGCCAAGGCCAGAGCGGCTTCGACGTCTTCGTACGGTTGGCCCGACAGGTCGACGGTGCACCTGGCGATGGTTCCGCCGGTGAAGCCGAACTGCCCACGATAATTCTTCGATACCGCCGAGCCTGTGTTGCGTCCTATGCAGATGCCACCCCCGGCGAGCGCGAACATGCCCGGGTGGGTCCGCATATCCGGCAGTTCGGCCACTGCGACGTCGTCGATGAACAACGCTGTGTCGCCCAGCGGCGTGTGACTGTTCTCGACTGTGCCGGTGCGCTGGTACCGCGCACCGAAGATGTGCCTTCCCAACGGAATCGGATCCGGTGAGGTCAGCTGCTGCTCGATCTCACCGAGGAAGTTGTACACGTAGTGCAGCCGTCCGTCGGCGACGTACAAGACATGCCCGCCGTGTGCGCCACCCTGTTTGAACAACACGCCCTGGGCGTCGGGACTGTCGATGGTGAGCTCGACCAGCACCTTGAACGACTGCCCGCGCAGTTCTGCGGCCGCGCCCAGACCGACCTCGGCCGTGTTCGGATAGTAGGTGTAGGTGGACCTGGTGCCGGCCAGATACGGGCGCCACCGCGTCATGGTCTCGAGGATGTTGAGATCGGCCAGAGGCAGACCGTTGTACTTGTCGGCTTCGCTGAACCAGAGCGCCTTGAGTTCTTCGAGTTTGTCCGGCTGCTCGGCGGCCAGGTCGTGGCACTGGCTGCGATCGGATTCGATGTGGAACAGCTCCCAGCGGTCGGCGTCGAAATGAGACCAGCCGGCCGGCGTGGCAGCGTGCACGGTGTTGGCGAACCAGCCTTTGTGCCAGAGGCCACGGGTGCCGAGCATCGTGTAGAACTGGGTCTCCTTGCCTGTCGGCGCAGTCGGATTATCCAGCGCCACTTTGAAACTCACCCCGTCCAGTGGCTTCTGCGCAACCCCGCGCACAGTGGCGGGCGGCGTGATTTCGAGCAGGTCGTACACCGTGGGGGTGATGTCGCAGACGTTGACGTAGTTGTCGCGCACCTCGCCGTGCGCGGCAATTCCGTTGGGCCACGAGATGATTGCGGTGTCGGCGATACCACCCTCGTGGGAGGCATACCGCTTGAACAGCTTGTACGGCGTGTTGAACGCCATGGCCCAGCCGATCGGATAGTGATTGTAGGTATCCGGCGAACCCAGCAGGTCGATGAACCGAAGCCCCTCCTCGGCGGTGTCGATGTAGCCGTTGAAGAACTTCGTCTCGTTGACCGATCCGTTCGGACCGCCCTCACCGCTGGCCCCGTTGTCGGAGATCACCACGATGATCGTGTTGTCCAACTGACCGGATTCGTCGAGATAGTCGAGGATGCGCCCGATCTGGGCGTCGGTGTAGGAGAGGAATCCGGCGAACACCTCGGCCATCCGGCTGAACAGCCGCTTCTCGTCGTCGCCGAGCGTGTCCCACGGTCGTACCGTGTCCTGGAGCGGCCACGGTTCCCCGTTGGGGCCCTTGATGTCTGCGTACGGGTTGATCGGCGACAGCTCGGTGTCGGGCGGCACGATGCCGAGGCGTTTCTGATTCTCCAGCACGATTTCGCGGTACTGCTCGTAGCCCATGTCGAATCGGCCCGTGTAGTGGTCGGCCCACTCCTTGAACACATGGTGGGGGGCGTGGCCGGCCCCGGGACACAGATAGGTGAACCACGGCTTGTCCGGGGCGATTACCTTGGCGTCCTGGATGAACTCGATGGTCTTGTCGGCGAGATCCTTCGACAGGTGATAGCCCTCCTCGGGCGTGCCCGGCGGATCGACGGGATGGTTGTCATACACCAGATCCGGATACCACTGATCGGTCTCGCCGCCCATGAATCCGTAGAACCGTTCGAAACCGCGCGAGCATGGCCAATGCCGTTTGGTGGCAGCGAGGTTTGACTCCTCCAACGGCGTCAGATGCCACTTGCCCACGCAGTAGGTGTTGTAACCGTTCTCGGTGAGTACCTCCGACAGCAGCGCGGTGTCGAACGGAATCCGCCCGTTGCAGTTGGGGAATCCGTCGGTGAACTCCTCGATCGTGGCCATCCCCACCGTCGTGGCGTTGCGGCCAGTGAGCAGCGAGGCCCGGGTCGGCGAGCACAACGCGGTGGTGTGGAACTGCGACAGTCGCACCCCGCGTTCGGCGATGCGGCTCATCGCGGGCATGTCCACCAGTCCGCCGAAGCAGTCCCAGGTCGCGATGCCGGTGTCGTCCCACACCAGATACAGCACGTTGGGCGCGTTCTCGACGGCGGTCGGCGCCGCATACGGCCCCCAGTCGGGCTCGGAGTCCCGGATATCCAGCTCGATCTTGCCGTTGAACTCGGTAGCCATGGTGAGCCTCGATCCAGGTTTGACGAAAGTCGCCGATTGGGGCGGTCGCCCGGAGATTACACCCGCATGCTGACGGTTGCTGGGAAAACTGATGACGCGGACAACACGCTGTCGGCCTTCGGGGTTGGGCGCCGACGTGCGCAATGGGGTGATCGCCGTCGTTTTCGCAGTTATCGCGAAAGCGTCTTCGGTACGTACCGAGTTCGGTCGCAGCACATTGAGAAGCATCCGCCGTCTTGGCTCAACGGCATTGACGTAAGCGGCTCGCCGGTCAGACCCGCAGCAGTTGCGGGATCAGCACCCGGGTGTCGGGGACGAAGGGCCAGTCCGGATCAGCCAGGTGAGCAGCCAACTCGTCGTCGGTCCACCACCAGCCGGCGCTGATCTCCTCGGGCTGGTGACGGATCGGGCCGTCGTAGCGCGTCTCGAAGGCAAACACGTGGCAGCGCATGGGTTTTCCGGCCCACTGCCCGTCCCATGCCGAGGACGCAAGCGGGGTCAGCGGCACGCCGGTGATGCCGAGTTCCTCGGCAAGCTCGCGGGTCGCGGTCTGCAGCGGTGTCTCGCCGGGGTCGACCACTCCCCCGGCCAGGCAATCGTGCATACCGGCGAACACAGCCTTGGTCGGGGTACGTCGGTGCACATAGATCCGGTTACCGTCGGCCGATCGGACCAGGACCCCGGCACTGCCATGCCAGAGGCCTTCGGCGTACACCCGCGAGCGGGCCGCCGTGCCGGTGATGTTGCCGTCCGCGTCGTACACCGTCACGAGTTCGTCGGTCATGCGTGCCACTTTCCCCGCCGAGCAGACGTCAAAGTACCCGACACGCCGCATTTCGCGTATCGCCATGTCTGCTCGCACGGTTGGTACCGCGGCAGCCCAAGGATTCTGGGATGCTCTAACGTGTCCCCACCCGTTCATTGACCCGGTACAGCCGCCAATTAGGCTGCCCGTCACCGTCGTTGGGAATATCCAGCTCCAGGGTCGCGACGTCGGCTCCGGTGTGGTATAGCGTCGGGTACCGCAGGTTGAGTGCGTCGGAGGTACCGCGGCCAATGGGCGGCACCGCAAGCAGATACCGAATGCCGTTGGCGGTCGGATCGTTGAGTAACTCCGTGAAGTCCGGGTCGGACGGGATGACGAAGACCCGCGGACGGGGCGACGCAGCAAGAATACCGAAGCCGTAGACGGTGTCGGTGATCACCGAGCTGTCGGGCAGGTTCAACGATTGCAGATACTCGGCGATCCTGCGCTCGGTGCCGAAGGTCCGGGCGATCCGGTGTTCGGTCGTCTTACGCACCGTGACGTTGTACGGGTCCGGTTTCAGCACCGCGCCCAGCCCATATTCCTGTGGGGCGTAGTCGGGTTGGGCCATGCCCACGAGCGTCACGGGGATGCCGATCGCGACGGTGGCCGCGACCACCGCGTACCGTGCGGCCGGGTGTCGTTGCGGTGCCTCGGCAGCGGTCGCGACCACCTCGGGTGCGTACCTGCCACGACGGGTCGGTGTCGCGAGCACACCGTCGGGGACGGCGAGCATCGCCAGGCATGCCGTCAACGGAATCGCGATGATGAAGAACCGCAAGAACGGAAACGTCGATCCAACCGCGTAACTGTAAGCCTGGAATGCGAGCACGGCACCGAACAACGCCACCGGCACCAGCAGCACCTGCCAGTTGGGCCGCCCCCACCGCTGCTTCAGCACCCACAACAACAGTGGCGGCATCGTCGGGGCCAACAGCATGATGCACACCAGCGCGAACTGCACGCCGTGAGCGAAATCCGGTGCGGTCTGGCCTGATTGCTCCAGAATCGCAATGTTGCCGTACTGGGAGGTGAACTGCGCGAAAGCCTCACCGGTGATCAACCAGCTCGCGGCGGCCCAGCCCAGGAAGGCCAGCACGCCAGGACCGCTCACGATCAACAGATCCAGGATCGCACGCTGCAATCGCGGCCGAGGGGTGGCCCGCACATAGGTGGTCAGACCCACCAGGATCCCCGCCGCCCCGACGCAGGCCGCGGCGTCGTAGCGGGTCAGGTAGGCCAACCCCATCGCGATACCGCCCGCGGTGACCAGGTGGTGCACGTCGTCGTCGACCATCCACATGATGAGCCGGCGCACCGTCCAGGACATGAAGAAGATGAACGGCGCCTCGCTCATGCCGTTGGAGCCGTAGAACACGATCATCGGATTGAGCGCGAACAGCATCGTGATGGTCAGCGAATACGCCCGCGGCAGACCACGATCGGTGCCCATGCTCAAGATCTGCACGGCACCGCCCGCCATGAAGGCCGCCGACATGATCGTGCCTGAGAACGCGCGTGCGGCAATATCCGCCCACAGCGTGCTCAGTGCGATGGCCGGTATCTGCACCATCGCCGCGACCGGCGTGAAGATGAAGCCCAGCGCGGCGAGATGCGGGTCGCGGCTGAACAACACGGACTGCGTGGCCGCCACCCGGGAGAGCGTGTCGCCCATGATGAATCCGTGGCGGATCTGCAGCCAATACCCCACCGCGAGGTAGAGGACAAGGAAGACGAAGAAGACGGTGAACTTGAGCCGGCGGTCGGATCCCGCGAGCACCGCGCCGGTCATGCCGCGGCCGCCTCGTCCGTTGCGGTGTCGGCGGGACGCTCGGCCAGACCGTGAAACGTCTTCTCCCAGAACGATGGTTGCCGGATCATCTGATAGCAGCCCTTGGCCGCGGCCACACTCATCATCAGCCAGAACAGCGGCACACTCAGCGCCGCCAACAGCAGATCCGACCGGTCGTCCTCACGCAGGGCCACCATGTTCATGTACATCACGGTGAAGTTGCCGATGACCATCGCGATCAGCGCCGGGAAGTAGATGAACACGGGGAACACCTCGCCGACCACAGCAGGCTGGCCGAGGAACCACAGCACCGTGATGAACCAGAACAGCAGGTTCAGCACCGCGATGATCGGCGTACCCGCGAGCACCAGGGTGAACCGGATGAAGCTGCGCAGGCCGAGAGTGCGGTACAGCTTGAGCGGCTGGCGGATGTGAACCAGCCAGGTCTGCAGATAGCCCTTGTACCACCGGGATCGCTGCCGAATCCAGTTGATCACGTCACTGTTGGCCTCTTCCAGCGTGAACGAGTCGATGACGGCCGTGCGATATCCGTGCGACGCGATACGCAGCCCGAGGTCGGCGTCTTCGGTCACGTTGAACGGATCCCAGGCACCGATCTTGCGCAGGATGTCAATGCGCAGGTGATTCGACGTGCCGCCCAACGGGATCGGTGACGTGCTGACCATCATCCCGGGTAGCAGATAGCCGAACCACAGCGCGTACTCGGCGGTGAACCACGCGGTCAGCAGGTTCTGGTGCCCGTTGTGGTAGACGAGCTTGGCCTGCACACACGCCACATCGTCGGGCAGCTGGCGGAAGGCCGTCACCACGCGTCGCAGCTGCAACGGTTCGGGCAAGTCCTCGGCATCGAAGATCGTGACGATATCTCCGGTCGCGAAATGCAGACCGTAGTTGCACGCCTTCGGCTTCGTGCGGGGTTCTGCCGGCGGCACCAGCAGGATCGTGATGGCATCGAATTCACCGCATGCCTCGGCGGCGTCGATGGTGACCTGATCGTCAGCCTCCAGCAACAACAACACCTGAAGCTTGTCGCGCGGGTATTCCAGGGCGTCCATCGCGCCGATGAGATCGGCAACCACCTCGGGTTCGTTGTACGCCGGGACCAGGATTGTGTACTCCGGCAGATCGGCGTCCGGAATCGACCACGCGGCCTCGTCGGAGATTACTACGGGCCGGGATGCCAACCCGCGCTTGAAGATCAGCACTCGGTCACCCAGCGTCAACAGGTAGGACAGTGTGCACAACCCGATGAGCACAACCGCTGTCTGCATCGGCCGCCACACCCCGAAGGCGACGACGATGACCAGCAGACCCCACAGCACGGGCTTCTGCCAGCCCAGCAGCGGGGTGGACGCGGAGTGCACCGGATCGTCTTCCCGCAGGCCGTTGATCGCGCGGTGCAGTGCATACTCGCGCTGATCGCCGGTGGCGGTTTCCGGGTCGAAGGTTCCGCGATATTTCATCGCCCGGTCTCCCATCGCCACGCGTGGGCGTCGCCGGTCATGGTCAGCCCCGCGACCGCCGGCCGCGCCAGGCGATCGCCCCGGCACCGAGGGCGGCCATCACGACCACGACAGCACCGATACCGAGGTACAACGCCTTGCGGCCACTGCTCGCGGTCACCGACTCCGGTTGTGCCGTCTCAGCGTTGACCTGGATGGGATCACGATCGGCCACCGCGATCAGTGCGTTGCCGGTCAGGCCGGACCAGCGAGCCGTGTCGCCGTTCAGCCACCCGAGCAGCCGGTCGAGCTCATCCGGGGTATTGGTGGACGTGGCGACCAGCAGGGTGCGCCCACCGGAGTAGAGCGTCTGCAACGAGCCGAATCCGATCGTCGGATCCAACGTGAGTGTGCTGGATGTGCCGCTGTCGTCGGCATTCTCGACGGTGATCATGTCCTGCGAATCAACCGACACCGGCAGGGCGATCGAGTCGGCGTCCCAGTGATCGGGACTCACCACGATGGCGGGGTTCGACGACGTGATGGCGTCCTGGCGCGAAACAACGGCAGTGTCGAACGGAAGCGCGCTCAGGCGCTGCAGACCGGTGAGGATCAACGCCGCCCGCCGCAGATTGGCGAAACCGTCGTCGATTCCGACTTCCAGCCGCGGCATCAACGCCTGCGGCAACGCCTGGAAGCCGCCCGGGAAAGGAGGCTTGGCCAGCTTGCTCTCGACCGCTGTAGCACCGTCGATGGTCAAGGTGATGGGCTCGAATTCCCCGCACCGTCCGGTGTTTCCCGCGGCATTCACTGCGATGTCCAGGTTGATGTATCGCTGTAACGAGTGGTCCGGGACGTCGATCCAGCGGTCGATGCGGCCATCGGGCTCGGTCGCCCACCTGTCGATGGTCTGTCCCCCGATGCTCACCACGACTTGCCCGGCGACGCTGGACGGCAGTGGCGTGTAGGACCCCTGCAGCTGGACTCTGACGCCGTGAACCGACCTGCCGAGCCGGGTCTGGTCCAGCGGCACGGTCACCCGCGGATTGGCCAGTGCGGTGGCGTTGACACCGGGCTGGCCGAGCCGGCGGATGGTGGTCAGGTCACCGGGCAGCTGCGGGGTCGTCGACAACGGTCCGGCGACGGCTTTGGAGCGAACGGCAAGTTTCGAAATGTCACTGGACAGCAACCGCGCCTGATTGGTCAGTTCGCCGACAGGACCCGAAACTAACAGCGCAGGAACGATATTGGGTCCCTCCAGACTCAGGCCAGGCGCTTGCCCTTCGCGTATTATGATCTGTCGTTCCATTGGGGCCGGAGGCGGCACGGGCCCGCCATCGGTGGGGACGAGGTCGACAGCAGTGCGTTGCAGGCCGTAGCGCGCCACGGTCGCCGTAACGAGACGCAGCGCCGCGTCCGATTCGGCCTTCGACGGATTCGGCGGTACGAACAGCGTGAGCTTCTGCAGCACCGGGGGCAGGAAGTCGGCGATCGTGGCGGGAGGCAGTTCCTGGCCGGTATAGCGGATCGCAGCGTCGACCAGCCGCAGTGGATTGGCCGCGTCATAGCCGCAGTACCCGTCCGGCAGCGTCAGATAGCTGCGCAGCGACACCATGACCGCGTTGTCGACGACCCGGGCAGCGGCCAGCGGGATGGCTATGCGCCCCTGGTCCGGCGGTAGCGGAATCCGGGCCAATGTGCGGTTCTCCTGGGTGACTTCGAGTGTTCCGCCGCGCGCATTCACCGGCAGCACTGCGGTAGCGACCAACTCGGCCGCACTGAGTCCCGGCTGCACCGGGACCGACATCGTCTGCACACCTTCTACGCCGTAGAGCGCAATGTCCGGTTCAGAACCCAAAGTCCTCAGACTCAGTGTCGGCGAATCGGCCAGCGCAGGAACATCTTCCGGCGCAGCAGTCGCCGCCCCGGGGAGCACAGTTCCGGCAACGACGATCACGGTAGCGAACAGCGGCAGCATCCGTACAGTCACACGGAGAAGCCTAAGCTGAACATCGCGGACGCGCCCAAATGCACAAGGATTGTTACGTCCGTACGGCCGGTGCATGAAAGTCATTGGCATTTCCCGCCGCAGGGAAACTGCGCGGCCACCAACGCTCGCCCGAAGAGGGTGAGGAGTTCACCGTCCTTGAAAGACGGGGTCCGCTCATCGAGAACGGCGTTGCCGCGGAACAACAATGTGACCAATGTCCGCAGAATGGACATGATGTCGTCCGACGGACGCGGAAAGGGTGCATTCGGTTCGTGATTGTCAACGGCGAAGACCGTCACACGTTGCGCCAGATTCTTTTCGCCCCAGGCGAATTGCAACGCGTTCCAAGTCACCAGGAGATCGTCGTCGACCACCGACACCATCTGGGCATGTACCCCGTTACCGAGGTCGACCGGGCGCAGCTCGCTCATCCGCGCGCCAGTCAGCCCGTACACGACACGTGCCGGATAGACCCCGAATGCGAACGGACGCTCACTGACGATGCTGTCCACCACGAGGGTGCGCGGCTTGGCCGCTTTGTCCCAGCTCGGATTTCCGGTGTCCGCACGCATGTATTGGCGCACCAGAACGGCATGGTCACCATAGAGCCGCTGCACCTTGCTGTAGTTCTCGCGAGCTATCGTCGACCACCCCGGCGGAGCGACCAACTCCCGGGCCGGCCACAGCGCACCGGGGCTGGCACGAGTGATCGCAGCCGTCGTCACCTGGGTCGGCAACGCGCAGAACGACAACGCCACCGCGACCGCGACCACCAGGGGAACGCCCGCCCACACCTGTCTGGCAGCCAGCGGTTCCACTTTGCGGTCCAACAACCGCTTCGGAACACCCCGGCGCGCCACCAGATACATCACGACGTTGACCACACAGATCGCCGACAGGGCGGGCAGTTGTTGATAGACGATCAGCGGCGCCGCGGGGTGCACCGCACTGATGGTGATGAGCACCGCGAATCCGAACAACCACGCACCCACCGCCCCGATGACACCGCGCCGAACGGTCCGACCGACGGAGATACTGGTGCCGATCGCGGCGATGATCAGCGTCGCGGCGCCGGCCGCGAACTTTCCACCGCCGAGTATCACCACCGTCAGGTAGTACGGCAATGAGAACCCAATCACGAACAGGGTCCACACCCAGAAGAACCGCAGTGCGGGACGAAGGCCGAACAGCACGATGCAGCAGCACAATACGAACAGCCACGCCGCAACCAGGTCCAGACGCAACAGATGAAAGTACAGCGCGTATCGCTCGAGCAGCCCGGCCTTGATCATCAGCGCCAAGCCCAAACACATGACGCCCACGATGATGTCGGTCTGGCGGTCGTGGATCGGGAGCTCGGTGCGGTCCCGTCGTGAGACCCCTATGGCCACCAGCGCAGCCGCCACCGGCACAAACCAGATGTAGCCGCCGATGCCGCCCGCCCTGGTGGTGGCGACCAGACTGCCGAAGCTGTCGTAGAACGCGAAAGCCGTCAGGGCGACAATCAAAGCCCACCGCAGGGCCACGCGGTAAAAGGGATGGACTGCGTAGTACCGCGCCAGGAGCGTCGTCAGTCCGGGCCGGCCCGTCGAGACTGTCGACGGCGAAGTCGCCGCGGATGTCGCCGTCACAGCCGCTAGGGCCAAACCCGCAAGGCTAACCGGGCCGCAGGTCCGCGGCTTCGGCTTAGTTCAGCCGAATGCTCTTCAATCGCATGCCATTTCCCCGCTCCCATACGCGCGATGGTATGACAGCCGCATCGATAAGCAAACACAAATCAACAAGGCTGGGCAGCGTGTCACCCCGTGATGTGAATTGAGCAAATCCGTACAGGAGACGATGACCACTTTGGAAGACGAACTTCTGTTCAATGCTGCAGTGCCAGGCAAAGATAACCAAAATATTGGTTCAGTTTACGGCCATAGTTCGATCGCTATCGCAGCTGTCACGCCGAAATCGATGAGGCTGAGACGCAAAACTGCCCCTCTTCCGAAGAAGAGGGGCAGTTTAATCTCTGCTCCCGGTACTTACTTGGCGCGTTCCAGCACCTCGACCAGCCGCCACCGCTTGGTGGCCGACAGCGGCCGAGTCTCCATCAGCGACACGCGGTCACCGATGCCGGCATCGCCGTTCTCGTCGTGCGCCTTGACCTTCTTGGTGGTGCGGATGATCTTGCCGTAGAGCGGGTGGCTCTTACGATCTTCCAGCTCGACCACGATGGTCTTCTGCATCTTGTCGCTGACCACGTAGCCGATGGCGGTCTTGCGACGGCCACGGGGCTTCTCGGTGGCCGGCGTGTGCCTCGGACCGGACTGAGCGCCCTTGTCATTCTCTACCATTACGATTCCTCACCACTGGGCCCGGAAGCCAGGCCCAACTCACGTTCACGCAGCACGGTGTAAAGCCGTGCAATCTCCTGGCGCACGACGCGCAGCCGCCGGTTGTTCGCGAGCTGCCCGGTCGCCATCTGGAAGCGCAGGTTGAACAGCTCTTCCTTGGACTCGCGGAGCTTGTCCTTCAACTCGTCGTCGGTCAGTTCGCGCAGTTCACCAGGCGAAGTTCCCACTGCCATCAGAACTGCTCCTCTCGACTCACGATGCGTGCCTTGATCGGCAACTTGTGGATTGCACGGGTCAGCGCTTCCTTGGCGATCTTCTCATCGGGGTAGCTGATCTCGAACAGCACGCGTCCGGGCTTGACGTTGGCGACCCACCACTCCGGCGAACCTTTACCGGAACCCATGCGGGTTTCGGCGGGCTTCTTGGTCAGCGGGCGGTCCGGGAAGATGTTGATCCACACCTTGCCGCCACGCTTGATGTGCCGGTTGATGGCGATACGAGCGGACTCGATCTGCCGGTTGGTGATGTAGGCGTGTTCCAGCGCCTGGATGCCATAGTCACCGAAGCTCACCGACGTGCCGCCGCTGGCGATGCCACGCTGCTCGGGGTGATGCTGCTTGCGGTGCTTGACCTTACGGGGAATCAACATGTTCAGCTCTCCGTGCTCTCAGCGGCCGGCACAGCCTCGACAGCAGCGGCCTCAGTAGCGGCGGGCGCATCTCCGGTCGCAGCGCGGCCGGCCTCGGTGCTCGTCGCCGTGGTGCCCGACGAACCGCTACGACGCGGACGGGTACCCGACGGACGCTCACGGCGCGGACGGTCGGAACCGGCCGGCGCGGCGGCAGTGAGCTCGCGCTTACCACCGACGATGTCGCCCTTGTAGATCCACACCTTCACGCCGATCCGGCCGAAGGTGGTCTTGGCCTCGTACAGGCCATAGTCGATGTCGGCCCGCAGCGTGTGCAGCGGGACCCGGCCCTCGCGGTAGAACTCCGAGCGGCTCATCTCAGCACCGCCGAGGCGACCCGAGCACTGCACCCGGATGCCCTTCACGTTGGGCTGACGCATCGCCGACTGGATCGCCTTGCGCATGGCGCGACGGAACGCGACACGGTTGCTCAGCTGCTCGGCAACACCCTGGGCGACCAACTGAGCCTGCGACTCAGGGTTTTTCACCTCAAGGATGTTCAGCTGCACCTGCTTGCCGGTCAGCTTCTCCAGGTCGGCGCGAATCCGGTCGGCCTCGGTGCCACGGCGACCGATGACGATGCCGGGGCGCGCGGTGTGGATGTCAACGCGAACCCGGTCCCGGGTGCGCTCGATCTCCACATCGGCGATACCGGCCCGCTCCAGGCCGGTGGCCAGCAGGCGACGGATCGCGACGTCTTCCTTGACGTAATCCTTGTACTGTTTGTCGGCGTACCACCGGGACTTCCAGTCGGTCGTGATACCGAGTCGGAAACCGTGGGGGTTGATCTTCTGGCCCACTACTCCGAGCCTCCCTTCGAGTCAGCGGACTTCGCGGCCGTGTCTGAGGCTGCCGCCTTCGCGGCAGCGGAAGCCTTGCTTCCCTGAGCACGACGGCTGCGTGCAGAGCCCGCGGAGCCACCCCGTTCGGAACGGCTCGGCCTACTTTCGACGATCACGGTGATGTGGCTGGTGCGCTTGCGAATTCGGAAGGCACGGCCCTGGGCACGCGGACGGATGCGCTTGGCGGTCGGGCCCTCGTCTGCGTAGACGGTGGCGACAACCAGCGTGGTCGGATCCAATCCCTCGTTGTTCTGCGCGTTGGCGGCAGCGCTCGCGATCACCTTGGCGACCGGCTCGCTGGCAGCCTGAGGCGCCCACCGCAGGATGTCGAGGGCTTCCTCGACACTCTTGCCGCGGACCAGGTCGATGACGCGACGGGCCTTGGTCGGCGAGATGCGCACGAAGCGCGCCTTCGCCGTAGCGGACGGATACTCAGTCGTCGTAGTCATCAGCGCCTCTTGCTCTTGCGGTCGTCCTTGATGTGACCCTTGAACGTGCGCGTCGGGGCGAACTCGCCGAGCTTGTGTCCGACCATCGCCTCGGTCACGAACACCGGGACATGCTTGCGGCCGTCATGCACCGCAAAGGTGTGCCCGATGAAGTCCGGGATGATGGTCGACCGACGCGACCAGGTCTTGATGACCTGCTTGGTGTTCTTCTCGTTCTGAACGTCGACCTTCTTGAGCAGATGGTCGTCGACGAACGGACCCTTCTTCAGGCTGCGTGGCATCGCTATTTACTCCTAGCGCTTCTTGCCGGTGCGCCGGCGTCGGACGATGAGCTTGTCGCTCGCCTTCTTGGGCTTACGGGTGCGGCCCTCAGGCTTGCCCCACGGGCTCACCGGGTGACGGCCACCGGAGGTCTTACCCTCACCACCACCGTGCGGGTGGTCGACAGGGTTCATCACGACGCCACGGACGGTGGGACGCTTGCCCTTCCACCGCATACGGCCGGCCTTACCCCAGTTGATGTTGGCCTGCTCGGCATTGCCGACCTCGCCGACGGTGGCACGGCAGCGGACGTCGACACGACGGATCTCACCCGACGGCATACGCAGCGAGGCGTAGGTGCCTTCCTTGCCGAGCAGCTGGATGCTGACACCGGCGGAACGGGCCAGCTTGGCCCCACCACCGGGCCGCAGCTCCACGGCGTGGATCACGGTGCCGGCCGGGATGTTGCGCAGCGGCAGGTTGTTGCCCGGCTTGATGTCGGCGTTGGCGCCCGACTCGATCACGTCGCCCTGCTTGATGCCCTGCGGCGCGATGATGTAGCGCTTCTCGCCATCGAGGAAGTGGAGCAGCGCGATGTTCGCGGTCCGGTTCGGGTCGTACTCGATGTGCGCGACCTTGGCGTTGACGCCGTCCTTGTCATGGCGACGGAAGTCGATGACGCGGTAGGCGCGCTTGTGGCCGCCACCCTTGTGTCGGGTGGTGATGCGGCCGTGGGCATTACGCCCACCGGTGCCGCTCAGCGGGCGAACCAGCGACTTCTCCGGAGTCGAACGAGTGATCTCGGCGAAATCGGAGACGCTGGCACCGCGACGACCCGGAGTCGTCGGCTTGTACTTGCGAATTCCCATATCAGTTAAATCCTCTTAGTTCCCGGCTCTAGGCCGGTGCTCCGAACAGATCGATTGGCTTGCTGCCCGCGGCCAACGTGACGATGGCGCGCTTGGTGCTCTTGCGCTGCCCGAAACCAGCGCGAGTGCGCTTGCGCTTGCCCTGCCGGTTGGCGGTGTTCACCGAATCGACCTTGACGTTGAAGATCTTCTCGACAGCGATCTTGATCTGCGTCTTGTTCGAATCCGGGTGCACCACAAAGGTGTACACGTTGTCCTCGATCAGCCCGTACGACTTCTCCGAGATGACCGGAGCCAGGATGATGTCGCGGGGGTCTGTAATCGTAGCCATCAGACCGACGCTCCTTCTTTTTGATCCTTGGTGCTCGAGGCGATGTAGGCGTTCAGCGCCTCGACCGAAAACACCACGTCGTCGGCGTTGAGCACGTCGTAGGTGTTGAGCTGATCCGGCGAGATCACATGCACGCCAGGCAGATTGCGCACGCTCTTGGCGCCCACCTCGTCGGTGCGACCGATGACGACGAGCACCTTCTTGTTCTCTGTCAGCGTGCCCAGGAATGCCTTGGCGCCCTTGGTCGACGGGGTCTGGCCCTCGATCAACTCGGTGACTGCGTGGATGCGCTCGTTGCGGGCACGGTCCGAAAGCGCGCTGCGCAGGGCGGCGGCGATCATCTTCTTCGGGGTCCGCTGGCTGTAGTCGCGCGGCTGCGGGCCGTGGACGACGCCACCACCGGTGAACTGCGGCGCGCGGGTCGAGCCCTGACGGGCGCGGCCGGTGCCCTTCTGCCGGTACGGCTTCTTTCCACCGCCGGAGACCGCACCACGAGTCTTGGTCGCGTGCGTGCCCTGGCGCTTGGCGGCCAGCTGTGCGGTGACCACCTGATGCATCAGTGCGATGTTGGGCTCGACATCGAACAGGTCGGCCGGTAGTTCCACCGTGCCGTCCGTGTTACCTGCCGGAGTCTTGACGTCAACTTTGAGTGTCATTACTTCTCGCCTCGCTTGATTGCGCTGCGGACAACAACCAGTCCACCGTTACGTCCGGGGATGGCACCTTTGATCAACAGCACGCCGTTCTCGGCATCGACCTTGTGCACCTTGAGATTCTGGGTGGTCACCCGATCGTTGCCCATGCGGCCCGACATCCGGGTGCCCTTGAACACGCGGCCGGGGGTGGCGCAGCCACCGATCGAACCGGGGCGGCGGTGCACTGCCTGGGCACCGTGTGCGGCGCCCTGGCCACTGAAACCGTGACGCTTCATGGTGCCGGCGAAGCCCTTGCCCTTGCTGGTGCCGGTCACGTCGACGTAAGCACCGTCGGCGAAGATCTCGGCGGTCAGTTCCTGGCCCACCTCGTACTCGGTGGTGGCGGCCTCGTCATCGAGCCGCAGCTCGGCCAGGTGCCGGCGCGGGTTCACGCCCGCGGCGGCGTACTGACCGGTGACCGGCTTGTTGACCTTGCGCGGGCTGATCTCGCCGTAAGCGAGCTGCACAGCGCTGTAGCCATCGCGCTCGGGGGTGCGGATACGGGTCACCACGTTGGGGCCGGCCTTGACGACCGTCACCGGGACGACTTTGTTGTTCTCGTCGAACACCTGCGTCATACCCAGCTTGGTGCCCAAAATGCCTTTTCTAGCCATTTGATTCGGGATCTCCTACTGGGATAACTACTGAATATTGACGTCGACGCTGGCCGGCAGATCGATGCGCATAAGAGCGTCAACGGTCTTGGGCGTCGGGTCGAGGATGTCGATCAGCCGCTTGTGCGTGCGCATCTCGAAATGCTCCCGCGAGTCCTTGTACTTGTGCGGGGACCGGATAACGCAGTACACGTTCTTCTCGGTCGGCAGCGGCACAGGGCCCACCACACTGGCACCGGTACGGGTGACCGTTTCGACGATCTTGCGCGCCGAGGCATCAATGGCCTCATGGTCGTAGGCCTTGAGCCTGATGCGGATCTTCTGTCCCGCCACGCTTCTCCTACCTCGCTCCTGCTTCGTACATCGGCCGGCCGTCCCGGGACGAACCCGTCGGGCCTGGTGCCCCGGCGCGGATCGCGCCGAGATTTGCCGCCGCTGTTTACCTGTCTATGGTCCACCGGCCCCCGCGGTCGGGCGTGTCGCCCTCGTGCACACTCGCCCGCTCAGGAAATCCGTCACGATCGAGGCTGGGACCGGATGCGTCCGTTTGGACGCCGGTCGGATGCCCGGCCAGGGAGTACCTGGCGCAGGGCAACCCGAACAGTATGCCTTAGATCCCAGCCCGCTCCAAATCCCTGGTCAAACGACTTCCTGCAGCATTGGGAGCATGGGCCGAGTACTCGTACGCGCCGAGATTCACCTCAGGGACAGATTAGCCGTCGGATCTGTCCCTGAGGTGAATCTCGGCGCATCGGGCAGGCGTCCGCCGACCGCAACTTATCTTACTTCTCAGTAAGATTGTTGCCATGACCCCCGTATCAGGGACGCCGACCAGCACCTATCGAGCATGGCAGCAATTGGCCGGCAAGCCGCTTGGCACCAGGCTGTTCTCCATGGCAGCGGCCGCCCGGGTCCCCTATTTCGCCTCAATCGTGCCGCACGTCGTACGCATGGAACCCGGCCTGGCCGAGGTGACGGCGCCGAAGTGGTTCTTCGTCTACAACCACCTGCACACCGTGCATGCCATCGCGGCGTGCAATGCCGCCGAGATGGCCATGGGCATGCTGATGGAGGCGACGGTGCCCACCAGCCACCGGTGGATCCCCAAGGCGATGACGGTGAGTTACCTCGCCAAGGCCACCACCTCGTTGCGCGCGACGGCACGGCTCGATCCGCCGGACTTCGCGCACATCACCGAAGGCACCGACATCGTGGTACCCGTCAGCGTCACCGACCGCCACGGCGTCGAGGTCGTGCACGCCGACATCACCACCTGGGTCACCCCGGCCTGACGCTCTACTCGAAGTACGTACCGTGACCTTGCCGCGGTGTCAGTATCGTCAGCGGCCTTTCAATATCGTCAGCGGCCTTTCAATCCAGCCCAGAACGAGCACTGGTGTTCCTGCGCGAATCCGTCGGCCATGTGGCTGCCGTCGGCCTGCAACGACATCCGGACTGCCGGGCTGGGCGTGCCGACAGAGGCCGGCCATCCCGGACTGCCGGTGGAGACGAATCGACTCCAGTCGTCGACCATGGCGTCGGACAGCTTCTGCTGAGCCGGATTCAGGGGCGGTGCACCGCCGATGTCGAACAGATACCGCAGCTCCAGCGAATGGCTCGCGCCGACCGGGAACGGCAAGGTTCGCAAGGGCTCTGGCGCCGGAGCATCCCGGTCGTTGAATTCATAGACGTACACCGGTCCCGGCAGCGCGCCTGCCATCCGGTCAGCCACGCAGGCGAAATCGCTGTCGGTGACTGTCGCTGAATACGCTTGCGCCACACCACCGTACCGACTCGCGGGATACTGCGCGGCGACCTTGTCGGCGTCGGCGCCGAATGTCTCGGCGAGCAGCCTCGGGTAGTCGTCGGGAGTAAAGCGCTCCCCCTGCAGCAGGTATCGCAGCGCCACGAACAACGTGAACTCGTCACGGGTGGTGCCGATCAGCACCGGCACCCGGGCTGCCTGCCCAGCCGCAAATGCCGCTAGCGGCGCAACCGGCAGCACCTTCGTTCCGGTGATCGGACCGGTCAGTTCGTCACTGCCGATGTTGTAGTACCAGACCGGTTTTCGCAGTCGGTCTACCGGAAGGGAGCGCAGGCAGACCGCGGCGGTGGCCGGGTCCGGGCAACCGACGGCCGCAGCGTAGTCGAGACTGCGGCGTTGCGCGGTCGCCAAGTCCGCCTGCGCCTGGCACGGCGCGCTCATGAGGATCGCCGCCCGAAACAGTCCTGCAGAGCCGGGAGCCACGAGATGGTCGCACACCGACATGCCGCCGGCGGATTCACCGGCAATGGTCACCTGGTCGGGGTCACCACCGAACTGGGAGATGTTGTCGTGTACCCACTGGAGCGCCGCCTGCTGGTCGGTCAGCCCGTAGTTACCGATATCGCCCGCGGGCCCGAGCGCGGGGTGAGCCAGGAATCCGAGCGTGCCGAGGCGATAGTTGATGGTCACGACGACGATATCGCCGCGCGCCACCAGCCAGCGCGCGTCGTAAACCCCACTGTTGCCGTTGACGAAGGCGCCGCCGTGGATCCACACCATGACCGGCCGGCGTTCGCCGGACACCGGCGGTGTCCACACGTTTAGACTCAGACAATCCTCGGAGGTGTTGCGCCCCCGTTCGGGGTCTGCCGACGGGTCCTGGACGCATCGGGGGCCGAACCGGGACGCGTCGCGCACCCCCGACCAGTCAGGGGCCGGAACTGCCCGCGCGAATCGCAACGGTCCGACAGGCGGTGCGGCGTAAGGAATTCCGGCGAATAGCCGGTGGTCGATCGCCACATTGCCACGCAATATTCCCTGCGCGACGTGAACAAAGGACGGGTCACCGGTCGGCACTGGCGAACCCGCTACCGTGCGACCCGCTCCGCGGGCGCAACCGGCAAGGGCCATCGCCGCCGTGAAGACGATCACGGCGGCGATGGCCGTGAGACGACGGCTCGACTGGCACACCTTTGCTGGCTGCACAGTCGCCGAGCCTAGCCGTTTGCGATCCGCCATTCCGATACCCGAACTGGCGGCGGTCACACACGTGGTTATTTGACACCCGTCTAATGCTGTTTGGGAGAGTTTCCGCACGAGCGCCCGCGATGATCGCGTGCGGCCCAGGGCTGGTGATCGCCGGCATGATCGACCTGTCCACCACCCGAGCACCGGCACCCATCGGGGCCGTACCGGCAAGGTGCTGCGACGTCGACCACGACGGTTCGCCGACTTCTACAGTGCCACTGAGTAATTCACGGATCAGAGCAGTTCCGTCGCGCAGCGCCACCACATCTTCTGCCCTGGTGTCGGAGCGGTGCACGATGATCGGTGAAGCTGACGGATCAGCCGACGCCAGCCGTACGCGGCCGCGTGAGCGCCATCCCGAGGTGCCGCAGCTCTGCTGGAGCATGACCGAGCCCGTGGACCTTGGCGGCGAACCCTGCGGTGTACGCCGGACCTCGACGCCCCCGCCGTGGTCAGCACGACCTCCACCGGAGGCCGGTCATGGGTCGGCGGCCAGCCGACAGGCGGCACCCATTCCGGATGGTCCACCGTCGAGGTGCCGACGGGTAACCCGGCCACGACCGCGATCCCCAATCGCTCGAGGTCGGCCGCTGGACCAATACCGGAGAGTATCAAGAGCTGAACCGATCCGATTGCACGGCCGCACAATATAATTCGATCTGCAGCGAGGATCTCACCGCCCATGCGCCCGGCACCGACGGCGCGGCCCTCGAGATTGTCGCGGTGCCGCGCGGGCTGGCAGGTACGCACCGCCGACCCTGGACGGGTGCCGCCGTCGATGTTCAGTGGCACGGCACCCACCCCGGCCCGCAACGCCGCGTCAGCGTCGGATCCGTTGAAATCGGGCAACCAGCCGAAGCCTGCCCCAGTCGCCGCCGATACGAGAGAGGCCCGACAACCGTCGCAGTGACCGGGCAGCCCGCGGCAGAAATAGCCCCGTTGACTGTTCCCGAGCCGCCGACGATCGACCCGCAGATGATCTCAGCGGGGCGGGGCGAGTGCTCGGTCGAGGCTGACCGGTACTGGCGCACCACGCCGCTCGCGGTGCCGATCGGACGCCGCAGCCCGTCGCTGATCTGGGTGGCGACGCGGGGATCTGAGGGGGCCGGGCCGGCCTCCACGACGCACACGTGGCAGTCGGGGTCGGCGGAAAGTCGTTCGGCCAAGACTGATCCGGCGCTGCCGGTGCCGACGATTCAGAATGTCACTGCGGACGTGAGGAGCAAAAAACACACTGCGGACGTGAGGAGCAGAGATAGTAGCGCGGACGTGAGGAGCAAAAAACACACTGCGGACGTGAGGAGCAAAAGTAATAGCGCAGCGCTAACTCCGCAGCTGCGGTTTGAGCGCGCCGAAATTGCGCTCGCGGACAACGCCGGCCCACAGCCCCGCCCCGTAGGCGATGTCATCGAGGCGCTTGAGCAGGATGTGGGTCAGCAAGCCGACGGGCTTGGTGTCGTCGTCAGCGTTGCCGCGCCTGGTCGCCCAGTCCACGACCCCGTCGACCACCGCCGCCAGCAACACCGCCTGCCGTGCTCGGCGGAAAAGCAGCGCGGCGACCAGCGCAATGGGCCAGTAATGCCGACAGATCGCCGAGCACAACTGCAGCGCCGCAGACCACAGTCCGGTGGCGGTCACCACGGCGACGTCCCTGGGCTCCGTGTCGACCGTGCTGAGAGAACGCGCGATGCGACGCCCGGTCATGACGGCAACGACCAGCGACGCCAGGTAGCCCACACACGAGCCGATCGCCAGCAACAACCAGACCACCAAGCTCCAGCCGGAGATCACCAGCGGCGCCGTCTTGCCGGGATGCCGCACTGTCAGCGGAGCTGCCGATGTGCCGTAGAAGGCTTTGCGACTGAGCCACTCTCGAAGATCGGTGCGATGATCGTGGACGACCACGGCGATGGGCTCATACCGCAGCCGGGCGCCGGCCTCGACAAAACGCCAGCACAGATCGACGTCCTCGCCGGACTGCATGGTCTCGTCGAATCCACCGACCGCGACCAGAGCCGACCGCCGGCAGATGATCGCAGCGCTAGGTACATAGGACACCGTTCCGTAGGGCACCACCGGCGCCTCCCGCACACCCAGGTCGAGCGAGGAGCGCACAGCCTCGTACCGAGCAACCAGGCTGTCCGTGGTGCGCAGCCCGACGATCCTCGGCGCCACGAGCGCGACGGCGGGATCGCAAAAGTGTCCCAGCAAAGCCTCAAGCCAGCCACGGCGCGGGACGACGTCAGAGTCGAGGAATGCCACGAAGTCTGTCTCGCAGGCTGACAGACCGCTGTTGCGAGCAGCGGCAGGTCCTTTGCTGTGAGCGTGCCGCAGCACTTGGACATCGCAGTGCATAGCGGCGAATTCGTCCGCCGACACTGGGACTGCGGAGCCGTCGTCGACCACGATGACCCGCAGCCCGCGCAGCGTTCCGATCAACCGATGTAACCCAGAAACGTTGTCGCGTACTGGAATAACCACGGTGACATCGCGATGCGACGGCCCGCTCGCCGGTCGCGGGTGGGCTACGGTGGCATCAAGCAGGGTCCGCGCCAGTTGGGCACTGACAGCGTCGTGCACCTCGAGGCGACCGCCGTTGAGCATGGTTTGCGCATTCGGCGCCAACCGCAGCAGACGCGTCGGCGATCCGCCGAGCAGAGCCGCCCCCGCACCGAGCACCTTGACTCGGCGATCCACCTGCACGGCAAAGCCGTCGGGCAGCCTCGGACCGGTCATGTCAGCATCCCGTTCCGGTCAGGCCGCCACCGCCGGATCCGGCCGATGCACCCCTCTACCATCTCAGCAAAGATACGTTCCCCCTCGGACGCAGTGGCGGTGGTCGGATCACCGAGTACTCCGACCGCGCTGACCGCGGCCATGCCGCCGCGGCGCAACTGCGGCATCGATTCTGCCAGTGGTGCGGTGTTCCCCGGCACGAACTCGTCGCACCGCACATCGCTCGGTGCCATGTGTAGCAATACAGAAGGCTCCGTATGACCGGCATGGACGTCAGCGTCAGCCGTCATGCACGGCACCCCACCGACGTCGCGCCCCTCGGACCGAAGCAGCCCCGTGGCCGCCGCCATCGCTGCCGCGTTTCCCCCGTGGCCGTTGACGAACACCAGCCGCGACACCCAGGTCATGGCTGATCTGCCGTACTCCATCAACAAACCGGCAATTCCGTCGAGGCGCTCCACTGCAGCAGGCTCAACTGCCGAGGCGATGCGCGTATCGGTGTCCAGCGGCAAGTGCGGTCCGTGCTGTTCGGTAGAACCGACCGGGATTACCAACATGGATGACACGTTGCGTAGCTGCCTCGATGTCGAGTTCCCGAGCTCGCTGGGGGAAGCCACGTGCCGATGGTAGGCCGAATTCACCTGGCGTGCGCGAATTGTTGACGCATCAACAGCGGTCGATCCCCCGGAACTTTTCCGCCGGCCCCCCAAAGCCATCACGTGCGCCTCTCCAGCCACCTTTGTCACGAGGAGGTTACGCGTTACGAGCCGCCCCGGCCAGTCCCCTGGTCAATTGCCAGTGCTCGGTGGCACCCCCAGCGTGCGCAGAAATCCCAGCGGCACCAAGACGTCATTGGTTGTCAGGGCGTGGATCGAGGCCTTCCTCAGCTCACGCAACGCCGAGTCGATCCCGCCGACAGGACGTTCTCCACGCCGGCCTGCCCTTTGGCCGCCAGACCCCACAGGCGGGCCCTACCGATCATGACCGTGCGAGCACCCAATGCCACGGCCTTGACCACATCACTGCCTCGGCGTACGCCATCATCGAGCCAAACCTCGACCTGGTCGCCGACCGACTCGGCAATGGCGGGCAAACACCGGATCGTCGCAGGCGTGTCGTCCAGGTTGTTGCCGCCATGGTTGGACATCGTGCCCCAAGCCGATCAGCACGATAGTTCTCTTCTTCAAGGAACGAAAGCTTGTGGGTACCAAGGTGATACAGCAACGCACGAAACGGCTCGATCCGCACCCGGGCTGGACGTGCTGGCAACGTTGCCAGCGTCATACGCAGGCGAGTGCCGAATCGCCGTCCCGAGTGAGCGGTTCGATCAGCACTATCGGCGTTTGCGACATGAATCTTGTTGTACTTCCACGACATTCCTCAGCCACATGCACAGTGAACGGATACAGCAGGTACATGTCGCCCGGTAGCCCCGTCGCGTGAGCAACCCGCCGGCCGCAACCAGCCTTGCCACCATCGCACCCGCCGTGACCGCGTCCACCGACTCTCCACACAAGACCGTCGCAACGTCGCGGTGCGATCCCAACCGGATGCGGGTCGGCGCGTCGTCGGGCCCCACCTCTGACGGAACGGAAACCGCACCGGGATGTCCCCAGCGTGCGGCGGGGCTGCCAACCACCGACACCGCGCACCGCGTCGAGAGTTGTGCAGGCGACAGGCCGATCTGCGCTCACAGCAGATCCCTTGCCTCCTCGTCGATCTCGCGAGGCACCGCCTGCTCCACCTTGACGAACCCGTCCCGGATGAATGCGTCGACATCGATCACGTCATCCACCATCGCCCACACGCGATCCGAGACGCGAATGGATTTTCGTCGAAATTGGGGTGTCGGAGTTGCGGCCTCAACGGCGACGATAGAGATGTGAGCGCCGAAACAGACGCTCCGCGGGCACTGCTAGCGCTCTACGACGAGGCGCTTCCGGTGGTGTACGGATACTTCGTCCGGCGCTGCGGTAACCGCGGAACTGCCGAGGATCTGACGTCGGAGACATTCCTGGCGGCGATGGATGCCGCCCGCAAACCGTCCCCGCCGCAGCTCTCGGTGCCATGGCTGATCGGGGTGGCCCGGCACAAGCTGGCCGACCACTACCGGCGGCGCCACGACCGATTCAGCATTCCGGTGGCCGAACTGCCCGAACCGGTCGACCCGGTCGATGACTGGGATGCGGAGTTGGACCGCATCGTCGCCGAAGGCGTGCTGGCCCGGCTGCCGGAGCAACATCGCACGGTGCTCGCCCTGCGATACATGGACGACTGCACAGTGCCCGAATGCGCCGAGTTGATCGGTCGCACCGTGCATGCCACCGAAGCTCTGCTGGTGCGGGCCCGCCGGGCATTTCGAATGCAATACCCAGGACCGGAAGGAGGGAAGTCATGATCAACAATCGTGACCCGTTGACCGTGCTGGCTGACGCCGACCTCCCGCTTGCCCCGGACCCTCAATTCGCCGCCCGGCTGCGCACGCGTCTGGAATCGGCTCTCACACTTCCGAATCGAACTCAAGGAGTTGTCATGACCGGAACCGATAACGCCATGGCCGCACTGGCCTCTGAATCGGCCGCCACATCATCTCCGCGGCCCGCCGCCACATCATCTCCGCGGCCCGCCGCCACATCATCTCCGCGGCCCGCCGCGGTCCCCTACCTGGCCGTGCCCAACGCCCGCGCCGCCATCGCCTGGTACGTCGAGGCGCTCGGCGCGGTGCAGGTCGGCGAGCCGATCGTGATGGATGACGGCCGCATCGGCCACGCCGAACTCACACTCGCCGGCGGCGCACTGTACCTGGCCGACGAACTTCCCGAGATGGGTTTGAAAGCCCCGGCACCGCAGGCGAATTCAGTGAGCCTGTTGCTGCAGGTGACCGACACGGATGCGGTATTGAATCGGGCCCGCCGACATGGCGCGCAGGTGCAACGGGAGCCATACGAGAACTATGGATCGCGCAACGCGACCATCATCGACCCGGCTGGTCACCGCTGGATGCTGACCGGGCCGTCTACCGGTTCACCGGCGCTGATCCAGCACGGCGATGTCGGGTATGTGTCGGTGTGGGCCCCCGACCCCGATAAGGCCGCGGCGTTCTACGGACATGTCCTGGATTGGATCTATGACCCGGTCGCCCGCAAGGTCACCAACACCGTGCAGCACATCGGGATCTATCCGATGCCGGGTGCGCCCACGCTGTTCTGCTGCTACGCCGTCGCCGATCTGGACGCGGCCCGGCAGGCCATCACCGCGGGCGGCGGGGTCGCCGGAGAAGCCCAGCCGATGGAATTCGGCACGGTCCTGGACGCCACCGATCCCAGCGGTACGGCCTTCGCGGTGTTCCAGCCGTCCACCGAAGTCCCCCGTCCCGCCCTCAATGGCACAGGGCCAGGAGAACTTTCGTATCTCACCTACGAGGTGACCGATTCGGCAGCGTTCAAGGAGTTCTACGGCCGAGTGTTCTCCTGGACGTTCGAACCGGGCCATATCGACGACGGCTGGGGCATCCAGGGCAGCCAGCCGATGTCAGGCATGGCCGGGGGCAACCCAACCACGACCACCGTGCCGATGTGGACCGTCAC
Organism: Mycobacterium sp. 141; assembly: GCF_000382405.1. GTDB lineage: Bacteria > Actinomycetota > Actinomycetes > Mycobacteriales > Mycobacteriaceae > Mycobacterium. Next base: position 82,997 of record NZ_KB908266.1, read on the forward strand.
CGATATCGATGCCGCGGTAGCCCGGGTGCGGGAGGCCGGCGGAACGGTGCTGCAGGAACCGACCCAGCAGCCCTACGGATTGACGGCCGAGTGCGCCGACGACCAGGGCAGCCGGTTCTACCTCGGCCAGTTCTGATCGCGAGCAGATGTAGACCCGCCTATTGTTGGGCCGGTGTAGTCGGGCGATCAGAGCACCGATCGTCTGCCCGAGCACCGACGCGGGGCTTTCTACCCGATCATCGCGCGATGTACGCCGGCCGACATGTGCGATTACGGCGTCGCGCGTTGGATGAGGTTCGAGAGCACCACGATGCTCTCACTGCGTTCGATGTCGGTGCTCGCCCGAATGCGTTCGAGCACCTCTTCCAGATGCCGCATATCCCGCGCGAGGATGTGCAGGATCGCATCCGCAGTCCCGGTTACGGTTGCCGCACTGACGATTTCGGGAATATCACCCCAGGCCGCGCGCAGCTCCGCAGGCGCGATGGTGCCATGGCAGAACACCTGGACATAGGCCTCGGTTCGCCACCCAAGCACATTGCGATCAACCAGGGTGGTGAAGCCGCGGATCACCCCCGCGGTGACCATGCGGTCCACCCGCCGCTTGACCGCAGGGGCCGACAGATTCACCTGTTGCCCGATCTCCGCGTAGGTGGCCCTGGCGTGCGCGGCAAGCCCGGCAAGGATCTGTTCGTCGGTCTCGTCCAGATGTTCCATATCAGACCCCGATCCACGCAACAGAACGTCGTATCTGTGTTTATTGTGCAACGTATCGATGGTAGACACGCAACAGGCAGCAATTGATTGCGTGTCGGCACGTTCATATCGTCGATTCATGACAACTCTTGGCGAGGTCATGCCCATCTCCGATGCCACTACTTCCACGCCGCGCCGAGCCGTCACCCGCAGCTATGCCATGACCGAGCCTCGGTACTTCGCCGTGGAGTACGCGATCAATCCGTGGATGGACACGTCGACACCGGTCGACCCGCAGCGAGCGATGGATCAATGGGACGCCCTGCGTCGGATGTATCTCGATCTCGGCCATACTGTCGACCTGGTTCCGCCACGCCCCGGTCTACCCGACATGGTCTACGCCGCCAACGGTGGCATCGTCGTCGGCGATACCGCCGTGGTGGCGAAGTTTGCTTACCCACAGCGCGCCGCCGAGGCCGACGCCTATGCCGACTGGATGACCAGTCGAGGTCTGGCGCCAATCCACACCTGCCATGTCAACGAGGGGCAGGGCGACTTCCTCCTCGTAGGATCAACCCTGTTGGCGGGGTGGGGTTTTCGTACAGAACGCGACGCGCATGAGGAAGTCGCGGCCATCACGGGACTGTCGGTGGTCAGCCTGGAACTGGTCGACCCGCGTTTCTACCATCTCGACACCGCCTTGGCCGTCCTCGATGACACCACCATCGCCTACTATCCGGCGGCTTTCACCGACGCCGGTCGGTGTCGGATAACGGAGCTGTTTCCCGACGCCATCGAGGTCGCCGGCGCCGACGCGAATGTCCTCGGTCTCAACGTCGTCTCCGACGGACGCCACGTCGTGATGCCTTCGGCGGCAACAGGTTTCGCGGAACAACTTCGCTCCGCCGGATTCGAGCCGATCGGCATCGATCTCAGCGAACTGTTGAAAGGCGGCGGATCCGTGAAATGCTGCACCCTGGAGCTGCACCCGTGAGCATGCTGCATGGCATGGACTCCGACGTGGTCAGTGCCGCCATCGCACTCGACGAGCGTTATGTCGCACACAATTACGCCCCCTTGCCGGTGGTGGCCGCCAGCGCCGAGGGGGCCTGGATCACCGATGTGACCGGCCGGCGATATCTGGACTGCCTGGCGGCGTACTCGGCGGTGAACTTCGGCCACCGCAACCCCGAGATCATCGCTGCGGCGCACGCCCAGCTGGACACTCTGACGCTCGTCAGCCGCGCATTCCACGCCGATCGGCTGGCACCGTTCTGCGCCGCGCTGGCCGGGCTGTGCAACAAGGACATGGTGCTGCCGATGAACAGCGGTGCCGAGGCCGTCGAGAGCGGCATCAAGGTGGCCCGCAAGTGGGGCACCGACGTCAAGGGCGTCACTCCCGGCCAAGGCAATATCGTGGTTGCCCACAACAACTTCCACGGTCGCACCACCACCATCATCAGTTTCTCCGATGACGAGACGGCACGCCGCGGCTTCGGCCCCTACACGCCCGGGTTCCGCTCGATACCGTTCGGCGACGCCGATGCACTGACCGAGGCGGTCGACGACAACACGGTCGCGGTACTCATCGAACCCATCCAGGGCGAGGCGGGCATCATCGTCCCGCCCGCCGACTTCCTGCCGCGGGTACGCCAGATCTGCACCGAGCGCAACGTACTGATGATCGCCGACGAGATCCAGTCGGGCCTCGGCCGTACCGGCCGCACCTTCGCGTGTGAACACTGGAACGTCATCCCCGATGTCTATCTGCTGGGCAAGGCGCTGGGCGGTGGTGTGCTGCCACTGTCGGCGGTGGTGGCCGACCGCGATGTGCTCGGTGTGCTGCATCCCGGCGAGCACGGTTCGACCTTCGGTGGCAACCCACTGGCCGCCGCGATCGGCAGCACCGTGGTGGCCATCCTGCAGCGTGGTGAATTCCAGTCCCGCTCAGCTGAACTCGGCGCGCAGCTGCATGCCCGGCTGCGGGCATTGCTCGGCCACGGCGTGCTCGCGGTACGGGGCCTCGGCCTGTGGGCGGGTGTCGACATCGAACCAGAGCTGGGCACCGGCAAACAGCTGTGCCTGGCCCTGGCCCAACGCGGCGTGCTGGTCAACGATACCCACGGCTCAACATTGCGGTTCGCGCCGCCGTTGGTAGTCACTGCTGATGAGATCGACTGGGCCGTCAGTCAATTCGCCGACGCCCTCGCCGAAGCGCGCCAGTCGCGTTAGCCGCCGAGCAGACGCGGCGGCACCCGAACCACGGCGTGTCGCGTACCGCCGTGTCTGCTCGCGGAAGACCACGCCCGCATGGACATACGATCGACCGCATGGTGCGTTTCCTGGTGCGGGTGGCAGTCTTTCTCGGTTCCGCGGCAATCGGACGGCTGGTGACGGCGCTGGCTACGCTGCTCCTGCCGATGCTGTTGGTCCGGCGCAAAGCCGGTGAAGCAACTTAGCGATAGTCACCACCGCTACGGATCACAAATGATCCACTGCTATAGCTCCGCGATGATCTGCTGCCGCTTGGCTGAGTACTCGGCGTCGGTGATGACACCGGTGGCGCGCAACGTCTCCAATTCCTGCAACCGTTGCGCGGTCAACGGTTGGGGAGCCTGCATGGTCGGTGGGAGTGGAGTCTGTTGCGCGGTAGTGCGGCGCACCACATTTATGACTTGTTGGCGCACCACAGGATTGGACCTGATATCGACGGCACCGGTCATCGGTACGTTGTTGGCCTTGAGGATCCGCAGGATCTCCAACAGCGGGCCGGCTTGTCCGGACAGATCATAGGTGCGGCGGTCCTCGTCCACAGTGAACTGGGCCGGCACCAGTCCGCCTACTAAAGCGCTTCGTTGCCAATCGATTTGATAGTCGTTGGTGGCAGGGTCAACCAGGACGACCAGTTTGCGTCCGGTGATCAGCGGCAGTCGCGTCACGGAGGCGATGACGCGGTCCCGACTCTCGAACGGTGCCAGCCCAGGACCTTCGATGCGCAGGTCGAGCTTCACCAACGGCTGATCATTGATCTGAGTGCCGGTCTCGGCGATGCCGATGACTTGGGCCAGCGCAAGGACACCATCCTGCTCCAAGAACTGCGACTTGGCCGCGGACTTGGCGCCGTAGTTCGTGATGGCCAGGGCTATCAGGACATCCGCCGCGGTGATGAGCAGACCGGTCCAGAACATCCACCGCAGCAAGCTCGCCTCGCCGATCGCGAAATACACGACAAGAAAAATCGGCCCGACCAGACCGCCGCAGAGCAGTACCCACAGCTGAGCCTTCAGATATCGCCCGATCATCTGGCCCTCCCCAGAACGCCAACGCGAAATTGTCCGTCAGAGTATCGCCCACTCAGCCGCGAGCACCGGTCACATCGGCGGTCCGACAGGCGTGAGCTGGCTGACCGACACCGTCGGAGCCAGCAGTTGATACAGCGGCCAGGTCCACGCGTACCCGCCGGCACGCGAACGACCGTAGCCCGTGTGAATCGCCACGCCCGCAGGAGTCACATCGTCGTCATCTGAAATGGCATCGCAGACTGGATCGCCCACATCGCACACGCTGATCGTGCGGGATCCGACAGACAGCGGCAGCGGGGAGGTGGGCGCATGCGCCATGATCGGCCACTGCTGTGCCATTCCCATCCCTCCCCCGGCCTGCGCCGCGGTAGCGCTACCCAGGTTGTACGTCGGGTCGGCCGGCAACCGATCACCATCGGCGACCAACAACACGGCGGCCAGATTCGGACTGCTCGCGAGCGTTTGCAGATTTCGGTGCACCACCATCGCGCCTTGGGAGTATCCGGCCAGCACCACCTTGGTGGATGGGCACTGCTGGGTGAAGGCGGCGTACTGATTGGCCAACGCGGTGACCCCGGTATCGACGCTGTTCATGAAACCGGCCCAGCCCAGCAGATTGCCCGTATCGGGTACGGCCACCGCCGGATAGTTGACCGCCTCGGCGGTGACGGTGCGACCGTCGCGTTGGACCTGCCGGGAAAGATCCTGCAGGGACTGGTAGATCACCCGGCCCATCCCGCCATTGGCCGTCGGATTGTTCCGCTCGCCCGAGCCGGCGGCACCGATCCAGTGCACGTCAGGACATCCCGGGGCGGCATGCGCTGGAGCAGCGGACAAGCCCGCCAGCCCCATGACACCGATAGCGGCACATACCGCCACAAACGGACGATGGAACACAGCGACCCCCTGTTTTTCCACAGACAAAGCTAGCTTACCTAGGAAGTCGCCTCAGAAGTCACAGGCGTTACACCGCTCGCAACCGGCAAACAAAAGCGGCGCCCACCCGAAGGTGAGCGCCGCTTTCTGCGAGCGTCAGATCAACAACTACTTGTTGATCACGTAGGCGGGCCTACTTGTTGATCACGTAGGCGGGCCTACTTGTTGATCTTGGTAACCCGGCCGGCGCCGACGGTACGGCCACCCTCGCGGATCGCGAAGCGCAGGCCCTCATCCATGGCGACGGGCTGGATCAGCTTGACGGAGATGTCGGTGTTGTCACCGGGCATGACCATCTCGGTGCCCTCCGGCAGCGTCACAACACCGGTCACGTCGGTGGTGCGGAAGTAGAACTGCGGACGGTAGTTGTTGAAGAACGGCGTGTGGCGGCCACCCTCGTCCTTGGACAGGATGTAGACCTGGCCTTCGAAATCGGTGTGCGGGGTGGTGGTGCCGGGCTTGACCACAACCTGGCCACGCTCGACGTCCTCACGCTTGATGCCGCGCAGCAGCAGACCGACGTTGTCACCGGCCTGGCCCTGGTCGAGCAGCTTGCGGAACATCTCGACACCGGTGACGGTGGTCTTGGTCGTGGTCGGGCGGATGCCGACGATCTCGACCTCTTCGTTGACGTTGACCACACCACGCTCGACGCGGCCGGTGACCACGGTGCCACGACCGGTGATGGTGAAGACATCCTCGACGGGCATCAGGAACGGCTTGTCGGTCTCACGAACCGGATCCGGGATCGACTCGTCGACGGCGTCCATCAGGTCCTCAACCGACTTGACCCACTTCTCGTCGCCTTCCAGCGCCTTGAGCGCCGAAACCCGAACGACAGGGGCGTCCTCGTCGAAGTCCTGCGCGGCCAGCAGCTCGCGGACCTCCATCTCGACGAGCTCGATGAGCTCTTCGTCGTCCACCGCGTCCGACTTGTTCAGCGCGACCAGGATGTAGGGCACACCCACCTGGCGGGCCAGCAGCACGTGCTCGCGGGTCTGCGGCATGGGGCCGTCCGTGGCGGCGACCACCAGGATGGCGCCGTCCATCTGGGCCGCACCGGTGATCATGTTCTTGATGTAGTCAGCGTGACCGGGGGCGTCCACGTGGGCGTAATGACGCTTGTCGGTCTGGTACTCCACGTGGGAGATGTTGATGGTGATACCGCGCTGACGCTCCTCAGGCGCATTGTCGATCTGGTCGAATGCGCGCGATTCGTTCAACTCCGGGTACTTGTCGTGCAGAACCTTGGTGATTGCTGCAGTAAGCGTGGTCTTGCCGTGGTCAACGTGACCGATGGTCCCGATGTTGACGTGCGGCTTCGTCCGCTCGAACTTCGCCTTCGCCACTGTGGTGTCCTCCTGGACTTGTTGGTGCTTTGTCTTAAAGCAGTATTGATGTGTTCAGTTGTGCGGTCTGCGAGGCTACCGGGTCACTGGCCCGTCGCCTTCACTCGGATCGACTGCTCGACTCCGGCTCAGTTGGCGCCTCGGCCGCAAGCGGCCTTCAGTGCTTTACTGACCCGTCGCCTTCGCGATGATCTCCTTCGACACGTTCGCCGGAACTTCAGCGTACGAATCGAACACCATGGAGTAGTTCGCCCGGCCCTGGGTCTTCGACCGGAGGTCGCCGACGTAGCCGAACATCTCCGACAGCGGCACCTGCGCCTTGACGACGCGCGCACCACTGCGCTCCTCCATGGCCTGGATCTGACCACGGCGGGAGTTCAAGTCGCCGATCACCTCGCCCATGTAGTCCTCAGGCGTGATGACCTCGACAGCCATGATGGGCTCGAGAATGACCGGCTGCGCGGCCTGCGCGGCCTTCTTCAGCACCTGCGAGCCGGCGACCTTGAACGCCATTTCCGAGGAGTCGACCTCGTGGTAGGCGCCGTCGAGCAGCGTGACTTTCAGGTTCACCAGCGGGTAGCCGGCCAGCACGCCGTACTGCATGGCGTCCTGCGCACCGGCATCCACCGACGGGATGTACTCACGCGGGATGCGGCCACCGGTGACCTTGTTCTCGAACTCGTAGGTCGCACCGTCCTCGCCGTGGAACGGCTCCAGGTCGATGAGCACCTTCGCGAACTGGCCCGAGCCACCCGTCTGCTTCTTGTGGGTGAACTCGACCTTCTCCACCTTGCGGCGGATGGTCTCGCGGTAGGCCACCTGCGGCTTGCCGACGTTGGCCTCGACCTTGAACTCGCGGCGCATGCGGTCCACCAGGATGTCCAGGTGAAGCTCGCCCATGCCGCCGATGACGGTCTGGCCGGTCTCCTGGTCCAGGTGCACCTTGAAGGTGGGATCCTCTTCGGCGAGCTTCTGGATCGCGGTACCCAGCTTCTCCTGGTCACTCTTGGTCTTGGGCTCGATGGCCACCTCGATGACCGGGTCCGGGAAGGTCATCGACTCCAGCACGACCTGGTTGTTCGCATCGCTCAAGGTGTCGCCGGTGGTGGTGTCCTTGAGACCGATCACCGCGTAGATGTGACCCGCACTGGCCGTGTCCACTGGGTTTTCTTTGTTGGCGTGCATCTGGAACAGCTTGCCCAGACGCTCCTTCTTGCCCTTGGTGGCGTTGATGACCTGCGCGCCGGACTCGACCTTGCCCGAGTACACACGCACGTAGGTCAGTTTGCCGAAGAACGGATGCACGGCGATCTTGAACGCCAGCGCGGCGAACGGCTCGTCGGTGGACGGACGACGCAGGATTTCCTCGTCCTCCTTGCCCGGGGCGTGGCCGCGGACCGATTCGACGTCCAGCGGCGACGGCAGGTAGTCGATGACCGCGTCGAGCATGGGCTGCACGCCCTTGTTCTTGAACGCGCTGCCACACAGCACCGGGTACAGCTCGCTGGATACCGTCAGTTTGCGGATCGCGCCCTTGATCTCGTCGATGGTCAGCTCTTCGCCGCCCAGGTACTTCTCCAGCAGCGCCTCGTCCGTCTCGGCGACGGTATCGAGGAGCTCGGCACGGTACTCGGCGGCCCGCTCGGCCAGTTCCGCGGGAATCTCGACGGTCTCGTAGCTCTCACCGAGCTTGGTCTCGCCACGCCACACCTTGGCGTTCATCTCGACCAGGTCGACGATGCCCTCGAAGTCGTTCTCGGCACCGATCGGCAGCTGGATCACCAGCGGCTTGGCACCGAGGCGGTCCTTGATGGTCTGCACGGTGAAGTAGAAGTCCGCGCCCAACTTGTCCATCTTGTTGACGAAACAGATACGCGGGACGTCGTACTTGTCGGCCTGTCGCCACACCTGCTCGGACTGCGGCTCGACGCCTTCCTTGCCGTCGAAGACGGCGACCGCACCATCGAGCACGCGCAGCGAGCGCTCCACCTCGACGGTGAAATCGACGTGCCCGGGGGTGTCGATGATGTTGATCTGGTTGCCGTTCCAGAAGCACGTCACAGCGGCGGAGGTGATGGTGATACCCCGCTCCTGCTCCTGCTCCATCCAGTCGGTCGTGGAGGCGCCGTCGTGCGTCTCGCCGATCTTGTAGTTGACGCCGGTGTAGTAGAGGATGCGCTCGGTCGTCGTCGTCTTGCCGGCGTCGATGTGCGCCATGATGCCGATGTTGCGGACCTTGCTCAGGTCAGTCAGCACGTCCTGTGCCACGGAAGTCTTCCCACTCTTTCGCTTGCTTGATTAGGTGTTCGATTACGCGCCCACTGGCACCCGACTCTGGATGCCGGGCGCGGATATCACCAGCGGTAGTGCGCGAAAGCCCGGTTCGCTTCGGCCATCTTGTGGGTGTCCTCGCGACGCTTGACCGCGGCACCCAAGCCATTGCTGGCGTCGAGGATCTCGTTGGCGAGGCGCTCGACCATGGTCTTCTCGCGACGGGCCTTGGAGAAGCTGACCAGCCAGCGCAATGCCAGCGTGGTGGAGCGATCGGGGCGCACCTCGACCGGGACCTGATAGGTCGCGCCACCGACGCGGCGGCTACGCACCTCGAGAGCGGGCTTGACGTTGTCGAGCGCACGCTTGAGGGTGACGACCGGATCGGTGCCGGTCTTGTCGCGGGCCTGCTCCAGCGCACCGTAGACAATGCGCTCGGCCAGCGACTTCTTGCCGTCCAGCAGGACCTTGTTGACCAGCTGGGTGACCAGCTGCGACCCGTAGACCGGATCGTTGACCAACGGACGCTTCGGCGCGGGACCCTTGCGCGGCATCAGCTCTTCTCCTTCTTGGCGCCGTAACGGCTACGGGCTTGCTTGCGGTTCTTGACACCCTGGGTGTCCAGCGACCCGCGGATGATCTTGTAACGGACGCCGGGGAGGTCCTTCACACGACCGCCACGCACCAGCACCATCGAGTGCTCCTGCAGGTTGTGACCCTCACCCGGGATGTAAGCGGTGACCTCAACCCCGCTGGTCAGCTTCACGCGGGCAACCTTACGAAGCGCCGAGTTCGGCTTCTTCGGGGTGGTGGTGTACACGCGGGTGCACACGCCGCGGCGCTGCGGGCTGCCCTTGAGGGCCGCGGTCTTGACCTTCGCGACCTTGTCGCGGCGACCCTTGCGGACCAGCTGGTTGATGGTTGGCATGTACCGGCTTTCTGTGTGTTGCTTTGTGCTGCTCTGTCGTTCTTCAAGTCTCTGTACTGCGGGTTCCCCCCGGGTACGTACCCCGCGCCCGGGCGTGTCGCACGCGCCCACGTCGGAATAATTCCGATACGTGTTAGACATGCAAATTAGCCCGGCGTGCGGGCACGCTTGCGAAAACACTCAGCCGCATGCGCCTTTCCGGCCAGGCACGATCCACCACAATACCAGGGCCGACCGCGCCGAACCAAACTCGTACGCAGTCGACTAATCGCAGGTCAGAGCCTACGCCTATCGCCGCTCCATACCAGACGCCGAGTGCAACAGCATCCGGGTGAACGCCGAATACCGGCCGGGATGGTGGTGGGCACAGCTGCGATAGGCGCTGGCCATCGCCACGATGGCGTCCTCGCGGGTACGCCCCTGAGCCACGGTGTTCAGCATCGAGATGATGTCGGCCGTGAAACTGTAGTCCGTCCGACTCGTCGTTTCAGTTCACGCGGCCCTGGCTGACTTGGGCGAGTTGCTCGGTGATCGTGCACAGATCCGGCAAGACGGCGGGGTTCATCGACTGGATCGACCAGGTGATGACGTCAGCGCCCTTGCTGACATAGATGCTGCAGACGTTCGCGTCGGCCGCTTTGAAGCTTTTGTTCCCGTTGAGGGACAGCTCGGTCAGCGTGCGCCCGGCGTGTTCTTCCAGCGCCCGCTCGGTGTCCATGTCACTCCCCCGGTACCACCAGGTGGAGATGCCCATGCCAGCACCGAAGGTGCCGAGCACGGTGTTCTCCTGCCAGAAGCAGCCCGAGTCGTTGACCACGGTCTTGGTGAACATCGGACCGGCGGCCTTGGTCACGTCGGCATCGGTGACGCCGTTGCAGTCCGTGGCGTGGAAGCCGCCGCCGGCTACGGCCGCCGGCGGCAAGTCCGGGCGCTCCGACGTTCCACACGCCACCAGCACCAGCGCACCGAAAGCGGCACCTGCGATCACGGTGCGCGTAACCATGGTCAGAGCTCCGCCTGCAACGTCTTGGACAACAGCATCTGAGCGTCCTGGCACGGATCGCCGCCATTCTGGCCGCGGTACTGCACCCACCAGCTGAGCACGCCCGAACCCGCCGCTGCGGTGGCGGAGCACGCCGCGCCGGTAACGTCACGGCGCGCCAGGAATGCCTGATGGCGGTCGACGACAATGTCGGTGATCTGCGCTTTCCGATCTTGGGCCACCGCATGCTCACGCTCAAGAGATCCCGATTCGAACCACGAGAACACCACGTCGAGCATCAGCGGCGCAGCGTTCGGCCCGCCCCTGCGCGACAGCACGTACTGACAGACCGCGCCGCTGTAGGGACGGACGATGTTGTCCGCCTTGAGAAATTCCTGGACCGAGGTGTCGCCCAACAGACCGCATCGGTCATCGACATATCCGTAACCACGGTCCGAGCCCGCGCTACCGGCGTCGGCCCGCTGCGCCGTCCCGCTGACGATGTGCGAGCACCCCGCGACAGTCACGATCGCGGTGACCGCCACGGCAGCAGCCTCCACAACACGCCGACGCATCGGACAACACGCTACCGAGCACTGTGAACTCACGCGACTAATCACCCAGGCACACCGAACCGACCAAGAGCCGCCGAAGCGGTGGCATCGCAACGTACGCTTCCCTGCATCAGATGTCGTGACACCGGATTAGACCGAAGGGCAACACCGTCGCGTGATCGGAAAGTGAGAGAACATGCATAGCTACATCACCGGGATCATCGGCGTCGTTGCGGCGGGTGCCACGGTTTGCGCGCTGTCCGCATGCGGCAGCTCGGACAACAAGAACAACTCTTCGCCGTCAGCGACAGCCGGCAGTTCGGGTCTCAACGTCGAAATCGGCAACACGATCAACTACGCGTCCGTCGGGACGACTGCCGACATCGATTGCGCCAACGGCAAATCACTCACTGTCGGTGGTACCAACAACACCCTGACCGTCAAAGGCACGTGCGCCAGCGTCAACATCGGCGGTTCGGACAACAAGATCACCTTCGAGCAGATCGACAAAGATCTGGCCGTGCTCGGGTTCAACAACACCGTGACCTACAAGGCCGGCGACCCGAAGGTTACGAACACCGGCAGCAACAACACGGTCAACAAGGGCTGACCGGGTCCCGGGGCAGCTACTGGTCCTCGTCCGGTTCGACGAGGCAGTTCCGCGGGGGTGTCGTTTTTCCTCCACGCATCTAGCCTGGAGAGCATGCCTCGGTGCGTATTGGTCACCGGCGCCACCGGAACGCTCGGCCACCACGTGGTGCCGGAGGTGACGGCCGCCGGTCATTCCGTCCGGGCCCTGAGCCGCCACAAGCACATCGGATACACCGGCGTGCATTGGTGTCAGGGCGATCTCAGCGCGGGGACCGGACTGGACGCCGCGCTCGACGGCGTCGACGTCGTCGTCCACTGCGCGACTCAGCCCACCGGCAACAAGGACGTCAGGGCCACGGAGAACCTGATCGCCGCAGCCGACCGAGCCGGCATCGAGCATCTCGTGTACATCTCGATCGTCGGGATCGACCGCATCCCGCTGCCCTACTACAAGGCCAAGCTGCGGGCCGAGGAGGCACTGGCAGCTTCGGACATCGGCCACACGGTCGTGCGCGCGACGCAGTTCCACGAACTGATCGAGAAGATCTTCGCCGTCCAGCGATTCTCGCCGGTGCTGTGCGCCCTGCGGGGTGTGCGGTTCCAACCGATCAGCACCCGGGACGTCGCTGCCAGATTGGTCGAATTGGTCGATTCCGCGCCAGCCGGTCGGGTGGCCGATATCGGCGGTCCCGAGGTGCGCGATCATGACGAATTGGGTCGTATGTACCTTGCGGCACGGGCGAGCAGGCGTCGTGTGGTCAGACTCACGCTCGGCGGCCGCATTGTCGCAGGTTACAAATCAGGTGCCAATTTGGTCCCCGATAATGCGGTCGGCGCCACAACTTTCCGGGATCACCTCAGTTCAGCCCAATAAAAGTATTGACAGGTTCCCGGTTCGCTGCTGAGACCGACGGCACAGTTTGGTCAACCGTCTTGCATGTACCGACGTTCGTCGTAGGCTCGTGCCTGATGAGCACTTCAGCGCCGCAGAACCGCTCGACGCGAGCTGCCGACACCGATCGGATTCAGGTGGCGCAGCTGCTCACTGACGCGGCGGCCACAGGTCGACTGCCCATGACGGAGTACGAGGACCGGTTGACCAAGGCTTACTCCGCGCAGACGTATGACGATTTGGCCCGGTTGAGCAATGATCTGCTCGGCGTTATTCCGTGTCCCAATGGTGCCTGCCATCCCGCACCATCGACTCTACTGCTGGCCATCATGAGTGGATTCGAGCGCCGCGGCCGCTGGAATGTGCCGAAGAGACTCACCACATTCACGCTTTTCGGCGGCGGTGTTGTCGATATGCGCTACGCCGATTTCACCGCACCTGATGTCGAAATCCGGTCCTATTCGATTTGCGGCGGGCAGACCATTCTGGTGCCGCCGGAAGTGAATGTGGATATCGGTGGGCACGCTGTTATGGGAAGCTTCGCCCATTCGGTCAACGGCGAGGGTGCCCCCGGCGCCCCGCGGGTACATATCCGCGGCTTCTCACTGTGGGGCAGCGTCGGGATCAAACGCAAGAAGCGACGCAACCAAATCGAAGAATAACGACACCCAAACGGGCCGCTCTTTCTGCGTCACATACCGATCAGCGGTTGCAGGTTGTAGCGACCACTCGCCGGCATATCGGCCGAATCCAGTACAAACTTTGCCGACAGCCGCTCGCAAACCGACGACTACGGCACCACATCGATTTCCCAGCCAACGCTCACCAGCCGCCCAGTGCGCACTCGTAGGCTGGATTTTCCACGGCTCGCCATCCGCTCGGAATCCGTTGCTGGACAAGACGTTGTGTCCGGCCGCGTATCGCGCCATCCACCGCGTTCATTCCGGTGGAAGGCCCTTCCCCCCGAGGGCCGGGCGTGCGGCACTCGGCCCGATTCCCCGGGTGCCGCACGTCTACAACGGGCGAATCCCCTCCCACAATTCAAGTGCACATCACATCGGCTTCTCATCGGCCGCCAAGGTGACGGCGGTTAGCTGAAAACATCCGAACGCGAAGGAGAAACGATGTCGACACAGCCCCGCAGCAGCGAAGTCGTCCTGGTCCTCGACGCGGATACGGACACCGGCCGCGACACCGCCCGCCGCCTGCTACAGGCCGGGTGTCGGGTCGCCGTCACAGCCCGCCACCCAGCGCCCCTAACCCGAATCATGCATGGCTACAGCGCATCTCAGATCATCGCGATCACCGCCGATATCTCGGATGCAGCCCAGTTCCACCATCTCATGGACCGCATCGAGCACCGGTTCGGCCACGCCGTCGACCGTATTGTCGGTACCGACGGCGAGGCCCGCCCGCTCGCGCTGGCGTCCTGACGGCCGGCTGATCGATCTCATAAGGGCCATCTGTTCCGAGAGGATCGAGGCGAACTTCCGTACGTACGCCGAGTACAACGGCCGAGCGGTCGGTGGATTCTCGATGGCTGGCTTCGATGCTCGGCGGCCACGTCTTCCGGCCCGACATGTTCGCCTTCGACCTCGGCGGCATCACTGCCCGACTTCGCCCCGCGGCGTAGGCAATCCGTCCACCAAAAGCGACATGCCATGGTGGGCAGGCATTTCGATGGCGAAGCTGTGCAGATCGTCAACGGTGGCCAGCGTCTTGCCGGTGAACATGTCCGACACCGACGCCCCAGGCGGCAGCGCCTTCGAGCGCACGGTACCCGCGATGTCCTCGTTCGCGAAGTTGAGCACCGTGAGTTGGTGGTCACCGTTGGCCAACTCGTGAACGAGCACCAGCATGCCGCGATGGGACACCTCGGGAATGTCGACCTGGCGACTGGTGGCGATCTCGTAGTGCTTGCGGACGCGGAGGATGGCCTGGAGCTGTCGCAGAAAGCTGGTCTCGTCGACCAGCTGCTCCGGGATCGACCCGTAAAGGCTTCTCCCCCTCGGCATTCCGGCGATCGATCGGGTCGCCGTCGGGTTGTGGCCCATCAGATCATGCGCGGCCCGGTGAATCCAGCGCGTATCTCCGCCGTGCAGAAGTGCTTCCACGTCGGCCACCGGAAGCGTCAGCATCCCGCACATATCCCAGCCGGACAGCGCGAACACGCCCGGCTGCAGCGCATTGAACATCGCCAGCAGCAGGTGCGCGCGCCGGATCTGGTCCACAGACACCCCGTCGCTTCGCTCGCCTCCGGCGGCGTCGATCTCGTCCAGATCCGTGATGCCAAGCGCGGCGGCGATGACGGTGGCCGTGGTGCAGGCGATACCGTTGGTGGTGAAAACCAAGTTGTACGGCGCATTTTCACCGGTCAGTTTCTCGGTGAGGTCGCCACGGATGATGTCGCCGAGGGCTTCCCCGGTGACCTCTTCACCCCGGAAGGTGTAGATGTCGTCGCGGTGGCCGGTCGACCAGTGCACGAGTTCATAGGTCAGCTCGTCGTGGTTCTGCAACGCATGCACCAGCGATGCCGGCTCGACCCCGAGTTCGAGGGTGGTCCGCAGGGTCAGCCGCAGGAACTCGGTGTCGCCCGTCGCCAGCGCGTGCTGGTAGGCCGGGCGGTTGATGAAGTCGTACGACAAGTCTGCGCCGGCCTGCCCGATCTCGCGGATGTCGTCAATGGTCAGGTTCAGTTCCTGGAAGGTGAACCCGCCGACCTTGCGGACCATGCTCGCGATCAAATGGTTGGCCGCCTCCGAGAGCGGGTGCCCCTCCGACCAGGCCGTACTGTCCTCGGCCGCGGTCTTCTCCGCGCCGAGAAAACCATTGGCATCCAACCGAAGCCCACCGGTACCCAGATCGGTCAGGGAATGCAACGCATCGCCGATCACCAGCCGCATGCCGGCGAACGACGGGTCCAGCCAGTTGATCGACGGTTGCCCATCCTTGAAGTAGTGCAGATACACCCAGCGCCGCTCGACGCCGTCGATGCCCACCACCGGTCGCGTGACACTCCAATTGGTTTCCTTGACACCCTCGGCGTAGAAGATCACCCGCTGCAGCCGCCCGATGATGTACCCGGCCTTGTCGAGCCAGTCCTCGGTCACGGTGTCGATGTTGACCGAGTCGCGCCCGTGCGGCACGTCGGGCAGGTGGTCCCAGTCCAGCGGGTCGACCTCGACCATGTGGTAGATGCCGGGATAGTCGGCGTACTTCATCTCGGCCAACCGGAAGTCCGCACCCTTGCCGGTGTGGCCGGGCACGATGTCGTCGATGATGGTGCCGCCGTACCAGTTGGCGGTCCCACACATCTGCCGGAACTCCTCCTCGGTGCCGAAGGCCGGGTCGATCTGGGTGCTGATGCGGTCGAAGTGCCCGTCGACGCTCGGCGTCAGCTGCCAGCCCGATATGCCACCCGCCCGTTTGACCGGACCCGTGTGGATGGCGTCAACACCGATCTCGGCGAACGCCTTCCACATGTCCTCATCGGCCATGGCCTTGAGAAACGACTGCCCCGGCCGGGTGATCAGCGAAAGCGGATAGGCAGTGAACCACACCGCCGCGGTGTCGACGGCGCCCCGCGGGCTGGGCGTGGCGTACGGGTTCTGCCACATCGAACCCTGGCCGGAGAACTGCTGGCTGATCTCGTTGGCGTCGGCCAGCATCGACTGGCTCAGCAGCCACGACACATACGCCGGGTTGTCACCCGTGGCGGGCCCGTCCTGGGCCACCGAACGGCGGATGAACGGCGCCTTGACCCTCGGACGAAACCGCAACGCCCGAGGCCGGGCTGGGTGCAAGTGTTCGTCGAAGGTGATTTCAGTCGGCTCGTTGGTCTGATCGTCGGGTTCCGGCTCTGCCACCTGAGACATGCATCCCCTCTCCGGACTTGGACGCGTCGTGGCTCCAGCCTAGGCATCCCGCCGCGAATTCGACGAGAATGTCGCTGAGCGCGTCTGCGCGACACTTTCGGCGAAATGGGCGCACGATAATGGCGCAATGAGCACCTGGAGCAGAAACCTCCGTGTCGTCACGGTCGCGGCCTGTGCGGGGCTGGCATGGTGTGAGTGGCGAACATGGCGGGCATCTCGGGAAGCCCTGCCGTCCGACGGTCTAGATCCTCGTCGGATAGCCGCCGGTGAGGCCGTTCTTGTTCTCGGCTGCCCGTCACCTGCCCTGCACCGTTGGCGAGTGCGCATCGCTGTGCGTTCTACGGACCCGTCGCATGCGCGGTTCGTATTCTCCGGCGGAGCCGTGCGGTCGGCGCTTTCGGAAGCCCAGATGATGGCCAACTACGCCGTCGTGTCACTCGGAGTTCCTGCTGTCAACATCCGTCTCGACGACCAATCGCGGACGACGGTGGAGAACATCACCAATTCGATTCCCCTGCTGGCCGATGCCCCGGCCATCAAGATCGCGTCGAACACTTTTCATGCTCGGCGTGCCCGGTACATCCTGCGCGACGAATCGCCGGAATTGGCAGCCCGATTGGTCCGGGCACGCGACTACATCCCCGCCGAGTGGGGTCCACTGCACGCGCTCATGGCAGTACACGAACTCGTCCGGCGAACGGTCTGGCGGGCACGAACCGGCTAGTGCCGGCGGGACCGCAGATAGTCGCCGACGACCGCGGCGCCGAGACCGTCGAGATCCGGCACAACCACGCGACCTGCGACGCGTCGGGCCACCTGGTCGATGAAGCGGGCCAACCCGGGATCACTGCCGAGCCGGAAGATCGTCACCTGGGCACCCAGCCGAGCGACCTCGTCGAAACCCCGCACGGTGTGGGCGATGGTGCGGGGATGCGGTGGGTAGTCGAAGAACACCTCCGGCGCTGACGCGGAATCAGCCCCAGCGCCGCCGAATCCTTCGAGATGCGCAGTCGGCTCACCGTCGGTGACCACAAGCACCACGGGCTGCGCATTGGGGTGACGACGCAGGTGCCGCGACGCCAGGGCCAGCGCGTGATGCAGGTTGGTGCCCTGCTCGTAAACCCCTTCCAGCGCAGTCAATTCAGCGGCACTCAGGGTGCGGGCATAGCGGCCGAACGCGATGATCTGCAGGGCATCCGACCGAAACCGGGTGCTGACCAGATGATTCAAAGCCAGCGCGGTGCGCTTCATCGGCAGCCAGCGGTTCTCCATCACCATCGAGAACGACGTGTCCACCAGCAGCGCCACGCATGCTTGGGTGCGCGTCTCGGTCTCGGAGATCTCGACATCCTGAACCGCGACTTGAATCGGCACCGCTGGGCCGTCCGCCCGCCTGCCGGCTTGGCGCAGCACGGCGTTGGTCACGGTCCTGGTGACGTTCCACGGTTCGGTATCGCCGAACTGCCACGGCCGGGTGGCCCCGGTCAGCTCGCCGGCCGCCCCGGCGCGGCGTGTGTCGCGTTCCCCGTGCCGTCCCGAAAGTTGCTGTGCCACATCCCGCAACGCCGCCTGCCCGAGCTGACGCATGGCCTTGGGCGAGAGCCGCCACTGCCCGTCGGATCCGCGATCCAGGAAGCCCTGATTGACCAGTGCCCGTTCCAGCTCTGCCAGAGTGCGGGCATCGACGGCGGCCTGGTCGCCGAGTTGCCGGGCCAGCGCATCGAGGTCGACGTCCTCCATCGTGGCCCCGGAATAGCTCTGCGACAACGCGTCGGCCAACTGCTCCAGCTCGGCGATGTCGGCCAGCGCTTGCGTGCTCTCCCCCATGCCCATGGGGTTGTCGCCGGAGAACCGCTGCGCACTTGTCCAATCCTCGCCGGGGCGGGCTGCCTGCAGATGCGCGTCGAGCCGGTTCAGGGCGTTCATCAGCGACGGCGATCCGAAAGCCTGCTCGGCAAGGGCGTCCAGCTCGGCACGCTGCTGCGGCGAGAGGCTGTTGCGGAAGCGCTGAGCGGCGGCCGCCCGCTGCGCCAGCGAGTCGAGCAACTCGTCGACGTTGGCCGGGTTCTCCGGAAAGAACTCGCCGTGCTTGGCCATGAAATCTTGAAAGTCCTGCTCGGTGTCCTCACCGCGAGCGTGCTTGTCCAGCAAGTCATTCAGATCGTCGAGCATGTCGTTGACGCGCTGACGATCCTCGTCGGTCGCGTTCTCCAACGCCTCTTTCATACCGGCGAAGCGCTGATCGAGCAGCTCTCGACCGAGCAGATCCTTGATCTGCTCATACTTTTCGCGCGCCTCGGGTGAGCGCCACGAGTACTCCGAGAGCTCTTGCACAGCCTTGGCCGGTGACGGCGACAAAGAATCGAGCTGCAGTTCGCCGAACCGCGCGTCGTCGTCCAGAGCGCGAGCCAGCTCCTTACGCTCGGCGAGCACAGCCTCATCGAGCAGCTTCTTGATCTCCCGCAACGTGCCGTCGAGGTTGTTGCGCTGCAGCAGTTCCCGTCGTCGCCGGTTCGCCTCGGCGGCCAGCCGGTCGGTGCCGCGCATATCGCGCGTACCGCGGCGCAGCAGCTCTGAGAACGCGCGGCGCGGCGAGCTACCCTCCATCACGCTCTGACCAATCTGCTCGAGCGCGTCGCGCAAATCGATCGGCGGCGCCAGCGGATCCGGCCCGCCGGTGTAGCGGGAGTACCGCGAGGTGTGCCCGTGCCCACCGGCAGCGTGGCCACTACCCATAGACGGTTTCCCCCTCCCCACTCACCTTGTCGATGCGCTTGGCCAGGTACAGCGCTTCCAACGCGAGCTCGACCGCCGCAGCCCGTTGCCCTATGGACCGGGCGCCCAGGCGAGCGGCCACCGCATCCAGGGCAGGCAGCGCAGGCAGTGCCGCCAACACGTCCTTGGCCGAGACCCGCTCGCCGGTGGTCACCGGGGAGCCTTCCTCGACCGCGACCACCACCGGGCCGACGTCGATGCCGCCGAGCAGCCGTTGCGCGGTGTCGGCGGTGGCCCGTCGGAGCAGATGCTCCAACACCGCCTGCTCGCGACCCTCCTCGCCGGTCTCGAACTCCAGCTTGCCGCGCAACACGTCGATCACCGTGGCGAGGTCCACAACGCGCGCCACCGGGTCGTCCTCGCCCAGGATCGCCGCGCGATGCCGAGCCGACGCCGCGACCGTCTCGGCCGCCGCGATCGCGAACCGCGCCGACACCCCGGAGCGTTGGTCGATCGAACTCGATTCACGCAGATTGCGGGCGAACCGGGCGAGCACACCCAGCAGGTACTCCGGCACCTCGGCCGCCAGGTGTGCCTCCTGGCGGATCACGCCGATCTCCGATTCGATTTCCAGCGGATAGTGCGTGCGGATCTCGGCGCCGAACCGGTCCTTGAGCGGGGTGATGATGCGACCGCGGTTGGTGTAGTCCTCCGGGTTGGCGCTGGCGACGACGAGTACGTCCAACGGCAGCCGCAGGGTGTAGCCACGCACCTGGATGTCGCGTTCCTCCATGACATTGAGCATCGCCACCTGGATCCGCTCGGCGAGGTCGGGCAGCTCGTTGACGGCCACGATGCCGCGGTGCGCGCGGGGAATCAGACCGTAGGCGATGGTTTCCGGATCGCCGAGGCTACGGCCCTCGGCGACCTTGATCGGATCGATGTCACCGACCAGGTCAGCGACGCTGGTGTCAGGGGTGGCGAGCTTCTCGGTGTAACGCTCGCTGCGGTGCCGCCATTCGATCGGCAGGTCCTCGCCGGAATCGGCAGCGCGGCGGATCGATTCCGGGGTGATCGGGCTGTACGGGTGCTCGCCCAACTCGGCGCCGGCGATCACCGGCGTCCACTCGTCGAGCAGCCCGGTCAGCGCCCGCAGCAGCCGGGTTTTGCCCTGGCCGCGCTCCCCGAGCAGCACCACGTCGTGTCCGGCGATCAGCGCCCGTTCCAGTTGCGGAATCACGGTGTCGTCGAAGCCGAGGATGCCGGGCCACACGTCTCGCCGGTCCGCAAGGGCGGCCAGCAGGTTCTCCCGGATTTCGGCCTTCACCCCCCGCTCGTGATGCCCGGATGCGCGCAGCTCACCGACCGTGCGAGGGAGATCGCCGGAGCCGGGCTGCCGGCGACCATCGTTTCTGGGTTGGCTCACGACTCCACGCTACGACTGCGCCCGCGGCTCGGCATGGCTACTTCCTGACTCCCGGTCGCCGTAGGCCGACAAAGTCGTGGCGACTGCCGCTGGACCGGTATTCTGCGCGCATGCCGTTGGCAAGCGGTCAGGTCTTCGCGGGGTTCACCATCGTCAGGTTGGTGAGCATCGGCGGCATGGGTGAGGTGTATCTAGCTGCCCACCCCCGGCTGCCGCGCGAGGATGCCCTCAAGGTGCTTCCTCAGACCGTTAGCGCGGACAACGAGTTCCGTCAGAGGTTTATCCTCGAAGCCGACATGGCGGCCACGCTGTGGCATCCGCACATCGTCGGTGTGCACGACCGGGGTGAGTTCGAGGACCGGTTGTGGATCTCGATGGACTACGTCGACGGCCACGACGCCGCCCGGTTGCTCCACGACGTCTATCCGTCCGGAATGCCAGCCGACGATGTGATCGAGATCATAGCCGCGGTGGGCGACGCGCTGGACTACGCGCACCAGCGCAAGCTACTGCATCGCGACGTCAAGCCGGCCAACATCCTCATCACCGGCAACCAAGGCACCAAGCGCCGCATCATGTTGACCGACTTCGGCATCGCGCGCCGGGCCGACGAGGTCAACGGGCTGACCTCCACCAACATCACGGTGGGCTCGATGTCTTACACCGCGCCCGAACAGCTGCTGGGCCAGATGCTGGACGGCCGGGCCGACCAATACTCGCTGGCCGCCACCGCCTACCGGCTGTTCACCGGGTCACCGCCATATGCACACAGCAACCCGGCAGTAGTCATCAGCCACCACCTGAGCTCACCGGTTCCCAAACTTGCCGCGACCAAACCTGAACTGACCGTATTTGATCCCGTGATGGCCAAAGGGTTGGCCAAAGATCCCAAGGACCGCTACGACAGCTGCCACGACTTCGCCACCGCGCTGGCCGAAGCCGCCGCGAGCACCACTGCGACACTCAAGATGCCGGCACTCGCCCGCCCGCCTGCGGTAGGTCCGATGGCTACACCGCACGCGGTATCGCGGCCGATGCCCGTGCCGCCGCGGCCGATGCCCCCGTCGAATCCACACTCTCCGTGGCCGGCGCCACCAGCAGAGCCCCCCTGGGCGGTTGCCGAGCCGCACCGCAAACGTCCGATAAACCCGATGCCGCCACCGTCGACCACCTTCGGTCCGCCGCCACCGCCTTTCATCGCGCCGCGGAAGAAGCCGCGGGGCAAGCGCAAGGTGCTGCTGATCGCGGGCGCGATCGCCGCAGTCGTGCTGCTCGTCGGCGGTGTCACCCTGGCGGTGACGTCCGGCGGCAACCAACCGACCTCAGGTCCGGACACCACCACGGCGGCGTCCGCCCCGAGTCTCACGGCAGCGTCCACCCCGTCGCAGCCGCCCGGCCACTCATACACCATCGCCGACTACATCCACGACAACAAGTTCGCCGAAATATCCATCCACCGCGGGGACGCCGGTGCGCCGGTGTTCACCATGCCCACCCCGCCGCCGTGGGCCGACGCCGGAACCCGCACCCCGGCATGGGCCTATTCGGCGATCGTCAACGACAGTGTGACCCCGACGGATCCGCCGTCGGCCATCTCGTTGATCTCGAAGCTCGTCGGTGACGTGGACACCGACAAGCTGCTCGAATTCGCGCCCAGCGAATTGCAGAATCTCTCCGAGTACGAGCCGGTCGGCAGCGTCACCCGCGGGAACCTCAACGGATTCCCGTCGGTGTCCCTGGGCGGGTCCTACGTCAAGGACGGCCGGCGCCGGGCCATCACGCAGAAGACGGTGACGGTGCCCGCCCCTGGCGGCGCGTTCGTGCTGCAGATCAACGCCGACTCCTTGTACCGCGACATGAGCTCGTTGACCGACATCAACAAGATCATCGACGCGCAGGCCACCATCGCGATGCACTGAGGCGCGCCCTAAGGGTGCTGCACCGGCAACACCTGGAAGCCTGACACCATCATCTCGGAATCCCGCTTGTAGATGGGGTTGTCGGGTGCCGTCGTCTGCACCGTCAGCCCCGCGCAGTACGTCCGCAGCTTGCTGCGGTAGGCCACGAACAGCGCGGTCGCCGGATGTGGTTGCAGCACACCCATCTGCGGTAATTGGTAATTCACGGTCTGCGCCGGCAGACCGCAGATCTTGATGTTGTCGACCTTCATGGCACTTTCGGGCACGCCAAGGGTGGAGATCGACTTACGCTGCGCGGCGAACACGTCGTCCGGCGTCATCGCCTCGGCCACACTTTCCAACGCAATCACGATCGTGGGGCTGAAGTTGCCGTTCTGCAGGTTCTTGTTGGTCATCGTGTAGCGCAGCAGGTCGTTGTCGCGGCCCTCGATGCGATCCCAGCCCGGAGGCTGGGGAATCTTGATGGTGGGCTCGTCGGCGTCCACCCGTGGCACGGTGACCAGTGGTGCATCGACCGGATTGCATTTCAGCTCTCCGGTTTTCGCCGCCGCCAACAGATCCTGTGAGGCCATCGGGTGGCCGTCGGTCAGACGCGTGCACGACGTCAACACCAGCGCCGCGGCTGCCAATGCAACGGCCTTCCTCGATGCAGTCGCCATGGTCGCCAATTTCAGTGGGCGAAATGCCGGGCGCCCGTGAGGTACAGGCTGATTCCCGCTTTGGCGGCGGCATCGGTGACCGCATCATCGCGCATCGACCCGCCGGGGTGCACGATGGCCTTGACCCCCGCCTGCGTCAAAGTCTCGAGCCCGTCAGGGAACGGGAAGAACGCATCTGAGGCCGCGACGGCGCCCACCACGCGGTCCCCCGCGCGCTGTACGGCCAGGCGCGCCGCGTCGACCCGGTTGACCTGGCCCATTCCGACACCGACGGTGGCGCCGTCCTTGGCGACCACGATGGCATTGGATTTGACCGCCCGACAGGTCCGCCAGGCGAAAGTCAGATCGGTCAGCGTCTGCTCGTCGGCCGGCTGACCGGTGACCAGCGTCCAGTTGTTCGGGTCGTCGCCTTCGGCATCGAGCGCGTCGCGCTGCTGTAACAGCACACCGCCGCTGATCTGGCGCATCTCGACGCCTCCGGTCAGCGGCTCCGAGGCAACCAGGATGCGGATATTCTTCTTGCGCGCAAGCACTTCCACGGCACCGGGCTCGTAGGCCGGCGCGATGATCACCTCGGTGAAGATGTCCGCGACCGCCTCGGCCATCTCCAGACTGACCTCGGTGTTCGAGGCGATGACGCCGCCGAACGCGCTCAGCGGATCGCACTCGTGCGCCTTGCGATGCGCGTCGGCGACCGAAACCGACGAGATCGCGATGCCACACGGGTTGGCGTGCTTGATGATCGCGACACAGATCTCTTCGTGGTCGAACGCGGCCCGCCATGCGGCGTCGGCGTCGGTGTAATTGTTGTAGGACATCTCTTTGCCGTGCAGCTGCTCGGCCTGCGCCAGGCCCGGCCACACGGAATCGTCGCGGTACACGGCGGCTTGCTGATGCGGGTTCTCGCCGTACCGCAGGACCGCGCTGCGGTGCCAGGTGCCGGCGAACCACTGGGGCAAGACGGACGCGGGCCCAGAGCCTTCTGCGGGTGCCAGCGTCGACGCCATCCAGCCGGCCACCGCGACGTCGTATTCGGCGGTGTGCCGGAACGCCAACGACGCCAACTTCTTTCGCTCGTCCAGGGTGAAACCGCCACCGCGTACCGCGGCCAGCACACCGTCATAGCCCAGCGGGTCCACCACCACCGCGACGCTCGGATGGTTTTTGGCTGCCGCCCGCACCATCGACGGGCCGCCGATGTCGATCTGTTCGACGCATTCGTCGACCGACGCACCGGATTCCACGGTCTCGGTGAACGGGTAGAGGTTGACCACCACCAACTCGAACGCCTCGACATTCAACTCCCGGAGGGCGGCAAGGTGTTCCGGCTTACGGGTATCGGCCAGCAGACCGGCGTGCACGCGCGGGTGCAGAGTCTTCACCCGGCCGTCGAGCACCTCGGGGAAGCCAGTCACCTCTTCGACCGGTGTCACCGGAACACCGGTCGAGGCAATGGTTTTCGCGGTCGAACCGGTGGAGACGATGGTCACGCCGGCCTCGTGCAGGCCGCGGGCCAGGTCGGCGAGGCCGGTCTTGTCGTAGACGCTGACCAATGCGCGCCGGATCGGTCGCTTGTCGCTCATCGCTGTGTCCTCAACATCCGAAGGTCGCCTTTCGTCCGGTCCAGGTCACGCCGCGGGTTGCCAGCGCGGCCAGCACGTCCACCAGAAGTCGCCGTTCGACGACCTTGATGCGCTCGTGCAACGTCTCTTCAGAGTCCCCGTCGTCCACCTCCACGGCGCGCTGCGCGAGGATGGGCCCGGTATCCACTCCGGCGTCGACCAGGTGCACCGTGCACCCGGACACGCGCACCCCGTACGCCAGCGCCTCAGGCACCGCATGCGCTCCCGGGAATGCCGGCAGCAACGCCGGATGGGTGTTGACCACCCTGCCGTTGAAGCGCGAAAGAAACTGGGGCCCAAGGATCTTCATGAAGCCCGCGGAGACCACCAGATCAGGTTCGTGGACCTCCGTCGCGGCGGTCAGCTCCGCATCCCAGGCGGCCCGATCGGCATGGTCGCCCAAGCGGACCGTATAGGACGGCACCCCGGCCTCTGCGGCGATATCGAGCGCGGCACACGCGCGGTCCGTCCCGACCGCAACCACCCGGGCTGGATATTCGTCGACAGCGGCGGCCAGTAGCGAAGCCAGCAGCGATCCCGTGCCTGAAGCCAACACGACAAGCCGCGCGGGCGCACAGGGGGGCACATGAAGCGGTTGCTGCACGCGCAGCAGCCTAGTCGGCTCTGTCGCGCGGCTCATCGCCGGTCACGTCATGATCGACGATGAAGTGCTCCTCCGGATCTTCCGGGTAGTGAGTGGAACGGTCGGTGCTTGCGGCAGTATCGCTACTCGACCACGCCACGAGCGGTTCGTCGTCGGTGATGTCGACGTCTACTTCCTCGACGTCGAGCGGAGGCTCCTCGTCATCGGGGTGGTGACGGTTCTCGTACTCGACTTCGGCTTCGTCCTCATAGTCAGCGGGCTCAGCTTCGTACTCATCAGCTTCGTACTCATCAGCCTGATACTCAGCTGCCACCTCGTCGTCGAACGGCTCTGCGGCCTGCGGCTCGGGTACAGGCTCGGCGACTCGCCTCGCCGAGCGGGCAATGCCTCCCGACATCACCACGGTCAGCCCACCGATCCCGGCGAACCACACGAACACCGCCGGCCCGAACGTGGCCTGGTCGACGCCGACCTCACCGAAGTTGCCGAGCCGGCCGCCTGCGGCGTATGCCAACACCACCATCATCACCGCGGCGACCGCCGACGCCACCGCGAGCTTGGCCGCCGCGGGCCCCAGGGTCAGCGGGCGGCGCGCACACTGCTGCCCCAGCGCGACCCCGGATGCGGCCCCGACGATCAGCAGCGCCACCCACACCGGCCCGAGCGGGGGCGTCGGCAGGGCGGCCAGCACAGGCAGCGCGGGGATGTCACCACCGAAGACGGTGAACGAGCTGAAGGTCGCCAATCCCACATGGGCGCTGGAGCCAACGGCGATGGCCGTCGTCCCGACGATCACGTTGGGTATGTAGAGGATGGCAAGCAGGGTAAGGCTGAACTGGCCGAGGACGGTGTCGGTGATGGCGTACAGGTCATGCATCGTGCCCCAATGCACGACCAGCGAAGCGGCGGTGACCGCACCGGACAGTCCGAAGAGAGCGACGGCGCCGGCCATGGCCGCACGCAGCGCGTCGGGAAGCCAATTCGGCAGCGGCGACCGCTGCAGGATGCGTCGACCGACCTTCCACCCCACGCCCAGGACCGCACCAATTGCGTGCACGGCGAGTACGCCGGTGAAAGCCCGCAGCGCGCCGGGAGTCTGCAGCTCGGTGATCACCGATGATGCGTCGTGGATGACGGCCAGCATGACCGCGGCGATCAGCATCGGGCCGCCCAACGCCGAGGCCACCACCCACCGCGTGACGAACCAGGACGAGTTGGACGCGGTTGCCGCCGCCGTGGTGCGTGCCGTCCCCCACACCATCAACAGCACCGGCAACAACGGCATTACTCCGAGTACCCGGCCACCGATGGACACTGGCACCTGGTGCACGCCGAGCCACATGCTGGCGATCGCACCGAACGCGCCGGTCATGTCGCTGTTGGCGATCAACAACTGCAGCAGTGTGACTGCTGCGATGATCACCAACGCCACGACGGACGGACCGAACGCGACCCGAAGCAGTTCACGCGCCTGGCGTGTGCCGGCTGGCCGGTTGCTCACGGGGTGGGCCGCTCCTCGCAGGTGATCACGCGTGCGCGGGTTGCACACGCGCGGACCAGCTTACGACTGTGAGGGGCCAGATTGCTGGGAGGACGACGGCTGCGTCGGTTGCTGCGTCGGAACCTGGGTGGTCGGCGCAGATGCATTCGAGCTGCTGGACGACGGCTGCTGTTGCGGCTGTCCGAATGCGGGAAAACCGGTCGGCGGGGTCGCCGAGCTGCTGTGACTACCCTGCGGCCCGCCTTGCTGGCTCTGAACGGAGAATCCACCGGTGTTGGGACCGCCGGAGTAGCTGCCGTATTGCGACGGGTAGCTCGAGCGCTGCTGCGGCGGCGCCTGCTGATACGGCTGACCGCCGTGCTGGGGCTGACTCTGCTGCCCGTAGTACTGCGACGGGCCACCGTACTGGCCGTACTGCGGGACCTGCGCTTCGAACTGCGGCTTGGGTACCGGCGGCGCGATGACGCCCGACTGCAACAGCAGGGCCCAGACAGCGACGCCAGTCTGAACCAGGGTGAGGCCCAGGACGACATACAGCGCCCAACCACCGTCGCCAGCGGCCACCACCGCGGAAAGGGTCAGCAGGAAAGCCACGGCGGAGAGCACCGCGGCGACACCCGCGATGTTCTTCTGCTTGGGCAGGACGCCCACGCCGGCCAGCAGACCTGCGGTGAGCGCGAGCGTCACATTCAGCCCGACACCGTCCTTGGCGTCGAGAGCGAAACTCAGCACATAGGTCACCACACCGAGGCCGGCCACGGCGGCGAGCAGATACGTGGGCAGCGGGCTCTCCCCTGCGGGAGCTGCGGAGGCGGTGGGCCGGCTGGGCTGCTGGGGCGCACCGTACGGCGAGGTCGGCTGCGGGGCAGACGGGTATCCGGGGCTGCTGGGCGGGTAGGACATGAACCTCTCCTGTGCTGGTCGGGCGTCGCGTAGCGCGTTCACGCGGGCATCATCACGACCGCCTGAGCGTTTCAAGCTTCCACGCTAGCGCACCGGGAGGTGTGGTTGGCACACGCTCCGGGTGTCATTCCGGTCTCAAGCCGGTACCAGAACAGGAGCATTGACCGAATCCTGTTCGGCCGCCTCGATTTCGCGTACCAGCGGATTTCCTCTTGGAAATGCAGGAATCCGCCGAGGATCAGGTCGACACCGCGTTTGCGGTACGCGGCAATACGTTCCGCGATCTGCTCCGGAGTACCGATTAGCTGAGTGCGGAATCCGTCGTTGTACTTGCACCAGATCCTCGAAGCTGGAATCCGCCCACATCCCCTTCTTGTCACCGGTCGAATTTCCGGCCTGCTGCACGGCGTTGCGGAACCCTTCCACCGCGGGTTTGTCGGCCTTGGCGATGATCTCTTTCAACGTCTCCTTCGCTTCTTTCTGTGTGTCGCGGGCGATGATGAAGCCGTTGAGTCCGAACCGCACCTCCCTGTCGGCAGCCCGCGCGTGGTCGCGCACCTCGATCACCTGATCGGTCAGCCCGTCGAAATCCTTGCCGTTGGAGAAGTACCAGTCGGCGTAGTAGCCGCCGTTGTGACGTGCGGCGGTGGAGTTACCACTTTGGAACAGCTCCGAGTTGGGACGTTCGGCGGTGTTCAGTGGCTTGGGCTTGAGGGTGAAGTCGTGGTTGCGGTAGAAGTCGCCGCGGAAGTCGACATTGTTCTCGGTCCAGATCTTGCGCAGCACCTGCAGGAACTCGGCGCTGCGGCGGTAGCGCTCGTCATGTTCGAGCCACGGTTCGCCCAGATGGGTGAATTCATCCTTGAACCAGCCGGACACCACATTGACCGCGAACCGGCCGCCCGACAGGTGGTCGGCGGTCGCGCCGAGCTTGGCCAGCACGGCCGGTTGCCACAGACCCGGGTGGACGGCCGCGATGACCTTGAGCCGCTGCGTTGCCAACAACAAAGCAAGGCTGAAACTGGTCGATTCGTGCTGGAACTCAGCGCCGTAGCTGGCCTCATAGCGAACCTGACTCAACGCGTACTTGGACCCGCTGTTCTCCGCGGTCTGTGCCAGTTTTGCGTTGTAGTGATAGTTCCAGTCGGTGCACTACTCGATATTGCTGGTTACCAGGCCACCACTGACATTGGGCACCCAGTAGGCGAACTTGACGTGGTCGGCAATGCGTTCGGTTGGAACACAGACGAACTCACCGGCCACAAGGGTCCGTCGGACAACGCCACACCATGCTGCGCGGGCACCTGGAAGCCATACGCGCGCAATCACAGCAGCAATTGTACGTTTCACCAGACGTACATCAAATATAACGTACATCGGTACTAACGTAGACTTGGACCATGACCTGGCCGATCCGACCGATGACCCTGGTCGTGGGCGGTATCGTGCCGCCGGCGAACGTCGTCGGCCGGGTCCGTGAAGAGCAGGAGATCCTCGCGAGCCTGCCCGACGGTGGCGCGGCGCTGGTCGGAGACCGGCGGCACGGCAAGACGTCGTTGGCGCGGCTCGTCGCGCATACCGCTCGCCAGCAGGGACTGACAGTCGTCTCGGTCAGCGCCGAACGCCAGACCTACGCCGAGTTTGTCACCGCGTTGGCGGGCGAGTTGGGCCGCGTCGACAATGCCTTGCGTCAGGAAGTCGAACGGTGGAAGGTCGCGTTCGTCACCGGACCGATCCGCTTCGAACGAACCCACGCCGAGGCCGCCCTAGATGATCTGCTGCAGCGCGCCGTGAGCCGCGCCGAGCGTGGACCGCTGGTGCTGTTCATCGACGAAGTCACCGTGCTGGCGCGCAACCTGGAACGCGAGAAGCCCGGCGGCGGCGACGCATTCCTGCACCTGCTGCGCCGCTTCCGACAGGACAACACCGGTCGGCTGGCCACCGTTCTCTCGGGATCGATTGGCTTTCACCATGTTTCGGAAGATGCACTGAGCTCGGTGAACGACATCCGCAAAGTCACAGTGGGGCCGATCCGCCATGACCATGCCACCTATCTGGCCGAATGTCTGCTGCTCGGCGCACAGGCCGCCGTCACGGACCGCCACCTGGTTGCCGAATCCATTGCGGCCACAGCCGAGAATGTGCCGTACTACATCCAGCATCTGGTCGCGGCCTCGGCACAGGTCGGACCGGTCCGGCCCGACCAGATACCTGCGCTGCTGCGGGCTGCCGTCATCGACCCGCATGACCCGTGGGATCTGCGGCACTACCGGGACCGGCTACGCAGCTACTACGGCGACGACGCCGCAGCCATCGCCAATCTGCTCGACATCTACGCCCACGCCGAACGCCCGTTGAGTGTCGACGCCGCAGCGCACCTTCTGCAGTCCGAAGGATCACCGATCCGAGACCGCGATCAACTGGTGTCGTTCATCGAACGCCTCGAGCAGGATCACTATCTACGGCGGGTCGGCGACGACGACTGCTTCGCGTCGGGTCTGGTGCAGGCCGCGTGGCTGGCCATGCGGCGATGAGCGAGCGCGCGAAAGGCTACAAACCCGTGAGTCTTCCGCTGTTCACCCCGGCCGCGGTCGACCCGGCCGAACTCGACACGCACACCGTCGGGCGGTCGGCATTGCTGTCGCGGCTCACCGAACGGATCACCGGCGCGGTCCGCGACGGCTCCCGTCCGCACACGTTGCTGATCGGTCCGCGCGGCAGCGGCAAGACGCACACGCTGCACGTCGTGGTCCACCGTGCACTGGCCGATCATGACGCGGCGAAAAATACGCTCCCACTGATACTTCCGGAAGACTCGCTGGCGATCGGTAACTACGGTGACCTTCTGGTCGAACTCATCCGGCCGTATCGTCCCGATGCGCGAGAACTGCGCAACGACGTCATCGGACTGGAGCGCGGCATTCTCGATCTGGCCGAGGGCCGAATGATCCTGGTCGCGGTCGAGAACCTGGACCGGGTGTTCGAGGCCATCGGCGAGGCCGGTCAGGGCAGCCTGCGGGCGTGGGTCGAAACATCAACCGCCGTCATGCTTTTCGGCACGGCTCCGGCCCTGTTCCCGGCCGTCGCATCGCGCACCCACCCGTGGTACGGCTCGTTCATCGTCGAGGAGCTACCTGACCTGACAGCCGATGAGGGCGCCCAGATCATCGCGCCGGCAGGCGAACTCGCCGACTACCTCCACACCCCCGAGGGACGGGACCGGCTTGCCGCCATCGAACGGTTGATCGGCGGCTCACCGCGCCTGTGGCAGATGGTCGCCGACGTCGTCGACGTACCGGCACTGCAGGCGTGGGAGCCGGTGGTGGCCGCGCTTCTCGACCGGCTCGCCCCGTCGTACCAGCAGCGGCTGTGGCAATTGCCGACCGGCGAGCAGCGCCTGGTGGTCGAACTCGCGCGCGGCGAAGGCGCCCGGACCGTGTCCGACCTCGCTGCCGCCGTGGGTGTTTCGAACCAGACCGCATCGGCCGCGCTGGGCCGGCTTGCCACCGGCCGGTGGGTGGTCGGTGCGAAATCGGACGAGGGCGACCGCCGCGCCACGTGGTACGACCTGAGCGATCCACTGCTGCGTCGTGTCGTGCAGTACCGCGACAGGCGCGTTTGACCCCGCCGGCGCCTTGACGAACGTGTCACTTAGTGACACAGTTGAGCTGTCACTAAGTGACACGTTCGGGAGGTGAGGGCAATCGGCGAGAAGCAGGACCAGGCACGTCTGGCGGTGTCGCGCATCGCCTGCACCCTGTTCTGGGAACGAGGCGTGGCCGCAACCAGCGGTGACGACATCGCCGAGGCAGCAGGGCTCTCCACCCGCACGATCTGGCGCTACTTTCGCAGCAAGGAAAGTTGCGTCGAACCGCTGCTCGCCAAGTCGGCCGACCGGTTCCTGGCCAGTGCCCGGCGCTGGCCGCACGAGCTGTCGTTGTCCGAACACCTTGCGGCAGACAGCATTGCGCATCCGTTGTCACCGCAGGACATCCAGGACGAGCTCAGCGCGGTGCGGCTGGCCACCATGACGGCGGCCGATCCCGCGCTGCGCACGGCCTATCTCATGGTGCACGACCGGATGGAGCAGGGACTCATCCCGGTGATCGCGGACCGGCTGGGCCTGCCGGAAGACGATCTCACCGTGCGGCTGTGCGCGGCCGCCGTCACCGGGGCGTTCCGGGTCGTCGACGAGGACGTCAGCAAAGCGATCGTCGTCGACGGCAAGACCGTGAGCCAGGACGAGGCGCTCGCACTCATGGACCGGGCCATCCGGGAAGCCACCAACGGCCGGCTCGGCGGGCCGGTTACGTCATAAACCCTTATCCCACAACCGAATACGCATCACGAGCCGACAACCGCAGGCCCGTCGAACAAGCCTGCCCAGCGAAAGGACCGCCATGGCGCTACCCGAGCTCATCACCGTCGAGGATTTCTTCAGCCCACCCGTGCGCACCGCAGCGACCATCTCACCCGACGGCACCAAAATCGCCTATCTCGCGCCGCGGAAGAACCGGCTCAACGTGTGGATAGAGAACCTGGACGGGGACACCGAGGCTCAGTGCGTGACGGCCGACGAGACCCGCAGCGTGTACATCTACCGGTGGACCCCGGATTCGCGCCGGCTGCTCTACATGCAGGACACCGGCGGTGACGAGAACTGGCACATCTACCGCGTCGACCTCGACGATCCCGAGAGCCCGGCGGTCGATCTCACCCCGTTCCCCGGTGTGCGATCGGACTTCGACATTCTCAAGGGGCGTCCCGGCAAGGCGATGGTCCAGCTCAACAAGCGCAACCCTGAGCTCTTCGATGCCTACGAACTCGACATCGCCACCGGCGAACTCACGCTGCTCGCGGAGAATCCCGGCACCGTGATCGGCTGGATGTGCAGCCAGCACGGCGACCTCTTCACCTCGGTGCTGACCGCCGACGGCGATGTCGAACTGTCGCAATGGGATACCGCCACCAAGGCGTTACGACCCATCAAGACCTACGATGGCAGCGACTACCCGGTGGGCATCCATCCCGTGGCGATCACCCCTGACGGCACCGGCATGTGGCTCGGATCCAACCACGGCACCGACCGGACCAGGCTGGCCCGCCTCGATGTCGCCACCGGCGTGGAAACGGAGGTGGACAGTCACCCGTCGCTCGACCTGGCGGCGCAGATGGTGCTGCCGTCACCGCTGATCCTCAGCCAGCGCACGGGCGAACTGATCGGGGCGCGCTACTACGGTGACCGCCAGGTGATTCATGCGCTGGACGCGGATTTCGCTGCGGTGCTGCAAAACCTGACTCAGCTCGGTGACGGTGATCTCGGTGTGATCTCGTCCGACAGCAGCGGACGACGCTGGGTCGTCAACTTCATGCATGACCGCGACCCCTACGTAACATATTTCTACGACCACACCACGGGCGAGAGCCGAATGCTGTTCCGGCCGCACCCCAATCTGAACCCTGATGCACTGGCCCCGATGAAACCGGTCACCATCACCTCGCGCGACGGGCTGGATCTGCATTCGTATCTGACACTGCCAGTCGGGATCGACCCGGTGGACCTGCCGTTGGTGCTGCTGGTGCACGGCGGTCCGTGGTCACGCGACTGCTGGGCCTACCAGCCGGACGTGCAGATGCTGGCCAATCGCGGAAATGCGGTGCTGCAGGTCAACTTTCGCGGGTCCACCGGCTACGGCAAGGCTTTCACCAAGGCGGCCATCGGGGAGTTCGCAGGCAAGATGCACGACGATCTGATCGATGCGGTCGACTGGGCCGTCAAGCAGGGCTACGCCGATCGCGACCGGGTGGCCATCTTCGGTGGCTCCTACGGCGGCTACGCAGCGCTCGTCGGCGTCACGTTCACGCCGGACGTCTTCGCCGCGGCCATCGACTACGTCGGGATCTCCAGTCTCGCGAACTTCATGCGCACCCTGCCGAACGTGGCCCGGCCGTTCCTCGCCACCAATTGGCACATGTACGTCGGCGACCCGAGCGACCCGAAGCAGGAGGCCGACATGCTGGCCCGCTCCCCAATCACAAAGGTCGACCAGATACGTACGCCGCTGCTGGTTGTCCAGGGCGCCAACGACTCCCGCGTCGTGCAAGCCGAATCCGACAACCTCGTGGCGGCACTGCGCAAGCGCGGGGTCGCCGTCGAATACCTGGTCAAGGACGACGAGGGGCACGGATTCCTCAACCCCGACAACCAGATCGACATGTACCACGCCGTCGAACGCTTCCTCGCCGAGCACCTGGGCGGTCGCGTTTAGCTGCCGAGCAGACGTGAATGTCCCCGACACGCCGGGCGTGCGGGGACATTCGCGTCTGCTCGCGGGAGGAAATCAGCCCTCGAGGATGGCGCGGGCCAATGCGGCGGTCTCCGACGGAGTCTTGCCGACCTTCACACCGGCGGCCTCCAGGGCCTCCTTCTTGGCGGCGGCGGTGCCCGACGAGCCCGACACGATGGCGCCGGCGTGGCCCATGGTCTTGCCCTCCGGCGCGGTGAAGCCCGCGACGTAGCCGACGACCGGCTTGGTGACATTGGCCTTGATGTAGTCGGCGGCACGCTCTTCGGCGTCGCCGCCGATCTCGCCGATCATCACGATGACCTTGGTCTCGGGATCCTTCTCGAACGCCGCGATGGCGTCGATGTGAGTGGTACCGATGACCGGGTCGCCGCCGATACCGATGGCGGTCGAGAAGCCCAGATCGCGCAGCTCGTACATCATCTGGTAGGTCAGCGTGCCCGACTTCGACACCAGGCCGATCGGGCCCTTGCCGGTGATGTTGTTCGGTGTGATGCCGACCAGCGACTCACCGGGGGTGATGATGCCCGGGCAGTTGGGGCCGATGATGCGAGTCTTCTGCCCCTTATCGACGTTGTATGCCCACGCATAAGCGCTGTCCTGCACCGGGATTCCCTCGGTGATGACCACCAGCAACGGGATCTCGGCGTCGATGGCCTCGATGATGGCGTCCTTGCAGAAGGCCGGCGGCACGAAGGCGATCGACACGTCGGCGCCGGTCTCCTTCATGGCCTCGGCGACCGATGCGAACACCGGTAAATCGACGCTTTGACCCTCTTTATTCACGTGGGCCACCTTGGTGCCGGCCTTGCGCGCATTGACGCCGCCGACGACCTGCGTGCCTGCCTTGAGCATCAGAGCCGTGTGCTTGGTGCCTTCACCACCGGTGATGCCCTGGACGATGACCTTGCTGTCTTTGTTCAGAAAAATCGACATATCAAGTGTCCCTTACTTGTTCGCCAGCTCGGCGGCCTTGTCGGCACCGGCGTCCATGGTCTCGGCCTGGATGACCAGGGGGTGATTGGCCTCGGCGAGGATGCGGCGGCCCTCTTCGACGTTGTTGCCGTCGAGACGGACGACGAGCGGTTTGTTGGCCTCGTCGCCGAGGATCTGCAGCGCCTTGACGATGCCGTTGGCCACCGCGTCACACGCGGTGATGCCACCGAACACGTTGACGAACACGCTCTTGACCTGGCTGTCGTTCAGGATCACATCGAGCCCGGCGGCCATCACCTCGGCCGAGGCGCCACCACCGATGTCGAGGAAGTTGGCGGGCTTGACGCCGCCGTGCTTCTCACCAGCGTAAGCGACGACGTCGAGCGTCGACATGACCAGGCCCGCGCCGTTGCCGATGATGCCGACCGCACCGTCGAGCTTGACGTAGTTGAGGTCGTTCTCCTTGGCCTTGAGCTCGAGCGGATCGGTCGCGTCCTTGTCCTCGAACTCGGCGTGGTCGGGATGGCGGAAGTCGGCGTTGCCGTCGAGGGTGACCTTGCCGTCCAGCGCCAGAATCTGGTCATCCGGCGTCCGGACGAGCGGATTGACCTCGACCAGGGTGGCGTCCTCGGCGACGAAGACCTCCCACAGCTTCTGGATGGTTACCGCGGCCGCGTCGAGCACCTCGGCGGGCAGGTGGCCCTGCTCGGCGATCGACCGGGCGAATGCGAGGTCCACGCCTTTGACGGCGTCGACGGGCACCTTGGCGAGCCGCTCAGGCTTGGTGGCGGCGACTTCCTCGATCTCCATGCCGCCCTCGACCGAGCACATGGCCAGGTAGGTGCGGTTGGCGCGGTCCAGCAGGAACGAGATGTAGTACTCCTCGGCGATGTCGCTCGCCTCGGCGACCAGCAGCTTCTTGACGATGTGGCCCTTGATGTCCAGGCCGAGGATGTTCTGCGCGTGGGTGAACGCGTCGTCCGGCGTGGCCGCGTACTTGACGCCGCCGGCCTTGCCGCGACCGCCGACCTTGACCTGCGCCTTGATCATGACGGGCTTGCCGATCTCCTCGGCAATGGCCTTGGCATCTGCGGCGTTGTCGGTGACCCGGCCCGCCGAGGTGGGTACGTTGTGCCTGGCGAACAGTTCTTTCGCCTGGTATTCAAAAAGGTCCATGTGCTTCCTCTATGAGGCGGTATCTGTCTGCGTTGACTTCGAAGCTGCCCGGTCTGGAGTATGTCTGACGGGCCCGTGGGCACTGTATCCATCACCGCGTGAGCGGCAACCACCGTCTGCCGACGATGTGGTATATCTCACCGGCTCCTAGCGGTGATACAGGTCACATTCTGCAGCGGAATGGCCGGATGAGTTGCCACCATCATTGGGATTTGGTTAACGTGCCTCTGGTCCAGATCACGCTGAGGTCACGACGAGAAGGATTTCCGGGGTTGTCGCACCATCGTTCGTCCGTATCTCCCGCAGGGGTATCGATGAACGCTCGCGACCGGAAAAATGCGTCGACCGGCCGCCTGGACGCCGCCGAGATCACCGACATCATCCCGTTCAACGAGTTCGGAAAGCTCTCCGACCTGGAGTTTGACAGCTCTGGTGCGTTTGACCGGGAATCCCGGGTAATTCACGCCCCTGAACTCGACGACCTGCACGACACCGATGATCTGATCTCGGCCCGGCTGGCCGTCCCGTCCGAATTCCGCGCCGAAGCCGGCAGCGATCGCAGCTCCAGCCACGCTTACCGCGACAGCCACACCGATATGAGCGACGGCAACGCCGCCACCGACATCATCGACATGAGCCCCCGCCGCGGCGCCCATCGCAAGGAAACCCCGGGCCCGGTCAAGAGCCGCCTGCTGATCGCCGCCATGGCCGCCGGCGCCACCGCCGCGGGGGCCTACTCGTTGACCAGCGGCACGCAGGCGAGCGCCGACGACACCATCGTCGCCTCGGGCCTCAGCACCGCACGCAACGCCACCACCGGCTCGGTGGACGGCATGCAGATCGTGACGGTCGCCGCGAACAACACCTCGACCGTGCACGCCGAGGAAATCACCAAGGCCGCCGCGTTCGCCCAGGAGCGTGCCGAGCGTGAGGCCCGGCTGTCCCGCCCGCTGTTCGTGATGCCCACCAAGGGTTTCGTGTGGACCTCGACCTTCGGCTACCGCTGGGGTGTCCTGCACGCCGGCATCGACTTGGCAAGCCCGATCGGTACCCCGATCGTGGCCGTCGCCGACGGTGTGGTGACCGATGTGGGCCCGACAGCTGGTTACGGGGCCTGGGTCAAACTGCGCCACGCGGACGGCACCGTGACGCTGTACGGCCACATCAACACCTGGCTCGTCAGCGTCGGTCAGCGCGTCATGGCCGGCGACCAGATCGCCACCGTCGGCAACCGAGGTAACTCGACCGGTCCGCACCTGCACTTCGAAGTTCTGCTCAACGGCACGCAGCGCATCGACCCGGTGCCGTGGCTGGCGCAGCGCGGGCTCAGCCCGGGCAACTATGTTGGCTGAGTGAGCGACGCCGCCGACAACAGAGCCTCACCCGGCCGGTCCGACGACCACACTCGCATCATCCGGCGCCATCCGACTGGCGCCATCCCTACGGCAGCTGACGCCGAACCCGCCACCAGCCTGATCGGCCGTCCCGCAGGCGCAGACCCTCGCGCCGCAGGCGATGCGCAGGCACAGACCCGCTACGTTCCCCGCGCGCGGCCGGTGACGATTCCCCGCAACTCCGCAGGCGCCAATCCCCGTTCATCCGTCGCAGCCGCAACGGCGAGCATCCTCAGCGGTTGGGCCACCGCCATGATCGCCACAGACCTGATCGCCGGGTGGTGGCACAGCGACCGGTTGTTCTGCGTGGCGATCGGTTTCCTCACCGCGATCTCCTCCGCGGCCACCATCAGCGGGCTGATCTCTCTGTTGCTGCGCCGACGCACGGGCCCGCTGCTGATCGTCGTCGGCTCGATCATCGGGCTGCTCATCTTCGGCAGCCTCTTCATCGCGGGTGCCAAGCTCCATCCCGTGGTGTACGCGATGCCGGTACTGCCGGCCGCCGCGATCGTCCTCACGCTGCTGCCGTCGACCCGGCGGTGGGGTGCCGGTCCGCGAAGCTGAGGTGCGCCGTCTAGAGCTTTTGCACCGGCGCGTGGTTGTGCATCAACTTGACCCGGCCTGCGCTGCCGAAGTCGATCAACGACATGGCGGTTTCGCCCGTCCCGGAGACCTCCTCGACGCGGCCGAGACCGTACTTGTCGTGGGTGATCCGGTCGCCGGGCTCCAGCACGATCAGCGGGCGGTTGCGCGCCGCGGCTCGCGCCGGGGCTGGACGGGCGGTGCTGTAGCGGTCGGCGCCAAAAGAGGCGCCACCGGGCGCGCTCAAGGACGGGGCCTGCTCGACGCGCCGCCAGTTGACCAGCTCCTCCGGGATCTCCCGCAGGAAACGGGATTCCGGGTTGAGCATCGGCTGCCCCCACGACGACCGCACCTTGGCCCGGCTGACGTACAGCCGCTGACGTGCGCGCGTGATGCCCACGTAGGCTAGCCGGCGTTCCTCGGACAGTTCGGTCGGATCGCCCAGGGCCCGCATGTGCGGGAACATACCGTCCTCCCAGCCGGTCACGAACACGGCGGGGAACTCAAGTCCCTTGGCGGTGTGCAGAGTCATCAGCGTCACCACGCCGGCGCCCTCTTCGGGGAGTTCGTCGGCGTCGGCGACCAGCGACACCCGTTCCAGGAACTTGGCCAGCACGCCGGTGTCGGGAATGTCCTCGTCGATCGGTTCGTCTTCGGCCAGCGCCTGGGCATTGGCCAGGTCAATGCTGAATTCGTGTGCGACGCTGACCAATTCGTTGAGGTTGTCGAGCCGGGCCAGATCCTGCGGGTCGTTGGACGCTTCGAGTTCACGTCGGTAGCCGGTGCGCTCGAGCACCGCCTCGACCAGATCGCCGAGCTCGCCGTCGAGTTTGCCCCGCAGGTCGTCGAGCATCTGGACGAACGACGCGATCGCCTTCTCCGAGCGGGTGTTGAGCATCGGCACCCGGCCCTCGGCCGCGGCCTGCAGAGCGTCGTTGAAGCTGCCGCCGGTGTTCTCGGCGTAGACGGCAACGCACGCCTCGGCGCGGTCTCCGATCCCGCGGCGCGGCGTGTTGAGGATACGACGCATGCTCACCGAGTCGCCCGGGTTGTCGAGGACGCGAAGGTAGGCGACGATGTCGCGGATCTCCCGGCGCTCGTAAAAGCGCACGCCCCCAACCACTTTGTACGGAATACCGGCCCGGATGAACACTTCCTCCAGGGCACGCGAGGAGTTGTTGGTGCGGTAGAACACCGCGACGTCTGTGTACTTCAGCCCTTCGCGGTCGGCGAGTGCATCGATCTCCTCGGCAACGAAGCGGGCCTCGTCGTGCTCGTTGTCGGCGACGTAGCCGACGATCCGCTCACCCTCGCCGGCGTCGGTCCACAGCCGTTTTTCCCGCCGGCCGGCGTTGCGTGCGATCACCGAGTTCGCGGCGTTCAGGATGGTCTGGGTGGAGCGGTAGTTCTGTTCCAGCAGAATCGTTGTCGCATCGGGATAGTCCCGTTCGAAGTCCTCGATGTTGCGGATGGTGGCGCCCCGGAAGGCGTAGATCGACTGGTCGGCGTCGCCCACCACGCAAAGCTCGGCGGGTGGGACGGTGCCCTCGGTGCCTTCGGTGTCGTGTCCCACCAGTTCCCGCACCAGCATGTACTGGGCATGGTTGGTGTCCTGGTACTCATCGACCAGGATGTGCCGGAACCGTCGCCGGTAGTACTGTGCGATCTGCGGAAAGGCCTGCAGCACAGCGACTGTCTCACCGATCAGATCGTCGAAATCCAGGGCGTTGGCAGCCCGCAGCCGGCGCTGGTACTCGGCGTAGACCTGGGCGACGATGCGGGCCATCTCCTCTTCGGCCTCGAAGGCCTCGGCCACGGCCTGCTCCGGGCCGATCAGCTCGTTCTTCAGGTTGGAGATGCCGTTGGCAAGCAGCCGCGGCGAGTACCGCTTGGTGTCGAGGCCCATATCCTTGCCGATCATCATCAGCAGGCGCCGCGAATCGTCGGAATCGTAGATGGAGAAGTTGGAGTTCAGCCCGGGCAGCAGCGAGGCCTGATTGCGCAGGATCCGCACGCACGAAGAATGGAAGGTGGAAACCCACATGTTCCTGGCTCTGGGGCCCACAAGGCCGACCACGCGTTCGCGCATCTCCGCGGCGGCCTTGTTGGTGAACGTGATGGCCAGGATCTGCCCCACCCCGACGTCGCGCGCAGCCAACAGATAGGCGATCCGCCGCGTCAACACTGCCGTCTTGCCCGATCCGGCACCGGCCACGATGAGCAGCGGCGAGCCCTGGTGCAGCACCGCCTGGCGCTGCTGGGGGTTGAGCCCCTCCAGCAGTTGATCGGTTTCTGAGACAGCTGAGGAGGCGACGGGCGAGGTGGTCATATCGACCTCAAACTTACCGCCGCACCACGACAGTTTTGCGCCGGCCCGAGCAGCGGTGGCACACTCGAATGCGTGTTTTCACGCCCCGCGGTCCGCATCGGATCCGGGGCCTGTCTCGTGTGTGAGGCCCGCCACCGAAGATGAGGCCCCCACACAACAAAAAGCCCGCATTGACTGAGACGATCGAGACCGTGCCTGACATCGATGACCTGCGTCGCGAGATCGACGAACTCGACGCCACCATCCTGGCCGCTGTCCAGCGGCGCACCGAGGTTTCCAAGCTGATCGGCCAGGCCCGCATGGCGTCGGGTGGCACCCGCCTGGTGCACAGCCGCGAGATGAAGGTCATCGAGCGCTTCAGCGTGCTCGGCCCCGAGGGCAAAGACCTCGCGATGCTGCTGCTGCGGCTCGGCCGGGGGCGCCTCGGCCACTAGCCTTTCCGCCGCTGCGGAGCAGCGGGCGGGGGTGCCGGCGGCAGGTTGCGTAGAGAGTCCGCCAACCACGGTGCGAGCCATTTCACGGCCTCGGCGGTCGGATGCACACCGTCGCTGCGCATCCTGATGCCGTCGACGCGCGAAGTGTAGGCACCGCCCGGATTGAGCTTGGCGTTGAAATCGAGCACCTCGAAATTCGGGTGCTTGCCGACGACCGCACGCAGGATCTTGTTCCATTCCTGCACGCGGGCCGGCTGATCCTCGGGGTAGAGGCTGCCGTCCGCCCGCTCCCCCCGCCGGTTGTACAGCGCGGTCGTCACCACCACCCGCGCCCCGGTCGAGCCCAGGATGTCCAATGCGCGCTGCAGCTCACCCTGCAGGTATTTGTCGAAGTCCGGATCGCCGATGTGCGTCCAGTGCCCGTGCCACATGCGGTCCACGGTCTCCCAGCGGCCGATCATCAGCAGCACGACGTCGGGCCGGTCGTGGGTGACACGCTGAGTCCAGCGTTCCGGCCAGGTGTCGCATTCGGGCTTCTGGTTGAGGGTTTCCCCGCTCGACCGATACGGGCCGCCGCGGACGATGCCGCACCCGATGGTGGTGTAGTCGCTGAAGCGCAGCCCGGGGGTGGCCGGTAGGTAGCGCATGAGCGTCCAGGCCACCGAGTCGCCGAACACGCCGATCACCTTGGTGCCGGGATCCCGGACCGGGACGCCACCTATCGGGACCGGCACCTCGGCGCCGACGTCTTCCCTGAGGGCGGCCGACATGACGTCGGGGCCGGTTCGTTCGGTGGGTTGCGTGACGGGCAGGGCACCCATCGTCACCGCGGCCGCGGTCGCCACCGTGGCAGCGGCCAACCGCAGCATCGGCACGTGCGTGGGGCGCCAACGCCGCACCGGTTGTTCGATCAGCCACCACGACAC
The DNA here is from genome assembly GCF_000382405.1 of Mycobacterium sp. 141. GTDB lineage: Bacteria > Actinomycetota > Actinomycetes > Mycobacteriales > Mycobacteriaceae > Mycobacterium. The sequence goes on from NZ_KB908266.1 coordinate 124,804, forward strand.
AAGGGCGGCCGCGAGCGTGACCGCACATCTGAGCGTCAGCAGCGACCAGCTCGTCCACCCGGTACGTTCCCCGTCGAGGATCAAGAAGATCGGCCAGTGCCAGAGGTACACGCCGTAGGAGATGGCGCCCAGCGCCACGAGCGGGCGCCACGCCAGAGCCTTCGCGACGTACCCGTCCTGGTCGAGCGCGACGGGCGCGACCACCAGTACTGCGGCCACGGCGACCACGGTCAGCAGGCCGTGCCGGAACTCGTCGGCGCTGCCCGTGGCCAAGTGCGCGGCCACCGCGAGCACCGCGATCCCGAACACCGGCAGCACCCACGCGACCCAGCGCTGCCAGCGAGTGCGGATCAGCGTGCCGGACATCGTCAGCTTCGACCAGTCCCGAACCAGCAGGGCTGCCGCTGCAGCCCCGACCAGCAGGGCCTGCACGCGGGTGTCGGTGCCGAAGTAGACGCGGTTGACATCCTCGGCGCCGTCGCCGACGAGCAGAACGGCCTCCGCGGCCGACGCCACCACGCCGGCCGCGGCGAGCCCGAACACCGCCCACCGCACGGTGCGCGCGGAGCGGCCCCGCAGCAGCAGCGCCACCCCCACCAGTAGCACCGGCCAGATGACGTAGTACTGCTCCTCCACCCCCAGCGACCACGTGTGCTGCAGCGGGGAGGGAGCACCGCCCTGCGTGAAGTAGTCGACCTTCTGAACCACGAATCCCCAGTTGGCGATCCAGAAGAACGCCGCGACGGCGCTATTGCGCACGTCTTCGACAGACTCGGGCGGAAACAGGTCACGCGCGGCGACGACGGCCAGCGTCATCACCAGCATCGCCGGCAGTAACCTGCGCACCCTGCGGACCCAGAAGGCCTTGAGATCGATGCGGTCGGTGTTGCGGTGCTCGTCGAGTAGCAGCGACGTGATCAGGAAACCACTGAGCACGAAGAACATGTCGACGCCGATAAAGCCGCCGGCCACGCCTGGAACGCCGCCGTGGCCGGCCACGACAAGAAGCACGGCAATCGCACGGATGCCATCCAGTGCCGGGATGTCGCGACGGGCGGTGGCCCGGCGAACAGGAACCCGGACCGGCGCCGCAGTCACGTTCATGCCCTCCCGTCTGGGGTTCGAGCACGAAAGTTTAAGTGGGCCGCAGCGCCGAATCGGGAAGGCGCGCTGGGGAAATCCTTACTTGGTCAACGCGATGTATTTGATGTCGAGGTATTCGTCGATGCCCTCGCTGCCACCCTCCCGGCCGAACCCGGACTCCTTGATCCCGCCGAACGGCGCGGCCGGGTCGGAGATGATGCCGCGATTGACCCCGACCATGCCCGACTCGATGGCCTCAGCGACCCGCAGTGCACGATCCAACGACTGCGTGTAGATGTAAGCCGCCAGCCCATAGTCGGTGTCGTTGGCGGCCTTTACACCTTCGTCTTCGGTGTCGAACCCGGTGATCGGCGCGACCGGTCCGAACACCTCTTCCTTGAGGATGCGGGCGTCGGGCGGCACCTCGGTGAGCACGGTGGCCGGATAGAAGTTGCCCGGCCCGTCGGGGGCGACGCCGCCCAACACCACTTTTGCACCGCGGGACACCGCATCGGAGACCAATTCGGTGACCGTGGCGACCTGGCTGGAATTGATCAGCGGACCCAGCGTCGACGCCGGGTCGATGCCCTTCCCGAGAGCAAACTCGCTCATCCGCTTGACCAGCTTGTCGGTGAACTCCTCGCGCACCGAGTTGGCGACGTGGAACCGGTTGGCGGCCGTGCAGGCCTCGCCGCCATTGCGCATCTTGGCCAGCACGGCGCCCTCGACGGCGGCGTCGATGTCGGCGTCGTCGAACACGATGAACGGCGCATTGCCGCCCAGCTCCATCGACGTGCGCAACAACTTGTCGGCCGACTGCTTCACCAGCGCCTTGCCCACACCTGTCGAACCGGTGAAGGTCACCTTACGCAGCCGGCCGTCGTCGATCAGGGCCGCGGTGACCGGGCCGGTGTTGGTGGTCGGCAAGACCGACAGCACCCCCTTCGGCAGGCCGGCCTCGTCCATGAGTTTTGCCAGCAGCAACATGGTCAGCGGGGTTTCCCGCGCAGGTTTGACGATCATGGTGCAGCCCGCAGCGAACGCCGGCCCCATCTTGCGGGTGCCCATGGCCAGCGGGAAGTTCCACGGGGTGATGGCGTAGCACGGGCCGACAGGCTGTTTGGTGACGACGATGCGACCGGTCCCGGCGGGGCTGGTGGCGTAGTGCCCGTCGATGCGGACGGCCTCCTCGGAGAACCAGCGGAAGAACTCGGCACCGTACTTGACCTCGCCCTTGCTCTCGGCGAGCACCTTGCCCATCTCGAGGGTCATCAGCGCGGCGATGTCATCGGCACGCTCGGTGATCTTCTCGAACACCGAGCGCAGGATTTCACCGCGTTCGCGCGGTGCCGTGGCGGCCCACTCGGCCTGAACTGCGCATGCGGCGTCGAGCGCGGCGATCGCGTCCTCCGGTGTGGCGTTGGAGACGGAGGCCAGGACCTGGTCGTCGCTGGGGTCAAGGACGTCGAAAGTCGAGGCAGCTTGCCGCTGCTCACCGCCGATCCACAGTCCGGTGGGAACTGACTTCAGCAAGGCTGCACTATCCATACCTTCATCATTTACTCCATTCCCGATCACCGCACACTAGGGTTCTCCATATGAGCATGAGCGCCGATATTTCGACTACTGCCGCGTGGCAAGCTCTGATCCGTCATCACGACAAGATCGGTGAGACCCACTTGCGTGAGTTCTTCGCCGAGGATCCCGCCCGCGGTACCGAGCTGGTGTTGAACGTCGGCGACCTTTATATCGACTACAGCAAGCACCGCATCACCCGCGAGACGGTGAAGCTTCTGGTGGAGCTGGCCCGCACCGCGGAGCTGGAGCAGCACCGCGACGCCATGTTCTCCGGTGAGCACATCAACACCTCCGAGGACCGCGCCGTACTGCACACCGCACTGCGGTTACCCGCCAACGCCGAACTCACCGTGGACGGCCACGACGTGGTCGCCGATGTACACGATGTGCTCGATCGGATGGGTGCCTTCACCGACAAGCTGCGCTCGGGTGAATGGACCGGGGCCACCGGCAAGCGCATCACCACCGTCGTCAACATCGGCGTCGGCGGTTCGGACCTGGGCCCGGTGATGGTCTACGACGCGCTGCGGCACTACGCCGACGCGGGCATCTCGGCACGCTTCGTGTCCAACGTCGACCCCGCCCACCTGGTCACCACACTCGACGGACTCGACCCCGCCACAACACTTTTCGTCGTCTCCTCCAAGACCTTCTCGACACTGGAGACGCTGACCAACGCCACCGCCGCGCGACGCTGGCTGGTCAAAGCACTCGGCGATGCCGCAGTGGCCAAGCACTTCGTGGCGGTCTCGACCCACAAGAAGCTGGTCGACGAATTCGGCATCAACACCGACAACATGTTCGGCTTCTGGGACTGGGTCGGCGGCCGCTACTCGGTGGACTCGGCGATCGGCCTCTCGGTGATGGCCGTGATCGGCAAGGAACGCTTCGCCGAGTTCCTGGCCGGCTTCCACCTTGTCGACGAACACTTCCGCACCGCCCCACTGGAAGACAACGCCCCGGCACTGCTCGGCCTGATCGGCCTGTGGTACTCCAGCTTCTTCGGCGCACAATCACGCGCGGTCCTGCCCTACACCAACGACCTGAACCGATTCGCAGCCTACCTGCAACAGCTGACCATGGAATCCAACGGCAAATCAGTGCGCTGCGACGGCTCACCGGTGAGCACCGAGACCGGCGAAATCTATTGGGGCGAGCCAGGAACCAACGGCCAACACGCCTTCTACCAGCTGCTGCACCAAGGCACCCGGCTGATCCCCGCCGACTTCATCGGGTTCTCCCAACCCGTCGACGATCTCGCCACCGCCGACGGCGAAGGCAGCATGCACGACCTGCTGATGAGCAACTTCTTCGCCCAAACCCAGGTGCTGGCGTTCGGCAAGACCGCCGCCGAGATCGCCGCCGAAGGCACCCCCGCCGCAATCGTGCCGCACAAGGTCATGCCGGGCAACCGGCCCTCGACCTCCATCCTGGCCACCAAACTCACCCCATCAGTCGTCGGCCAACTGATCGCACTCTACGAACACCAGGTCTTCACCGAAGGCATCATCTGGGGCATCGACTCCTTCGACCAATGGGGCGTCGAACTAGGCAAAACCCAAGCCAAAGCACTACTCCCAGTCATCACCTGCGACGAATCCCCCACCAAACAATCCGACTCCTCAACCGACGCCCTAGTACGCCGCTACCGCGTAGAACGCGGACGCGCAAAATAACCCACTACACAAAACGCT
>NZ_KB908267.1 GCF_000382405.1 Mycobacterium sp. 141
GTGGTGTGCGACGTAGTCTGGGTTTCCGTTGTTTGGGTTGGTGGTGTGGATGGAAGGTGTTGGCAGGGTGAAGGTGACGGTGTTGGGGGCGAGTGGTCTTATCGGGAGTCTGTTGGTTGATCTTTTGGTTCGGGAAGGCGAGGAGGTGGTGGGGGCGTCGCGGCGCTCGGGGGTGGATGTGTGTAGTGGGGTGGGGGTGGCCAAGGCGGTGGCTGGTGCGCAGGTTTTGGTGGATGTGACGAATGCGTCGTCTTTTGATGATGAGGAGGTGATGGATTTTTTTGTGTCCTCGACCAGGAATGTGGTGGCGGCGGCGCGGGCGGCGGGGGTGGGTCATTATGTGGTGTTGTCGGTGGTGGGGGCTGATGGTTTGCCGGATAGTGGGTATTTGCGGGCGAAGGTGGCTCAGGAGCGGATTGTTGTGGGTTCGGGGTTGCCGTTCACGATTGTGCGGGCGACGCAGTTTGGGGAGTTCGCGGGGGTGATTGTGGAGTCGATGGTGGTGGAGTCTGATGCTGATGAGGATGGTGAGCATGATGTGCGGGTGCCGGATGCGTTGATTCAGCCGATTGCTGCTGATGAGGTGGCGGCGTTTTTGGCGGAGGTGGCGATTTCGTCGCCGCGTAATCATGTGGTTGATATTGGGGGGCCGGAGAAGATTTCGTTTGCTCGGTTGGCTCGGGAGGTGTTGGCTGTGCGGCATGATGATCAGCGGGTGGTGGTGGATCGGCAGGCGCGGTATTTTGGTGCGGCGTTGAAGAAGGACAGTTTGGTGACTGGGCCGGGAGCGATGATCGCCTCGATCCCCTTCTGCTAACCAGCCATTCCCCGGATCCGCTGTGTTTCAACAGTATTCGCCGGTGGCGTCACGCGAAAGGATGATCAGCTACTCCCCGGCGGGGTCAGGGTCGCGCGTCATCCGCGTCTGCGCCGTTGGAACCGTTTTACTCAGCCTGACGGCGATCCCTTCGTGCGGACAAACGCCGCCGCCGGCTGCGACCAAGGCGTCGGCAAGCGCAGCACCGACGACCACCGTGGCCACGACCACCATGGCCACAAACACTGCACCCCCGGTAGTTCCCGAGGGTGATTTCACACCTGTCACCCAGCTCGTGAACGCTGCGATCGCAGCACATCGCCTGCCCGGTGCGGTAGTCCAGATCGGACACGGCGGCAACGTGGTGTTCCGTCAGGCGTTCGGCTTCCGCAAACTGCCCGACGAGCCAGGGCTCGACGGCGAACCCGCGCCGGCCGAAGCAATGACCGAGGATACGATCTTCGACCTGGCTTCGTTGACGAAGAGCCTCGCGACCACTGTCGCCGTCCTCCAACTCTACGAACAGGGCCGCATCCAGATCGACGATTCCGTGCAGAAGTACCTGCCCGAGTTCAACCCGGCGAATGACCCGCGGCGCGCCAAGGTGACGCTGCGCATGCTGCTCACGCATACGTCAGGCATCGCCGGGGATTTGAGCCTGGACGGGCCATGGGGGCTGGACCGGGCCGACAAAGTCCAAGGCATTCACCGTGCGCTCGCCGCATGGGTGGTGTTCGATCCCGGAAAACTCTTCCACTACTGCGATATCAACTTCATCATCCTCGGCGCACTGGTCGAGAAGATCACCGGCGAAGCATTGGACGCTTATGTGCCCGACAACGTTTTTGCGCCACTGAGCATGTCGGACACCCGCTACCTTCCCGCGGACAAAGCGTGTGGACCGCACCAGATTCGCGGTACGGCAATCGCTTTCGATAAGAAGGCGCGTGCGGAAGGACCGTGCCCGGCAGACTCGTGGAGTACCGATCTCCTGGCGCGCATCGCACCGACCGCGCACGACGGCGACACTCCGGGTCTCAACCCCGACTATGGCCACCTGCTTCGTGGCACCGTCCATGACCCGACGGCGCGCCGCATGGGTGGGGTGGCAGGAAGTGCCGGGGTGTTCTCCACAGCGCAAGATGTCGGCAGGTATGCGCAGGCGCTGCTTGACGGCCTCGCCGGACGCCCAAGCCCGTTTCCGCTGAAACAATCGACCCTGGAATTGATGACGACACCGCAGCAGCCCGGGCATAACCCCGCGCAACTGAAGGCTGCCAATCAGGCCACTCGGCAAGCCATCGAAAAGAGCCCCAACACAAGGGATCCCCTGCTCGCTCCGAATTATCCGGCGATAGCCGGCCAAGACCTCCGCGGCTTCGGCTGGGACATCGATACAGAACAATCCCGGCCGCGCGGAATGATCTTTCCCATCGGCAGCTTCGGTCACACCGGCTTCACCGGCGTGACGCTGTGGATGGACCCGGGGTCAGATACCTACGTCATCGTCCTGGCGAACGTGATCCATCAGCCCGGCGGTCCTCCCGTCGTAGGACTGAGCGGTGACATTGCCACCGAGACCGCCAGAGCCCTGCATCTCTACAACGAATAGCCGGCCACACCAGATGCCACGCCGAATTTCAGCGGCTACGCTACGGGCGTGGTGCGATCCGCTTCACGACGCGAAGTCCTCAGGTACGCCGTGCTGTTCGCACCGGCGTTGGCCGTCCCAGGCGCGCTGGCGGCGACAACGGCTACACAGCGGGCATCGGCAGACGGCCTGCAACTAATCGATTTTGCCGACCGGTTGGTCCAGCCCGAGCAGATCAAGTCCGCAGGCTTCGGTGGGGCACTGGTCTACGTCTCCGAATTGCGGCCGGGTGCCACGTTCGACTTCAAACCGGTCACGCGTGACTATGCCGACGGCCTGCGAGCGGCAGGCCTGCAGATCGTCAGCTGCTACCAGTTCGGCAAGCCTGGGTGGCCAACACCATCGGATTTCACCCGCGGCTACGACGGGGGTGTGGCCGACGCCCAGACGGCGTTGGGCCTGCACACCGCGGCCGGCGGCCCCGCGTCGGCACCGATCTTTTTCAGCGTCGACGAGGATATCGACGCCGAAACGTGGAAAGCCCAGGCAGTCCAATGGTTTCGGGGAATCAACTCGGTCCTGGGGATACTTCGCACCGGAATCTACGGTGGCCGTCGCCAATGCGGCTGGGCGATCGCCGACGGTGTCATCGGATCTTCGACCAGCCCGGGCTATCGGTGGGCTTGGCAGACCAAAGCGTGGTCACGCGGCGAGCGCGAGCCGGCCGCTGTGCTCTTCCAGCGGGAGGTCGTCACCGCGTCCGCCCCTGGGTTCGTGATCGACGGCGTACACGTCGACGTGAACGACGTTCTGGCAGCCGATTTCGGCCAATGGGATCTCGCGCGATAACAGTTCGTCGGTCAGCGGAAGCGGATGTCCATCGTCGCCAGACCGAAGATCTTGCGTCCATCGGACTTCGCGGCGACGATGACGACGCCGGTGCGGGTCTCTGGGTCCAGTGCCTTGATCCGGCCGCTGAACTCGATGTCGGCGCCTTCTTTGGCCGAGACGATCGCAGGCTGCGACAGACGCACCGCATAACGGGTCACCGCCCCGGGGTCGCCCGACCAGGTGGAGACGAAACCCGCCCCCAAGCCCATGGTGAGCATGCCGTGGGCGATCACGTCGGGCAGCCCGGCAAGCTTGGCGATGTCCTCATCCCAGTGGATCGGGTTGGCGTCACCTGCCACGCCGGCATAGTTCACCAGATCGCCGCGGGATAGCCGGGTGTGATGTACGCCCAGCTCGTCACCCACCTTCACGTCATCGAAGGACGGCGTCCCCGGGGTGCGCGTCGTGCCTCCGTCGGCAATCCGCAGCTCACCCTCGGGCCGAACCGTCTTCTCATAATCGGCGTCGGATGCGCCGATTCCGGAAAAGTCCACGTCGTGCATCATCGCGTTCTGCACAGCCGCCATGGTTCCGGGATTGATGTCCTCGGCCGTGACGCCGACGACGGTGGTGTGCAGCGTGTGCACACGCTCGCCGGCAGTGTCGGTGAAGGTGTTGGTGACGGTGATGAGGTCTCGGCCGGCGACGTGGCGCACGGATGTCAGCTCGACGTCGATTTCCAGCTCGTCTCCGGCCACGATCGGGCGGTGCTGCTCGAAGACTTCTTCGGTCTGCAGATAGGTGTCGTAGCCGACGACCACCGATTCGAACATGCGCCGATTGCAGGCCATGGCGGGGGTCGACGTGAATGTCAGCGGTGCGACCAGGCCTGAATAGCCCAACTCAGCAGCGGCGGCGACGTCCCAGTGCGCAGGGTGGTAGTCCTGCACGGCACGGGCGTACTCGCGCACCTTCTCGCGGCCCACCAGGTAGGGGCCGTCCGCCCGGTAGTAATGGCCGACCCGGGATTCGAGCGTCGATGTCTCTGCTGCGGTCATGAATCTGCTCAACTTTTCTATCGGCTTGTACGCTGAGGCCGACCACAGCACACTAACGTGCGGGCTGGCGGCGATATACGCCGACGCACGTCACGCGGCATGCGGGCAGTAGGTTTGGGATGGTGTGGCTGAACGACTGGTGGCAGCACGACGTCGTCAATGGGTACAAGGGGCCGTTGCTTCTGAGCTTCGTGGCGTTCGTCGTGACTTTTCTTGCTACCCGCACGATCACGCGCTTGATCCGGGCGGGCAAGGGGCCCTTCCATAACATCAGCAGCGGTGGCGTACACATGCATCACTCGACGCCCGGCGTGCTGCTGCTCATTCTGGGAGCGTTCATGGGTGTCGGCTCGCCGCCACTGTCGGCGTGGACCTATGTGTCGGGAGTGTTGGTCGGCGTCGGTGCATCGCTCGTGCTTGACGAATTCGCGATGATCTTCCGGCTCCAAGACGTGTACTGGTCGCAGGAGGGCCAGCTGTCGGTGAACATCGTCACGCTCGCGGCGGCATGCATCGGGCTGGCGGCGGTCGGAGTGTCTCCGGTCAATATGCATGACGTGCCGGGACCGCTCAACGCCGTGCGGATGGGCGCGGTCGCGTTTCTGGTGTTCCACTTCAGCGTGGTCGCCGTCACCGCGCTGAAAGGCAAATACCCGACTGCGCTGATCGGCCTGTTTGTCTCGCCGGTCGCGTGGGTGGCCGCCATCCGGCTGGCGCGCCCCACATCGCCATGGGCGCGCTGGCGCTACGAGCCGACCAAGCTCGCGCACGCCCAACGGCGCGCTGCTGAGTTCGACCGGCGCTGGGCGCCGGTACGTCGACATTGGGACGACTTCATCGGTGGCACACCGACATCAGAGCACGCACAACAGCTGAAGCCACCTGAAGCTCCTGCCTAACGAGGTGTATTTCTGCCCGATTCGGACGGCGCCATCACAGCCTCGGGCTGACCGGTGTGCCCGCCGCCATCGCAGGGGGTTGCCGGCGACTCCGCCGCCTTTTCAGTTGCATCGGAGTGTGGATCTCGCTTGAGCCTGCGCAGGAACCATCCCACGCCTGCCACCGCCGTGGTGACGATTGCCGACCATGTTGCCCAGCTGTGAAAGATCTGCCAGACGGTGTAGCTGAATGTGCGCTTCACGTGAATCCGCAACGGAATATCGGTGTTCAAGGATCCACCTCCGTCGAGCGGAACCTGCACGTGAGCGGTCAAGACGAGCTGATCGATCGGCCTCTTCGGGGTAACCTGCCAACTCCACAGCAAGGCGATATCACGGTCTGTGGAGGCGTTACGCGCAACACTGGGCGTAACGATCGCATCGTCCGGACTCGCCGAGAGTTCCGCGGTTGTGGTCGGACCGACTCGAACCGTGCCGGCCGGTGACGCAGTCGTACCCGGCAGCACCTCGCTGACACTCTCATTCAGTTCAGGGGTGTCGCCAATGGTCAGACCGATGACGTCCGTTTGTTCCACGGCCAGCTCGTCAGGCCGGTGCCACTCTGCCTTCGCGGCAATGAGATCAGCCTGCTGTTGGTGAATCCGGCCCCAGTCGATCGAGCGTCGCGGATCATCGGGCTCTACCCGCGCGGTCGGGCCAACAGTTTTCATCGGTGACGCCACAGTCTGCGATGACGGGACAGACGCCTCGGTACCGCACGCACACGCGAACAACACAAGGCCCGAACAGATCACTACCCGGAGCATCCCGCTCCGCGTACTCGAGCCTGGCTGATGTAGCGGGATCATGCCTCAGAATGCCCACGAGCAGGTCACCAAGGCACGAGTAGCCGACTACTCGAATTCCAGGTGACGTGGCCGAACTGTGACGAAGTCTTGATCGAATCACCAACGCGCCAACATGTTCGAGGTCAGAACTACCCATACCATGACGAGGTTCAACACCAAGCGGTCATCATCAAGGGGTCAGACTGATGCGGGCGGTAATTCATTGTGTTCTCGCGTTGGCCGTAATAGCCATGGTCCTATTGGGCGGTACGGCGAACGTCGATACCGCTGCACTGCGTCTGCCGCTGAGTTCGGACATCGAATCAATTCTGCCCAGCGGAACTGTAGCCGTGGGTGTGGCACACCCGGTGATGGTGACATTCCATCGGCCGGTCGTCAGCCGGGACGCCGCTCAGCGCGCCATTGCACTCACGTCGTCGCCCGCGCGGACCGGTAGGTTCGAGTGGCTCGATGACAAAGTCGTGCAGTGGGTTCCCGACCAGTATTGGCCGGCGCACAGCACGATCAGCCTTTCGGTGGGTGGCATGCCGCTGGAATTCAAGACCGGACCGAAAGTCGTTGGAGTGGCCAGCATCTCGGAGCACACGTTCACCGTGACGATCGACGGTGAAACTCCGATCGACATGCCTGCCCCGCACCACCTGCCCCACTTCGGGGAACCGGGCGTGCTGCTGGCCTCGCTGGGGCGACCGGAGTATGCAACCCCTGTTGGCAACTACACGGTCCTGGGGAAAGACCGTTCTGTGACCATGGATTCCAGCAGTGTAGGCATACCCGTTGAAGCTCCTGACGGTTACCTCACCGAGGTGGAGTACGCAGTTCGCTTCACGCGCCGCGGGCTGTTCGTGCATTCGGCCCCGTGGGCCGTCGAGTCGATGGGCTTCGAGAATGTCAGCCACGGCTGCATCAGCCTGAGTCCGGCGGCCGCGGAATGGTATTTCAACACGGTCAACGTCGGTGATCCCATCATCGTTCAGGAATAGTCGATTGTGATCGCCTGCTACCGAACATAATTGGCTTGTCGAGCCGCACCCGCCGTGGGTCGTCCGCCGGCCTCGTGGCTCCGGATCAGCCCTGGGGGCCAGGTTGAAGCGGGACGCCCGGCGTAGGCCCGTCGGCATCGGCGGGCCGGCTGGTCGGTGCCTCCTTGCCCGTGGCCGCCCCGGCCAGGTCCGTGACCGGAGCGCCTACAGGGCCGGCTGCCGCTGCGATGGGGGCACCCGCGGCCGCAGGCACCACGGGCACCGGTGGCGCCAGTAGAACCGGTGGCACACCAGCGGGCACCACAGGTACCGGTGGGATGCCTGCCGGTACGACCGGCACCGGTGGCGCCAACGGCGCAACGACACCCGAGGCCTCGACTGCCGCCGCGGCGCATGGCGCGCCTGCCACACCCGGTGCTGCAGTTCCTGCCGCCGCGTCGAGGCACTTGTATCCGCCCGTCTTGAGCGGAGTGGCCGCTGCGTTCGGGCTCAATACCGTGACGGCTACGCAGAAGCCAGTGCTGGCAACAACTTTGACCGCGACTCGAGCAAACCTCGTCATCCCGACGCCCCCCTGATCGTGCTCTCAAATTACATTTGTGAGGAATTTGTGCAGCTGAACGGTAGAGCGGTCTGCAGGCGGCGTCCATACGTGTTGGTAATTAGTTGCGGGGTTGACATGTGCCCGAGGTGGCGCCGTGACCGCACCGATGCCGACCCGTCATCTCGACGACGGAGTGACGACGCGACTCGCGAAAACCCAGCTAACCGGCGTCGTTCGCGCGATCGGTCAGGCCGAGCCGCAGGTGTTCGCTGTGGTAGACGGCTTCGTCGAGAAGTTGGGCGACGTGGTTGTCGTAGAGGCTGTAGACGATGCTGCGGCCGGTGCGGGTGCCGGCGACTAGACCGAGATTCCGCAGCAGTCGGAGTTGATGTGAGACCAGAGATTGCTCGAGGCCGATCGCGTCGGCCAGCTCCGTCACCGAGCGTGAGCCTTGGCGAAGTTCGGTCAGGATCATCAATCGACTCGGTGTCGCGAGCGCCTGCAGCGTCGTAGCGACCTGCGCGGCGGCATCGGCGTCGAGCCGCCCGGCCGGGCGGTCACGCCCTTCGACGCCATGTCCCATGCCCCCAGTCTACTAATGCAAACGAATGAAGACATGTTCATGTGTTCTGATATTGTGCGATCAGTCGTACTGATGAACGTGTGGAGGTGATTCATGCCGGCTGTGACTCGGGCAGGGCAGCGGCCCGCCGTGGCTGCTGGCGCACATCCCAAGCGTCGAAAGATCTTTGATTTGCCCGAGATGCGCTGGGCCACAGTGGCTTTGGTCTTATTTCTGATCGGTCTGGGGATGCAGCTGGCAAACCGACCGACCTGGTCCTGGTGGATGCTCTATCTGTCCTGCTATGTCACCGGTGGATGGGAGCCGGCGCTGGCCGGGCTGCGGGCGCTGCGGGAGAAGACCCTGGACGTGGACCTGTTGATGGCGGCCGCAGCGATCGGTGCGGCCGCAATAGGACAGATCACCGATGGCGCCCTGTTGATCGTGATCTTCGCGACCTCGGGTGCGCTGGAGGCGCTGGCCACTGCCCGCACCGAGGATGCTGTGCGGAGCCTGCTGGATCTGGCACCCGAGCGCGCCACGCGGATTTCAGATGACGGTACTGAGGAGATCATCGGGGCCGGCGATCTCGAGGTGGGTGATGTCGTACTGGTCCGGCCAGGGGAGCGCGTTACGGCCGATGCCACGGTGATCGCAGGCGCCAGTGAAGTCGATCAGGCCACCATCACGGGCGAGCCCTTACCGGTGGACAAGAGTGTCGGTGACGAGGTGTTCGCCGGGACCCTCAACGGCACCGGCGTGTTACGGATCCGAGTGGACCGGCGCGCCGAACACTCGGTAGTGGCCCGGATCGCCGCGCTGGTGGAGCTGGCCAGCCAGACCAAAGCCCGCACGCAACTGTTCATCGAGAAGATCGAACAGCGCTATTCGATCGGCATGGTTGTGGTCACCGTCGCTGTGTTCGTCATCCCTCTGCTACTGGGCGACTCGTTGCGAGCTGCGCTGTTGCGTGCGATGACGTTCATGATCGTCGCATCGCCGTGTGCTGTGGTCTTGGCGACCATGCCGCCCCTCTTGGCCGCGATCGCCAATGCCGGCCGAAACGGCGTCCTGGTCAAGTCGGCAGTGGTGATGGAGCAACTCGGTACCACCAGCCGGGTCGCGTTCGACAAGACCGGGACGTTGACCCGCGGTATTCCGGAACTCGCTGAAATTCGGGTTCTGGCAGCCGGTCTGACCGATGACGACGCGGTGACCGTCGCCGCTGCGGCCGAGCATCCGAGCGAGCATCCACTGGGCGCGGCGATCGTGCGCGCCGCGAGGTCGCGAGGCCTGCGATTGCCCGACACCGTGGACTTCACCGCCCAACCGGGTCGAGGCGTCACGGCGACGGTGAACGGTGAGCACATCACGGTGGCAGCGCGGCAGGCGTTTGGGGACGGGCTTGCCGTCGGTGTGCTCGCTGAGGTCGCGTCGATGCAGCAGCGCGGGTGCACCACGGTGATCGTCGGTGTCGCACGTCGTCCCATCGCGGTGCTCGGTCTGACGGATCAGCTTCGTCCCGACGCCGCCGTTGCAGTGGCGGCGACCACCCGCTTGACCGGCCGCGCGCCGGTGCTGTTGACCGGCGACAACACGGCTGCCGCCACGCTTCTCGCCGGTCGGGTGGGGATCACCGATGTGCGGGCAGGTTTGCTTCCGCACGAAAAAGTCAGTGCCATCGGCCAATTGCAGGCCGATGGCACCAAGGTGGCGATGATCGGCGACGGTATCAACGACGCGCCTGCGCTGGCGGCCGCCGACACAGGCATAGCCATGGGCGGTGCGGGGTCGGACCTGACGCTGCAGACCGCTGATGCGGTGGTGATCGGCGATGACCTGAACGCCGTGCCGACGGTGATCGCCTTGGCCCGCCGGGCTCGCCGGGTGGTGGTGGCCAACCTTGCCATCGCAGCCACCTTCATTGCTGTGCTTGCGGTTTGGGATTTGGCGGGCACATTGCCGTTGCCGCTGGGTGTGGCCGGTCACGAAGGATCCACCATCATCGTCGGCCTGAACGGGCTGCGGCTGTTGCGGGACGGGGCATGGCATGCGGCCGGCCGTATCCCGCGCTCTGGCTACTTTCGCTCGAGCAGTTCCAGCAGATAGCTGCCGTATCCCGATTTCAGGAGGACCCGGGCGCGTGCGGCGAGCTGATCATCGTCGATGAAACCGGCTCGCCAGGCAATCTCCTCAGGCACGCCGATTTTCAGGCCCTGACGACGTTCAATGGTGCGTACGTAATCGCTGGCATCAAGGAGTGAATCGAATGTGCCGGTATCGAGCCACGCGGTCCCGCGGGGGAGTACTTCGACGGACAACCGGCCCCGGTTCAGGTACGTCTGGTTGACCTCGGTGATCTCGTACTCGCCTCGAGCCGACTTGCGGAGCGAGCGGGCGATCTCGATCACGTCATTGTCGTAGAAGTACAACCCGGGGACCGCGTAGTGGGACTTGGGTGTGGCGGGCTTCTCCTCCAGCGACAGCGGTGTTCCGTCGGCGCTGAACTCCACCACGCCGTACGCCGACGGATTGGCCACCCAGTATGCGAAAATCGCTCCACCACTGACGTTTTGGAATCGGCGCAGACTGGTGCCCAACCCCGGCCCGTAGAACACGTTGTCGCCTAAGGCGAGCATCACACTGTCATTGCCGATGTGGTCGGCACCGATCACAAAGGCCTGCGCCAGCCCGTCGGGGTCGGGCTGTACTGCGTAGCTCAGATTGATGCCGAATGCCGATCCGTCTCCGAGCAGCCGCACGAACGCTGGAGCATCGGCCGGTGTTGTGATGATCAGGATGTCACGAACGCCGGCCAGTATCAGTGTGGACAACGGGTAGTAGACGAGCGGCTTGTCGTAGACCGGAAGCAGCTGCTTGCTGACGCCCGTGGTGATCGGATGCAGCCGGGTGCCGGAGCCACCGGCGAGGATGATGCCGCGCATGTCCTTCCCCTACTTCGACGACGTGGACGCCGGGCTCACTGAGTTCGGTTGCGGTGACGATGTTTCAAGGCTGTCGCGACGCAACATGCAGGTCAGCCTATCGTGCACAAACACGATGCCCAAGTGCATGCTCCGGGTGGACCCGCCGAGGCGCGGCTTTTCGCCGCCGTCGGACTGTTGCGGTCGGTCGCGGGCTTTGGCATTCTCTGAACTGTGGACTTTTCGTATCTGTGTTGATTTCGTCGGTACCGCAGTTATTTTGGGGCTGTCCGGCAGCGTGGCCGCCCCCGGTGCGCAGGCCGAGCTCCAAAACCCGTTGATCCCATTGGTCGACGCCTCGGCGCAACGCCTTCAGACCGCGGATTCCGTCGCCGCATACAAGTACCGGACGGGTGGCGCGGTCGACGACCCGAAACGCGAGCAGCAGGTGATCGACTCCGTGACCGCGTCGGCCACGGCCAACCACATCGACCCGGCATACGTGGCCAACATCTTTCACAACCAGATCGACGCGACGAGCTCGGTGGAGTACAGCCGGTTCGCACAATGGAAAATCGATCCCGGCGCCGTGCCTGCGAACGCTCCGGATCTCGCCGACACGCGGACGACGATCGACCGGCTCAACCAGACGATGGTGCGCGAGATGGCCGCACGCTGGGACGACCTGCACGCACCGACCTGCGTGGCCGACCGCGACGCCGCGATAGCGGTCGTCACCGCATCCCGCGCACTCGACCCGGTGTATCAATCGGCGCTGGCATATGCCACACACGCGTACTGCGGATGAGAGTGAGGCCGCAGTCACTGATCCTCCCAGAGCAGCAATTGACGTACTGCCGGGCGTGAACCGTAGGGCTGCAGCATTTGACTGGCCGGCCGCGGGCGCACCCGTTGCGGCCACCAGAACCAGCGTCCCAGCAGCGCTGCGATGGACGGCGTCATGAACGAGCGCACGATCAGCGTGTCGAACAGCAGGCCCAGCGCGATCGTGGTCCCGATCTGACCGAGCACCCGAAGATCACTGAACGCGAACGAGGCCATCGTGAAGGCGAACACCAGTCCGGCGGCTGTGACGACCCCGCCGGTGCCGGCCATGGCGCGGATGATGCCGGTGTTGAGGCCCGCCCCGACTTCCTCCTTGAACCGGGAGATCAGCAGCAGGTTGTAGTCCGATCCCACCGCCAGCAGCAGGATCACGGCCAGCGCCAACACCACCCAGTACAGCGGGATGCCCAGGATGTCCTGCCAGACCAGTACCGAAAGCCCGAACGACGCGCCCAGCGACAGTGCCACGGTGCCCACGATGACCAGTGCGGCGACCAGGCTTCGGGTGATCAGCATCATGATGAGCAGGATCAGGCTGAGCGCCGAGATCCCGGCGATCATCAGGTCGTACTTGGCCATGTCCTGAATGTCTTTGTAGGTCGCGGCAGTCCCGCCGATGTAGATGTGGGACCCGGCCAGCGGTGTACCCTTCACGGCTTCGGCAGCGGCGTGCCGGATCGCCTCGATATGTGAAACCCCTTGGGGTGTCGCCGGATCGACGTCATGAGTGATGATCATCCGAGCGGCTTTGCCGTCCGGGGAAAGGAACAGTTTCAGGCCGCGCTGGAATTCGGGGTTGGTGAAGGCCTCCGGCGGTAGGTAGAACGAATCGTCGGTCTTGGCCGCATCGAAGGCCTGGCCCAGGGCGGTCGCGTTCGCCAGCGCCGCCGCAGTCTGGTCGTAGATTCCCGACTGGGTGGCGTAGTTCGTCATCGTCAGGTCGCGGTTGGTCTGCTGGCTGGCGATCTGCGGCGGGATCAGAGCCAACAGTTTCGGTTGGAGCTGATCCAGCTTGTCCAGGCTCGCCGTGACATTGCCCAACTGCTCGGTGAGCGCGTCGATTCCGTCGAGCGCGTCAAAGATCGATCGCAGCGCCGCACACATCGGGATGTCGAAACAGTGTGGCTCCCAATAGAAGTAATTGCGCAGGGGCCTGAAGAAGTCGTCGAAGTTGGCGATCTTGTCGCGCAGGTCCTGTGTCACCGCGACGGTTTGGTGGAACGCTTCGACCTGGTCGTGGGTAGCGGCGGCGCTCTGCTGTTGCAGGGCGTACTGCTGTCGAAGAATGCCGATGGTCTTGTCGATCTCACCGACCTGTTTGAGCAGATCGCGCGCGCGGTCCTGCTGGTACGCCAGGTTCTGGATCTGCGCGGCGCTTTGGGCACTGATCTGGAACGGTATGGAGGTGTGGTCCAACGGAGTACCCAACGGTCGGGTGATGGACTGCACCTGCGCAACCCCGGGTGTGTGGAAGACGGCCTTGGCGACTCTTTCCAGCAGGATCATGTTGGTCGGGTTCCGCAGGTCATGGTCCGACTCGATCATCAGCAGCTCGGGATTCAGCCGGGCTTTCGAGAAATGCCGCTCGGCAGCGGTGTAACCGACGTTGGACGGGGTGCTCGCCGGCATGTAGGAGCCGACGTCGTAGCTGGTTCGGTATCCGGGGAGGGCGAGCAGGCCGATCAGCGCAACTCCGATCGTCACCACCAGAATGGGCCCGGGCCACCGGACGACGGCGGTGCCCACCCGACGCCATCCCCGGGTGCGCGCCGTGCGCTTGGGTTCCAGGAGCCCGACCTGGCTGCTCAGCGTCAGTACGGCCGGTGTCAGGGTGAGCGCGGCGAAAAGCGCGACGAGGACCCCGATCGCGGCTGGAATACCCAGACTCTGGAAGTACGGCAGCCGGGTGAAGCTCAGGCAGAAGACCGCACCGGCGACGGTCAGTCCCGAGCCGAGGACGACATGGGCCGTCCCGCGGTACATGTTGAAGTACGCGGTCTGGCGATCCTCCCCGGCGCTACGACCTTCGTGATAGCGGCCGAGGACGAAGATCGCATAGTCGGTTCCGGCAGCGATCACCAGCAGTGTGAGCAGGTTGGTGGAATACGTTGAGAGACCGATGACCCCGGAGTTGGCCAGGAAAGCCACGATCCCACGGGCTGCGGCCATTTCGATGAGGACGGTGATCAGCACCAGAATCATGGTGACGACTGAGCGATAGACGAGAAGCAGCATGATCGCGATCACCAGGATGGTCAGCAGAGTGACCTTGGTGGTGCCCTCGTTACCCACTTCGAACTGGTCGGCGACTTGCGGTGCGGCACCGGTGACGTACGCCTTGACGCCGGGCGGTGCCGGAGTCCGGTTCACGATGTCGCGAACCGCGTTGACCGACTCCAGCGACAGCGCCTCGCCTTGGTTGCCGGCGAGAAATACCTGGACGTAGGCGGCCTTGCCGTCTTGGCTTTGCGAGCCCGCGGCCGTCAGCGGATCACCCCAGAAGTCCTGGATGTGCTGGACGTGCTTGTGGTCCTGCGATATTCGCCGAATCAGGTCGTCGTAATAGGCGTGGGCGTCGGCGCCGAGCGGCTGATCGCCCTCCAGGACGATCATCGCCGCACTGTCGGAATCGAACTCGCCGAACACCTGACCGATGCGTTTGAACGCCTGCAGCGACGGTGCATCAGGTGAACTCAAGGCGACGTTGTGCGCTTCGCCGACCACTTCCAACTGTGGGACGAGGACATTGGTGACCGCGGCGATGGCCAACCAGAACAGCACGATCGGCACCGCGAGCCGGCGGATCGTCTTCGCCGCGGTGTCGCCGCTCATCCGGACTTGTCCAGACAGTAGGTGTAGGCGTTGCGGGTGTCGGCCGAGCGCTCGTCTTTGATCACGTCATCGATGGTGATCCGGCAGCCGATCGAATCGCTGTTGCCCTGTGCCTGGACATTCACGAACACCGCGGGGTCGGTGGTGGTGGTGTCGTAGGACCACGGCAGCGATGCGTCGTCGACACGCTGGGGTTGAGCGTGGATGTCCAGATAATTGATCGACGCCATGCTGCCCGGCGGGCCGAAGACCTCAAGGACCACATGCTTGGGGTTGAACGGAACGATCTCGTTCGACAGGGCGCTGGGAGTTTCGGTGTGGTGGGTACCGAACGCACCGTGCAGTCGATACACGGAAAATGCGGCGACCGCGATCACCCCGAGTGCGACCAACAGCATCCAACCCCGCCTGACTGAGCTGCCAATCGAAAGTTTCTGCACCCGTTAGCCTTTCGATAACCGGTGACACGATCGCTGGGTTGTGGTCCTTCTCTCGCGACGAGGGAGGACCCCCTGAACGGTACGGTACGGTACTGTCTCGGGCAAGGCTTTGAGGGGATCTTGAAGTTCGGATGCTGCCTCACGTGACGGGCCGGGTGAGGCTGGGAAGGATGACCTCGTCGACGAGGGCCCGCACAGTCTCCGCAGTAGGCGGCCGGTTCGGGATGATCGAGCGGAAGATCAGGTAACCGGGCATCAGATCCCACAGTTCGTCGCTGATCGCGGCTTCACTGATCTCACCGCGCTCGACGGCTTTTCGCAGGATGAGCTCGAGCATCGCCTTCCGCGGGTCGAGGAACTGGTGCTGCATCGCGTCGCTCAACGCGGCGTCGCGCGACACCTCAACGAGCACCGCCCGGATGGTGGTGCCGTGCTGGTGGGCCTGCTCGCAGATCACCTGACCCACTCGCAGCAAATCGCCTCGCAGCGAGCCGGTCTCGGGGGGAACGGCCACCTGGCGGATGCCCTCGATGAAGGCGGCCAGTACCAATTCGCCTTTCGACGGCCATCGCCGGTACACCGTGGCCTTGCTCGCGCGCGCGGTCGCCGCCACGGCGTCCACGGTCAGCCGTTCGTAGCCGTGCTCCTGCAGTAGTCGCAATGTGACGGCGAGCAGTTCCGACTCGCGCGGTGACCACGGAGAGGACTCTGCGGCGAGGTGAACGGTCTCGGGCACAGCGCCCACCATAGATCCGTGAGGATAGTACGGTCCAGGACCGTACTGCACGGAAGGGGCGCCGTCAGTGGCCGAGTCGAATCTGGACGCCATGGGCGCGCAGTTGCTCGAAGGTGTAACTGAACTCGCCGCGGTGTCCGACCGAGACCACGTAGCGATCCTGGCCCTCGGTGACGGGGAAACTGAACGAGAAGGTGCAGTTGGTGCTGTCGCCCTTGCCCTGGCCGAGTGCCGTGGTCGTGAGAATCTCCCCTTTGCCGTTCTTTACGGTGACCTGCGTGTCACGGCCCACGTCGGAGTACCCGTTGGCCCCAACGCACGTTGCACCGTCGGCGGCGATTGCGTCCAGGCCCGCGGTATCGGTGACGACGAAAATTCCTGAGACAGTGGCGGTATCAAGGGTATGAAAACCCGGGGTGAACTGCGGGCAGAACGAGTCGACGGCGATCTTGTCGGCGGGCAAACCTTGCTGGGGCCCGCCGTCTTCGAGTTGACGGCACACCTGATGCCCGTGGGCGACGGCGTTGGCATCGGAATTGAACTGGTCCGTCAGCCCCGCTTCCCGCAATGCCGAGAGGTACCCGGTCTCCGGCGGCGGAGCTGGACGGCGAGCAACGGTCAGCAGCACCCAGGCCACCGTCGCCACCATGACGATGATGACGGTCGCGGCGGCCGTTCCGAGCCACGTCGAGCGGATCGATCGGACGGCGGGCAACTCGACATAGTCTGGCAGCATCCGGGCGCCGCCTGGATCCATCGATTGCGTTTTGCCGTCGCGTACCCGGTTCGTCGGACGGCCCGCGGCGTAGTAGCGGCCCTCATGACGTGCCGTGGGATCCGGGCGCCACCCCGTCAGAGCCGTGGAGTCCTGCAGCCGCCCGCAGCGACCGCACGTGCCACTGCGGTCGACGTCGGCACCGCAGAACGGGCACTTCCTCGATCCGCAATTCATCATCACCACTGTTATATGTCGGCCGGATCCGGTCCGTGTGCCATCCGCCGGCGGGGTGGCTCCGAACCACAGAGAGGACCGTCTCTGGGGAGGTGTCGTGGGAATCGTGCACAGCAGCGTGGTGGACTCGCCACGCGAAGAGGTCTTCGCGTGGCATGAGCGCCCCGGTGCGATACACCGACTGATGCCCCCGTGGCAGCCGTTGCACGTCGTGTCGGAGGCCGAGTCGCTGGCCGACGGCCGGGCAGTGCTGGGCTTACCCGGCGGCCTGCGGTGGACTGCGCAACACCAACCCGGGCCCTACGACCCGCCGGCCCGTTTCGTCGACGCACTGGCCCGCGACGGTTGGCGATCGCTCCCGGTGACCCTGATCGGATCGTGGCGCCACGAGCACCGCTTCGACGCCGTCGATGCCGGGCGCACCCGCGTCACCGATCATGTCGACACCGCTGTGCCGGGGAGCTTGCTGCGACAGACGTTTCGGTACCGGCACAGCCAGCTCGCCGAGGACCTGGCGAGCCATCGGTGGTCACATGAGCATGGCCGACGGCCGGGCACCGTCGCGGTGACCGGGTCGAGCGGCTTGGTGGGGACCGCGCTGACGGCGTTTCTGTCGACCGGCGGCTATCGGGTGATCCGCCTGGTCCGCAGCCAACCCCGTGGCGACGCCGAACGCCGCTGGCAACCCGACTCGCCCGACCCCCATCTGCTCGATGACGTCGATGCCGTTGTACACCTGGCGGGAAGCTCGATCGCCGGCCGGTTCACCGACGCTCACAAGCGTTCGGTGCGTGACAGCCGGATCGACCCGACGCGGCGGCTTGCGCAGTGCGCCGCGGCCGCCACCAACGGTCCGTCGACTTTCGTGTGCGCATCGGCGATCGGCTTCTACGGGTACGCCCGCGGGGATGTCGAGCTGGACGAAACCGCGACACACGGCGGCGGGTTTCTCTCCGATGTGGTCGCCGATTGGGAAGCCGCCACGGCACCGGCAACGGCGGCCGGTTTGCGGGTGGTCAACGTGCGCACCGGCATCGTGCAGACCCCGCGCGGCGGAACGCTGCGATTGATGCGGCCACTGTTCGCAGCGGGTCTGGGTGGCCGGTTGGGTAGTGGCAGGCAGTGGTTGTCGTGGATAGACATCGACGATCTCGTCGACGTGTATCACCGGGCACTGGTCGATCCTGCGCTGTCGGGTCCCGTGAATGCGGTGGCGCCACAACCGGTTCGCAACGCCGAGTACACCGCGACCCTGGCGCACGCCCTGCATCGGCCGGCGGTGTTGCCGGTACCCGATCTGGGGCCGGCCCTCCTGCTCGGCGAGCAGGGAGCACGCGAGTTGGCCGCGGCAAGTCAACGGGTGGTGCCGAGCCGGTTGCTCGAGGTCGGGCACCGCTTCCGCAGGCCTTCCCTCGAGCAGTGCCTGCGCCATCAGCTCGGGAGCATCGCGGCCGAGCCCGGGTGATGTGCGATGCCCACGGCAGTACCGGCGCCAACCGCACAACGTGAGGAGTGCACATGATCAGGATGCAGCGTCAGGTGACCACCGGCTGCCCACCGGAGGCGGCCTTCGCCTACCTTGCCGATTTCACCACGACCGAACAGTGGGATGCCGGGACGGTTCGCACCGAACGCATCTCCGGTGACGGCGGCGTAGGAACCCGCTACGCCAACACTTCCCGTTTCGCGGGGCGCACGAGTGACCTCGTCTACGTGGTAACTGCTCTCACTCCGGGCGAGTCCATCGAACTGCGGGGTGAGAACGCCTCGGTCGTCGCCCACGACACGGTCACCGTCGCCGCCCAGCCGAACGGGTGCGTGGTGACGTACCAGGCGGCATTCGCCTTCACGGGGTGGCTGCGCTGGATGGAACCATTGCTGCGATTCGCGGTCGCCGACCTGCTCAACAAGGGTGCCCAAGGTCTCGAACGCGAACTGGCGCGGCTACATTCGCTCGGCGCCGGGTGAGCACACCGAAATGCTTGGCGCTGCGTGCCCCCGCGCTCATGTCTCGACGGATATCGCGATCTCGTTGCGGCGCAGGCACGCCAGCGTCCACGGCGGATCGTAGAACCAGGCGCTGGGCTCGCCGACTGCTGTGAATCCGTAGTCTCGCAGCGTTTCTCGAAGCAGGCGAGTCTGCTCTGCCACTCGTGAGGGCCCGCGATCACCGCTGAAGCGCAGCACCGCAACGGTTTCCGGGGCTACCTCGACAAGTGCGACGCGCTCGTCGTCGGGGGTTGGCAACGATTGCAGCGTGGACCCGGTCGGCAGGTAGAACCGGATGACCCAGCCTCTTTCGTCACCGAGCTGCTGCCCGATCGGCAGTGTCGTCGCCGTCGGCTGAGCCCCGCCTCCGGTCGCCTGCTGCCCGACGGGCATGGTCATGGCGATCGATTCGCGGTGCTGGTTGGCGCCGAAGATGTAGCGTGCCAGGCGCCGGAAACCGGCGCTGCGGGCCGCTTCCTCGTTCGCCTGTACGTGCGTCTGGGCGGCGATCCGGGGCCCGTATTGCCGGATCTCCACACCGGGAACCAATGAGCGCACCGTATGCGGCGGCTCCTCGGTCCCGCTGCGGATGCCTACCGTCGACCCGGCGAACTCCAAGATGCGGGTCGCCGTCTCCTGCAACTGAGTCAACATGGCGAGTCCTTCCGATTCCGCTGGTTTCACGACAGCCCGATCGTCCCGGCGCAGTACCGCCACACCCGGTCGAGTTCGGCCCCGGTGTAGCGGGTCGTGGGTAGATAGTGGGTAGGCCTGATACGGCGGTCATGCCAGAACTGTCCCGAGGGCGGCGTCGGTGTCGTCGCGGTGAGCCATATCGCGGTGTCCGCGGCCTGCTCCGGAGTGCGCAGAATCGGACGGAACAGGCGGCGAAACCCGGGCAACGCCTGCGCGATACCTGGGGTGTCGGCCCAGCCCGGATGCATGGCGGCCACCGTCACCGATCGCCGTGCCCAGCGTTGGGCCAGCAGCGGCAACAGGGCGACCTGGATGCGCTTGCTGCGGGCGTAGGCGGTGGCGCCGTGGTAGCGACAGGTTCGGTATTCGATGTCGTCGGCGTCCAGAGACTGGGTGTACATCCCACCTGAGGAGACCAACACCACCCTCGGGTCTGGTGCGGCGGCCAGCAGAGGCAGCAGAAGTTCGGTCAGCAGCAGAGGCCCGAGCACGTGGGTGGCGAGGCACAGTTCATGTCCGTCGGCACTGTCGGTGCGCTGCGCGGGCAGCACTCCGGCGTTGTGGATCACCGCGTCGATCCGGCTGTGGCGGCGGCTCAGGTCAGCGGCGAACGCCCGGATGTCAGCGAATGAGGACACATCGCAGCGCTCGACGACGAGGTCGGCGTCGGGATCGGCTGCCGACAGTTCGTGGCGGGCGGCCTCGCCGCGGGAGCGGTCGCGAACAGTCATGAGCACGGTGGCGCCGCGTGCTGCGAGTCCCGCGGCAATTGCCCGTCCGATGCCCGAGTTCGCGCCGGTGACCAGAACGGTGGCGCCGGCCAGGGTCTCGCTCGCGGAATCGGGCGTCGGCCAGAACCGCTGCCGCAACCCGATGCCCACCCGGGAATACCCCAGGGCGATTGTCCGGTCGAGCAGTTCGTCAACTACGGCAGCGGTGGTCATCGACAGTGGTTCGCCGCGCGCACCGGCCCGGATGGGTCATCCGGTGCGAAATCAGGTCAGGGGAATGGTGACGACCGGGTTCCCTGTCGGCTGGGTCGACCCGGTGCCGGGTTCGACGGTGACCGCGACCGCGGCCGCCGAGTTCAGTGCCGGGATGACCTCGCCGCCCGGGGGTGGCATGGTGTCGGCGCTCATGGTGCCAGCCGATCTCGACGGTCCGGAGGACGGGATGAACCACATCTGGTACACGTGCCCCTGCGGGGGCGGCGGCACATTCGACATCGCCACCACGACGGCGTTGGCCTGGGCCGACGCACTCAGGGTGATGGTGCCGCCCGCGACCTCGGCAGTGGTGGTGCGGGTGTCGGGGTAAGCGAGGACCTGAGCGACCGACGGCACGGTGGTGGACTGATGGGTGGACCGCAGTACGACGACGCCTGCGACAGCGATCACGACGGCGGCCGCCGCGGCCACCACCACCCGCGTGATCAACCGGCGCCTGCGCGCACGGTGTCGAGCCAGATCGTCGGCGCCGTCACGCCCCGGTTGTTCCTGGATCGCGTGAAGCAACGATTCGCGCAGGCGCGCGGGTGGGGCAAGTGCGTCGCCGGCGGTGACGAGCGCCATGGTCTCCTGAGTGTCGGCGACGATCCGGGCAAACGCGTCGGCTGTGGGTGCGCCCGCGGTGGCCAGCCGGTGGGCGATCTCGGCGCGTTCGGCCTCGGACACGGCACCGAGCGCGTATGGGTAGGCGAGGTCGAGGAGCTCGTCGTCGGTGTGGCTGTCAGCCATCGAAACCCACCCCCAGACAGTTCTTCAGCCGGATCAGTCCGTCACGGATGCGGGTCTTGATGGCGGGGAGCCCGGAACCGAGGAGTTCGGCGACCTCGCGGTAGGTGTGGCCCCCGTAGTACGCCAGCGCGATCGCTTCCCGCTGGGTGTCGGTCAGGGTGGCGAGGCAATCGACGACTTGCTGCTCGTCCAACCGCTGACCGACCTCGTCTGCGACGACGTCGTGTTCCCGCCCCAAATGCGTGGCACCGTATGCGTGGTTGCGATCGCTGGCCGACTGTTCGGAGCGCACCCGGTCGACGCTGCGGCGTTGCGTCAGGGTCAACAGCCAGCCGATCGGGCTGGCGAGAGTCGGGTCGTAGTCCCGCGCCGCCGAGGTCCACACCTGCAGGTAGACCTCTTGGGAGACTTCCTCGGCCAGTGCCGGGTTGCGGACGATCCGGGAGGACAGACCGAAGACCCGTGCGCAGGTCATGTCGTAGAACTCGGTGAAGGCGTCGCGATCCCCGGCTGCGATCGCACCGAGGCGGCGGGCCAGCTCGGTTGCGTTGGCGGCCCGCGCGGCGGACGTGGATTCTGCTGCGCGGTCACCCGTGCCGCGGTCACGACCGCGGGGGGAGTCCATGTCGGGATCTTCGCACAGACCGGCCCGTCGAGGGGCGTCGTGTCCCTATCCAGCGCCATGATGACCACCGGAGGCGCGGTCGAGCACGAATTGGTGGACGTCGAGGTACCCGGAGGCGAAGCCGGCCTGGGAGTACGCCAGGTAGAACCGCCACATGCGCCGAAATATCTCGTCGAAACCCAGAGCTTCGGCGCCGCGGGTGTGGGAGGTGAACCGTTGCAGCCACAGGCGCAACGTGTGTGCGTAATGCGGACCGAACGAATACTGATCGATCACCCGAAGCCCGGTGCGGCTTGCGAGGATCTGCTCGAGCAGGTCCACCGATGGCAGGAATCCGCCGGGAAAGATGTACTTGTGGATCCAGGTAAATGTATTGCGGGTCGCGCGCATCCGGTGATCTGGCATCGTGATGGCCTGCAACGCGATTCGGCCATCCTCTGCGAGCAGCCGGTCCAGGGTGTGCAGGTAGGTGGGTAGGTAGCGGTGACCGACGGCCTCGATCATCTCGACCGAGACGATCGCGTCGTACCGGCCCCGCACATCGCGGTAGTCGCTCAACGCAACGGTGGCCTGGCCCGACAGCCCGGCGGCGGCGATGCGATGCTGAGCGAGGAGTTGCTGTTCACGCGACAACGTGATCGTGTGTACCCGGGCACCCCGCTGTGCGGCCCGGATCGCCAATTCTCCCCAGCCCGTGCCGATTTCGAGTAGCCGGGTGCCCGCGACGACGCCGGCGACGTCGAGAAGACGGTCGATCTTGCGGCGTTGTGCCTCGCCGAGGTCCTGCCATGCCGGCGCAGTGTCGACCCCGGCGAACAACGCCGACGAGTAGGTCATGGAATCGTCGAGGAACAGGCCGAAGAACTCGTTCGACAGATCGTAATGGTGGGCTATGTTCGCCCGGGCGTCGGTGCGAGCGCCGTATTGGCTGCGGGGTACCCGCGGCAGGCAGAGACCGCGCAGGCGATGCAGCGGCGCAGGCACGAGGGTGTCGATGCCGCCGGCCAGTACCGTCAAGACCGCCGCGAGATCGGGTGATGACCAGTCGCCGGCCATGTAGGACTCCCCGAAGCCGATCAGGCCGGCCGCGGCCAGGCGGGCGAAGAAATCATCGGGGCGGTGCACCACGATCCGCGGCGAAGAGGCGTCCGCGGCGGATATGGCACAGGCTGTGCCCGAATAGTCCACGCGGACGGGCAGATCGCGGGTGGCACGTCGGAACAATGCCTCCGCGATGGGAGCGCCGAACCGCGCGCGCGGACCACGAGGCACCCGGGCGATCTCGCGCCACGGCGTCGGACCCTGTTGATGGGCAGGGGTGATGTCGGTCTCGAGGGTCATCGAATCCTCTCCTGAGGTCGAGCGACAACAGGCAGACCGCGCGCCCAGAGACGCATGCCCTGCCACCGGATACGCACTGCCACCACCAGCGGAGCCAACGGAACGGCCACCAATGCCCGCAGCACCGTGGCGGTGTCTGCCGCATGGACGCGGCCGGTCATCGTGGCGCTGAAAACGGTGGAACCGGCCGGGTTGCGCAAGTGGACGGCGATCTGGAGTTGCCGGTCCGGCTCGGGAACATGTAGGCGGTATTCGCCCGCCACCGCGTTGAACGGGGAAACGTAGAAGTCCTTGGCCACGGTGGCATTACCGCGCGGGTCGGTGCGTAGCAGGTACCGGTGTCGACCTCCGTAGGTGTTGTGCACCTCGGCCACGACGCAGATCAATGCGCCGTCGCGGTCGTGGCACCAATACACCGTGAGCGGGTTGAACACGAAGCCGAGAACGCGCGCGTTGGTGAGCATCAGGACCCAGCCCTCACGCACCGAAATCCCCTGCTCGGCCAGGTACGCATCGATGTTGGCGCGCAGTCCGTGGTGCGGCACCCCGGCGTGGTCAGCGGACCTGAACTGGGCGAACGGCCGCAACAGGCGCGGCAGCTGCGGCAACTCGTCGAGGTCGACCAGCCAGCTGTAACTGCGGTAGCCGAATTCGTGATGGATCGGCCACCGGCGGACGTGCCGGATGTCAGTTCGAACGATCCGCGGCGACCTCACACCGCGCTCCCGAGTGCGCGGCGCAGCGGCGGCACAGCGCCCGACCAGCTGGCCTGGAGTCGTTGCGCGGCAAGGACACCCGAGCGCGCGCCATCCTCGTGGAAGCCCCATCCGTGATACGCGCCTGCGAACGCGATCCGGTGATCGCCCAACTCGGGCAGACGCCGTTGTGCCGCCACGAAATTCGGTGTGTACTGCGGGTGTTCGTAGACCATGGCCGCGTGCACCGCATCGGGATCGACTCTGCCGCCATCGCCGAGGGTGACCAGAAACCGTCGATCCGTTGCCGCGTCGATCCGTTGCAGACGGGTCAGGTCGTAGCTGACCAGGACCCGGTCCGGGGATGAGGCGCAGTCCGGCAGCCGATAGTTCCACGACGCTCGCGCCCGGTGGCGCGTCGGCAGCACCGACGTATCGGTGTGCAGCACAGTGTGGTTCACAGAGTAGGTCAAGGCGCCGAGAATTTCCGTCTCGGCGGCGGTGGGCTGGTCCAGGACGGCCAGAGCCTGGTCGGGATGGGTGGCGATGACGGCGGCATCGAACTGATCGAGCCGATCCGCGTCGTCGCGGACCACCACTCCCGACGCGGTGCGATGCACGGTGCGCACCGGAACGCCAGTGCGCACGGTGTGCAACCGCGCGGTGATCGCGTCCACATACCGGACTGAGCCGCCGGTCACGGTGCGCCATGTCGGTGAGCCGAACACCGTCAGCATCCCGTGGTGGTCAAGAAAGCGCAACAGATATCCGAGCGGGTAGTCCAGTGCGATGTTGGGGGGACACGACCAGACCGCGGCCACCAGCGGCACCATGAAATGCGCTGTGAAGTACCGGGAAAACCGCGCAGAGGTCAGGAACGCGCCGAGGGTGCGGCCACTGCCGTCGCCCTGTGCGAGTTCGGCGCGGGCCAGTCGGTGAAAGCGGGTCACCTCCGCGAGCATCCGCAGATAGCGCAGCCGAACCACCGAGGAGGGTTGCGCGAACAATCCGCCGGGTCCGTTGGCCCCGGCGTACTGCAGACCGCAGCCGTCACACCGCACGGACATCGACATGTCCGATTCCTGGGACTGCACGCCGAGTTCATCGAACAGCTTGAGCAGAGTCGGGTAGGTGCGGTCGTTGAAGACGATGAATCCCGAGTCGACCGCGACCGTGGATGCTTCCTCGTGGCCGCTCGGCAACCGATGGGTGTGCGCGTGCCCACCACAGCGTGGTTGCGCTTCGAACAGCGTGACCTCGGCGTTTCGGGCCAGCACCCACGCGGCGGTCAATCCGGACACGCCACTGCCGATGACAGCGATCCGCCGAACGAGCGATGTCTCCTCGTGTCGATTCACACCAGAGGTTCGTCGCCGCGCGGCACCTGGGTGGGTGCGCTGGTCACATCACGGGGTCGGTTCAATTCATCCGAAAGACTCGTCTCCTGGTCGCGGGTCGGCGTGGCGCGCGAGCAATGATTCACCCGGATGTAACCGCGCGTTCGACGCGTCGCGCGGCGCAGGGATGCGGATTGGACCACCATCTCCACTGTGGGTACGCAACGTCTGACGGCACCCGGCGAGATCCCTGACACCGGTATCCCGGCCGCCGTGGCCGCCGGCATGACGATGGCCGAGCAGTACGACTGGCATCAGGACTATCTACGCAGGCACCGGGTATCGCGACGGAATTTTCTGCGCGGGTCGGCAGCGCTGTCGGCGGTCGCCGGTCTGGGTGTCTCACCGTTCGGTCACCGCGCCTACGCCGCCGATGCTCCGCTGACGGTGGCCAATCGTCGAGTGGGCTACGGCTCGGACGCTGCCACTGAACTGCGGTTGGCGGCACAGTTGTCGCGCAGTCCCGGCAACTTGAAAGTCTTCGTCGATCACGGGCCGACGCCGGTGCTGGGCGCGACGGTCGAGGCTGAGGTACGCAACCTCGTGACGCAGATCCCGGACAGTCGCGGGGGTGTGCTGGCCGCTGAGCAGTTCTACGCCCACGTGCCCGTCAACGGTCTGTCGGGACGGGCGCGGCACTTCTACCGGTGGCGCACCGAGGACGGTTTCGTCAGCGACGTCCTGTCAGCATCCACGGCGATGCCGAGCGCACGTGATGCGCAGGTTCCATTCCGATTCACCATGCTGGGCGACCAGGGGACCGACGACACTCCGGCGCTGCCACCGGGACTGGTACCCGGTGATTACGACGACCGCTACTACCAGGCCGACAACGCCCCAACCGTCGCCCACACCAGTAACCTGCTGAATCAGATCGTGGCGTCGCAACCCGACTTCCACGTATTGGCAGGGGATATCGCTTACGCCGATCCGTCGGGGGCAGGTAAGCCGGGCACGTTCGTACCCTCGGGCGGGGGCAACCCGCCATCCGGGTTCGACAAGTTCAATCCCTTTGTCTGGGATGTCTATTTCGGGTCTATCGAGCGCAGCGCCGCGACGACGCCGTGGATGTTCGCCACCGGCAACCACGACATGGAGGCCAGCTATACGGTGCACGGATATGCCGGCCACCTGGCCCGTCTCGATTTTCCGGGCAACGGCCCGACGGCCTGCCCTTCGGTGTATTCGTTCGTGTACGGCAACGTCGCGGTGCTCTCCCTGGACGCCAACGACGTCAGCTACGAGATCAAGGCGAACACCGGCTACTCCGGCGGTACTCAGAACACCTGGGTGGAAAGCACCCTGGCCGCGCATCGGGCCGATCCCAACATCGATTTCATCGTCTGCTTCTTCCACCACTGTGCGTATTCGACGACCGATTCGCACGCCAGCGACGGCGGGGTCCGCGCGGCGTGGGGCGGGTTGTTCGACCGGTATCGAGTGGATCTGGTGTTGCAGGGCCACAATCACGTGTTCGAGCGGACCGATCCGATCCGCGGGGGCACCCCGACCCGGGTCGCCGGAGACAATGCCATCGTCTACCCCGACACGGATGGCACGGTGTACTACACGGTGGGCTCGGGCGGTCGGCCGCGCTACCACTTCCAGCCCGGTGAGCTGGAGAGTTATCGCGGCCACGACATCACCGACACCTTCGTCCCCAACAGCTATGTCTGGGATGCCAACGGAGACAAGGACCCTGAAGCCGTCGCCTGGTCGCGCGTGCGGTTCCGCAACTACGCCTTCATCCGCGCCGATGTCCGGCCCGGAACGTTCGTCAGCGAGATGGACGTCGTCGCCGTCGACGAATACGGCAACGAACTCGACAAAGTCACCTACCGTCGCCAAGCGTCGTAGCCTCGGTTACATGATGAAACCGGCACCGCCATCGGCAGCCACCGTCGCTCGATTCGGTCGGGCAGCCTGGTTCTTCGGGAATACCTACGAGGCTGTGGTCGGTGTTCCGCAGCTGATCGCACGCTGGCACCGGGTCAACGCGGTACGGCTAATGTTGCTGATTGCTACCGAGGTGCTCGTTCGGCGGATCGAGCCCTCAGCACGTCAGCGATGGGGCACCGCCCCGCAGACACAATCGAATAACCCAGCAGTCAAGGAGAATTCATGAGGATCGGAATTGTGGTCGGGTCAATCCGCGAGGGCCGCAACGGTAAAGCCGTCGGTGACTGGGTCGCCAAAGGCGCCGCGCAGCGCACCGACGCTGATTTCGAGATTCTGGATCTCAAAGAGTTCGACGTCCCCCTGCTGGCCTCGGCGACGGTTCCGGGGGCGGCGAACAAGCAATACGATTCGCCGAACGTCACACGTTGGAGCCAGGCGATCGACTCGTGCGACGGATTCATCTTCGTCACCCCCGAGTACAACCACGGGGTCCCTGGTGCGTTGAAGAACGCCTTCGACAGTCTCGGCAACGAATGGTTCCGCAAGACGGTCGCTTTCGTGTCCTACGGCGCAGACGGTGGGATCCGTGCCGTCGAGCAGTGGCGGCAGATCGTCGCCAACTTTCAGATGGTTGATGTCCGAGCCCAGGTGGCACTGTCACTGTTCCAGGACTTCGGTGGTGACGGGTTCGCCCCACAGGATCGACGCGACGGCGAATTGGGCACGTTGTTCGACCAATTGATCCCCCTGACCGGCAAGCTGAGCGCCTGATCGTTCAGCGCGTCGTCTTCAGACGCGAAAGCGCTGCGACGGTGAGAGCTTCGACGCCTGTGGACAGCGTGGGTTCGAGAACCGGTGCGAACAGCGGGGAGTGGTTGGTCGGTACCGGTCGGCCGCTGCGAGCCGATTCGTCGAACCGCTCCTGGGAGTAACCACCCCAGAACCAGAAGGCCGTCGGAGCACCCGCGGTCGTGCCGAAGTGACCGACATCCTCACTTGCGGCGAGCGGCTCGGGATTCTCGATGACCCGCTCTGCGCCGAAGTGCTCGCGAAACACCGTGGCCAGTTCCTGCATGACGGGGTCGTCGACGACCGTCACCGGGAAGCTGTGCGTGGTGCTCACCGTGGGTTCTTTGGTTGCGCGGGAGGCCGTCGCCTCGGCCTGGGCGATCCGGGTGATCGATGCCAGCGTTCTGCTTCGCACCCCCTCGTCGAAAGTGCGCACATTGATCCCGAGTTCCGCGTCGTCTGGGATGATGTTGTCTTTCGTGCCGGCGTGCAGGTACCCGACGGTGACGACGGCGGGGTCGAACGGTGACAACTCCCGCGACACGATCGTCTGTAGACGCTGCACGACATTGGCCGCCAGCACCACGGGATCCACGGTCGAATCCGGTTGTGAGCCGTGTCCGCCATGGCCGAACAGCTGCATCTTCAGCGAGTCGGACGCGGCCATCGCCACCCCGGTCTTGTAGGCGATCATCCCGGCTGGGAGCGGGCCGACGTGCTGGCCGAGAACCACGTCGGGGGACGGGAAGCGGTCCAAAATGCCGTCGGCGATCATTGCGGCTGCGCCGCCGCCGATCTCCTCGGCCGGCTGGAACACCGCGACCACGGTGCCCGACCAGTGTTTCTTGAGCTCGATCAACAGCTGTAGGACGCCGACGAGCGCCGTCGTGTGCATATCGTGCCCGCACGCGTGCATGACCGGGACGTCCTTGCCGTCCGGATCGATGGCGTGCGCCGTGCTGGCATAGGGCAGACCGGTCTGTTCCTGCACAGGGAGTGCGTCGAAGTCGGCACGCAGCCAGACGACCGGCCCGGGTCCGTTGGCCAGGACTGCCACCACGCCGGTGCCGCCGACCCCGGCAGTCACGTCAAGACCGAGCGGCGCGAGCGCCTGCTGGACCCTTTCGGCGGTGCGGTGTTCCTGAAATGACAGCTCGGGGTGTGCGTGCAGGTCGCGATAGAAGTCAGTGAGTGCCGCACCCAGCCGGCCGGACCAGTTTTTCGGCAAATCGATTGTCACAGTCGCATCTCCCAGTCGGTGCTTGCCTCAGCGTAAGCCGCGATGCTGTGGGTAAGCATCGCGTACGGGCTGGGTTGGCGGCGAAACCTCGGAGAACCGACCCGCTCATCGCTGAGCTTCCACACTCGGATCGTGGATCTCAGTTCAGGTCAAGGCGATTCGTTCACACGCTGGGCCGTCGCGAGATGGTCGGGTCGATGGGCCGCGTCGGTGCGGTCGGCAGATGACAATGGATCCGTTGAGTTCGGTTGCCGCGAAACGCTTTTGCAGTCGCCGTGGTGCGCAGTGAGTGTCGTCGTCACACTCAAGTCCCTATGGGGCAGCCGTCAATTCACCTTGACCAGGTTGAACGGTGCGGAGAGAGTTTGAGGTTTGTCGCCACAAACCCCGGTGTTATAAGAGCTGGTCCAGCCGGCGAGCGTGACAGCGTCCCACGAATACGAGACTGGGCCGGGATGTACGCTGCCGTCCTTGCAACCGATCGCATCTGGCCGATCGACGGACATGGTCCAGTAACCGACAGACAAGTGGGCGTCGGCAGTCCACGGCTGCGCCTCACCGCCCGTTTGCGCCACGTGCACACAGGGGATGAAGGAGTCATCGCACGGGGTAAGCGCCCAGGTGCCCTGGTCTGAGCCGCCGATCTCGAGGGTGTACGCGCCGGCCAGGTCGTCCGCCGAAGCCGGGCTTGCGAAGACGCAAGCGGCGGCGAGACCCGCGCCGATCACGGAAGCGGCAACCGGCCGAGTGATGTTCATCGTGCTCCTAGCTTGTTGCGTGGCGAATGTCGGAAACGACGGGCCACTGTACCTGACACGTTTGCTCCCGGGGTTCATCCCGCTGGGGTCGATGCTGACCGAGCCGATGGACACCTGGTGGCAGGGTATCGGGTCCGCTCCAGCGGTTGGCGGTGCATATTTGCCGACCTATTCGCAGCAAATAATGAGGTGGCGTAGTCGGACGCCCGCATCGCACCTGAAAGCTCAATCTCGATACCGACGGTAGCGGCTGTCACCTCTGTTTTACCGCTTATAAAAGCGGACGAGTCCGAGATGGTGTGACTCAAACGGTCCGCAAACAGCACACTTTGGTGACGTTCTGCCAGTTCGCTAAAAGTGGCTCCTCGGGATATAAATTTATATGGCGAATCTGTTTGCTCGGAATTAACTTGAAGGTCGAAATCATCGATGTCGCGGAACGGCAACCGCGGTTACTACGGCGAATCTCGAACCTGAGTACAGCCTGATAAACCACCAGATATCGATCGGCGGGTGACGCCCTGACGATGGCGCCCCAGTGTCGTGACAGTCGTCTGACACGTGTAAAAAACTGGCTTGTACTGCATAAATGAGGAAGAGAGACCTGCGGCGAGGACGCCTGAGAAGAGCTGAGGGGTTCTCAGTCTTCTGCAAGGTCCGTCAAGCGTCAGCTACTTGAAAATGAAATTAAATGAGGTCAGAGTGCCTGAGACTTGGCGCTGAAGAATGGACGTGTGTTACGTTGCTAGTGCTTGGTGGTCAAGCACTATCCGAGGGGAGAATTCCTACATGTCCAAGCAGCACAAGAATATCGGCCGAGGTCGCAGCTCTCGGCAGGTACGGAAGCCAATGATGGCGGCAGTGGCCGCTATCGGCGCCGGCGGCATGATCCTGGGCGCCCCCGCCGCAGGGTTGTTGACGGCGCCTGCAGCCCAGGCAGCCCCCATCGAGATTTCCGATTTCTTCGGAGCCGGGTTTGACTCGCTGCCCACGCCGAACTCACTTCTGGCGCCCGGGTTCGACATCGCGGACTCGTTGCTCGACCTCGCTGGTGCAATCCCGATCGTCAACATCTTCGTCGGCAACGGCGCGGACGGCGCGGCGGGGCAGGACGGCGGCGACGCCGGCATGCTCATCGGCAACGGCGGCAACGGCGGCAACGCATATTACGACGCCACCTCGAAGACGTGGACCAATGGCGGCAACGGCGGCAACGCCGGGCTCTTCTTCGGCAACGGTGGTAACGGTGGCGCCGGTGGCTACGGCGGCTACGACACTGAAACCGGCGTCGCGGTCGAGGCGAGCAACGGCGGTAACGGCGGCAACGCCTCGTTCTTCGTCGGCAACGGTGGTAACGGCGGCGCCGGTGGCGCGGGCCGCGACGGCCAGGCCGGCGTGAACCCCCGGCCCGACGCGGACAACCCGGTCGACGGACTCGCTGACGGTGTCGACGGCGTCGCCGATACCGGCCAGGCCGGCACCGACGGCGGAATCAACGGCGGCAACGGCGGCAACGGCGGATCGGGCAACCTCGCCGTGGTCGGTAGCGATGGCGCTGGCGGTAACGGCGGCAACGCCCTCGGCGGCGGTGGTAACGGCGGCAACGGCGGCGACGGCGCCCTTTCGAACGGCGTAGTGGCTGGCGGCAACGGTGGCAACGGCGGTAACGGGTTTGCCTCGTCGGCGAATGGCGAGGACGGTGGCCCCGGCGGTAACGGCGGTGCCGGCGGTGCCGGTGGCTTCCTGTTCGGCACCGGTGGTAACGGCGGATGGGCCGGCGACGGCGGTCGAGGCGGCGACGGCGCCGCCGGTGGTAACGGTGGTAACGGTGGTAACGGTGGCGCCGGCATCAACGCCGAAAACGGCGGCAACGGCGGCAACGGTGGTAACGGTGCCGACGGTGCCAACGGTGGTGCGGGCGGCAACGGTGGTGTCGGCGGACCGGCCGGGTCCAGCGGGTTCATCCCGTTCCTGACCAACTCCGGGAGCGCCGGTAAGGACGGCAACGGCGGCGACGGCGGTACCGGCGGCGCCGGCGGCAATGTCGGCAAGGGCGGCGCGGGTGGCGTGGCCACCGGCACCGGCACCAGCGGCACGGCCGGCAATGACGGCACCACGGCCGGTGTCGGCGGCAAGGGTGGCCCCGGCGGCAGCGCTGGCGGATCCACCGGCACGGCCGGCAAGACCGGTAACGACGGCGCGGCCGGCAAGGGCGGAGTGTCCAAGGCCGGGTAGTCCGCTAGCCGGCAGGGGACTCGACAGAGTTCCGCACGGTCTGATCCCAGGGGCGTCGCCCCCCGACGCCCCTGGGACTTCCACACACCGGTAAGTAGTTCGGCAGAACACCGGGTCCCACATGGGCCCGGTGTTCTTGCATGTCATGTCATGAGGAGAGACGCGTGATGATCACCGCACCCGGTGCCACCGACGCCGACGCCACCACCCGTGACGAATATCCGCCCGGTCACGCGCTGCTCCCGGTCGCAGAAGTGGGACGTCTGCTGCTGCGCTGTGCGGACCGGCCGGGACTGGTCGCCGCGGTCAGCACCTTCCTGGCTGATGCGGGTGCCAATATCGTGTCGTTGGATCAACATTCCACCCAGTCGTCGGGCGGAATGTTCGTGCAGCGCACCATCTTTCATCTCCCGGGTCTGGCCGCCAGGCGCGACGAGCTGGAACGAGACTTCTCCGAGCGGATCGCCGAGCGGTTCGGCATGGACTTCACGATGACCGAGGCCGCCAAACCCAAACGCGTCGCGATCATGGCGTCGAAGCAGGACCACTGCCTGCTTGATCTGCTGTGGCGCAACCGCCGTGGTGAGCTGGATATGTCGGTGGTGATGGTGATCGCCAACCATCCCGACCTGGCCGACCAAGTGCGCCCGTTTGGCGTGCCGTTCATCCACGTGCCCGCGCACAAAGATATCCGCCAAGATGCCGAACGTCGCCTACTCGACTTGCTGCGGGGCAACGTCGACCTCGTGGTGCTCGCCCGCTACATGCAGATCATCACCCCACAGTTCCTCGACGAGGTGGGGTGCCCGTTGATCAACATCCACCACTCGTTCCTGCCGGCGTTCATCGGTGCGGCACCCTATCGGCGCGCCAAGCAGCGCGGCGTCAAACTCGTGGGTGCAACTGCCCATTACGTCACCGAAAACCTCGACGAGGGCCCTATCATCGAACAGGACGTGGTGCGTGTCGACCACCGCCACAGCGTGGAGGACCTGTCCCGCTTGGGTGCTGACGTCGAACGCGCGGTGCTCTCGCGTGCGGTGTTGTGGCACTGCGAGGACCGCGTCATCCGATCCGGCAACCACACCATCGTCTTCTGACGCCACGCTGCCGCCGCGAACTCCGGTGGTACACCGTCGTTTCCGCGACGGCAGGCGCAGCGAGCGGCCGACCTGTCAGTCGATGTTCAGGGCCATCGCCATACAATCGAGGCGCCACAGGCTCTCAAACAGCTCAAGACCGAATCTCTCGGCCGTCGCCGAGTCGTGCGGCCCTCCCGCCACGCCGGCAGCAATCTCACGGATCGTGCGACGCCCGTCGACGCGTTGCACCAGCGACAGCTGGGCCGGCCCGAGTCTCGTCTGTCCACCCGGCCGGACAATTTCGGCCCCCGAAAGATGGCATCGCATCCGCATCACCGGAACGTAGTCGAGGGCGGCGGGCGTGGAAAAATCGATGGTGTAGCGCTCCTTTGGCCGATCGGGACGGCACCCGACGAAGAAGTGACACCCGTTGAAGGTCTGGAGTCGCTCCATCACCGACCAGAGCTTGGGCTTGGGCAATGCGTCGAGCGCCTTGTGGAGTTCGTTCGTCGAGGTGCGGGAATCGTGCGGGTAGTACGGTGAATTCATCAGCCAGGTCTGAAATACCAGCCCCGACGAGTCGAGCAGGTCGATGCAGTCCGCGACGGTGTAACTGCGATCGCGGCCGTGCAGAAATGTATCCACCACTCCGGCGTCGTAGCGCAGATCGGTCGCCGCGTTCAGATAGCCGCGCGCCAGGTGCTGCGCCGGCAACGACGAGAGCGTCTGTTTGACCATCCGCACCGACGCGTCGTCCTGGCCCAGCTCCAGGTCGTGAAAGACCGATTGCAGCAGTTCAACTCCGATCCGGCCGTACTTTGCATACAGCATGACGGCAATCGCACCGTCGCGGCGCACGCAATCGGCCAGCGTCCTCATGCCCACCAGCGGATCCGCGAGGTGATGCAACACGCCGGTCGACACCACCAGATCGAAGTCGCGGCCCAGACTGGACAGCTCCTCGATCGGAAGCAGATACAACTCCAGGTTCTTCAGCCCGTACTTGCCCTTCAGATAGTGCTGATGGTCCAGTGATGGCCGACTGATATCGACCGCCACCACCCGGGCGGCGGGGTTTGTGTAGGCAAAGACTGCCGCCTGATTGGTGCCGCAACCCGCGATCAGAATATCCAGATCCGGCCGGTACTCCCGGTCCGGCCACAGAATGCGGTGCGCATGAATCGGGTCGAACCACTGCCAGTTGTCCTCGAGCCAAGCCTCCAGATCCTCTATCGGCTCGGGATAGGCCCACCGCTCATACTGGCGGGAGACAACATCGGTGCGTGGATCCTCACTCATGACTGGAATTACTCCTTGACGGCTCAATAACTTTCGCTATCCCAACGGGAAGCGCTCGTAAGGTGAAGCCTACTTTGTGGCCGGGCCTGTCACCTGCACGTCACATCGACCATCCGGCGCTGATCACCCGGGCCGCCGGTCTTCTGATAGACCAGCCAGCGCATCTCGATCGGGCAGTCCGCACGCTCCACGTCGAATAAGTCCAGACCACTGACCCACTCCGCATACCAACTCGTGGGTGGCCAATGAGCCGGGGCCAGGTGGGCCTTCTCGTATTCGTAAACCGAGTCGTCCGCAACCAATTCAAGAGAC
Organism: Mycobacterium sp. 141; assembly: GCF_000382405.1. GTDB lineage: Bacteria > Actinomycetota > Actinomycetes > Mycobacteriales > Mycobacteriaceae > Mycobacterium. The sequence continues at coordinate 34,957 of NZ_KB908267.1, forward strand.
AAACCGGCTGCGGCAGCTGATATCTCGGCGCGCGTGAAGATACTTGTGTACGTCTGCTGGCCGAGTTCACGCGCGGCGGCGTCGGGAACGTAACCGTCGCGCGCCACGAAAGCGTTGAACACCAAGCGTCCGCCGGGCGCCAGGCACTGGGCGGCGAGTTCGAACACACCGCGCAGCTGCCGGGTCGTCCGGAAATCCGACACCACCTCGGAGAGCAGAATCAGCTGATAGTTTCGCCGCAGATCGTCGATGGTCTCGAAGACATCACGCGTGATGACGCGGACATCGAGTAATTCCCTTGCGGCATCGTGTCGAATCATTTCGGCGAACTTCGGGGTCAGTTCCACGACGTCCATGGGGTGGCCGCGCCTCGCCAACGCCAGGGCGTTGCGCCCCGTCCCCGCGCCGATATCGAGTACCGGACAGCTTCGAGGTTGCGGTGCTTCGCACGCCAGGGCCCACACGCGAGCATCTGGTTGCGTCCCGAACAGAGGTGGCTGACGCGTGCTGAGCCAATTGTCGTAGGTGCTCTCGAGCGTCTGCCACTGCGCTTTGACGTGATAATTCAAGACCGTACCGACGGGGGCGTCGAACGAGATCGTGATGGTCGAACGTGGTGACGCCGCGTAGGCTTCTGCCAATTGCCCCTCGAGTATCACCTTGAGGTCAGCGAGCTGTTCGGCCGTGAACCTGCGCCCCACGCCGCCAAAGACACTGTCGCACATCGCCACATACTCGTCGACCATGCTGGGAACGGCAGGCAAGGTGATCTCACCCGTGACCAACGAGCGGCGGTACAAGCGTCGCGCCAAGGCTTCACGCAGCAGTGCAGGATCGGCTGACACACACGGCGGATTCTCCATGCGATCTCTTTACACCACGCAACGTGCTCCTGCCAGGCGAACAGCCTAGACGTGTTGAGCAGCACCACCGTAATTCGCGACCATCCCGATGTCCCGATGTGTTGGCAACACAGCGTAAACCGAATTACAGCACGGGAACTTGCATTTATCGCAACCAATCTGATCCCCGAAATATGAGGCTCTTACTCCGACTACCGCTGACAGACGCTCAGACGGCAAACTCGAAAGAGGACTGAAGCTGGGTAGACTCGCAGCAGAAAGGCTTGTGGTACTGGATGATTGCGGATCGCAGGCCATCATGCTGGGACCCGCTTTGGGCCCAGGACACCGATCGAGCTGCAGCCTCAGCCGCTATCATCGTCACATGTCGGATTCACATGACGATGTTCGCGCCCATTCTGATGAGATGTCTGCCGAGGAGACGCCGCGGCGAGAGGTGTCTCGGTCGGCGGTGCAGATTGCGCCACAAGGAATGTCCCGCTGGATAGCGCCCGCCGCACTGGTGATTGCGTTGGTTGCCGTCGCCGTTGCCATATGGTCAGCGGTCACCCCCTCATCAGGCGGCGCTGGAGCCGCGAACCTTTCCGGCGATCCGAAAACGCGTGTGTGCACCGCTTTCGACGTGGTCAGCAAGGCAGTGCCGTTGCAAACGCACATGAGCTTGGGCCCTGACCCGGTGGCGCAGGCGGCCGTGGCGGCCAACTCCCGCTTGGCGCTTTTCGGTGGCGGTCAATACCTGTTGAACAGTCTCGATGGTGCAACGCCGGGATCGCTTGCCGACCCCGTTCGGTCATTCGCCACCTCGCTACAAGAAATCGGAATCAATGCTCTGGCCGGAGTGCAGAACACTGATCCTGCTCAGTCCACGCGGCTCGTCGAAGCGGATCACACCAGGCAGCAGATCGTCGACATGTGCAAGTAGGTATGCGTCACGTCCGCCTGTCTCAGCCCTGCAGTTCGCAGATCACCACCGGAATATCACGAGTCGTCCGCTTCTGATAGTTCGCGTAGCCCTTGTAGGCGGTGACGATCTTCGGCCACAGCTCGGCTTTCTCATCGGCACTTGCGGTGCGGGCGTGTACCTTTCGACGTTCGCCGTTGATTACCAACTCGGCGTCGGGGTGCGCCCGCAGGTTCCGATACCAGTCGGGATCGCGGTCGTCACCGCCCTTCGAGGCGACCAGCACGATACGGTTGGCGTCGTGCACGGGGGCGGTCAGATAGCAGGACCGCGGCTGGCCCGACTTGCGGCCCGTCGTGTGAAGCTCGACCAAAGGCATCCCGAAAGGTCTGGCCAGCAGCCGTTTCCCGCTGACTGTGAGGACAAACCGGTGCGCAAGATTCATCAACTTGGCGCTACCGTCTTTCAGTGCATTGGTGTTCATCGCTGCTCTCATTCTGATGTAGGAGCCGAAATTGCCTGGACTGAGATGGGCACCGGCAAGTGCAGGGCGAGCTGAGCTTCAGTGATGACGTCGAGCTGAACAGTCTTGAGCGGCTTGAGCGAGCGTAGGTCGTCAGCCATGCGGCCGTGCCCGATATCGAGCTCGATGTTGCGCGGGAGCCGGGTGGTTCCCGTCGAGAGCACGTTGGTCTGGCTCAACGTCGAGTGCCACGCGCCGGCGATAGTTGTGTACGAGGTGAGTGTGGAAACATGTTCCCCCGTCGAATATCTGGTCTGCGCGGGCGTTGCCGCCGAGAGCGCGACGTCGGTTTCACCGTCGGCATTGGCAACCCGCGCGGTCGTTCGACGATCGTCGATGTCGACATCGAGTTCGGTTACCCATTTGGGAAATCCGTAACCGTCGTGGCCACGGACCTGGGCAATGTCGGTGTTGACCGGCAGGGACAACACATAGGTGTGGAGGTGATCGTTGCCGAGGCCAGTCAGCAGGTCCACGAATCCGGGTCCCCCGTGGCGGGCGGGCCTGACGGCGACCCCGATTGCCGCCTCTGTGTAGAAGTCGATATCGCACACGTCGTAACGGAAGAACATTGCCGACACCAAGCCGAGACCCGGAGCGATCTCCAACGGCACCAACTCTTTTGGCAGCCGCGCGCGGATGGCCCTGGCCGGCGCGACCATCGTGAGCCGGGCCGTCGAGATGCGGTGGTAGAAGTTCGGCGTCAGGGTGGGGCCGATCGGAGACTCGACACGGGTCTTGGGCAACTTCCGAAAGAAGTCGACGCCGCTGACACGCGGGTCGCTGGCCACTTCGTCGAGATCGGTGTCCATCCGGTACCGGTCGTACAGGCCGCTTTTCGGCACGGTGACCACCCGGCTACCCAGCTTGACCTCGACGGTGTCCTGATCGGTGGATGACATTCAGCGCCAGCTCCTTTGTTACATGTGCGCAGTGCTCATATAGGGGATGACCCCGGTCAAACCGTGGCGCCCCGGTGTCAGCGGTGCCCACATCGTGTAAGCACCGCTAACACTAAGGGGGAATGTAAGCGGTGTCAACACTTGGTACCGTGACACCGTGTCGTCGGCCGCTCGCTATCACCACGGGGATCTACCCAGGGCACTGGTGAATGCCGCCATGGAGCTGCTCGAGGAGGGCGGCGCGGCGGAGCTGTCATTGCGGGCTGCGGCGCGGCGGGCCGGCGTCTCCACTGCGGCGCCCTACCGGCATTTCGCCGATCGCAATGCCCTGCTGTCGGAAGTGGCGGCGGTGGGTTATCGCGAGTTGGCCGCAGAACTCGTGGCGGCCCACCCAGCGCCGAAAAAGCCCGAAGATCTCGCCGCCATCGCCGTGGCTTACGTGCGGTTCGCATTGGCGCGCCCGGGGCTCTTCCGCGTGATGTTCGCCGAGCAATGTGATTCCTCACACGCCGAACGGGTGGCAGCGGTGGAAGCCATCCGGGATTATCTCAACTCCATTGTGCAGCAGGCTTTTCCGTCAGCCGATCCGGACGCGATGGCGATCGCCTTGTGGGGGCTCGTGCATGGCCTGGCGTTCCTGCACCTGGACGGGAAGTTCGACACGTCATCCGCTCAGGGTGTTGCGGACCGCGTCCGTGGCGCGGTACTGGCGACCGTCAAAGCGGCAGAACTCGGCGACACCTGAGTCGCAGTTGCCGCCCGGCTGCATGCAATCAGCTTGCGCACAGCGAACTGCCAGATATCACAGGCTATTTCGATCTCCGACTTGATGCGTGTGATATCAGTCTGCTCTGCGACGCCTTCCAGGCTCATCCCCTGGTATCTGCTCCCTCGGCACTACGCGCGGATTGTCGGCTCCATCCGAGCGATAATCCCCGGCCCGTTCGATAAACCGACCATATGGCCGAACAATCGCCTCGTGCGGGTGACGGTCCTGCTAGCGGTGTGCTCCTGACTGATCGACGCGTATGGGAGCCCCCGTGCCCAGGTGGCTCACCACGTAGTCGGCCGCCTGATCGGTCATCCCGTTGTCGGCGTACATGTTGTGCGCGCCGTTGTCGTTGCCGGTCGGCGAGCACACGGGATCCTCGGGAATACACAGGTCCAACGTCTTTGGTGCGTACTGTGCACCAACCTGGATCGGTGGTGCGCCCGTGTAGATCATCTGCAGGAACCCGCTCGACGGCTTGCCGAGCAGCGCAACCGCGGCGACGTGGCTGGCCACCGAAGCCGGCATCGGCCCGGTGAGGCCCGGCGGCAGCGCGTACCCGGCCGGGACGGAGTCTTCCGTGATGTACGCCGCGACGGCGGCGCCTTGCGAGTACCCGCCCAGCACCACCTTGGTGTTCGGGCACGCTGTGGCCGTATCGCGGACTTTGTTGCCCGCGTCGACCACGCCGTCGGCCGCAGTCGCAAAATCAAGTGACGCAGGGTAGTTGACGGCATACACGTCGATGGACTCGCCGGGAGCCTTCGCACGCAGAGAATCGACGAACGCCTGTCCGACACGTCCCACGCCCGGAGGTTCGAACGTGCCCCGCGCGAACACCACCTGCACGTCAGGACACTCTTGGGCGGACGCGGGGCTTGCGACGGCGAGCGGCCCCGCGACCGCAAGTGCTGCAGCAGCTACGGCTATCAGGTGACTATCAATATGGTTCATCTCGACTGCCCCAACCTCAGACCTCTGGAGGCGTCACTGCCTCCCAATCCATGCAGAGCACATACCCAGGAATCTCCCACCCGAATCGCCGGGGCGGTGATCGGCGATATGGACGTTCAGTCCATGCGGCCCGCGTCCAACACCCGCAGCACCGCCGTTCCCGCTTCATCGGACGCTTCGAGGTCCACCTCGACCTCGAAACCCCAGTCCCGATCGCCTGCCGGGTCGTCGAGAATCTGCCGCACCCGCCACCTACCGGGTTGACGGTCGAAGATCAACATCGCGGGGCCGCGTGCGTCCGGACCGGTGCCCACATCGGGATGTTCGGCGAAGTACGCGGCGCCTACCTCTTCCCATCGCTGCGCCGGCCATCCCACGTCACCGTCCAGCTCACCGAGCTCCTCCCAGCGTCGCCGGGCGAACAGCTCTACCCGACGGAACAGCGCATTGCGGACCATCGCGGTGAAGGCGCGTTCGTTGCCGGTCAGAGGCCGTGGTCGCGTGGGTGTCGCGACGGGGACGTCGTGTGGCTGGTCGGGGTCGGTGAGCTGCTCCCACTCATCGAGCAGGCTCGAATCTACCTGGCGGACAAGCTCGCCGAGCCATTCGACGATATCGACGACGTCCTCGGTGCGTGCGGCAGCGGGGACACCGGAACGCAGGGCCTTGAACGCGTCGGACAGGTAGCGCAGCACCGCACCCTCCGAACGGGTCAGCCCGTAACCGCTGACGAACTCCCGGAAGGTCATCGCGCGTTCCCACATCTCGCGCACGATCGACTTGGGGGACAGCCGGCCGTCCGCGGCCCACGGGTTCGTGCGCAGATATACGTCGAAGGCGTGGTTGAGCAGTTCTTCGAGCGGCTTGGGATAAGTGACGTCGTCGAGCAGCTCGATCCGTTCGTCGTACTCGATGCCGTCGGCCTTCATCTGTGCGACGGCTTCGCCGCGCGCCTTGTTCAACTGGGCACCCAGGATCTGGCGCGGGTCCTCCAGCGTCGCCTCGATCACCGAAACCACGTCCAGCGCATAGGTTTCGACTGCGGGATCGAGCAGGTCGATCGCGGCGAGCGCGAACGTCGACAACGGCTGGTTCAGTGCGAAGTCGGGCGGTAGGTCCATGGTCAGCCGATAACGCCTACCGTCGGCGTCGGGTACGTCGAGCCGCTCGAGCACGCCCGCCTGCAGCAGCGAACGGGCGATGCCGACGGCCTCCCGGATCAGCCGAAGCTGCCGCTTGCGCGGCTCGTGGTTGTCGGTGAGCAGTCGGCGCATCGCCGCGAATGGATCGCCTGGACGATCCACGACGTCAAGGATCATCGCCGTAGACACCCGCATGTTGCTCGTCAGCGCCTCCGGGGCGGCGGCGATCAATCGGTTCATGGTGGCCTCGCTCCACGGCACCATGCCTTCGGGGACCTTGCGGCGCACCAGCTTTCGGCGCTTCTTCGGGTCGTTGGCGACCTTGGCGAACTGCTTGAGGTTCTCCACCTCATGGTCGGGCGCTTGAACGACGACGGTGCCGACGGTGTCGTAGCCCGCCCGGCCGGCCCGGCCCGCGATCTGGTGGAATTCGCGGGCGCTGAGCAGCCGGGTGCGGGTGCCGTCGTACTTCGACAACGCCGAGAACACCACGGTCCGGATCGGCACGTTGATACCGACGCCGAGGGTGTCGGTGCCGCAGATGACCTTGAGCAGGCCGGCCTGCGCGAGCTGCTCCACCAGCCGCCGGTACTTCGGCAGCATCCCGGCGTGGTGCACCCCGATGCCGTGCCGCACCAGCCGGGACAGTGTCGACCCGAATGCCGAGGTGAAGCGGAAACCGCCGATGGCCGAGGCGATCGCGGCTTTCTCCTCCTTGGTGCTGACGTTGACGCTCATGAGCGCCTGCGCGCGTTCCAGTGCCGAGGCCTGGGTGAAGTGCACGACGTAGATGGGGGCCTGCTTGGTGTCGAGCAGATCTTGGATGGTCTCGTGCATCGGCGTCGTCGCATACGAGTAGAACAGCGGCACCGGTCTCTCCGCGCCCGCGACCAACGCCGTAGGGCGCCCGGTGCGTCGGGTGAGGTCCTCGCGCAGGAACGTGACGTCGCCGAGCGTGGCCGACATCAACAGGAACTGGGCCCGCGGCAACTCCAGCAGCGGGACCTGCCACGCCCAGCCGCGGTCGGGATCGCCGTAGAAGTGGAACTCGTCCATCACCACGAGGCCGATGTCGGCCTGCGCACCCTCCCGCAGCGCGATGTTGGCGAGCACTTCTGCGGTGCACGCGATGATCGGTGCGTCGGAGTTGACCGCGGCGTCGCCGGTGAGCATGCCGACGTTCACCGCACCGAACACGTCGCACAGGGCGAAGAATTTCTCACTGACCAAGGCTTTGATCGGCGCGGTGTAGTAGCTGCGGCCCCCTAAAGCGAGCGTGGCGTACAGCGCGCCGGTCGCGACGAGCGACTTGCCCGACCCGGTCGGGGTGGCGAGCACCACGTTGGCGCCGCTGACCAGTTCGATCAACGCTTCTTCCTGCGCCGGGTAGAGCACGGTGCCGTTGGCCTCGGCCCAGGCGGCGAAGTCGGTGAACAGCGCGTCGGGGCTGGAACTGCGGGCGCGCAGCGCGGACAAGTCGCCGGGGTCGTCGAGCAGCGCAGCAGTCATCGGGCGGGGGCGGTGGGAGTGGCCATTGTGGTGACCAGCGTGCCTGACCGGTGCCCGGCCATTCCGGTAGGGGCCGTCACTCGTCCTCGCCGAGCGAGTCATGGAGGAACTCGCCGCCGTGAACCGCAGCGAGCAGCGATCCTTCGGCGGAACGATTGGCGATGAACAGCATCTCGTCACCGGCCTCAAGCACTTCTTCGGGCCGCGGCAAGATGACGTGCCGGCCCCGGATCACCGTCACCAAGGCGGTATTCGACGGTAGATCCAGCTGATCGACCCGTTGCCCGACGAGCGGGTTGGCTTCGGGCAGAGTCAGCTTCGTCAGCTCCGACCTTCCGCCTCGCAGCTTCATCAGCCGCACGAGGTGGCCCACGTCGATGGCGCCCTCGACACCGGCGACCAACGCGCCCGGAGTCGACACCGCGACGTCGATACCCCACTGGGGACCGAACAGCCACTGGCTGCGAACATCGTTGATGCGGGCCACCACGCGGTGCACCCCGAACTCGGTCTTGGCAAGCAGGCCGACGACCAGATTGGCCCGGTCGTCACCCGTCGCCGCGATCAGCACGTCGCACGTCTGGATCCCGGCCTCCTCCAGCGTGGTGAGCTCGCACGCATCGGCCAACAACCAGTCCGCACCTGCGGCGGTTTCAGGTTCGAACTGGCGCCGATCGTGCTCGATCAACAAGACCTTGTGGCCGTTACCGAGCAATTCTTGCGCCACTGATCGTCCTACGTTGCCTGCCCCTGCGATCGCGATTCGCATCTTCCGTTCCGCCACTCAGTCATCTTTGCGTACAGACCGGCGATCGCTGCAGACTTCGCTACTGATTTACTTTCACGTTGATGAGCTTGCAACAGCTGTACCTGGCCCTCTTGATCGGGGGCCTCGTGCTGCTCGCGAGCATCATCGGCACGCGCGTCGCGACGCGCGTGGGGTTCCCCAGCCTGTTGCTGTTCCTGTTGGTCGGCGTCGTTCTCGGTGAGGACGGGCTGGGGCTGAACTTCGACAACGTCGAACTCGCCAGGAACGTCTGTACCGCAGCACTCGCGGTGATCCTCGTCGAAGGCGGTTTGACGACACGGTACTCCGACATTCGCAAAGTGCTGGCGCCGGCGGCGTCGCTGGCCACTGTCGGTGTGCTGATCAGCACGGTGGTGACGGCGGTGGGTGCCCACGTGCTGCTGCGCATGGATTGGCAGCTCGCCCTGTTACTCGGGGCGATCGTGGCGTCTACCGACGCGGCAGCGGTGTTCTCCGTCCTGCGCGTACTGCCGCTGCCCCGGCGCCTGGCAGGCTTGCTCGAGGCGGAATCCGGGTTCAACGATGCCCCCGCGGTGATCCTCGTGCTCATGTTCAGCGTGGTGCCCTTCGTACTGGAACCCGAGGGTGCGTTCACCGATCTGGTGTATGAACTGTTGGTCGGTATCGCGCTCGGCCTGGCGGTGGGACTTCTGGGTGCGATCGCTCTACGCCGCATCGCGCTGCCCGCGTCAGGGCTGTACCCGATCGCGACGTTCGGGCTGGGACTCGTCGCGTTCGCCGCCAGCGGCAGCGCCCACGCCAGCGGGTTCATCGCGGCTTATCTCGCCGCGGTCGTGCTCGCCAATTCAGGATTGCCGCACAGGTCGGCGACGCGGTCGTTCGCCGAGGGGGTCGGCTGGCTGGCGCAGATCGGCCTGTTCGTGCTTCTCGGGCTGCTGGTCAACCCGCATGAACTGGGACCCGACGTGATCCCGGCCATCATCATCGGCCTCGTCCTGCTACTGGTCGCCCGTCCGATCTCGGTACTGGGATCGCTGATCGGATTCCGTATCCCCCTGCGCGAGCAGCTGTTTCTGTCATGGGCAGGGCTACGCGGCGCGGTGCCGATCGTGCTGGCCACCTTTCCGATCGTGGTAGGGGTGACCGACAGTCACCGCCTGCTCAACATCGTGTTCGTGCTGGTGGTGATCTTCACCCTGGTCCAGGGCCCCAGCCTGCGTTTCGTTGCTCAACGGCTGGGCCTGGTGACCTCCGAATCCGCTCGGGAGATCCAGGTCGAAGCTGCGCCACTGGATGTCCTCGACGCCGAGCTGCTCACCATGACGGTGCAGCCGTCGTCGCGTCTGCAGAACGTCACGATCCTCGAACTGCGGCTGCCGCGCCCTGCGGTGATCACGTTGATCATCCGGGACGGCCACACTTTCGTTCCGCTGCCCGATACGCGCATCGAGGTCGGCGACGAGCTCCTCATCGTCACCACGAGCAAGGTCCGGCCCACCACCGAAGCGCGGCTGCGGGCCGTCAGTCGCCGAGGCAAGCTGGCGTACTGGTTCGACGAATACGGTCAGCTGGACTGAGTGCGTGTCGCAGGGCAGGCGTCAGACGCGTTGCTTGAGGTGGCGTGACGCCCACTGGGCGCCGAGGCGTATCAAACCGGACCGCTGATAGCTGACATGCGCGTCGAAATCCCGGCCGAGCGAGCAGACGGGGTCGTTGGTGTTGCACAGGTCTGCGGTTCTGGCGCCGAAGTCGGGGCTCATCCGGGTCAGCGGCTGGCCGAGACGCGCCGACGGATTACCGAAGACGACGATCGAGGCGATCCGCGGGACGACGGCGGCCGGCAGCGGCGCGGCGTAGCCCAGGCCACCGACGGGTGAGGTGGCGACGACATCGACGACGGCCGCGCCCTGCGAATAACCCCCGAGCACGATCTGCGTCTTCGGGCATTGGGACGCGGTGTTCTGCGCATGCCTGCTCATGTCGGTAGCGCCGGCCGCGGCCTTGAGGAAGTCCCACGATGCGGGGTACTGGACCGCGTAGCTGCTGACCGTCGACCCCCGCACCATGGGACGTAACGCATCCACGAAGGCCTGCCCGACGGCACCGATGCCCGGGGGCTCGTCGGTGCCCCGCGCGAAAATGACCTCGACGTCGGAGCACTTCGGGGCCGCGGAGGCCGTCGGCGTCGTGACCGCGACGGTGACTGTGGTCATCACGGCGACAGCGAGCGCGCGCTGCGTTCGCAAGCGGCGACGATGTCGAGGGGTCGTGCCGACAGGCATGATTCTCCTCGACGTGTTCCGGATCGGCGCCCTGCAGATCTTTTCCCGATAACCACTTTTACCACTCTGTCAACAGGCCAGCGTCAGCGCCGCGACTCGTTCAGGCCTGCCGAGAGCAGTTCAGCCAGGTGCAGCCCGCGGGTCTGGGCCAAGTCGTGCAGTTGGGTTCGGCACGAATAGCCGTCGGCCAGCACCACAGTGCCGGGCTCCGCCTCGCGCACGGCCGGTAGCAGCTGCTGTTCGGCGACCGCGACAGACACCTCGTAGTGGCCTTTCTCCACGCCGAAATTGCCCGCCAGACCGCAACATCCGCCCAATTTGCGGACCACCGCGCCGGTATCGCGCAGCAGCGCGGCGTCGGCATCCCACGTCATCACCGCGTGGTGATGGCAGTGTGGTTGGGCCACTACCGAGATGTGGTCGAGTCGTGGTGGCTGCCAGGATCTTTCGGTGAGCAACTCGGCCAGCGTGCGGGTGGCGGCCGCGACCGGCCCAGCCTTCTCGCCCAGCAACTCGCCGGCATCCGAACGGAGCACCGCCGTGCAGGACGGCTCTAGGCCGACGATCGGGACTCCGGCGCGGGCGGTCTCGGTCAGCTCGTCGATGGTGCGCCCCAGGATGCGTCTGGCGGCATCGAGCTGTCCGGTGCTGATCCAGGTCAGGCCGCAGCACTGCGGCCGGCGCGTCAGCTGCACCCGCAGGCCCGCAGCTTCCAGCACCGTCACGGCGGCCTGGCCGACCTCGGGAGTGAAGTAGTCGGTGAATGTGTCGACGAATAACAGCACCGGATCGCCGGTCGCCGGCTGGGTGTGGGTGCGGCCGAACCAATGTCGGAAGGTTCGGGGAGCAAATGGTGGGATGGTGCGGCGGTGGTCGATGCCTGCGACGTGCCGTGCCAACCGGTCCACGCCGGGCAGGCGCACAGCGGCGTTGACCAGACCGGGCGCTGTGCCGGCCAGCCGGGCCCAGCGGGGCAGCCAGCCGAGGGAGTAGTGCGCGACCGGGCGCAGCCGCCGACGGTAGCTCTGATGCAGCACTTCGGATTTGAACATCGGCATGTCGACTCCGGTCGGGCAGTCCGAGGTGCAGCCCTTGCAGGACAAGCACAAATCGAGAGCCTCGTGCACCTCCGGCGCCCGCCAGCCCCCGGTGACCGCGGTGCCGTTGATCATCTCCTGCAGCACCCGCGCGCGGCCCCGGGTGGAGTCCTTCTCATCGTGCGTCGCCAGGTACGACGGACACATCACCCCACCGGTCGTCCGGGTGTCGGCGCGGCATTTGGCGACTCCGGTGCAACGATGCACGGCCTGGCTGAAGTCCCCGCCGTCATGGCGGTAGGAGAAGGCCAGTTCACGGCGCAGCGCAGGTGCCGCGGGAACCCGCAGATCCGCGTCGAGTGGGCGGGGGTCGACGATCACCCCCGGGTTGAGTACGTTGCCCGGGTCGAAGATGTGTTTGACCGCCGCGAAAGCGTCGAGCGCTGCGGGCGAGTACATCATGGCGAGCAGTTCGCTGCGGGCCCGGCCATCGCCGTGTTCCCCAGACAGCGAACCGCGGTATCCCACCACAAGATGCGTTGCGGCGGTGAGGAATTCACGGAAGATTGTGACACCGCCGGCTCGCTCGAGCGGCCAGTCGATTCGGATGTGCAGGCAGCCGTCACCGAAATGTCCGTAGGGCAGGCCGGTGACACCGAATTCGGCCATCAGCGCATCGAATTCGCGTAGATAGGCACCGAGCCGTCGCGGCGGCACCGCGGCGTCCTCCCAGCCCGCATGAGCCGGGCGGCCGGCCGGGCTGCGCGATGACAGCCCGGCCCCGTCGGCGCGGATACGCCACAGCGCGGCCTTGTCGGCGGCGTCGGTGACGACACGGGCGGCCACGGCATCGCATTCCGTGGACACCCGCGCAGCCCGGCCGAGCACATCGTCGAGATCGTCGCCGGCGATCTCGACGAACAGCCAGGCCCGTCCTCGTGGCAGCGGCGGCACCGCCCTCGGCCCGCGCCGCGCGGTCACCACGTCGACGATGCGCGAATCGAGGCCCTCGCACGCCGTGGGGGAGAAGGCCAGCACACCGGGCGCCGCGTCGCCGGCGGCGGCGATGTCGTCGTAACCGAGCACAACCAGTACCGCGTGGACCGGATCGGTCACGAGCCGCACCGTGGCCTCGGTCAGGACTGCGAGGGTGCCCTCCGAGCCGGCCATCATCCGGGTGACGTCGAAACCGCGTTCGGGCGCCAGGTGCTCGAGCGCATAGCCGGACACCTGACGTCCGAAGGTGCCCAGCTCGGTGCGGATGGTGCTCAGATGTGCTGCGGTGACGTCGCGCAGCGCCTGCATGATCGGGCCGGGATCGTTGGCGGCGGTGTCCAACCGCGCGCCGGAGCCGGTATAGCCGCGGACCCCGAGCAGATTGTCGGAGGTCCGGCCGTAGCCCAAGGCCCGTGACCCACAGGCGTTGTTGCCGACCATGCCACCGATCGTGGCGCGGTCGAACGAAGACGGGTCGGGGCCGTACCGCAGGCCGACAGCCGCGGCTCGACGCTGCAGATCGGCCTGCACGACGCCGGGCTGCACCACCGCGGTGCGGGATTCGACGTCGATGTCGAACACCTGGTTCATGTGCCGGCTGAAGTCCATGACCACACCGGAGCCAATGGCATTGCCTGCGATCGAAGTTCCGCCGCCACGAGAGGTCAGCGGGACGCTTTCGCGGCGACAGACGGTCAAGACCGCGTCCACCTCAGCGTCGTCGTACGGCCGTACCACCAGCAAGGGCAGCACGCGGTACAGCGATGCATCGGAGGTGTACAACGCGCGGGTGGTGTCGTCGACGGCGACATCGCGCACGCCGGCGCGGCCCAGTGCTGAGGCCAGACCGGCTGCGTCGATCACGGTTGGCACGCTACCGAAATACGATCGGCTCGGCTCCGCGCATCGGTCCGGCGCTGCGAGGAGCGTCAGGCCCGGCGGGTCACACAGCAGCGGCCACATCCGTGAACGACCGCATACGCGCTGCGGGTGTGTTTTGATCGGCGGATGAGCCACCGGGGGTTGACGCAGCTGATTCGCCGGATGGCGCTGACCGCCGCGCTGATCGTGGCGCTCGTCGTCGTCGCCGGTCCGGTCCCCCCGGCAACCGCCGACCAGTGCGCCGACGTCGATGTGGTGTTCGCGAGAGGTACGGGTGAGCCACCCGGTATCGGTCGGGTGGGGCAGGCATTCGTCGACGCGCTGATGCCACAACTGGGCGGGCGTTCGGTGAGTACCTACGGCGTGAACTATCCGGCCGGCATCAACTTCCTCACCACAGCTGACGGCGCCAACGACGCGGCCGCGCACATCGCCTGGATGGGGGAGCAGTGCCCGGGGACCCAATTGGTGTTGGGCGGGTTCTCCCAGGGTGCGGCTGTCGTGTCGATGCTGGCGGGCGTGCCGCCGTTGGGCAGCACCATCGGTTCGTTCGGGTCGGCCCCGCCGCTGCCGCCGGCGAGTGCCGATGAGATCCGGGCGGTCGCGGTGTTCGGCAATCCCGGTCAGCGTTTCGGCACGCCGCTGTCGAGCACCGGACTGTTCGCGGGCCGCGCCATCGACCAGTGCAGCCCGGGTGACCCGATTTGTGTCCAGCGCGGCCGGGACCGCGCGGCACACAGCAACTACGAACTGCCGCCCTACAGCGACCGGGCGGCGAATTTCGTCGCCAGCCGCCTCTGACGTTTCGGGGAGCTAACGATCGGGTTCTAACTCGGCTTCGACCCCTCCCATGGCGCGCCCGCGCGTGGTGTCGTGGACCGTGATGGTGCGTTCTTTGTTGTCGATGCGCGGGTTGCCCGTACCCCAGCTGGCCCTCGCCACAGCGTTGTGTACGGCGCTGCTGGCGGTTTCCTCGGCGCCCGCATCAGCAGGTCCGGTCACCGACGCCCAAGGGTTCGTCGATTCCACCGCGCGGTGCGGGACCGTCGACGCGACGGTGCTCTACGGCAGCACCGACGCCTCGCGGGTGGCGATTTGCAAGACCGGCAACACCTACGAGTACCGCGGTGTGCGCGTGCGGGACGGGGCGAAACTGGTCGTGCCGGCCACGCCGTCCGGCGATGGCTTCCGTGCGGAATCCAGCGGTTTCACCTACATGGTGACAGCAAAGTCGTTGGTGGTCAGTCAGGGGGACACGACGATCCGCGAGGAAACCATGATCGATTTCCACCGACCGGGTGCCTCGACGCCGCAAGGGGCACCACAGGAAAGTCCGGCGCCGCAGAGTGCACCGACAGCGCAGAACGTCCCGCAACCGCTGGAGTCGGCAACACCGTCGACACCACTGCCCCCACCGTTGCCCGCAGAGGTGGGCGCGAAACGGTAGCCGGCAACCCGTATTCGGTGCCGATCGCGGAGGCATAGTCCAGCGCATGCCTGCCGGAACGCTCACCGCCGATGAACGCCAGATGGTCGAACTGGTGTCGGAATTCGTCGATGGGATGCGGCCGCACTCGACGCCGCGGTTCGATGCGCTCCGGGTGCACGGGGGTTACGGCTATTCCAAGGAATACGACGTCGAGCCCTACTTCCGTGACGCCCCGTTGATGATTGTCGGTGAAGGCACCAACGAGATTCAACGCAATGTGATTGCGGCCCAGCTCATCGCCCGCAATCCGATCTGAGCCGGGTCAGTCCTGCGAGACGGCGTAGGTCTGCAGATACGCGGTCAGCGCGCGGGCGCCTTCGGCAAGCACAGAGCGGTCCCCTTCTGGCCCGGCACGGTGGGCGACTTCGAGCAGACGGTCACCCATCTCCACCGCCACCGCGGTGACCAGCGGATCGGTGTCCGGTCGCACCAACTGCCACGCCAGCAGTGCTGAGTGGAGTGCCTCGGCGAACTCCGCGCGGCGCAGCCTCGGGTCGGCCAGCAGGCCCCGCGCCAGGCTGTTGTAGTGCAGCGTCGCCAACTGCGGGCAGGTGTGCAGGTGTTCGTAGTGAAAGTCGAAGAGCGTATGGGCGACCTCGCTCAGGCTGCTCGGTGCCATCGCACCCAGCATGGCAGCGCCGTCGGCATCGCGCTGATCGAGATGCTCCAACAGGATCTCCGACAGGATGGCGTCCCGGTTCGGGAAGAACTGGTACACCGTCGCGACCGGTACGTCGGCGCGCTCGGCGATCGCCCGGGTGGTCACCGCGTCGGCGCCGTGAGCCTCCAGCAGCTCCATCGCGGCGGCGAGGATCCGCTGGACCCGTCGCTTGCTACGTTCCTGCACCGGCTGACGGCGACGTAACCCGGTTTGGGTGACCACCTACGCATGGTCCCACACAGATAACATGAACGACCTTCATGTTAATGTCGGTTCGGCGATCGGCCGATCATCCGGTTCGAGGGGTGCTGGATGATGACCGGTCCGCGTTCGGCCGCTAACCCAGGGACTTATGCAGCTCCAGGGTCGCCGCGACGGCTTCGGCGGCCTCGGCCCCCTTCTTGACGAAATGCTCGGTGAAGTAGCGGACGTGTTCGTCGTGCTCGTGGAAATGGTGCGGCGTCAGCACCACCGAGAACACCGGGACATCGGTATCCAGCTGGACTCGCATCAGCCCGTCGATGACGGCCGTGGCGACGAATTCGTGCCGGTATGTGCCGCCGTCGATCACCAGCGCCGCGGCGACCACCGCCCGGTACCGGCCGCTGCGCGCCAGTCGCTTCGCCGTCAGCGGGATTTCGAACGCGCCGGGTACCTCGAAGAATTCGAGGTGGTCATCACTGAAGCCGGCGGTCCGGATCCGCTCGGTGAAACCTTCACGCGCCCGGTCGACGATATTGCGGTGCCAGGTGGCCTGCACGAACGCGATCTGCGTGGCTGCGTCAGTCATGCGGTGACGGTACCGCAGTACCAATCGCCACCGAGGTACGCGTCGGCCCTCTCCCGCGCTCGTGCAGGGGTGACCGGCCCGTCACCGCGGCGGTCCCGATACGTAGGCTGGAGGTCATCGGCTGCTGTTGGTCAATGCTGCCCGGCATGCTGCGACTGAACGCAATGAGATGTGGAGCAAGTCCGTGCCCCTGAACACCATCGCGCTGGAACTCGTTCCGCCGAACCTGGAACGCGGCGTGCAGTATCCCGTCGACGAAGCGCACAAAGTGCTCGCGCTGGCCGCCGAGACCGGGATCGAAGGCCGGATCCGGCACGTCATGATCCCGGGGATGATCGACGAGGACGACGACCGTCCGGTCGAGATGAAGCCGCGGATGGATGTCCTGGACTACTGGAACATCCTGCGGCCCGAGTTGCCCGGCATGGGCGGTCTGTGCACGCAGGTCACCTCATTCTTGGACGAGGCGGCGCTGGGCCGGCGGCTGGCCGATCTGAGCGCGGCCGGTTTCGACGGCATCGCCTTCGTCGGAGTACCGAGGACGATGAAGGACGGCGAGGGTGAGGGCGTCGCGCCCACTGACGCGTTGTCGATCTATGAGCAGTTGGTTCCCAATCGGGGAGCCATCCTCATCCCGACCCGCGACGGCGAGCGGGGCCGGTTCAAGTTCAAATGCGAGCGGGGCGCGACGTACGGCATGACGCAGCTGCTGTACTCCGACACCATCGTGGGATTCCTCAAGGAATTCGCCGAGACCACCGAACACCGACCCGAGATCATGTTGTCATTCGGCTTCGTACCGAAGATGGAGTCCAAGGTCGGTCTGATCAACTGGCTGATCCAGGACCCAGGCAACGAGGCTGTCGCTGCGGAGCAGGAATTCGTCAGCCAGCTCGCGGATCGCGACCCGGACGACAAGCGCAAGCTGATGCTGGACCTGTACAAGCGGGTGATCGACGGAGTGGCCGACCTCGGCTTCCCGCTGAGCATTCACTTCGAAGCGGCCTACGGCGTGTCCAAGCCTGCGTTCGCAACGTTCGCCGAAATGCTCGCCTACTGGGCGCCGGATCACGCCTGACCCGGCTCAGCTCAAGACTGTGGCGCGGCGTGGACTACCCGTGCCAGGTAACCGCGTACCAGTTCGCGCATGCGCACGGCCGAGTCATTCGCGAGTTCCTTTGTCCGCAAACGTAATTCATCGTGGGTCAGGCCGACCGCCGCGGCGGCGGCGCCGTCCTGGTCTTCACCCATCCAGAGCTCCAGCAGCGCCGGATCGAGTTCGGGGTGGAACTGCGGGGCCAGCGTGCGGCCCAAGACGAACGCCTGCGACCGTCAGCCAACCGATGGGCATCGCCACCACCGGGCACGAGGGCAACGATCGTCGGACCACCTCCGCAGTCCGCAGTCCGGAACCCGCCGATCAATCGTAGCGGCGCTGATCGCATCGTCACCGGTGATCGGACGTCGCTACCCTTGTCGGGTGTCCGAACCATCAGTCGCCGAGCTGCGCTCCCGCCTCGACGGCCTGACGATTCGTGACGCCGCCCGCCTGGGCAGACGGTTGCGGAATCTTCGTGACGTCAGTGTCCCGACGAACCTCATAGAACAATTCCGTGCTGCGGAGGCCCTGGTGCTCACGCGCCAGGCCGCCGTCCCGTCCATCACCTACCCCGATCTACCGGTCACGCAGCGGCGCGACGAGATCGCAAAGGCCATCAGCGAAAACCAGGTGGTGATCGTCGCGGGCGCCACCGGTTCGGGCAAGACGACGCAGCTGCCCAAGATCTGCCTGGAACTCGGCCGCGGCATCCGCGGCACCATCGGCCATACGCAGCCGCGCCGACTGGCCGCGCGGACCGTCGCCCAGCGCATCGCCGACGAGTTGGCAACCCCGCTGGGTGAGGCGGTCGGCTATACCGTGCGGTTCACCGATCAGGCCAGCGACGCAACGCTGGTCAAGCTGATGACCGACGGCATTCTCCTCGCGGAGATTCAACGAGACCGTCGGCTGCTGCGTTACGACACGCTCATCCTCGACGAAGCCCACGAACGCAGCCTCAACATCGACTTCCTGCTCGGCTATCTGCGGGAGTTGTTGCCGCGGCGGCCCGATCTGAAGGTGATCGTCACCTCGGCGACGATCGAGCCGGAGCGCTTTGCGAGGCACTTCGGTGGAGCCGAACATAGATGTAGCGGTGGAGCCGAACATGGATGTAGCGGCGGAGCACCGATTGTCGAGGTGTCGGGCCGGACGTATCCGGTCGAGATCCGGTACCGTCCGCTGGAAGTGCCTGTACCGGCTGATGATTCAGACTCAGACTCAGCCGATCCCGACGACCCCGATCACGAGATCGTGCGTACCGAGATCAGGGACCCGGTCGAAGCCATCGTCGACGCGGTCGCCGAGTTGGAAGCCGAGCCGCCCGGCGACGTGCTGGTCTTCCTGTCCGGCGAACGCGAAATCCGGGACGCCGCCGATGCCCTGCGTACCGTGGTCGGCCAGAACACCGAGGTGTTGCCGCTGTATGCGCGGCTGTCGACCGCCGACCAGCAGAAGGTGTTCCAGCCCAGCCGGGCGTTGCGCCGAATTGTGCTGGCCACCAACGTCGCCGAGACCTCGCTGACGGTTCCCGGGATTCGCTACGTCGTCGACCCCGGCACGGCCCGCATCTCCCGCTACAGCCGCCGTACCAAGGTGCAGCGCCTGCCGATCGAGCCGATCTCACAGGCGTCGGCTGCGCAGCGCGCCGGGCGGTCGGGCCGTACCGCACCCGGTATCTGCATCCGGTTGTACTCCCAGGAAGACTTCGAATCCCGGCCCCGCTACACCGATCCGGAGATCCTGCGCACCAACCTGGCCGCGGTCATCCTGCAGATGGCAGCCCTGGGACTCGGTGACCTGGAGGGTCCCGCGCAGTTCCCGTTCTTAGACCCGCCGGATCCGCGCAGCATCCGCGACGGTGTCGGCCTGCTGCAGGAACTCGGTGCGTTCGGCGCCGACGGTGGGCTGACCGATATCGGCCGGCGGCTGTCCCGCTTGCCGCTGGACCCTCGGATCGGCCGGATGATCCTCGCCTCCGAGGCCGAAGGTTGCGTGGCTGAGGTGCTGGTGCTGGCGGCCGCGCTGTCGATCCCGGACCCGCGCGAACGTCCCGCCGACCGTGAGGACGCCGCGCGCCAGAAGCACGCCCGGTTCGCCGACGAGCACTCCGATTTCGTGTCCTACCTGAATCTGTGGAGGTATCTGCGAGAGCAGCGAAATGAGCTGTCCGGCAATGCCTTCCGGAGGATGTGTCGCGAGGAGTTCCTGCACTACCTGCGGATCCGGGAGTGGCAGGATCTGGTGGGGCAGCTGCGCAGCATCGCCCGTGACATCGGAATTCGCGAGAGTGACGAGCCGGCCGACCCGTCGCGCATACATGCCGCGCTCGCGGCGGGTCTGTTGTCGCACGTCGGGATGCGTGAGGAGACCCGCGGACGCGATTCCCGGGAGTTCCTGGGGGCCCGCAACACCCGCTTCGTCCTGGCCCCGGGCTCGGTGCTGACCAAGAGGCCACCCCACTGGATCGTGGTGGCCGATCTGGTGGAGACCAGCAGGTTGTTCGGCCGCATCGCGGCCCGCATCGAGCCCGAGGCGATCGAACGCGTGGCGGGACATCTGGTGCAGCGCAGCTACAGCGAACCGCACTGGGACGCCAAGCGCGGCACGGTGATGGCCTTCGAGCGCGTGACGCTCTACGGACTGCCGCTCGTGGCACGCAGGCGTGTCGGCTATGCGCAGGTGGACCCGGAGTTGGCCCGGGAGCTGTTCATCCGGCACGCGCTCGTCGAGGGGGATTGGCAGACCCGGCACCACTTCTTCCGTGACAACGCGCGGTTGCGTACGGAGCTGGAGGAGATGGAGGAGCGGGCCCGCCGTCGTGATCTGATCGTCGGCGACGACGATATCTTCGCGCTGTACGACGCCCGCGTTCCCGCGGATGTCATCTCGGCCCGCCACTTCGATGCCTGGTGGAAGAAGCAGCGGCACCAGACCCCGAACCTGCTCACCTTCACCCGCACCGATCTGCTGCGTACCGACGCCGCCGACGAACACCCTGACGCCTGGCAGACCGGTGACCTGACGCTGCCGCTCAGTTACCGCTTCGAACCCGGCGCCGCCGACGACGGTGTCACCGTGCATGTTCCGGTGGGAGTGCTGGCCCGCCTCGGTGGCGACGGATTTGCCTGGCAGGTACCCGCTTTGCGGGAAGAGCTGGTGACGGCGCTGATCAAGTCGCTGCCCAAGGATCTGCGGCGCAACTTCGTCCCGGCACCGGACACCGCGCGGGCCATCCTGCCCGATCTGGATCCGGCCGCCGGTTCACTGCTGGACGAGGTGCAACGCGAACTGCGCAGGCGCAGCGGCGTCCTGGTGCCGATCGACGCGTTCGATCTGAGCAAGGTGCCCGAGCATCTGCGGGTGACCTTTGCCGTCGAATCCACCGACGGCACCGAGGTGGCCCGGGGTAAGGACATCGATGCGTTGCGTGAGCAGCTGGCGGTGCCAGTCGCTGCGGCGGTGGCCGACGCTCTCGGAGGAGGTCTGGAACGTAGCGGGTTACGCGGCTGGCCCGAGGATCTCGACGAACTGCCTCGCAACGTCGAGAACGTCTCGGGCGGTCACACCGTGCGCGGTTACCCGGCGTTCGTGGACGCCGGTAAGGCCGTGGACATCCGGGTGTTCGCGACCCAGGCCGAACAGGCCGCGGCGATGGGCCCGGGTCTGCGCCGGCTGCTGCGGCTCACGGTGCCCTCACCGGTCAAGGCGATCGAACGCGGTCTGAGTCCCCGGGTGCGCCTCACGCTCAACACCAACCCGGACGGCACCCTGGCCGCGCTGCTCGAGGACTGTGCCGATGCGGCGGCCGGTGTTCTGCTGAAGCGGGCGGTGTGGACCGGGGCTGATTTCACCGCGCTCGCGCAGCAAGCCGCCAAGGAACTGGGGGCGACCACCACGGCCGTGGTGAACCGGGTGCAGGCCGTGCTGACGGCGGCCCACGAGGTGCACGTTGCGCTGCCGGACAAGCCGCTGCCGGCGCAGGCCGACGCGGTAGCCGACATTCGCTCTCAACTGGACCGCTTGCTGCCCAAGGGGTTTGTGACCGCCGCGGGTGCGCCGCGGTTGGCCGACCTCGCCCGGTATGTCACCGCGATCGCCCGTCGGTTGGAGCGATTGCCGCAGGCCGTGGCTGCCGACCGGGAGCGGATGTCCAGGGTGCACGCCGTCGAGGACGCTTATGACGATGTGGTGCAGGCGCTTTCGCAGGCCCGCGCCGCCGATCCCAAAGTGGGCGAGATCGCGTGGCAGATCGAGGAATTCCGGGTGAGCCTGTGGGCTCAGCAGCTCGGTACCCCGCGCCCGGTCAGCGAGCAGCGTATCTACAAGGCGATCGACGCAATTCAGAACTGATGGGATGAACACCGCCCGGCCTGTGCCGGCGCCCGGATCACCCCGTGAGCTCAGCTACTACGGTCGCTCGCGGAGCAGGGAGGCGGGATGCAGATCGGTGTAGTGGCACGCCTGGTTCCCGCCGGCACGTTTGGCCGCATACATTGCCAGGTCGGCCGCGACGATGACGTCGTCGAGGAATCGCGGATCAGGGGTTGTCCCGGCACCGTCGAGTGGGGCGTTGGCGCTGCCGATGCTGGCGGTCGTGGGGTACGGGAGTGCCGCGATCGCCCGGCGAATCCGCTCGGCAAGATCGGCTGGTCGCGGTGTGCTGTGGATGTCGATAATGACGAACTCCTCGCCCCCGAGCCGTCCGATCACCGCCGCCGACGGGCAGTTGTCGCGCAGGGCTGCCCCGACTCGGGCCAGCGCCCGGTCTCCGACAGCGTGCCCCCATGTGTCGTTGAGCAGTTTGAAGTTGTCCAGGTCGATCACGAGGACCACCAGGTGGGATCCCACGGCTCGCTGCCGGATCAGGCCGTGCGCCGAGCGGTAGAAGGCGCGTCGGGTGTGCAGGCCCGTGAGCGGATCGTGATCGGACACCGTGAGATCCGAGCGCAACGCGTGCACCAGGGACCGGATCCCGAACGGTACACCGGTATTGAGTGCCGCGACGGTCAGCACGGCGGCGGCCGCCAGGGCGACATCACCCGTGTCCTCGATGAGCCGAAACGCAAAGACGGCCGCGAACGCTGCGCAGACCACGAGATTGCCGACGACGTAGCGCAAAGTGTGGAAGTACGCGATGAATCCGCCGAGCACTGCGAAGATCACGCAACCCATCAGTGCCGAGTAGGGATTGGACAGGGCGGCACACCCGAGCCCGGTGATACCGCTCGCAGCCAACAAGAACAGCGATGACTGTCTTCTGGTGGGCCAGTGCACGAGCCACACCAGGGCGCTGAGAAATCCCAGTGCTGCGGTGCCCACCGCAATCAATCTGGAGAGCATATGGTCGGGACCGTTCGGGCTCCAGATCATCAACAGCGGAAGCGCCGCCAACACGGCGGTATACAGGGCCGTCACCCACTGCCAGTGGCGTCGTAGCCCGCGGTCCCGGATATAGGTGCTGAGCCAGTCGAACTGGTGAGTCTGTTCCGGTACCCCGCTCACCTCACCGCCCCCCGATTTACCAAACCTCCGCATAGTGCGGGAATTTACGACATCTGCGGGCCGATGGTGGCAATACCGCGCCGATCGTCAGCTAACGTTCTTCTGTGCGTTTTTGGTGCCTGAGTCGATCAACTAGCAACGATGGGCTACGTCGGGCCGCTACCCGATGACGTGCTCGATCTCGCCGAAGCCCTCGAGTGCCAGGGTGAGGGTGTCACCGCGACGTAGCCAGTTCCCGGTCTCCATGCCACTACCGCCGGGTAGGGTTCCGGTGCCGAAGAGCTCACCCGGCAACAGTTGCTCGCTGCGCGATGCGTGCGCGAGCACCTCGCCGAGGGTGTGCTGCTTACCAGCGCTGGACACGGTGCTGACCACCGAACCGTTGATCGCGACCGAACCGGTGATCGCGTCGATGCGGGGCAGGTTTCGGTGCGGACTCGCCGTAGTTTCATCGGTGCTCCGTCGGTCCCAGCGCCGTGCAGATCAGCCCGGCGGGATCGTAGTGAGACCGGACGGTATTCAGCCGGTCCAGGTTGTGCCCGAAGTAGCGGGCCGCGGGCATGCCGGCCTCGACGTAGTTGACGTACCCGCCGGCCGAATTCGCTTGCACCGCGTGGTGCGCGTCGCGCAGCCAGCCCGTGGCGGTGTCGACTGCGGCCGATGATGTCGGCTCGGTATACCACTGCACGCAGGCGGCGTCGCGTCGCCACGGGAAGGCGGTGGCGTCAGGTGCCGTATCGGTCACGGCGCCGTCGAGTGATTCGACGACAGCGGTCGCGGCCCCCGCGTCCTTGGCCCAGGCGGACAACGCGGTGACGATGGATTCGGCAGCGGTGTGGGTCATTTCCGCGACGATGTCCGAGCCCGCGACGAAGGCCCGGGGCCTGGTGGCGTCGTTGCCGCCTTCGAAGTAATGGACGAAGTCCAGATGGCCCAGGGTCTGGGTTCGGGTGCTCAGCGGGGCCGCGCCGATCACGGCGGCCAGGGCAGCCGCCGCGTGGTCACCGGTCTGTGCGGGAGTCGCCAGCACGATGCTGCATTGCAGATCGGTGCCAGGGCCGGAAGTCAGGTTGACCATGCCCCAGACTTCCCGCGGTGCCGTGCTCAGCCAGTGATGCCATCCGTAGAGCAGTTGTGCCGCCGCGCTTTCAGGGAACGTGAGGGTGACGACGTCGCGGTCGACGGTTGCAAAGGTATGGAATGTGAACGAGGTGACCACGCCGCACCCGCCTCCGCCGCCCCGCAGCGCCCAGAGCAAGTCTTCGTGGTCGTCCGACGACGCGGTGACCGTCTCGCCGCCGGGCACGACGACGGTCGCCGAAACCAGGCTGTCGCACGTCAGTCCGTAGCGCCGGGCATCGGAACCCAGGCCACCGCCCAGCGTCAGGCCCGCGACACCGACGCTCGGGCAGCTCCCGGTGGGAATCGAGCGGCCGTGCTCGTCGAGTGCGCTCTGCACCGTGTCGAGATCGGTGGCGGCTGCAACCGTCACCAGGCCGGTACCGTCGTCGTAGTCGATGGTGCGGGGCAGCCCGCGTAAGTCGATGACCATCGCGCCCGATGTCGCCGAGGCGCCGATGTAGGAGTGCCCGCCGCTACGGGGCGCAACCTTGATGGCGTGCTCGGCGGCGAACACGAGGGCTTTCGACACGTCGCCGGACGAGCCGGCCACGACCACCGCGGCAGGTCTCGTGTCATCGAACCGGGTATTGAAAACGCCCTTGGCAGCAGGGAATTCCGCGTCATCCGGCAGGATGACCTTACCGTCGAGCGAACCGGAAAGGGCGCCCCAGTCCGGTGGTCCGGCAGCCGTCGTCGAGCCTGCCGGGGGAGGTGCGGGACCGTCGCGGCACGCGCCGAGTGCTCCGGCGGTCGCCAGTCCAAGTGCCCCGCGTAAGAAGGTCTGACGAGAGATCTGCGAGGTCATGGTGCGACGGGCGGAGCCGGCTACTGCGGGTATGCCGCAGGTACCGACGCCACCGCCGCGGGCACCTGTGGGACCTGAGGTACCTGCGCCACGGCGCCGGGCACCTGAGCTGCTTGCGGTACCTGGGCCCCGGGCACCTGCGCCACGCCGGGTTGCTGCGCGAGCGCATCAGGTGCTGGTTCCGGCGCCGGGGTCGGTGGTGGGGCGCCGACCCCGAGGACCCGAAGCAGGTCAGGCTTCATCTGCTGCAGCTGGGCGCCCCAGTAACCCCAGCTGTGCGTGCCGTTGGGTGGGAAATTGAAGACGGCGTTGTGTCCTCCGGCGGCCAGATAGCGCTTCTGGAACTCCTTGTTGGAATCCACGGTGATGTTCTCCAGGAACTGCGCACTGTACATCTGGCCGAAGCTGCCGCCGGCCGAGTCCAGGTCGGAGGAGACGCCGTTGCCGCAATACACCCAGATAGCGGTGTTGTTGGCGACCAGTTGGCCGACGTTGACCATGGGGTCGTTGCGCCGCCAGGCCGGATCGTTGGATGTGCCCCACATGTCGGTGGAATTGAACCCACCGGCATCCTTCATCGCGAATCCGATCATGGTGGGCCACAAGCCCTGTGACGGATTGAGGAAGCCGGACAGCGCGCCGGCGAAGATGAACTGGGCCGGGTGCCAGATGGCCAGGGTCAGTGCGGCGCCGCCTGACATCGACAGCCCGACGACGGCGTTGGCCGTCGGCCGGATGCTGCGGTTGGTAGCCAGCCACGCCGGTAGTTCCTGGGTGAGAAACGTCTCCCACTTGTAGGTGGTGGTGCCTGCGCTGCCTGCCGCGGGCCGGTACCAGTCGGTGTAGAAGCTGGACTGCCCGCCGACCGGCATCACCAGCGCGAGACCCGACTGGTAGTACCACTCGAACGCGGCGGTGTTGATGTCCCAACCGTTCTCGTCGTCCTGAGCTCGCAGGCCGTCCAGAAGATACAGCGCCGGGGTGCCGCCGGCGGTCGCCGGCCCATCGCCGGGCTGGAATGAGACCTTGATGTTGCGGCCCATGGACGCAGACGGGACTTCGAGCTGCTCGACCGGAAGTCCTTTACGCGAGTAGGCCGTCGCGGTGGGCGTACCAGCCACGCTCAACAGTGCCGACACCAACAATGTCGCGCTCGCGGTAGCCGTCAGCCGCCATATCATCCGGCCCAGAAACCTGCCCGTCACATTGGCAAGCTAACAATGCAGTCTGTGATGGCCACAGGGCCGCGCCCGGCGTAACCCGGCCGTTACCAAGATGATTCGATCCCGATGCTGAACAGACCGATGATCGTCTATTTTGCGATCCGGACGGCTGGTCAGTGCGAACGGCGCCACACCCGCGGCGAAGCACCATGCGTGGCCCGGAACTGGCGGCTGAAATACCCCGGATCGACAACTCCGACCCGGGTCGCGATCTCGGCCACCGGCAGTTCGGTATCGGTGAGCAGTTGTCGAGCCCGCGCCATCCGGCGTTCGATGATCCATTCGCCGACCGTGCGGCCGGTGCGGCGGCGTACCAGTGTCGTGAGATGGCCCGGGGTCAGCCCGACAGCGTCGGCAACGTCCCGCAATGACAGGGGCTCGCCGATGCGACGGTCGATGACGTCGAAAACTTCGGCGAGCAGAGGTTCGCCGTTGCGGCGCAGATCGCCCACCACATCGCCGGCCAGTCGGGCCAGGTCGATCAGCAGCAGCGTCAGATGGGCCAGCGCCGCCTGGCGGTACCCGTCCCGGCGCTCAGCGAGCTCGGTCTCGATCGATCGGATCGTGCTGTCCCACAAGGTTTGCCTCTCCATCGGGACCGCCAGCTGTAGCAAGCCGCCGGCCTGGCCGTGCAGGAACGGAAACAGCAGCGGATGCGATTGCCACGACGGCCACGGCGAACGGCTGTCGCTGCCGAGTGCGCCCGGATCGAAGAGCACCCCGGCTCCTTCACCCGAAGTCGTCGTGATCGACGGATCGATCACGGCGCCGGTGGCGACGACGAATACCGCCCCGGTGGCGGGCTCGTACCAGAGCACCGGGAACTCGTGGATGTGCGGGCCGGGTGCGGTCACCTCGGCCCGCACGCCCCGTAGCACGGTGACGGGCGGCCGATCCGGGGTGCCGTGGTACTGGAACACCGGTACGCCGTCGCGGCGGTGAGCGAGGCGCGCAACCTCAGGCATGTACCGAAGATAGTCCAGATATTGCCGAGAATCCCCCAACATGGCCTGTCAAGACCAGATCACCATGGGGAGTATGACCGAGCATCATCCGCATCTTCTGAATCCGCATCGTCCGGCCAATCGGCACGACTACCTGCCCGCTGCCGGGCACGACCTGCTGCTGCCGGGCTACGACCTGCTGACCAAGCTGCTCGGAATGGGCCGCGTCTACGATGCCCTGGTCCGGCAGGCAGAGCTCGCCCCCGGACAGCGGGTGATCGAAATCGGTTGCGGCACTGGCAACGTCACCACCCGCGTCAAACGGGCCTGCCCCGCAGTGGATATCACCGCAACCGATCCGGATCCGCGGGCGCTGGCCCGGGCGCAGCGGAAAACCAAGGGTATGACCGGCATTCGGTTCGAACGCGCTTACGCGCAGCACCTGCCGTTCGAGGACGGTGAATTCGACCGGGCATTGTCGTCGATGATGCTGCATCACCTCGACGAGGCCACCAAGTCCGCCGCCGCGGCGGAACTGTTTCGGGTGCTTAAACCCGGTGGCCGACTCGACATCGTCGATATCCGCGGTGCCGCCATACCGCAGTTGCTCACCACGGCCGGCTTCGACTGCGCCGTCGTCAGGACCCGGCCCCATCGCGTGATGGGCAGCCTGAGTTTCTATCACGCGTCGCGTTCCGCCTGAGATCGGTGCCTTATCCGAATGCCGCCGGGTCGGCCAGCGGGATGAGGATTTGGGACGGCGACTGTCCGCCCTGGCGCAGCTGATAGACGCCGCCCGCCAGGGCTCGGCGGGCCGGCTTGGTCGGCACCAGGTTCGGGAAGTCGTAGGTGGTCAGGGTCAGCCGCAACCGATGTCCGGCCTCGATCAGCGCAGCAGTGGGAAACACCTCGATGTCGTAGCGCGTCAGCTGCCCCGGCACCACCGGGACGACGGCTGCGCGAGTGCTGATGTGGTGCGGCCGCAGCACCGTGCCGTCGTCCAGGTACCATGTCTTGTCGGTATCCAGGGTGCGATGCGAACCGAGCAGGGCGCCCTGGGTCAGGGGACGGCTCACCCCTGCGGGGGACACGTCGTCCAGATGAGCCACCCACAACGTCTCCGTCGTGCTGGCGCGCGCGTACACGGTGAGCGCGACCGGGCCCGCCACCAACCGCGGCGTGTCGAACACTGTGGTGGTGTAGGTCAGCGCTTCTCGCTGAAGCCTGCTGTTGTCGAGGTCGTAGCGGATGCGGCGGCCGGCCTGGGACACCACGAAGCTGCCCATCCCGAGACTCCACTGTTCCAGGCTGCGTCCCGAGATCGGCCCACGCGTGGCGTACCGGAGCATCGCCTCGGTCACGTCGGGCTCGACCTCGGTGCTCAGTCCGCCGCCGTCGGACAGGAAGAACCGCGTGGGCGTGGCCTCGGGGAACGGATATTCGCTGGTGTGAAACCACCGCGAGCCGCCGATGGCCTGGAAGCGCACCGGCGTACCCGTCACCGCGGCGTCCTCGGAGTCTTTCAGCCAACGGTCGAACCACCGCAGCTGCAGGGCACGCAGATGCAGGCCGTCCAGATCCGAAACGTGGTACCAGGGACCCATCATCAGCTGGATGCGCTCCGAGGTCGGCTGGCCCGGCTGCATCGGCGCATCGGCGGGCCGACCCGCGAAGGTGTTCTGCAGGGCGGCGTAGTTGAGTGGCGCCCCGCGCTGGAAAGCGTCGTGCCACCCGCCGACGAGGAACACCGCGACGTCGTTGCCGACGATGTTCGGCAACACGTCGCTGGCGCGCATACCGTCCCAGAACGGGCCGTCGAATGCGTTGTCCCCGCCGGCCGTCGCATCGGCGATCATGCTCTTGAAGTACTGCCGTTGGTCGTGTCCGCGCTGACGTACCCCGGCCAGCCCACCCGCCCGCGGACGCTCGTGGGGACCACGGTTGGCGAACTCCAGCGTCGAATTGACCACGTTCAGAAGCGAATACACCGCACCGTAGGCCCGGACCGTGCGCATGTGCGGGACGCCGCCCATGGTGACCACGTCGCGGTAGAAATCGTTGGCGGCCATCACCGGAAAGATCGCCCGCAGCGGTGAGCCCGGGCCGACAGCGGCTGCGGTCAGCAGTTGGTTGATCGCCAGATAGGAGATACCGAACATGCCGACCCGGCCGTTGGAATTCGGCAATTGCGCGGCCCAGGCGACCAGGTCGACGCCGTCGGTGACCTGCTCGGCGCCCAGCATCTCGAACGATCCGCCGGAAACCCCGGTACCGCGGACGTCGGCTATCACCTCGATGTAGCCGCGCCTGATCAGATATGGGGTTGCCCCGCCGCCGATCTGCGCGGCCGGCGGCGGAGCCTTCTTGCCGTAGGGCGTGATGGACAGCAGCACCGGGAACGGGCCCGGTGCCGGCTCACCGGTCTCGGGAATGGTCGGGTAGTGAATGTCAGCCCGCAGCACAGTGCCGTCGCGCACCGGGACCGCGACGTTGTGGCGCACGCCGATGCCGAACCGCGCGGGTTCGGGCGTCCACGGTGGTTCCAGTGGTGACGGGCTTGTCTTGCGCGTCCGTGCCGCTGCCCAGCCGGCCATCGTCTTTTCTCGCACGGCCTGCAACCGGTTCGTCATGAAGTCCCCCTTGACGACGTGTCGGCGATCAGCTCGACCGTAGACGAGGAGGTGACGTCACCGCTTTTGCCGCAGGTCGGCCAGAGAATTGCGCAGGCCGCCGTCGAGCCAGATCTGCACGAGGGCCACGGCAAGCATGATGGCCGCAGTGATCATGTGCACGACGGCATCGGTGGTGTTGTTCGGGAACGAGAACACGAACGCCACCTGGTGTGAGAAGAAGGCCCAGATTCCCGGCAGCGCACCGGCCACCGCCGCCAGCAGCAGGTACAGCACCGACCACGACTTGCGCCAGCAGAACACCAGGCCGGGAGCGAACAAGGCGAGACCGGCAACGGCGTGCCAACCGTTGTAATCCATCCCCATGATCTGCATGGTGGGGGCGCCGGGACCGATGGCGAAACTCGGCTCGGCGATGAATCCGACGACCGCCTGGACCACGTGAAACAGTGCGATCACCAACAATCCCCACTGTGCAAAGCTCCAGTGCTTCACCCTTCGGACGTTACGACCACTACAGTCTGTGGTCAACGTCGATGCACTGGGCCACGAGGCATCGAGGTCTCCTGGAATAGTGGGCGTGGGTTCGGAGGTTGCGCACAGACGTGACGGTCACCTCATCTAACCCGCCGTTCGATCCGCGGGATCTGCTCGCCGAGGTCCGCCTCGGGATACTCGCCACCATCAAGGCCAGCGGTATGCCACAGCTGTCCCCGGTGACGCAGTCGTATGTCCGGTCCGCCGACATCATCCAGGTATCGATGACCGACGGCCGCGCCAAGACCCTCAATCTCCGACGCGACCCCCGTGCCGCGATCGAGGTGACCAGGTCGGACGGCTGGGCCTGGGCGACCGCCGAAGGGCCGGTGACGCTCATCGGTCCGGGTACCGATCCGCACGGTCCCGAGGTGGAAGCGCTCGTCGACTACTACCGCAACGCCGCCGGCGAGCATCCCGACTGGGATGAGTACCGGGCGGTCATGGTGTCCGATCGGCGGGTGTTGATGACCATGACCGTCGAGCGGGTCTACGGCCAGCAGCTGCGCTGACCCCTGACTCAGCTCTGCGGGATCTCGGCGGCGATGCGGTCGAGCACGGCGGGATAGCGGTTGGCCTCCCGATGGCCGCCGGGTTTGCCGCTGCTGACGATCGCGGCGGACAGCGCGCGCGCCGGGTCGGCCCACACCGCGATGTCGACGAGGCCCGTGTGCCCGAACGCCGCCTCGGTGTTCTTCCCGAACGGTCCGAACCGTTTACCGCCGAGCATGTAGCCGGTGCCCCAGCGCATCGGCTTGAGCCCGGTCGCGACGTCCGGTCGCATCCGCCGAGCCGGTTTGATTGCCGCCCTTAGCGTTTCGGGTTGCATGATCCGCACCCCGTCGAGTTCCCCGCCACGACGCAAGATCTCGGCAAAGCGGGAGAGTTCGTCGGCGTTCGAGACGGTGCTCGACGAGGGTACGACGCTGGTGAGGAACAGCGGGGTGTTGCTGAGCGGGATGATGCGGTCCAGGGTGCCGCCCACGGCCGCCCGGAACGCCGCGGCGATCGGAGGCGGCAGCGGCTTGCCCGTGGCGTGGCTCGGCGCCACCAGCGAAACCTCTTCAGGCGTAACACCGTAATTGGTCCAGCGGAATCCGAGGGGATCGAGGATGTCCTCGGCCAGGATGTCGCGGATGTTACGGCCGGTGGCCGCCAGGACGATCTCGCGGACCAGCGGACCCCAGGTCAGCCCGTGGTAGATGTGCACGAGCCCGGGCCGATAGACCGGTTTGAGGTTCCCCAACTGCTCACGGGTGTACTCACTGTCGTTGACCCTCGTGACATCGGGACGCGGACCGGTGTGGATCGGCACCCCCGCGCTGTGGGTGATGACGTGCCGGATGGTGGTGCGATCCTTGCCGTGACTGGTATAGCTCGGAAGGTAGTCGCAGACGCGATCATCCAACGAGAAGCATCCGCGTTCGACGAGCATGTGCACGACTGTCGTGCTGATGGCCTTGGCCGCCGAATAGACGCAGAACGGGGTGTCGGTGCGGACCGGGATCTTCTCGGCCTCGGGCGGATCGTCCGGGCCGTTGCCCCAGCCGTGTCCGATCGCGCGGTTCAGGATCACTTTGCCGTTGCGGCGCAGGCAGATCTGGATCGCCGGGTGCATCCCGGCGCGGTACCAATACTGCACCGACTGCCAGATCCGCTCGACTGCCTGCGGGTCGATATCGGAGTGAGCTTCTTCCGCGATGGCGGTGACTGTGTCCAGGTCGGAGGGGACTGCGATCCGGCCGTCTGAGCTCATGCGCGATCCGCCTGCGCTTCTCGCTGGCCAGTCATGCTCGGCTCCTGTGCAGCGACGCGGCCAAATGATGCTGCACCGGTTGACCGACGGCACCCATGCGCACGGTATAGCTGAGCTCGTCACCGGACACTTTGATCGAACGTGACAGTGCCGTAACGCCTTTGGCGCTCGCGCTGAGGCCGATGTTGGTTGCGGTCAGCTCCATCTCGATGGAGTCGTCGGCGACTGTCAGCGACCCTTCCTGGATCTCGGTGATGCCGGTCGGGTGGGCGAGGATCCACTCCACCCGACCGGGCGTCGGCACCCGGAGATATCCGGTTTCTGCGTGTAGCGGGCGACCGTCCGCACGTGCCTTGGTGCGTTGGCCATAGGTGAGGAACGGTTTACCGACGTGGCCGAAGGTGACCTCTTCGACGTAGTCGAACGACTCGATGGTCGGGTACTCGCCAGCACCGTGCCCGGCCCAGGTGCCCAGCAGCGGAGCCAACGCCGCGACGTCGGGATGCAGATCAGCCACGGTCGCCAGGGTACGGACCGCCTGGCACGGCGTCGTATCCGATCAGTCGTCGGGCGAACCCTGCGCAGCCCAGAGATCCGGGCCGAAGACTTCGTAGCGGATCCGGGTCGCGGGCACGCCGCGCTCCAGCAGCGTCGTCCTGACGTGCCGCATGAACGGCAGCGGACCGCAGGTGAACACCTGTACGTCGTCGGGCAGAGGCACGTCTGTCAAGTCCATGTACCCGTGCCGCGACCGGGTGTCACCATCGTCGACGGTCTCGTACCAGGCGTAGGCGGTGAAGTCGTCGAGCTCGCGGCCGAGGTGCAGCACGGTGTCCCGCAGCGCGTGATCCTGGGCGCGGCGGTCGGCGTGCGCGACGACCACCTTCCGCTGCGGCTGGTTACGGGCGATGTGCTCGACGATCGGCAACACCGTGGTGATACCCGCGCCGGCGCTGGCGAGCAGCAGTGGCCCATCGGTGGGTGTCACGACGAAATCACCGGCAGGCGCACTGAGGTCCAAAATATCGCCGACCTTGACCTGGTCGTGCAGGTAGCTGGAAACCCGGCCGTCCGGTGCGCCGTTGACCCCGCGAACCCGTCGGATGGTGATCTGCAGACGAGTGTGGACAGCTGTGGACGACACCGTGTACTGACGAGGTTGGCGATCACCGTTCGGTAGGTCGACGAACACCGACACGTACTGACCGGGAGCGATGTCCGGCAGCGGGCCACCGTCGACCGGCTCCAGCACGAGGGAGATGACGTCGGCGGTCTCCTCGATCCGGCGGACCACCCGGTACTGGCGCGTCGGCTGGTTCGGGTCGACTCCGGCCTCCCGGTACAGCCGGGCCTCCTCGGCGACCAGTTGCAGGGCGAACAGCCAGTACACCTCGCTCCAAGCCGCAGCGATTTCCGGGGTGACGGCGTCACCGAGCACCTCGCCGACAGCGGCGAGCAGATGCTCGCCGACGATCGTGTAGTGCTCGGGACGGATCCCCAGCGAGACGTGCTTGTAGGCGATCCGGCGCATGACGTGGTCGAACGGCGGGGCCTCGGGGTCGATCAGCTGCACGGCGTAGGCCACCACAGACCCGGCCAATGCCTTACTCTGTTCCCCAGTGGCCTGGTTGCCCTGGTTGAACACCCGTAGCAGTTCGGGGTGAGCTTCGAACATCCGCGGATAGAAGCGCGCGGTGATCGCGTCGGCATTCGCCGCGACGACGGAGGCGGTCGCCCGCACCACGTCGAGGCTGGCTGGTGACAGCAGCGAGGTAGGTGTCATGGTGCTCACGAGGGGGTCCCTTCGGAAGGCGCGGGTGTCTGGCGAAAAGTTATCGGTGGCAATACCCGGATGGATAGGGCCTTTTGGCCCACGGGTGACGGACCGTTCGCCTCTAGCGTGGAATTGCCGTTAATTGGGGCCGAGTTAATTGGTGCGAAGTCCGGCCCGAGGCGTTGCGGATCCGGCTACGCGATCAATCTGGGGCTGCGCCCGTCATTTGCCACCTGCGGTGGTCGCCGCGAACGCACGGCAGGGTGGACGGAGCTTGCTCTACCCTCGTTGGCATGACCGATCACGACAAGGCCGCCGCGCGGCGTGAGATCGCTGACGCTCTGCTCAACGCACTCAACCGGCGGCACGAGCTGCTGGATGTGATCGTGGAGGCCGACGACCGCAAGTCCGCCGTCGCCGCCGTCGCGACGTTGCTCAACACATCGCATGCCGCTGCCGACGCCGTAGTCGGGTTGTCCTTCGACCGGATCACCAAGGAATCGCGGCGGCAGATTGCCGCCGAACTCGACGATCTGAACAGCCGGTTGTCCTTCACGGTTCAGGAACGTCCTGCCAGCTCCGGTGAGACGCTGGTGCTGCGTGCGTTCTCGCCCGACTCCGACCGCGACATCTTCGCGGCACGTACCGCCGACGTCGGCGCCTCCGGTGACGGGTCCGGCGCACCTGCCGCCGACATCGACGACGAGATCCGGTCGGCGTTGGCCCGCGTCGATGCCGACGAGGCCGCGTGGTTCGTCGCCATCGAGGGTGCGGACAAGGTGGGCATGGTCTTTGGTGAACTCGCAGGCGGCGAGGTCAACGTGCGGATCTGGATTCGTCCCGATTTCCGTAAGCGTGGATACGGTACTGCGGCGCTGCGTAAGTCGCGGTCGGAGATGGCCTCGTACTTCCCGGCTGTTCCGATGGTCGTCCGCGCACCGGGGGTTGTCCCGCCGGCCTGAGAAAGTTTCCGCCTGTCCACACTCCTGATTACGGCTTTCGCCGAAAAGTGGTGGCTGTGCTCACAGAATTCCTTGGCAGGGAGCTCACAGCGGGGCACTATGGAGTCATGCTAACCATACGAAAACTCGCGGGAACAGTATTCGTAGCGGGAGCCGCAGCGGCCATTGCCGCCGCACCGACGGCCATGCTGCTCGCTGAGGCGCCGGCCACGTTGACCGACCTGAGCGGAACGAATCAAGTGGTGCTCGCCGACCCGGTCGGCGGGGGTGACGCCGGTGGCGGTGGCGGTTGTGACAGTGGCGCCGGTTGGCAGGGCTGCGGTGGCTGGAACCCTGCCCAGGGTGGCTGGGGCCACGGCTGCTTCAACGGCATGTGCGGAGGCTGGGACGGTCAGCGCGGGTGGGGTAACTGAGCCGCGCCCGGTGCCGGCGACGGGCTGACTGGCTCGTTGTCGGCTAACCGTTGGCTTTCAGCGCCTGGACAGCGGCGCCGAACATGACATCTTTGATGGCGCCGAGCGTGCCGCCGTCCTTACCGTGCAACGGGCGCAACAGATCGGCTGCTGCCACCGTGACCCCGCCCTCCGGTGCGGTGGCGTCCACCAGTCCGTGTGCCCGCGCGTCCAGGCCGCCGAAGCGTCGGCCGGTCGTCATCGACGCGACAGCGGCCTGTGGCGTGAGTTTGGCCTGGATCAGTGCTGCCATCCCCGGTGTGAACGGGATGCGGATGTCGACCTCGGGGAAACAGAAGAAGCCGCGGTCGGCGCGCATGACCCGGAAGTCGTGAGCGATCGCCAACATGGCCCCGGCGCCGAAGGCGTGACCGACCACTGCTGCTGCGGTCGGCACCGGGAACGTCAGGAACCTGGCCAGCATGCCCTGAACCCGCCCGACGTACCACGAGCCCTGATCACTGTGCGCCCCAAGCCAATCCAAGTCCAAGCCGTTGGAATAGAACTTGCTGTCGGCCGTGGTGACCAGGCCGTGCGCGCCCTTGGCGATCACGTGGTCGAGATTGGCGTCGACCTCATCGAGAAACTCGGGGGAGAACCGGTTCTCGTCGTCCCCGAGGTCGAGGATCGCGATCTCTCCGTCGAAGTCCAGTGTCGTTGTCATGGTGCACCTTTCGTTGGGCTGGGGATTACCGGGCTGGAGTCATCGTTCGGTGGTCACCGGGCTGGGGCCGATGGCGAGCACGGCCTCCACCGCTCCCCGGAGGTGTCGGCGCGCCGTGGGATCGCCGAGTCGATCGCGCTGCAGCAGGATGGCGGTGGGCAGGTCGACGATGCACGTGGTGACGGCGTCGACGGCGGCCCGGTCGCGGCGTGCCCAGGCGGCATCGGCCAACTCGATCAACACACCAAGCAGTTCCGTCTGAAGTGTTGCCAGCTCGTCGGCCACGTCGTCGGGCAGGCCGAGGCCGGTGATCTCGTGTGGCGGGATGATGAGCACCAGCCGGGCTGACGCCGGGTGGTGCTCGGCGAATACGGCAGGCGCCTGTGCCGCGGCGGTGATCGCATCGACACCGTTGGCGGCTGCGTCGACCAGCTCCCGCTGCAGGTCCAGGAACCGGCGGGCGGCCCGCACCCAGGCACGGCCCAGGAGACCGCCGCGGGATCCGAACTGGTGGTAGAGCGCGCCGTTGGATACACCCACGGCTGAGCTCACCGCGCGGATGGTGACCGCGGCAAGGCCTGAGCTCACCGCGAGCGATTCGACCGCATCGAGGACCATGTCAGGATCGTGGACGCGCGGGCGCGGCATGACGACACAGTAACAGAGCATTTGCTCTGTATTGATGGCATGTGTCGGCAGGGCCACGTTGACAGTAGGTAAGGCTACCCATACTTTGGGTGCGTATCGTGGTCAGGACCAATCAGGAGGGGACCGGCGATGGCACGTGGATTCCAAGGGGCGATCATGCGGGGCTTCGGCGCCCGTGATCACCAGGCCACGGTCGTCGGCACCGAGTGGCGTACGCCGAATCTGCTGCGCATCCGGATGGTTTCGCCCACGTTGTTCGACGATGCGATCGCCGAGCCGACGTCCTGGTTGAGATTCTGGTTCCCAGACCCGGAGGGGACAAAGACCGAATTCCAGCGGGCCTACACGATCGTCGAAGCCGAGGTCAGCACGGGGCATTTCGCCATCGACGTCGTCCTGCACGAGCCGTCCGGACCCGCGGCGCAATGGGCCAGAACCGCAACGCCGGACGCGACCATACCGGTGACGACGTTGGGGTCTGCCGGATTCAGTGTCCCGGAGGAGTCGCCGGCCGGCTATCTGCTGATCGGTGATGCCGCGGCGACACCCGCGATCAACGGCATCATCGGAGCTGTCCCGCACGACATTCCGATCGAGGTCTACCTCGAACAGCACGATGAGTCTGATCTGCTCATCCCGATCGCCGCACACCCACGGATGCGGGTGCACTGGGTGGCCCGCGCGGACACGACCTCCCTCGCGGCGGCGATAGAAGGCAGGGACTGGTCGGACTGGTACTGCTGGGTGACGCCGGAAGCCGGATCGCTCAAGCACCTGCGGACCCGGTTACGCGACGAATTCGGGTTTCCCAAGACAGAGATCCACGCGCAGGCCTACTGGACCGAGGGTCGGGCCATGGGCACCAAGCGCGACGACGCTGCGGCCGACAAACCCGCCGAAACCAAGCCGACAGACGCCAAGACTGCCAAAACTGCTGAGACACGCGGAAACTGGCGGGCACAGGCCGCAGGCCGGTTGCTGTCCCCGCTCCGCACACCGCTGATCGTCTCCGGCGTGCTGCAGGCCGTGATCACACTGGTCCAGTTGGCGCCTTTTGTGCTGCTGGTCGAACTCGCGCGGCTACTGTTGACCGGCGCGGACCGGCAGCAGCTGTGGACCGTAGGACTCGTGGCAATCGGACTGCTCGGCACGGGCACCTTCCTGGCGGCGGTGCTCACGCTCTGGCTGCACTGGATCGACGCCAATTTCGCGCGTGATCTGCGGACCCGGTTGCTGACCAAGATGTCCCGGCTGCCGTTGGGCTGGTTCACCGCCCGCGGATCCGGTGCGATCAAGCAACTGGTGCAGGACGACACGCTGTCACTGCACTACCTCGTCACGCACGCCATACCCGACGCCGTCGCTGCGGTGATCGCGCCGCTGGCGGTGCTGGTCTACCTGTTCACCGTGGACTGGAGGTTGGCTGCCGCACTGTTCGTGCCGGTGCTGGCCTACCTCGTGCTCATGTCGATCATGACGATCCAGTCGGGACCCCGTATCGCGCAGGCGCAGCGATGGGCCGAACGGATGAACGGTGAGGCGGGCGCCTACCTCGAGGGCCAGCCCGTGGTCCGGGTGTTCGGTGGCGCTGCGGCATCGAGTTTTCGCCGTCGCCTCGACGAGTACATCGGTTTCCTGGTGGCCTGGCAGCGCCCGTTCACCGGTAAGAAGTCGCTGATGGATCTGGTCACTAGGCCCGGTACCTTCCTGTGGTTGATCGCCGTCATCGGCACCCCGATGATCATCAACGGTTGGCTGGATCCGGTGGATCTACTGCCGTTCCTGTTGCTGGGCACCACGTTCGGTGTTCGGTTGCTCGGCATCGGCTACGGTCTGGGCGGTATCCGCGGCGGCATGATCGCCGCCCGGCGCATCCAGAACGCGTTGGAAGAGACCGACCTCGCGATCGCCGATGCTGATCCGCCCCAGAATGATTCGGGTGCAGTGGTGTTCGACCACGTAACATTCGCCTATCGCCCGGGCGTTCCTGTGATCGAAGACGTCTCACTGACACTGCGACCCGGGACGGTCACCGCGCTGGTCGGGCCGTCGGGCTCGGGCAAGTCCACGCTCGCCGCGCTGCTGGCCCGCTTCCACGACGTGAACGACGGCGCAATCCAGGTCGCCGGCAGCGATATCCGTACTTTGAGCGCCGACGATCTGTATCGCCGGGTGGGTTTCGTGCTCCAGGACACCCAACTGGTGGCGGGGACTGTCACGGAGAACATCGCCCTGGCCGACCCCGACGCGGGCATCGACCGGGTGCAGGACGCCGCGCGCGACGCGCAGATCCACGACCGGGTGCTGCGCTTGCCCGACGGCTACGACACCGCTCTGAGCGCGGCACCCGCCCTGTCCGGGGGGGAACGGCAACGGCTCACCATCGCCAGGGCGATCCTCGCCGACACCGAGGTGCTGATCCTCGACGAGGCCACCGCGTTCGCCGATCCGGAGTCGGAATACCTTGTGCAACAGGCACTCAACCGGTTGACCCGGGACCGGACCGTACTCGTCATCGCGCACCGGCTGCACACCATCACCCATGCCGATCAGATCGTCGTGCTCGATGCCGGACGGATCGTCGAAACCGGTACGCATGAGGAACTGCTGGCCGCCGGTGGCCGCTACCACCAGCTGTGGCAGACCGGGCACCGCGACACCGTGACCGCCGGAGAGGCCGCTCGATGATCCGCACGCTGATTGCGCTCATCCCCACCGAGAAGCGCGGTACGGTCGGTGTTTACGCCGCCCTGACGTTGATTTCGGTACTGATCCGCGCGGCGGGCACGGTGCTTCTGGTACCGCTGGTGGCCGCGCTGTTCAGTGCCAGTCCGAGCGACGCGGTGCCGTGGCTCGGCTGGCTGACCGCCGCGACCGTCGGAGGCTGGATCGTCGACACCATCACCTCGCGGCTGGGATTCGATCTCGGCTTCGCGGTCCTCGACAACACTCAGCACAACGTCGCCGACCGGTTGCCGAACATCAGGCTCGACTGGCTGGCCGGCGACAACGGCGCGAACATCGCCAACACCCGTCAGGCGATCGCCGCGACCGGGCCGGAACTCGTCGGCCTCGTGGTGAACCTGCTCACGCCGCTCGTCGGCGCGATTCTGCTGCCTGCGGCCATCGCGGTGGCGCTGATCGCGGTGTCGCTGCCCCTGGGACTCGCCGCGCTGGCCGGTGTGGTGGTCCTGCTGGGCGCACTGTGGGCGTCGGGGCAGTTGAGTCGCAAGGCCGACGCCGTCGCCGACGAGACCAACGGTGCCTTGACCGAACGGATCATCGAGTTCGCCCGCACTCAACAGGCCTTGCGGGCGGCCCGGCGCGCGGAACCGGCGCGCAGCCTGGTCGGCGAAGCGCTCGCGGCCCAGCATGGCGCGAGCGTGCGACTGCTGGCCATGCAGATTCCCGGGCAGTTGTTGTTCAGCCTCGCCAGCCAGTTGGCCCTGATCGCGTTGGCGGGTATGGCCGCGGTGCTGACCATGCGCGGTGCACTGACCGTGCCCGAGGCGATCGCGCTGATCGTCGTCATCGCCCGCTACCTGGAACCTTTCACGGCGCTGAGCGAGTTGGCCCCGGCGATCGAGTCGACCCGCGCCACCCTGGACCGAATCGGCAGCGTTCTCTCGGCGCCGACGCTCCCCGCCGGGACGGTCGGGCCTCTCGAGCGAAACTTCTTGCCACGCATCGAGTTCGACGAGGTGAGCTTCGCCTACGGCAACGACCCGGTGCTCGACAAGGTCAGCTTCGTGCTGGACCCGGGCGGCACGACGGCGATCGTCGGTCCGTCCGGATCGGGCAAGAGCACGATCCTGTCGCTGATCGCCGGCCTGCATCAGCCGACCGCCGGTCGGGTTCTGATCGACGGTGTGGACGCTGCGACGCTGGATGCTGAAACCCGCAGGGCCGCAACGAGTGTGGTATTCCAGCATCCTTATCTGTTCGACGGGTCGATCCGCGACAACATCGCGGTGGGAGATCCCGCGGCCGATGCGGACCGGCTCTCCGCTGCGATGCGGCTGGCCCGGGTGGACGAGTTGACCGGGCGGCTGCCCGATGGTGATGCCACGAAGGTCGGCGAAGCAGGCACCGCACTGTCAGGCGGCGAACGACAGCGGGTCAGCATCGCCCGGGCGCTCGTCAAGGCCGCGCCGATACTGCTTGTCGACGAGGCGACCAGCGCTCTGGACACCGAGAACGAGGCAGCCGTGGTGGACGCCCTCACCGTCGATCTGCAGCCGCGCACCCGGGTGATCGTCGCGCACCGGTTGGCCAGTATCCGCCACGCCGATCGGGTGCTGTTCCTCGACGGCGGACGCGTCGTCGAGGATGGCAGCGTCGAAGAGCTGCTCAGCGCAGGTGGCCGGTTCGGCGAGTTCTGGCGTCAGCAGCACGCCGCCGCGGAATGGCAGATCGTGCACTGAGATTCGCCGACCTGCACGACGCTGATGGCGTGCTACCGCCGGCTTACTGGTGTCGCTCCGATGCTGC
This sequence comes from Mycobacterium sp. 141, assembly GCF_000382405.1. Lineage (GTDB taxonomy): Bacteria > Actinomycetota > Actinomycetes > Mycobacteriales > Mycobacteriaceae > Mycobacterium. The sequence goes on from NZ_KB908267.1 coordinate 76,038, forward strand.
GAGACCGGCACGTTCGACACTGAGCAGGCTCTCGGTGTGATGCTCGGCCCGGTATGCCGCACCGCCGCCGTTGATCCCGAACAACCGTTTGCTCCACAACAGCCAGATCACCGCCGCGACGTTGACGAGGAAGGCGCCGAGCCGAACCACGGTCACCTTCTCGGTGAGTTCGTAGATCTCCAACGGCAGGAACACGCTGGTGGCGATCACCGCGAAGTACTCGCCCCAGCGTTCGGCAAGCCACAACCCGACCGCTTCGATCAATTCGATCAAGGCGTAGACGGCCAGACCGACGGCGATCCACAGCAGCGTCGTCGCCGACAGCGAGAACGCGTGATCGATGGTCCGGATGATCCTGGAATCGTCCAGGTTCCAACCGATTTGGTCGGCCAGCGGGCGGACCAGCGGAATGTCCTTCTGAAACGCGTCATGCAACTGGGAGCGGGTGGCGCGCACCTTGAGCACTCCAATCGCCAGCGCCACGAAGACCGCCGCGCGGACCGCCCGCTCTACGGCCAGCAGGCGCATGATCGTCCGGTCGCGCAACAGCCGTCCCCGCGGGACTTCGGGGGCGGTGTCGGCCGGGCCGTGCCCCCTCGGCGGGCCGACGACAAACGTCTCACACCGCAGGCAGCGCCACGCTTCCCCGACCGGGGTGTCAGCCCGAAGCCGCTCGCGCAGATCGGGCTCGTCGGGGGCGAACGTGGCGTGACCCCGTAAACCACAGGACCGCAGCGCGAAATTCACCATTTCAGCACCGTAGCGACCGATGCATCTGGTCGCATGGAACGGCGTCAGGTCAGCGGTGCGATGCGTTGAATTCCTGTTGCCGTGCCCTGGTAGATCACTCCGCCAGATGCCGTGGTGCCCGCAGACTGCATGGGGTCGGCGGCGATCGCGGCGCCGATGAACTGCTCGGTGAGCACCGCTCCGGTGCTGGCGTCCACGGCGGCGTAGAAGAACTTGTCGGCAGGCGTGGTGCCGAGTTGATCGTTGACCGGATTGTGCCGGGTGACGGTCACGATCATGCCGTCGGCCACCGACAGTCTCGGTACCGCTGCCGAGCGCACGCTGTTGTTCCACGCCACGTCGCATCCGGAGTTGTCGGGCCGGACGTCGACCCGCGTCATCCCTCCGACAAACGGTGCCGTGGCCGGCACGGCGGGGTCGGCGTCGCTGGGCGCCGCGGGATATGGATAGCCGTAGGTGCTGGAGGCGATCACCGTGCGCCCCGCGCCGATCGACGAGTTCTCCGAGCCCGGCCCGCCGGAGGTGAGTACCGGGGTCGAGCACAGAACCGTGCCGGAGGCCGTGCTGACCACGAGCAGATGGACCTGCTTGTCGGCGTTGTCGACGAGCGCGAGGTACTCACCGCCGGTGACCGGCCCGAAGAACGTCGGCGTGGATCCGCTGCCCCAGCTCAGCTGTCCTGGCTTGCGGGCCGACCCCCTGTCATAGCCGACCCGATATTTGACCGCGGGGTTTCCGGCTGGATCTTCGGTCAGTAGATACAGCGCGTGCGTGGTCACCACCGCGGTGCCCTGCGGTGCGGTGGAGATGCTGTTGGCGACATGCTCGCCGTCGGGCAGCGCCACGGAGGTGACCTTCCGCGCGGCCGTGTCGACGATTCCCACCGTCCCACCGGCGGTGGCGTACCAGACCTTGCCGTTGTATGCGGGTGCGACACTCGTGACCGAGTCGCCGGTAGGCAGACCCGCACCCAGCGGTGTCGACTCGGCGATGGACAGGCCCCACAACCCGAGCTTGTTGCGGCTGTGGCTGATCCGGATCAGGTTGTTGTCGCCGTCCACCAGGACCAGCCGGTCGTTGCGGTCCAGATATCCATAGCCGCCGCCGAGCGGGCTGGCCGCCGCAACCGCCATGCTGGTCAACGGCGTGCCGGTGGATTTGTCCAGCAGGTACACGCGTGGCGATCGGCCGAGAGCCTGGGTGCACAGCGCTACCGGTAGACCGTCGGAGCCGATCAGGACCGTCGGACAGGCCGCGGACAGGCCGATGGGTTGGGCGAGCACATGGCCGGTGCCGGGCCCCGGCAATGACGTGGTGTCCGATGCGCCGCTGTCGCCGTGCCTTGACGCGGTACCGGTGGGGCCGTCGTAGGGGTTGTCCGGCAACTGCGGACCGAACTGGGTCGCGGCCGCGGCCGGTGGTGGCGTCACCGTCAGCGCTGTCACCAGCACTGGAGCCAGGAGCGTTGCAAGCCATCGGCTTACCGACATCGTCAACTCCTGGTGGCGGACGGAACCGTACGGGTCACGAACGCTACGGCGGCCCGATCACGAAACCGCATCCGCCGGGGCTCGGTTGAGCCAAGAAGCCCGACACGCCGCGTTGGGTAGGAGACCTGGACCGGCACGAGAGCGTCAGGCACTCTACGGTTGGAGGTGACTGGCGTTCAGGGGCCTACCGGCCCGAAAGGGGTTGACGAGGCTTGCTCGGCAACGGTCTTGCGGTGCTGTTCGCCCTGTGTGCAGCGGTTTTCGCCGCGGTCGGCATCGTGGTACGGCAACGCGCCACCATGGACGTCCCGGCGGAGAAGGGCGTCAGCACCGTCATGCTGCGCACTCTGCTGGGTCGCCGGCTGTGGTGGTTCGGTACCGCATCCGCGGTAGCCGGCTATGCGTTTCAGGCGCTCGCGCTGGGTTTCGGTTCACTGCTGCTGGTGCAGCCGGTGTTGGTGTCGGCGTTGTTGTTCGCGTTGCCTTTGAGCGCTCGACTGGCAGGCCGTCGGGTCAGTCGCGCCGAGTGGCTGTGGGCGCTGCTGCTGACGGCCGCGTTGACGGTTTTTGTCCTGCTGGCCCGGGCGAGCACGGGCTCATACCAGGTGCCGGTGGCGACCACACTCATCGTCGCGGTGGTGTGCGCGGCCGGGGTGACCCTGTTCGTCCTCGCGGCGACCCGCAGCACCACCTGGCGTCGCGCCGCTCTGCTCGCCATGGCGGTGGGCGTGATGTTCGGCGTGGTGGCGGTGTTGACCAAGATTGTGATGCACCTGGTCACCCAGGGCAGCGTGCTCACGGTGTTCACCACACCCGCCCTTTACCTCGTGCTGATGCTCGGGGTGGTGGCAACACTGTTGCAGCAATCGGCTTTTCACGCCGGATCCCTGCAGACCTCGGTACCGACCATGCTGGTGCTCGAACCCGTGGTGGCGGTGGTGCTCGGTTCGATCGTGCTCGGCGAGCACATGTCGATCACCGGGCTGGAGCCCATCGCGGTGTCGCTGGCGATCTGCGCGATGGCCGTGGCGACGATCGCGCTGGGCCGCGACGAGGGCGCCTACGAGGAGAAGCTGGAAGCCGAGATGGGCCTGCGGTCGGTGCGCACCGTCACGGATTGATGGTGCGTTCGCGATGGGCTACCAGCACCGACCGCCGCCGATTGCGGCGATCACAGCGCGACTCCATACCGATCGGCGAGATCTTGGCGCGTAAGCCACTTGTCGTCGATGTTCTCATTGATGGCGGTCACTTCTTTCTGCTCAGCCCCGCGGCCTCAGCCTCGACATTCGCCGGAAACCGCCTCCGGCAGCACGCCAAGAACGCGGCCAAACAGCGGATGCGATCGCGGAACCTGATCATCGATCTGATTCGCCCACAGGTGACCAGCCGGTCGACAATTACATGCCGACACCCAGGTTCAAGGAGAGCACGTTCGTGACTCGCAGGCCGCTCCGGAGATGGTGGTTCCCGTCGTGAACGACGATGCTTGCGCGGTGGTGTCGACATTGGCTGACTGTCTAGTGGCTGGTCGGATCACTGCTGTCGTGGCCATGCTTGACCCGACCATGGCCGCGATACACGACATCGATGACGGCATTACCGAGGCCTGGCAAAACATGGTGGACAGCCACGGCCCGGTCACCGGTCTGGAGCCCCCGACAGTGGAAGCCCCTCGTACAGACGGTAGCCGGGTCGCGACCATCGTCGTACGCTGCGAGCAACGACCTTTTCAATTGCGCGCGACGGTTGACTCCGATTGTCGCGTCGCGGGTCTCTATCTACGGCCGGTGAGTGAACCGACCGATGCCCCTGGTCCAGGCTTATGGACTGCACCCGATTACGCATCGCCGTCGATGTTCACCGAATCAGAGGTGACCATTGGACCGGCTGGGCTAGCTGTCCCGGCAACGCTTTGCCTTCCCCACTGCGCTGTGCCGGTGGCAGGTGTCGTCCTGGTGCCGGGTTCAGGGCCCGCCGACGGCGACAGCACCATCGGCCCGAACAAGCCGTTCAAAGATCTCGCGTGGGGTCTTGCCACCCGCGGGATTGCCACCGTGCGCTTCGACAAAGTCACCTACAGCCACCCCGCTACGGTCGCCTCTCAAACCAACTTCACTGTCGCTGACGAATACCTCACCCACGTGACAGCGGCGATCACGCTGCTTGGCGGGCACCCGGCCATCCACAGTTGTCGAGTCTTTGTGCTCGGGCACAGCCAAGGAGCCACAGTTGCAACCCGCATCGCCGAGAACCACCCCGATTTGGCCGGCCTGATCTGCCTCGCTGCTGCCGCGCAACCAATGCACCATGCCGCCATTCGTCAACTGCAGTATCTCGCCGACCTCGAGACCCGACCCAATCCCGCCATTGAAGAGATGCTCGGGAAACTCACCCGTCAAGCCGCTGTCGTCGATGACGAGAACCTGTCGGAATTAACACCGACCAGCGAGCTGCCTTTCGAAGTTCCGGCGGTCTACTGGCTCGATCTACGCGCCCACGACCCCCTCATCGCCGCGTCTCACCTCGAACTGCCAATGCTGTTCCTCCAAGGCGGCCGTGACTACCAAGTCACCACCAAAGACGATCTCCGCGTATGGCAAACCGTGCTGTCGGACCGTTCAAACGTGCAGATCTGTGTGTATCCCGACGATGACCATTACTTCTTCACCGGAACACAGACCTCCACACCGGGCAGCTACCTCGAACCACACCACGTCGACGCACAAGTCGTCAACGACGTCGCCGGCTGGATCACCCAAACGACCGGTAACGCCTAGCGAGCGTGAGGGTCGCAAATCCTCGGCTACACCGCACCGCGTACCCGCGCGGCTGCCGTCTCGGGCATCGGCTCGTACCGGGTGAACGACCGCGTGAACGAACCTGCACCGTGCGACAGCGACCGCAGATCGATGGCGTAGCGGGTCAGTTCGATCTCGGGGATCTCGGCTTTCACGGCCGTGCGGTCCTCACCGACCTTGTCGGTGCCGACCACGCGACCGCGGCGGCTGGACAGATCGCTCATGATGGCACCGACCAGGTCGTCGGGCACCAGCACGGTCACGTCATCGACCGGCTCCAGCAGATTCACCCGAGTGGTGGCGGCGGCCTCCCGCAGTGCCAGCCCGCCTGCCATCTGGAAGGCAAAATCCGACGAGTCGACGCTGTGCGCTTTGCCGTCAATCAGGGTCACCCGGATGTCGACGACGGGGTAGCCGACTTCGGAACCGACCCCTTTCTCCATCTGGGCCCGCACCCCTTTCTCGACGCTCGGGATGAACTGGCGCGGAATCGCACCGCCGACCACCTTGTCGACGAACTCGAAACCGGCTCCTTCGGGCAGCGGCTCGACCTCGATGTCGCACACCGCGTACTGGCCGTGCCCACCCGACTGCTTCACGTGCCTGCCATGTCCTTTTGCCTTGCCGCCGAACGTCTCCCGGAGCGGCACGCGCAACGCCACGGTGTCCACCGATACGCCGTAGCGGCGGGACAGCGCGTCGAGTACGACGCCTGCGTGCGCCTCACCCATGCACCAGAGGACGATCTGGTGCGTTTCCGGGTTCTGCTCGATACGCAGGGTCGGGTCCTCGGCGGCGAGCCGCTGCAGGCCGACCGAGAGCTTGTCCTCATCGGTCTTCGCGCGCGGTTGGACAGCCACCGGCAGCAGCGGGTCTGGCATGGTCCACGGCCGCAGCACCAGCGGATCGGCCTTGTCGCTCAGCGTGTCACCGGTTTCTGCGCGGCTGAGCTTGCCGATCGCGCAGATGTCGCCGGCCACCACCAGCGGTGCCGGGCGTTGCTGCTTGCCCAACGGGAAGGACAGGGTGCCGATGCGTTCGTCCTCGTCGTGGTCGGCGTGCCCGGTCGTGGCGTGCGCGCCCGTATCGTCGCTTGCGGCGCCGCCATTCGGCAAGAAGGCCGAAAAATGGCCCGACACGTGCACCGTCGCGTCGGGCCTGAGGGTTCCGGAGAACATCCGGACCAGGCTGACCCTGCCGACATACGGATCCGACGTCGTCTTCACCACCTCGGCCAGCAGCGGTCCGGCGGGGTCGCAGGCCAATGGCTTGCGGGGCGCCCCCTGCGGTGTGAACACCTCGGGCAGAGGATGTTCCGGTGGTGCGGGGAACCCGCGAGTGGCGATCTCCAGCAGTTCCAGGGTCCCGACGCCGGATCCGCTGCACACCGGGATCACCGGGAAGAACGAGCCCCGGGCCACCGCCTTCTCCAGGTCTTCGATGAGCACGTTCTGGTTGATGTCCTCACCGCCCAGGTAGCGCTCCATGAGCGTCTCGTCCTCGGACTCCTCGATGATGCCTTCGATGAGCGTGCCACGGAGTTCGGCGATCTCGTCGCTATAGGACTCGGCGGGCGCGTGTGACGAATGCGTACCGTCCGAGTAGTCGTACTGGGTCTTGGTGATCAGCCCGATCACCCCATCACCGGCGGGGAAGTAGAGCGGAAGCACCTTGTCGCCGAACGCCTGCTGGGTCGTGGCCAGCGCGTTGGCGTAGTTGGCTCGCGCATGGTCGAGTTTGGTGATCGCCACCGCGCGTGGCATTCCCACTGCATTGCACTCCTGCCACAGCGCCTTGGTCGGCTCGTCCACGGTCTCATTGGCTGCAACGACGAACAGGGCACAATCCGCGGCCCGCAGCCCCGCGCGCAGTTCCCCGACGAAGTCGGCGTACCCGGGGGTGTCGATCAGGTTCACCTTGATCCCGTTGTGCTGCAACGACGCCAGTGCCAGGCCCACAGAACGCTGCTGAGCGATCTCGGCGTCGTCGAAGTCGCACACCGTCGACCCGTCGAGCACCGAACCGATCCTGGTCAGCACCCCGCCGGCCATCAGCAACGCGTCGACAAGCGTGGTCTTACCAGCGCCCGACGGCCCGACCAGTGCGATGTTGCGGATCGCCTCCGGGCTTTCCGCCGTAGGTAGGGCCCCGTTGCCGGCCGCAGAGGCCGTCCTGTCCGCCATGGCATCTCCTCCTGAGGTCCCTTTCCACCATTCCCCGATGTGACCTACAGCACAAGGGCTGCACGTGGGCTTCGAGGGGTCGCGTGCTCACGCCTGCCAAGAGGCCCAGCGAGTGGTGGCGACCGTGACGACCGGGCCGTCCAGCGCAATCCGTTCGTACTGGGGATATTTGGCGCGCAGCAACGCGTATCCGATCGCCACCTCATCGCCGGCGTAGTGGATTGCGGCCTGGCCGTCGGCCCGGACCCACCACAGGTGCGTCCAGTCGTCGTCATAGTGGTCGGCGAGCAGACTCACCCGAGGGTCGTGTTCGATGTTGGCCAGCCTCCGCAGCTTCTGCGTGGCCTTACGTTTGGCGTCGACCGCGGTGTAGATCGTGATGCCTTCGGACCCGCGATGCACCGCGAACACCACCGGGACCAGATGCGGGGCGCCTTCGGATCCCAGCGTGGCCAACACCGCGGTGGGGCTGCCGGCGAACTGCTCCACCGCATCGAACTCGGTCGGTTCGAATTGGCCCATACCTTCAGCGTAGGAGCAGAGCGGGGGTCAATGCGGGTGTCTGGGTTGTGGTGCCACGCTGTACGGCGACCGGGTCACGTTGATCTCGGGCCGTTTGGTGGGTGTGGGCCGCTGCGGCGCTCGGTACACCGGCGACTGGGACTCGGGCTCGGGCGGCGCAGGAGCCGGCGGTGGGGGAGCCGGGGGAGCGGGAGCAGGCAGGATGCCGGCCCGCAGCGGTGGCGGCTCGGGTGCGGGCGCGGGGGCACTCGATGCCGTCGGCGTCACCGATGTCGGAGCCCGGTCGACCGTCGATGACGGATTGCGAACTATCAGCAGGACCAGCGAAACCACGATCGCGGCCGCAGCCAGCCCGGCCGCGACGATCGCGGCCGCAGCCCGACGGGTGCGGTACCACGGCACGGGCGCAGGTTTGAAATTCCAGGTGCTGGAATCGAACGCATCGAAACCGGCGGCCGCACCGGCAGCCTCGCCGTCTGCCTGCTGCGCAGCGTCGTTCCAGAGGTAGTCGAAGCGACCCGCTGCTTCAGGTTCAGCCACGTTCTGATGTTAGCGGGACGACCTGCACAAACGCGCGATGATCGTGATGTCGACACGATCGGCCGTCCGTCACGGTAGGGTTCGGACGTCACGCCGGAGCCATTCACCGCAGCGACCAGTGTCGGTAACCGCGGCGCCATTGCTGCGCTTTCTGATCATCGGAAGGTTGGCAATGCTCATCAGAACAGCGCTTACGCGAATGTTGCAACCAAAACTTGTCCCGGGCATCCTCGCCGCCGTTACGTGCCTCGTCGTCACATCTGCCGTGGCATGCGCACCACCGCAGAAAGACGGCGGCGGCGCGCAGACGGAATCGGGAGTCAAGGCCGCCGAGGCCACCTCTGCCGGGGCATTCGGCGACATGGACGGCCTGGTCACCGCGGCCAAAGCAGAAGGCGAGCTCAACGTCATTGCCCTGCCCCCGGATTGGGCCAACTACGGCGCAATCATCAAGGCGTTCTCCGACAAGTACGGCATCAAGGTCAACTCGGCGCAGCCCGAGGCCTCCAGTCAGGAGGAGATCAACGCTGCCAATCAGCAGAAGGGCAAGAGCACCGCGCCCGACGTCTTCGATCTCGGACAGGCTGTGGCACTGTCGAACACTTCGATGTTCGCGCCGTACAAGGTGGCCACTTTCGACAGCATCCCGGCGAAGTTCAAGGATCCGAACGGGGTTTGGGTCAATGGCTACGGCGGCTATATGTCTATCGGGTTCGATTCGGCCAAAGTGCCTGCCATCACCGACGTTGACGACCTGCTCAAGCCTGAATACCACGGAAAGGTCGCTCTCAACGGCGATCCCACCCAGGCCGGCGTGGCGTTCTCCGGAGTGCTGATGGCCGCGCTGGCCCAGGGCGGGTCGGCCGACAACATCGCGCCGGGCGTCGACTTCTTCGGAAAGCTCCACCAGCTGGGCAATTTCCTACCGGTCGACCCGACCCCGGCCACCATAGAGTCGGGCCAGACGCCGGTGGTCATCGACTGGAACTACACCAACGCCGCCGAAACCCAGAAGCTGCCCAGCTGGCAGGTGGTCGTGCCGCCGGACCACGCAGTCGCCGGTTACTACTTCCAGGCGATCAACAAAGAGGCCCCGCATCCGGCCGCGGCGCGGTTGTGGCAGGAGTTCCTGTTCAGTGACGAAGGCCAGAACCTGTTCATGGTGGGCGGTGTCCGGCCGGTGCGTGCAGATCAGATGGCCATCGCGGGAACCGTCGACAAGGCGGCGTTCGCCAAACTCCCGTCGATCGACGGGCAGGTGGTCATCCCGACACCGGCCCAGACCGAAGCGGCCACCAAGTACCTGGCGGACAACTGGGCCAGGGCGATCGGCTGAGTCGGCCGATGCCCCGGGCCGTTGTGGGTCGGCGGATTCGCGAAAGTCTGCCGCTGCTGCCGTTTCTCACGGTGGTCACCGTATTTCTGATCGTGCCGACGGTGACGGTGGTCGTCATGGCCTTCTTCGCCGAAGGATCTTTCTCGCTCGCGCGGATCATGGCGCTGTTCTCACCGACGGCGCTCGCGGCCCTCGGCAAGAGCGTGCTGCTCTCGGGCAGCACGGCACTGATCGGGGCGGTGCTGGGCGCCGTACTGGCCTGGCTGATCGCCAGCAGTCCGCCGTCGTCGATGGTCCGCCGCTCGGTGCTGGCGCTGTGCAGTGTGCTGGCCCAGTTCGGCGGTGTGGCATTGGCTTTCGCGTTCTTGGCGACGATCGGTCTCAACGGTGTGCTGACGGTCTGGGTGCGTGCACATCTGGGTTGGGACTTGGCCGGATCCGGCTGGTTGTACGGGCTACCCGGGTTGATCCTGGTATACACCTACTTTCAGATCCCGCTGATGGTGATCGTTTTCCTGCCCGCCGTGGAAGGTCTGCGCGATCAGTGGCGCGAGGCCGCCGTCAACCTCGGGGCATCCAGGTGGCAGTACTGGCGTGAGGTGGCCGTGCCGTTGTTGACCCCGGCGTTCCTCGGATCGGCGTTGTTGTTGTTCGCCAACGCCTTTGCCGCCTATGCGACCGCCGCCGCTCTGGTCAGTCAAGGCGCTCCGATCGTGCCGCTGCTGATCCGCGCGGCGCTGACCAGTGAGGTGGTGCTCGGGCAATCCGGGTTCGCCTACGCGCTGGCGCTGGAGATGATCGTCGTGGTGGCCGCTGTGATGCTCGTTTACAACGCGCTGGTGCGGCGGACCGCGAGGTGGCTGAAATGACGCGTGCGAGAACGGCACTGCGGATCACACTGTGGGTGCTGTTCGGGTTGTTCTTCCTGTTCCCGCTGTACGCGATGGCGGACTTCTCCACGCGCAACCTGATCGAGGGCGGACGCACCCTGGCGGCCTGGCGCAACCTGGTGGCCGACGAGACCCTGTACCAGGCGATCGTGATCTCGGTGTTGCTGGCGGTGTTCACCGTGGCCGCGATGCTGGTGCTGCTGGTGCCGACGATGATCTGGGTGCGGCTGCGAGCGCCGTGGGCACGACGTGCGATCGAATTCCTGTGCCTGTTGCCCTTGACGATTCCGGCCTTGGTGATCGTGGTGGGCCTGCGCAATGTCTACCTCTGGGTCACCTACTTCCTGGGGGAATCCGCGCTGACGCTGACGTTCGTCTACGTCGTTCTCGTGCTGCCGTTCGCCTACCGGGCCCTCGACGCGGCGCTCGCGGCCATCGACCTGCGGACCCTGTCGGAGGCGGCCCGCTCGCTCGGCGCCGGCTGGGGTGCCACCATCGGCCGCGTGATCGTGCCCAACATCTGGCCCGGAATCCTTTCCGCCGCTTTTATTTCCATCGCGGTGGTGCTCGGCGAATACACCATTGCGTCGCTGAGCGGTTACCAGACCCTGCAGGTGCAGATCGTCGCAATCGGTAAGAGCGACGGTCCGACGTCGGTGGCCGCCTCGCTCGCGGTGCTGATGTTGGGCTTCGTGCTGCTGCTGGTCCTGGCGGTTGTCACCCGCGGCCGCCGTCGGAGAGCGGGTGGTCTGAGGTGAGGAGCAATCGGGGTCTTGCGGACGTGAGGAGCAATGGAGGTCTTGCGGACGTGAGGAGCAATCGGGGTCTTGCCGTCGAACTCAACGACCTCACCCGGGTCTACGGCAGTGTCAAGGCGCTCGACGGGTTAACCCTGCACATCGAGCCAGGCGAGCTGGTGGCCCTGCTCGGACCGTCGGGGTGCGGTAAGACCACCGCGCTGCGTATCCTGGCCGGACTCGACGAGGCCACATCGGGCAGCGTGCAGGTCGGTGGGCGTGACGTGAGTTCGGTACCGGCCAACAAGCGCGATATGGGCATGGTGTTCCAGGCTTATAGTCTGTTCCCGCACCTGACCGTGCTGGACAATGTCGCGTTCGGGTTGAAGATGCGAGGAAAAGCCAAGGCCGACAGGCTTTCCCGGGCCGCGGACATGCTCGATCTGGTGGGCTTGAGCGAGCACAAGGACAAGTACGCCGACGAGCTTTCCGGTGGCCAGCAGCAGCGTGTCGCGCTGGCGCGGGCCCTCGCGATCCGGCCGAGCGTGCTGCTGCTCGACGAGCCGTTGTCGGCGCTCGACGCGAAGGTGCGGGTGCAGTTGCGCGACGAGATCCGTCGGGTTCAGCTCGAGGTCGGCACCACGACGTTGTTCGTCACCCACGATCAGGAGGAGGCGCTGGCCGTTGCCGACAGGGTCGGGGTGATGAGCTAGGGCAAACTCGAACAGCTCGCAGCGCCGGCGGATCTGTATGCCAGCCCCGCGACGCCGTTCGTCGCGGAGTTCGTCGGACTGAACAATCAAGTGCCCGTGGAGGTTTCGGGCGGGCAGGCCCTCCTGCTGGGCGCCTCGGTCCCGACGCTGGCCGGTTCGGTCGGTGCAGGTACGGGCACAGCGCTGGTGCGCCCCGAGTCCATCACGGTCACTGCCGACACCGACGGTGCCGCTCGGGTCAGCTCGGTGGCGTTCCTCGGGCCGATCTCGCGGGTATACGTGACATTGCCCGACGGGGCGGTCCTGCATGCGCAGTTGGCAAGTTCAGCCGCGGAGGAGTTCAGCCCGGGGGACCCGGTGCGCGTCGGGGTACGGCCCGCGCCGGTGCTGGTGATCTGAGCCGGTGGGCTCAGACGTCCTTGACCGGTTCGATACCCAGATCGCGGTAGGTCACCAGTGCCGCGAACGGGACCCCGCGCTTGGCGAATCGTCCCGTCGCGACATCACCGCGGTCGACCATCGGGATTACCCCGGTCACCACCGCACCCGCGGCGACGACGCGCTCGTAGGCGATCTCGGTGGAGCCGCCGGTGCTGATCACGTCGTCGACCAGCAGCACGCGGGTGCCGGGTTCGAGCCGGGTGCCTTCGATCCACTGTTCGCGGCCGCGGCTCTTCTGTTCCTTGCGCACTGAGAACCAGGCCTTGCCGGTGACCATCGCGACGCCGTGGGCCAGCGGGTCGGCACCCATGGTCAGGCCACCGACGGCGTCGAACTCGATGCCGCGGGCCGCGGCCAGATCGGCGACCGCGCGGCTGACGATCGCCATCCGCTCACCCGTGTCGATGGCGTACTTGCCGTCGATGTAGTCATGGCTGAGCTGGCCGCTGGCCAGCCGGAACGGCTCCTCGCGGTGCTCGTAGCCGCGCGTGCGGATCAGATCGAAGGCGGCGTGCCAGGTTTCCGGACGCTCGGCGGCAGCAGACATACCCGCGATCGTATTGCACTCGGCGGCGTGTGCCGATCCGGCCTGGGCGCGGTGCGCCTACCCGGCCTGGGCCCGCCTGGCCAACTCGACTGTCGCGGAACGCAATTCATCGAAGGAGCTGATCGGCGCGGCGTAACCCACCCGCGTGTATGCCACCCCGCGGTCGGTGGTGACTCGCAGATCGAGGCCGTAGCGGTCAGCGCCCGTGCACACTGCGGCGGTCGTATCGGGGTAGCCGCCGAGGGTGCGGGCCATCGCCAGCAGTGACGCGGCGTGGTCGGCGTTGAGATGCTCGATGGCACCGGCAGCGCGGGGCGACACCGGGTCGGGCTCGGCGGCGGCGTAGGCCGCACCGGTGGCCGAGTCCATCCGGCCGTAGCCGCCGACCCAGCGCACCCGGTCCACGCGCAGCACCCACAGCGAGAAATCGCTGTAGTCGATGTAGTACTTTGCCGCCGCGACCGCTGACAGGTGAGCGTCGCGGGCCGCTGCGGCCTCGGCACCGGAGGGGTGTTCGGCTACCCCGGCCAGGGTGACACGGGTGCTGGCGAGTGGATCCGACCCGGCCCCGGGTGCGACGATCGCGATGCTTGCCCGCGGATCCTGCGCGAGATTGCGGCCGTGCTCTGCGAGATTCGACACGCACAGCACCGGAGCACCGTCCAGCAACCCGTAGGTGATGAACGATGCCCACGGTGCGCCTTCGGCGGTGAGAGTTGCCAGCGTGCCGGAGTTGGTCGACTTGGCGACGGTGCGGGCTTCCTCGGCCGCCGACGGCCGCGCCGCCACGGCAGGTGTGCTCAGTGGAGGTGGGACCGAGGGGGCGTTCGCCGGAGTGCCATGGTCTCTGGTGCTCAGATCCGACCGAGCACCGATTCCCGCTGCGTCGCGATCGTCAGGCGTCGACTCACCCACAGGGCATCCCTCATCGAATTGTTGGGGCGATCTCCGCGGCACCGCCGCAGACAAGTTCACATTCGGGGAAAACGTAACCCTCGTGGACCCGTGATACAACCGTGGGCCTTTCCGCAAACTCGTTAGCGAGGACGAATCACGTTGCTGGTGGGTAGAGACGGTCGGGACGTCGGAAACCGAGCTTCGGCGCAACAGTTCTAGGACGGTTGAAAAGCCGCTTCTGTGGGTAGGTTTAAGGCTGATGGAAGGCATCAACGGAGCGACCGTGCAAGATCTGGACATCCCGTTCAGCGCGTGGTTACCCCGGCAGCGGTGGTACGCCGGCCGGGGCCGTGCGCTGACTGCGGCGCGCCCGGTGCTCGTGCAGCCGCTGCGCGAGCACCTCCTGCTGGTGTTGTTGGACGCGTCGTACGTGGACGGCACTTGCGAGCGCTATCAGGTGATCGTCGGGGTCGGTCGCCGAGACGGCTCAGATCGCGGTCCTACCGGCGCGACCATCAGTGTCAACGGTGACCGGATTGCTTACGACGCGTTGTTCGATCCGGATGCGGCACGCTATCTGTTGAAACTGATCGACGGCGCGGCCACCGTCGGGGCGGTGGTTTTCACGAAGGAGCCGGACGCGGAGCTTCCCCTGGATGCCCCTGCCCGGGTCTCCACGGCCGAGCAAAGCAACACCAGCGTGGTGTTCGGCCGGGACGCCATGCTCAAGGTCTTCCGGCGGGTCACTGCCGGTGTGCATCCCGACATCGAACTCAACCGGGCTCTGGGCAGGGCGGGCAACCCCCATGTGGCTCGGCTGCTCGGATCGTTCGAAACCTGGTGGGACGGCGAGCCGTGTGCGCTGGGCGTGGTGTCGGAGTTCGCCGCCGATTCCGTCGAGGGCTGGCACATGGCGACCACCGGCGGCGCGGACTTCACGGACGAGTCCCGCCTGCTCGGCGCAGCCGTGGCCTCGGTGCACACCTGCCTGGCCGACGAGTTGGGCACCGATTCCATCCCGTTTCCGGTGGACGTGATGCTGAGCCGGTTGACGACGGCCACGCAAGCGGTGCCCGAGTTGTACGACTTCGCTCCGCGAATCAAGCAGCGCTACCGGGACCTGGCGGGGCGACAAATCACGGTGCAGCGCGTGCATGGCGACTTGCACCTGGGGCAGGTGCTCCGTACCCCACAGCGCTGGTTGTTGATCGATTTCGAAGGCGAACCCGGAAAACCGTTGCAGCAGAGGCGTCGTCCCGATTCAGCGGTGCGCGATGTCGCGGGCATGTTGCGCTCGTTCGACTACGCCGCCTACCAACGACCGGGCGTTGCCGCTGAGGCTTGGGCTGACCGCAACGGCACGGCCTTCTGTGACGGTTACGCCGCAGAATCCGGTGTCGACCCACGCGACCCCGCCGACCTGCTGGCGGCCTACGAGTTGGACAAGGCGGTGTACGAGGCCGCATACGAGGCCCGGCACCGCCCGGATTGGCTGCCCATCCCGATGGGGTCGATCGATCGGCTGGTGCGCTGAGTTCTTCCCGCTCAGTTTCTTCCCGCGAGCAGACGCGTGGGCCCCCGACACGCCGCGTTTGGCGGACCCAAATGTCTGCTCGCCCAGGGAACTACCTCGCCCAGGGAACTGACTACAGCGTGGCGATCTGGTAGTCGCCCAGTTGGTCGATCAGCGCATGCAACTGGTCTTGCGACGAGCCGAGGGTGTGCTCGATCGCAGTGAGCCGCGCCGCATAGTGCCCGACCGGATACTCCGCGGTGATACCGATTCCGCCGTGCAGCTGAATGGATTCCTGGGCAATGTGTCGGCCCGAGCGGCCGATCTGCAGCTTGGCACGCGCGGCGAGCACAGGATCGAAGTCACCGTCGGTGATCGACATCGATGCGTAGAGGCCCATGCTGCGGGCCAGCTCCAGCGATACGTACATATCGGCGGCCCGCTGCGTCAGAGTCTGGAACTTGCTCAGGGTGACCCCGAATTGCTTGCGCGCCTTGAGGTAATCGGTGGTGAGCCGCAGCGACTCCGCCATGGCGCCGACTGCCTCGGCGCACAGCCCCGCCGAGGCACGGATCAGCGCGTGCGTGATGGCCGTGCCGGCATCCACCGCGTCACCGAGGGGGTCGGCGGGTGTTTCGGCGAGGTCGATCTGGGCGCCCCGTTGCCCGTCGAACGTACGGTAGCTCTCCCGGGTGACCGCGGCTGCGTCGACGAGAAACAGTCCGGTCCCGCCCCCGGGCAGGACGGCGCTGACGATCAGCGTGTCGGCGCTGTCGCCGGCCAGCACCGGGTTCTTCCGGCCGGTGAGCACCCACGAATCACCTTGGCGGGCAGCGGTGGTGGTGACGGTACCGGTTCCGCGCAGGCCGGGCTCGGTGTGGGCGAAGGCCAGCAGTCGCTGACCGGCAGCGACCTCGTCGAGCAGTTGACGCTGTGCGTCGGTGCCCACCTCGGCGATGATCGACCCCGGCACCAGCGCGCCGTGCAGCACCGGCTCGGGCGCCAGCCGGCGTCCGATCTCGCCCAGCACCACCATGATCTCAAGCGGGCCGCCGGCGTCTTCCTCGAAACCCAGTCCGAGCACCCCTATCTCGGCGAGCTGGGCCCACACCCGAGTGCTGTAGCCGGGGTCGGTGTCGACGACCTTGTTGCGCTTTTCGGTGTCATAGCCCGACAACACATCGCGCATGGTGTCGGCCAGCAGGGTCTGTTCTTCGGTCAGCTGAAAGTCCATGGTTCAACTCACAATCCGAGAATGGTCGACGCGATGATGGTGCGCTGAACCTCGTTGCTGCCGCCGTAGATCGAGGTTTTGCGATAGTTCAGATAGTGCGGCGCGGCCTCCTGGGCCCACGCGGGCGACGCGATCGTATTGCCGGCCTCGAATGGCAGCGCGTCCGGCCCGGCGACCTCGACCAGCAGTTCGGTGGCGGTCTGCTGCAGCTGACTGCCGCGCAACTTCAGCACCGATGACGCCGGGTTGGGCTTGCCGTCGGCGGAGTCCGACGTGACGCGCATCTGGGTGAGTTCCAGGGCCAGCACGTCGTTCTCGGCCTCGGCCAATCGCGCGGCGAACAACGGGTCAGACAGCAAACCGGACTGCTTGGCTCGGGCCTTTACGTCGGCCAGCCGTACCTTGGTGCGAGCCACCTGCGCGATGCCGGTGCGTTCGTTGCCGAGCAGGAACTTGGCGTAGGTCCAGCCCTGGTTCTCCTCACCGACCAGCTGGTCGGCGGGCACGCGCACGTCCTCGAAGAACACCTCGTTGACCTCGAAGCTGCCGTCGATGAGCTTGATCGGCCGCAGTGTGATGCCCGGGGTGTTCATGTCGATGAGCAGGAAGGAGATGCCTGCCTGCTTCTTGGGGGCCTGCGGGTCGGTGCGGACCAGGCAGAAGATCCAGTCGGCGTACTGGCCGAGCGTGGTCCAGGTCTTCTGGCCGTTGACCACGTAGCTGTCCCCGTCACGGACCGCGGTGGTGCGCAAAGAGGCCAAATCTGAGCCGGCCTCGGGCTCGGAGAAGCCCTGACACCACCAGATGTCCAGTGCGGCAGTCGGCGGCAGGAAGCGTTCTTTGACGGCCTGCGAGCCGAACTCGGCGATCACAGGACCGACCATCCGGGTATTGAAGGTCAATGGCTCCGGAACGCTGGCCAACTGCATCTCGTCGAGCCAGATCTGGTGCTGAGTGGGCGTCCAATCCTTGCCGCCCCACTCGACGGGCCAGTTCGGCACAGCCAGGCCGTGCTCGTTCAAGGTCTTGTGCGCGGTGACGATTCCGTCCTTGCCGAGCGGTTTACCCAGCCGGTTGCGTTCGCGGATCTCGGCGGGAACCTGAGTGGTGTAGAAGGTGCGCAGCTCGTCGCGGAACGCAGCCTCCTGCGGTGTGAGTGCCAGTTGCATGACCGTCTCCCTGCTCCGTGGATCTGACAGCAGAGTAAACGACCGGTTGGTTGGGAGACGAAAGCGGCTGGTCAGGGCGCCAGAGTCAGCGCACCAGCCGGCGCAGCAGCGCCGAGGCAGCGGCGATGCCGAGCACGGCCGCCACGATCAGCACCGAGACGTCGAGTGCCCAATTGGTCGGCGTGCCGATCAGCAACCCTCGCAGGGCGTTGACCTCGTAGCTCAGCGGATTGACCGTGGACAGCCAGCGCAGCCAGCCGGGCATGATGTCGACGGGGTAGAGCGCATTGGATGCGAAGAACAACGGCATCGTGATGGCCTGACCGATACCCATCAGCCGGTCCCGTTTGCGGACCAGCCCGGCCAGCGTCATCGACAGACACGCGAAGAACGCCGCGCCCAGCGTCACGATGGCCATCGCGGCGAGGATCCGCAGTGGGTTGGCGGTCATCGGGATGCCCATCAGGTAGGCGAGCACCACGACGCCGACCACCTGCACCACCGAGCGCACGCCGGCCGCGAACGCTTTACCGGTCACCAGCGCCGATGCGGGTGCCGGCGTGACCATCAGCTTCGCCAGAATGCCCGCATCGCGATCCCAGATGATCTGGATGCCGTAGAAGATCGAGATGAACAAGGCGGACTGGGCGATGATGCCCGGTGCCAGAAACGTCAGATAGGGCACACCACCGGTGTTGACCACGTGCAACCGGCTGAAGGTCTGCCCGAAGATCAGCAGCCACAACGCCGGCTGGATCAGGCGGGTGAACAGCTCGGTGCGGTCGTAGCGCAGCTTCTGCAGCTCCACGAGCGAGAAGGCGCCGACACGTACGGCCATGCCGCGGGCCCGGCGCCACCCGCGTGGCGCGAGGACCAGGCCCCTCGAAGTAGACGAATCAGAAGTAGGCGAATCAACTGACACGACGCGCCGTCCTTCGGCTCGAACGGACCTCACCGATGCCCGAACGGCGGGTGTCCTCGCCGAGTTCGGACCCCGCATAGTGGCGGAAGACGTCCTCCAGAGTGGCGTCCTCGCCGTCGCCCGACACGGCCGCCTTGAGTTCGGCCGGGGTTCCGACGGCTCGCAGCCGGCCGTGGTGCATCAGCGCCACCCGGTCGCACAGGGCATCTGCCTCGCCCATGTAGTGGGTGGTCAGCAGCACTGTCATACCGAACTCGGCCTGCATGCGCTGTACTTGTTCCCAGACACTGTCGCGGGCAATCGGATCGAGCCCCACCGTCGGTTCGTCCAGAATCAGCAGCAGCGGCCGGTTGACCAACGCCTGGGCCAGTTCCAGCCGTCGCACCATGCCGCCGGAATAGGTCCCTGCGGGCTCGTCGGCGACGTCGAGCAGTTGCATCCCGGCGAGTGCCGTGGCGACACGCTCGCGAAGTTCGGTCCGCGGCACATCGTAGAGGCGGGCGAACAGCTCGACGTTCTGCCTGCCGGTCAGTGCCGACTCGATCGAAAGTTGTTGCGGTACATAGCCGATGTTGTGCCGGATGTCCATGGTGCGGTGCCGGGCGTCCAGCCCGAAGATCCGCACCTCGCCCTGCTGGACCGGGGTCAATGTGGTGAGCACCCGCACGACGGTGGTCTTGCCCGCGCCGTTCGGGCCGAGCAGGCCCAAGGTCTCGCCTTGGTGCACCTGCAGGCTGAGATCGTCCACGGCGGTGAACTGCCCGTAGCGATGGGTCAGGTGTCGGCAGTCGATGGCGAGCAGTTCGTCGTTCATGTGGACTCGATCTCCTCGGGGATGTCCCGTACCTCGGCCTGCTCCTGCAGCAGCCGGGTCAACTCGGCCAGCACGTCCAATCCTTGTGCCAACGCGTCAATTTGGGCACCGTTCAGCTGCGCCATGACCGTCGCCAGCGCGGTGCGGCGGGCGGCCCGGGACTCGTCGGCGAGCCGCTGGGCCGATTCCGTGAGCCTGAGCCGTCCCACTCGGCGATCAGCCTCATCGACGGTCCGGATCAGCAGCCCGTCGGCGACCAGTCGGGATACCAGCGTCGACGCGGTGTTGGGCATCAGGCTGAGTTCGACGGCGGACTCCCGCACCGAGATGCCCGGTCGACGACCCACCAGACGCACGAGTTCGGCCTGCGACTGAGTCAGCCCGGCGGAGCCCGATGTCGTCACCCCGGTGGCTCCGATGTCGAATCCGCCGCCGGTAGAGCGGCGCAGCTGTCGCCGGAATCGACCGACGACGCTGAACAGGTCGCTGATGAGATCTCTGCGGGCATCCACCACCTCACCACAATACCTCTGTCACAGAGGTATCGCCCTGCTCGTCGCGAACATCTGTGAAGGTGGTGGGGGCGCCGCGCGGATTGCCGCAGCCGTGGCCGCAGGGTAGCTGCCGCCGCTCTTCGGCTGCTACCCCCGGCCCGCCCGGCCGGCGGCACGAACCCTAAAGTTCGATGCCTGCGAGGCGGCCACGGCTGCTACTTGCCGAAGGTACCATACTTCCTGGTACGGACTGGGATACCGATGCTTTGAGCAACGCCCGCTGCGGCCACTGAATCTCACTCGCCACGCAGCACCAACACCGCCCGGGCATCGACGTTGACCTTCGCTCCGGCCGCCAGCGGCGTATCAGCCGAGTTTGCGGCGCCGTCGATCGCGGCAGTGCTGATCACCGGTGTCCACTGCTGGCCGAACTCCTTCGGTGGCAGCACGAACTCGATCGGTTCGTAGTGCGCGTTGAAACACAGCAGGAACGAATCGTCGACCACCTGCTGCCCGCGCACGCTCAGATCCGGGATGCCGTGTCCGTTCAGATACACCGACACCGACTTGGCGTAGCCGGTTTCCCAGTCCTCGGCGGTCATGTCGGAGCCGTCGGGCGCGAGCCAGGTGATATCGGGCACGTTGGGCGCACCAGGCTGGCGAACCGGCCTGCCGTCGAAGAAGCGTCGCCGTCGGAACACCGGGTGGGCAGCGCGTAGCGCCGACACGGTCCTGGTGAACTCGAGTAGGTCTTTGTCGGCGTTGGCCCAGTCGATCCAGGTGATTTCGCTGTCCTGGCAGTACCCGTTGTTGTTGCCGCCCTGGGTGCGGCCCAGTTCGTCACCGTGACAGATCATCGGAACGCCTTGGGACAGCAGCAGAGTGGTGAGGAAGTTACGTTCCTGCCTGGCCCGCAGCGCAAGGATCTCCGGGTCGTCGGTGGGTCCCTCCACACCGCAGTTCCACGAGCGGTTGTGGCTCTCGCCGTCGTTGTTGTCCTCGCCGTTGGCGTCGTTGTGTTTCTCGTTGTAGGACACCAGGTCTCGCAGCGTGAAGCCGTCGTGCGCGATGACGAAGTTGATGGACGCGACGGGACGGCGCGCAGTGTGCTCGTACAGGTCGGCCGAACCGGTCAACCGGTAGGCGAACTCGTCGAGCGTGGCGGGCTCACCGCGCCAGAAGTCGCGAACGGTGTCGCGGTACTTGCCGTTCCACTCGGTCCACTGTGGTGGGAAGTTGCCCACCTGGTAGCCGCCGGGCCCGACGTCCCACGGCTCGGCGATCAGCTTGACCTGGCTGACGGTCGGATCCTGTTGCACCAGTTCGAAGAACGTCGACAGCTTGTCCACGTCGTAGAACTCGCGGGCCAGCGTGGAGGCCAGGTCGAAGCGGAAACCGTCAACGTGCATCTCGGTGACCCAGTACCGCAGCGAGTCCATGATCAGCTGCAGTGAGTGGGGATGGCCGACGTTGAGGCTGTTTCCGGTGCCGGTGTAGTCCATGTAGTAGCGCTTGTCGTCCTCGACGAGGCGATAGTACGCAGCATTGTCGATACCGCGCATCGACAGCGTGGGGCCCATGTGGTTGCCCTCGGCCGTGTGGTTGTAGACGACGTCGAGGATCACCTCGATGCCGGCCTCGTGCAGTGCCCGCACCATGGCCTTGAACTCCTGCACGTGGCCGCCGGGTGTGGCACTCGAGCTGTACCGCGGATCGGGTGCCAGGAACCCGATGGTGTTGTATCCCCAGTAGTTCGACAGGCCCTTCTCCAGCAGCGTCGAATCGTCGACGAAGTGATGCACCGGCATCAGCTCGATTGCAGTGATGCCCAACGACTTCAGATGGTCGATGATCACCGGATGGGCCACGGCCGCGTAGGTACCGCGAATCTGCTCGGGTATGTCGGGATGAGTCTCGGTCAGGCCCTTGATGTGCGCCTCGTAGATGACGGTGTCGGCGTACTCGTGGCCGGGCGGCCGGTCGGTGCCCCAGTCGAAGTACGGATTGATCACCACGGCCTTGGGCATGTGGGCTGCTGAATCGTCGTCGTTGCGGCTGTCCGGGTCACCGAAGTTGTAGCCGAACAGCGGCTGGCCCCAGTCGAAGGTCCCGTCGATGGCTTTGGCGTAGGGGTCGAGCAGCAGCTTGTTGGGATTGCACCGGTGTCCGGCGGCGGGATCGTACGGACCGGTGACGCGGTAACCGTAACGCTGTCCCGGCT
This sequence comes from Mycobacterium sp. 141, assembly GCF_000382405.1. Classification (GTDB taxonomy): domain Bacteria; phylum Actinomycetota; class Actinomycetes; order Mycobacteriales; family Mycobacteriaceae; genus Mycobacterium. The sequence continues at coordinate 98,252 of NZ_KB908267.1, forward strand.
CGATGTTCGGCACGAAGCCGTGCCAGATGAAGCCGTCGACCTCGGGCAGGGTGAGGCGTGCAGTCTCCTTGCCCTCGGCATCGAAAAGACACAACTCCACACGTTCGGCGACTTCGCTGAACAGTGTGAAATTTGTGCCCGACCCGTCGTAGGTGGCGCCAAGGGGGTAAGCCTTACCTCGCCAGATTTCGAGTTCGGGTTCCGTGGTTCGCTCGGCTGGATTCACAATCCGACTTTACGGTCCGCTGCGCTGCGTGACCATTCGGGCGGCCCGCCCGACGTGCGCCGAACCAGCGGGGGCTCACCCTGTCCACCGGCTCTGAACTGCCCGAATACCGCTTGCTCGGGGTAATGGCGGACCACGGCGTTGCGACCGTCACATTGCACCGTTCGGGGGTATCACATCGCTGTCGGCGACGATATGCGCCAGGATCGTGCGCACCGGCGAGCCGCCCGCGTTCTGCGGGATGTGGATGTCGGTGGCGGCCGGTAAGCGGTTGCTGTGCGATCCGCTCGCGCCGGACCGGCTCCCCGCGGGATCCGACTAACTGACGTCGACGCCAGCCGAACGCAATTCGTCGATCGCCGCGGCGGTGCTCTGCGGTGCGACACCGGCGGTGAGCCCGGCGAGCACGCGGGTCCGCAGCCCTGCTTTCACCGCATCGGCTGCCGTCGCCGCCACGCAGTAATCGGTCGCGATACCCACGATGTCGACCTCGTCCACATCGTGGGAACGTAGCCAGTCCATCAGCGTCGTCCCGGAATCGTCGGCACCCTCGAAACCGCTGTAGGCGGCCGAGTAGTGGCCCTTCATGAACACGGCCTCCACAGCGCTGGTGTCGAACTCTGGGTGAAATGCCGCGCCCGGCGTCTCGGCCACGCAGTGCCGCGGCCACGACGTCTGATAGTCGGGGTGCTCCGAGAAATGCTCGCCCGGGTCGATGTGGAAGTCCTTGGTGGCCACCACGTGGTCGTATCCGTGATCGCCCGCCAGCAGTTCACTGACGGCGCGCGCCACCGCAGCACCACCGGTGACCGCCAGGGAGCCACCTTCGCAGAAATCGTTCTGGACGTCGACGACGATCAGTGCTCGCATCTACCTTTTGCTCCTCGCGTCCGCTTCTGCTGTTGTGCTCCTCGCGTCCGCTTCTGCTGTTCTGCTCCTCGCGTCCGCATGTGGCTCATTTGCTCCCAGATCACTGCAGCACTTGCACGCTGGCGACGGTCCGGTTGAGGTGGTGCAGTTCGATCTCAACAGTCCCGGGCACGTCGACGGTGAACTGGAACTGTTGACCGGCGCGCGGCTCGATCTTGAAGGTGTGGTCCGGCGCGGAGTTTACGTGCAGTTCGTCGGCGGCGTCGCTGTTGACCCGCACCACGATGGGTTCTTTCACGCTGCCCTGCAACGACGCATTGGTCGGCGTCACCTCACCGCCCTTGATGGTCACGTCTATGACCAGGCGGGCGGGTGCCTGCTGCCGGTTTGTCATGTCTGACGGATTGACAGCGGTCACCGAAGGCGTGGTCGAGCCGGCCTCGGTCGACGAGGACTTGTCGGAACTGCCGCATCCGGCCACCAAGAGTGCTGCCACGGCCGCCAAGGTGATCAGTCTGCATGTACGCGTGTTCACAGTGAACCATCTTCGTCCTGTAAGGCCCCGCGATCCGTCTTCTCCCGGCTCGGCGTTTCTGCATACCGGGACGGAACACCTACTGAGTGCTCCACGGCGTCACCGGCCGCTCGCGCGCCACTCCGTCGATCGTGACGTCGACCCGCTCGTCGAAGAAGCAGATCAGCCCGCGCACGGGCTCGGCGTCGTGCAGTGGCTCGGGGTAGCTCCATGCCACATCGGCTCGTTCGTCCGGCACGGAATAGTAGCTTGCCCGGCCCTTGTATGAGCAGTAGCTGATCGTGTTGCTTTCTACCAGAGCAACTTTCACGTCTCTGCGGGGAAGGTAATACCGCGTCGGCAGGAGTGTCTCGAATAACAGTGTGGGATGGCGGGATTCGGCCAGCAGCTGGCCGTCGAGCTCCACGCGGATGTGCCTGCTGCTGCGCAAGATGTCGATGCGGTGGAACGGATCACGCGGGTGCGCGACGATCGGTTCGTCTTCCTCACGCCACTCGAAGCTGGCGAAGTCGAGGATCAGGTACCCGGCCAGGTCCGGATCGTCCGGCTGATAGGCAGCCGCCACGCCAGTCTCTTCGCCTGCGATGACGTCGAATTCGGTGCCCGCGCAACTGTGCTTGGTGAAGGAAATCGACGGATCGAGGAACCCGGGGATCTCGTCGTCCCCGGATTCCGCACCGGCCGGCACCAATCCTGCGGTCAGCGCGCTGCGGGGCACCGCGTAGCTCGGGACGACCCGTCGGGGCTCCCACACCAGAACGGCCGCGCAGGTATCGGCCACTGGCTCACCGCCCATGCAGGCGCGGATCCGTTTCGCCGTCGGCTGATACCGAAGGGTGTCCAGACTTTCGGCGAGTAGGTCTGACACCTTGGCGGCCATATCGATCATTATCGGCCGGGTAGACCGATTGGCACACGCAGGACAAGGAAACTCTCAGGTGCCGACGTAGTTCGCGAGATGCTTTCAGCCAACCCTGCCATTCAGCGAATCTCCTGGAGGCGGATGAGATTGCCGGCTGGGTCCCGCAACGCACAGTCGCGGACGCCGTACGGCTGATCGGTCGGTTCCTGGATGATCTCGGCATCGGTTGCCTGCAGCCGTTCGAAAGTGTCGTCGAGATCCTTGGTGGCCAGGATCAGGCTGGCGAAGGTGCCCTTGGCCATCATCTCGGCGATGACCCGCTGTTCCTCATCGGTGAGGCCCGGAGTGGCCGTGGGCGGGAACAGCACGATGGACACGTCGGGCTGCTCTGCCGGACCGACGGTGATCCAGTGCATACCGTTGTAGCCGACGTCCTTGCGGATTTCGAAACCGAGGATGTCGCGGTAGAACGTCCTGGCGGCGTCCGGATCATTCTGTGGGAGAAAGCTTGCGCTGATGGTGATGTCCATGTCCGTCACGCTAATTGCGGGTCGGGGCTCGACGCTTCTCGATTCCTGATCGGTCTGGTCACCTGCTTGGCAACGCACGCCGGGATGCCTTTGGCCGAGTCGGCCATCTGCTGGCGGTAGGTGCTGGGCGGGACGCCGACGAGTTCGGTGAAGCGCGTGCTGAACGTGCCCAGCGACGAGAAGCCGACCGCGAAACAGACCTCGGTAACCGGGTGATCGCCGCCGCGCAACAACGACATTGCCCGCTCGATACGCCGAGTCATCAGATAGCTGTACGGCGATTCACCGTAAGCCAGCTTGAATTGCCGCGATAGATGCCCCGCCGACATGTTCACGCCGCGGGCCAACGCTTCCACGTCGAGTGGCTGGGCGTAGTCGCGGTCCATCCGATCACGCACGCGGCGCAGCAGCGCGAGGTCGCGCAGTCGTTGCACGTCGGGGCTGGTAGCCACGGGTTCGATGCTGCCACAAATGAACCGGCGCAGCCGCTGGGCCGGGCGGTAGGCTGCTGGCGGTGAGACCGGCACAGTTGGCGGCGCTGGGTTTGCGGCAACGTGATGGGGTCACATGCGGCCCTACCGTCGCGGTGGTGGCGGGCCTGCTGATGGACCCGGCGTATCGCGCAACGCTGCTGGGGCCCGCCGGCCGGGAGTGGTTCTTCGATGAGCAGCATCGGGTTCACGAGGAGATCAACCGCATATGGCCACGCCGGCTCGGCGCGACACCGGCGGGTATGGCGCGGGCGCTGACGCACCACAGCATCGGAGTCACCTATCGTTGGCGGCCCTTCCGCGGCGACCAGGATGGTTTGGCTGATGTCCTGGCTGCGCTCGACGCCGGCTGGCCGGTCGCGATGCTCGTCGGCGGCCGCGGTATCCCACGGCACTGGGTGCTGATCGTGGCGGCCGCCGATGAGGTGCTGCAGTGCTACGAGCCGACATCGGGAACGGTGGTCCCCGTCGATATCGCGGCGGTCCGCGGTGCCCGACTTACCGGGCTGGGATTCCCGCGTCCGTTTGCGTTCGTCCTGCCGAGTGGTAGGCAATGCGAGCCAACCACGAGCTGGCGGTGAAGTCTTGTGCCACGCGCCGTGGCGAGCGTGTAGCTCCCCGTGGCATTTTCGGTGGTTTGCCGCGGAAGCCTGCACGCTCGTCAGAGCGTCCAGAGGAGACATGGTGCGTAGCGTCGGAGTCATGGCCCGGGAGTAAGCGATGGCGGACGCCGTGGATCTCAATGCCCCCAGCGCAGAGTCGAAATCTGCTGGTCGCCCTATCAGAGCGGCTGATGCTCGGCTGAATCCGTGCGCGGTCCCAGGATGGCCCGTGATGCAGCGATGGCCGGATCGTAGATCTCGCGGATCTCGCGGCCGTCTTCAACGATCATCGCGGTGAGTTCACGCAGTCCGCCCAGCAGGATGATGGCCATCGGGCGGGTCAGCCGCGGCAGTTCCGCGTGCCGGAAACCGGCGTTTTCACTGAGATCGATGAGGAGGTCGGTTAGTTCGCGCATGGCCTCGCGCTGCAGCGGACGGGCCTGGCTCCCCAGCGCGGGCAGTTCCCGTATCCAGCTCAAGGTCACGGCCGGAGCGGACTCGATGTGGTCGACATAGGCACCGACGGCTTGTGCGATCTGGTTCTGCCAGGGTGCCTCGGCGTCGACGGCGGTGCGGATCTCGTCGGCCAGGCGCGCGTTGTTGAGCCGCAGCAACTCGATGAAGCAGGCTTCCTTGCTGGAGAACTGGTCGTAGAACGTGCGCTTGGAGGTGCGGGCGTACCGGACGACGTCGGCGACGGTGGTCTCGCGATAGCCCCTGTCGGTGATCCCCGCTGCCAGCCCGTCGAGCAATCGCAGCCGGAAGGTGTCAGTTCCAACGCGAGCGCCGGAACCCGCGAGCGCAGCAGTCATCGCACCACCCTTGCATCACCTGGTACCTGAGAGTACCGTACTACACACATGAGTGGTACATCGCAGTACCATCGCGTGGCTGGAGATGGCATGACCGAAACAGCGACCGTCATACAACCCGAAATCGACGGCGCGCGGATCCCGCCCGGTCCGCGAATCCCCGTACTGTTCCAGGGCGCCGGGTATGCGTTCGCCCGGCGATGGACGGTCAAACGGATATCCCGCCGCTACGGCGACATCTTCACCCTTCGCCTCCCGATGTTCGGCCGCACTGTCGTCGTCGCCGAACCGCAACTGGCCAAGCAGCTGTTCCAGGCCAACACCGAAGATGTCGGCAACATCCAGCCCAACCTGAGCCGCATCCTCGGATCGGGCTCGGTATTCGCGCTCGACGGCGCCGACCACCGGCGCCGGCGCAAGCTGCTGACGCCGCCGTTCCACGGCAAGAGCATTCGCAACTACGAGGCCATCTTCGAAGAGGAAACTCTGCGCGAAGCGGCCAGCTGGCCTGAGGGCAGGGAGTTCGAAACTCTCGAACCGATGATGCGCATCACCCTCAACGCCATCCTGCGTGCGGTATTCGGCGCCGACGGCGAACAACTCGACGAGTTGCGGCGCATCATCCCGCCCTGGGTGACTCTCGGATCACGGCTCGCGGTGCTGCCCAACCCGACGCGGGACTACGGCCGGTTCAGCCCATGGGCGCGGCTCGCCGAATACCGCAGCCAGTACGACGTGGTGATCGACCGGCTGATCGAGCGGATCGAATCCGACCCCGAGTTCGAGCACCGTGACGACATCCTCGCGCTGCTCCTGCGCAGCACCTACGAGGACGGTTCGGCCATGTCCCGCAAGGACATCGGCGACGAGCTGCTCACGCTGCTGGCTGCCGGGCACGAAACCACGGCGTCCACGCTGGGGTGGGCATTCGAACGCGTCAGCCGTCACCCCGAGGTGCTCGCCGAACTGGTCGCCGAGGCCGCGACCGACGGCAACGAGTACCGCCAGGCGACCATCCTGGAGATACAGCGGGTTCGCACCGTCATCGATTTCGCCGGCCGCCACATCTATGCGCCCGCATTCGAACTCGGTGAGTGGGTGATCCCGCACGGCTATTCGGTCATCGTCGCACTCGCCGTGATTCAGGAACGGCCCGAGGAGTTCCCGGACCCGGGCCGGTTCGATCCGCAGCGGTTCGTCGGCAGCCGTCCCGGCCTGGGCTGGATTCCATTCGGCGGCGGCACCCGGCGCTGCGTGGGTGCGGTGTTCGCCAATGTCGAGATGGACGTCGTGCTGCGAACGGTTTTGCGGCACTTCGTCATCGAAACCACCACGGCACCCGGAGAAAAGGTGCACTCGCGCGGGGTGGCCTACACCCCGAAGTCAGGCGGTCGGGTCGTCGTACACCGTCGCACCACCCCGCTGGGGCAGTAGCGGTTTACTGGCTGGCGGTTTGGCGCTTCGGCAGCTTCCAGCCCGGCCGCGGGAAGTGGCAGGTGTAGCCGTTGGGGAAGTGCTGCAGGTAATCCTGGTGCTCGGGCTCAGCCTCCCAGAAGTCGACGGCAGGCGTGACCTCGGTGACCACCTTTCCCGGCCACAGGCCCGAGGCGTCCACGTCGGCGATGGTGTCCAGCGCGACGCGTTTCTGCTCGTCGTCGAGGTAGAAGATCGCCGACCGGTAGCTGCTGCCGACGTCGTTGCCCTGCCGGTCCTTGGTACTCGGATCGTGAATCTGGAAGAAGAACTCCAGCAGCGCCCGGTAGTCGGTCTGGGCGGGGTCGTAGACGATCTCGACGGCCTCGGCATGGCCGGGATGGTTGCGGTAGGTGGGGTGATCGTTGCGCCCACCGGTGTAGCCCACCCGCGTCGACACCACGCCCGGCTGCTTGCGGATCAGATCCTCCATGCCCCAGAAGCAGCCGCCCGCGAGTATTGCCGTGGAGTAGTTGCTCATTGCGTTCGCTCCTTCAATAGGGTCTTTCGGGCCGGTGGGTCCCATTGTGCTCCGGCGCTACGGTGGGACTCATCTGCATGGCGGTAACCGCAGCTCTTACCGGTTTACTCCTGACGGTAGAACGTGTTCTAGTTCTTGGGTGGGCAAGACGTTCGGATGTGCCGCCAAGCAAGGCTGAACGCCACGCCGCTGGGCGTTAAACTCTTGTGCACCAACCGTATTACCGGATTAGCCTGGCGAGCATGACCGAAAAGCTGAAGGTCGACCTGCGCGGCGCGCCGCAGACCATGCTCGCGACGTTCTACGCCAAGGCGCTCGATGCCGACCTGCCGAACTCCGTCCTGCATGACACCTGGGCCAAGGGCATCGTCGATCGCATCGACTACGACTGGAGCCAGACCACCATCACGGCTGCGAACTCACCCGCGGTGACCACCCGTAGTGCGCACTTCGACAAATGGGCCCGCCAGTTCCTCGCAGTGCATCCCGAGGCCGTCGTGCTACACCTGGGCTGCGGGCTGGACAGCCGGTTCTTCCGGTTGGCGCCCGGGCCGGGTGTCGAGTGGTACGACATCGACTATCCCGACGTCGCGCGGTTACGTACCGAGCTCTACCCAGCCGTGGAGCACTACCACGTCGTACCCGCCTCTGTCACGGATCCCGTTTGGCTGCAGGATATTCCGACCGGTCGGCCCACATTGATGATCGGCGAGGGGCTTACCATGTACCTCACCGAACAAGACGGGGTCGCCCTGCTGCGCAGGGTGGTGGACCGATTCTCTTGCGGAGAACTGCAGTTCGACGCATTCAACTGGCTGGGCGTCAAAGCACAGTGGATGAACGCCGTGGTGCGCCGCTCGGGGGCGCATTTACATTGGGCGATCAACAATCCCGAGAGCATTCTCGATGCCGCCCCGGGCACCCGGTTGCTGGCCTGGGCGTCACCGTTCGACGACGGTTCATTCGACCACGTGGTCTGGTACTACCGGTGGACCGCGAAGGCGATGGGGATGCTGTCGGTGTTGCGATACATGGCGCAGTACCACCGCTACGCATTCTGAGCCCGAGGACGGGCTTTTTACGTAGATAAAGCGTCGGTGCATAACCTGGACAGGTGGTGACCGCCAGTGTGGTGTTCAACGGCCCGGCGAGTCCCGGTCTGACGCTGGTTCCGCTGCGCCGCAGTGCCGGTGACCCGTGCTTTCGCACCAGTGCCGACGGAGCGATCTGGCGCACGAGCCTCATGCGTACCGGCCCGGTCACCGCACGGATCACCAAGACGGCGCACGACACCGTCGACTGCGAAGTCTGGGGTGGCGGCACTGCGGAGTTTCTGGATGGGCTGCCGGACCTGCTGGGTGCGGCCGATGACGACAGCGACTTCGATCCGGTGGAGCCGACGATCGCCGAGGCCTATCGGCGCACGCCCCATCTGCGGCTGGGCCGCACCGGGCGGGTGCTCGAGGCGCTGATCCCGGCGATCATCGAGCAGCGGGTGTCGGGCATGGACGCCTGGCGGGCCTGGCGCGCACTGGTCACCCGCTACGGCGCGCCGGCGCCCGGACCCGCGCCGAGCGGGATGCGCGTCGTGCCTGGCGCAGAAGTGTGGCGACGCATCCCGTCGTGGGAATTTCATCGGGCCAATGTGGACCCGGGCCGGGCCCGCACCATCGTCGGTTGTGCGCAGCGGGCCGATGCGCTGGAGCGGCTAGCTCCGGACCGGGCAGTCGCGGGGCTGCGGTCGCTACCGGGAGTAGGGGAGTGGACCGCAGCGGAGACCGTGCAACGCGCGTTCGGTGACCCCGATGCGCTGTCGGTCGGCGACTACCATCTGGCCAAGGTGGTGGGGTTGAGCCTATTGGGTACGCCGATCGACGATGCGGCCATGGTCGATCTGTTGGAGCCGCTGCGGCCGCATCGGCACCGGGCGGTGCGATTGCTGGAAGCCAGTGGGCTGGCGGTCAATCCGCGTCGTGGGGCCCGCCAGGCGATACCGAATCTGCGGGCCCTATGAGTCGAAGGCAAGCGTACCGAACACGACGAAAAATACTGGGCTGTGCGGTAATCCGAACATTGTATTGGCAGTCCCAGCGCATGACGCAGCAAAACCGTTGGTAGGCAAGCGAGTTACGATCTGATCGCGGTTCCGGTGGCGGCCGGCATGCCGGCTCCGATCGGATTCGTGATGCCGATGCCTGTTGGAGCGGTCGTGATGTCGATGTCTAATAGCGTGGTCACGCTCAACGCGCAGCTGCTGCGCCGGCTCGATCTGTGGCCTGAAACGGGTCGTAAAGGCTATTCCAGCGGGGCATGAGCAAAATCTAAGAATCTGACCAGGCTTTTCTGCAAACATAATACTTCGTATAACGACTGTATAACACCATTGCGAAGTCAATACAGCAAATATAAATAGCTGGGTGTCGGGTCTTGAGGTGGTCGGTGCAGTCCTGGAAGTAGTTTGGCTGAGCATTGGAATCCAAAGCGGGGCAAGGTGTTTCCGGAAGTCTGTACATTGGTAGGCAGAGTGGAACGAGCCGAGTGGGCGATATGGTTAGGCTTAGCTAAGTTGGCATGTCAGACGGTATCTGCCCTATCGTTTTGTCCACTTATGGTTGTCCACTTGGTGTGTCGGACATAGCCGTCGTTCAGCGGTGCACGAACGGCCTCCCCCGCCGAGTGGCTGACGCCAGCTTGTAAAAGAGCGTGGTTGGAGGGCAAGTGGTAATGACGCCCAATAAGGTCGGGTTGTACAACTCCGCGTACGAACATGACGCCTGCGGCGTCGCGATGGTCGCCGATATGCACGGCCGTCGCAGTCGCGACATTGTGGACAAGGCGATCACCGCGCTGCTGAACCTGGAGCACCGTGGTGCTGCGGGCGCGGAACCCAATACCGGCGACGGCGCAGGCATCCTCCTTCAGGTACCTGACGAGTTCCTGCGCGCTGTCTGTAAGGAACAAGAAGACTTCGAGCTTCCGCCCGAGGGCAGCTACGCCACCGGCATCGCCTTCCTCCCACAGTCCTCGCGCGACGCCAAGCTGGCGTGCGAGGCCGTCGAGAAGATCGTCGAGGCCGAGGGTCTGAAGCTGCTGGGCTGGCGCGATGTCCCGCACGATGATTCCTCGCTGGGCGCACTGGCCCGCGATGCCCTGCCGACGCTGCGTCAGGTCTTCATCGGCGGCGCCGAAGGCATGGAGCTGGAACGCCGTGCCTACGTCATCCGCAAGCGCGCCGAACACGAACTCGGCACCAAGGGCCCCGGCCAGGACGGCCCCGGCCGCGAGACCGTGTACTTCCCGAGCCTTTCGGCCAAGACGATCGTCTACAAGGGCATGTTGACCACGCCGCAGCTGCGAGCGTTCTATTTGGACCTCCAGGACAAACGGCTGACCAGCGCGCTGGGCATCGTGCACTCCCGGTTCTCCACCAACACCTTCCCGTCGTGGCCGCTGGCACATCCGTTCCGCCGCATCGCTCACAACGGTGAGATCAACACTGTCACCGGCAACGAGAACTGGATGCGGGCCCGCGAGGCGCTCATCCATACCGACGTGTTCGGGTACCACAACGACCTGAACAAGATCTTCCCGGTGTGCACTCCGGGCGCCTCGGATACGGCCCGGTTCGACGAGGTCCTCGAACTGCTGCACCTGGGCGGGCGTCCCCTGCACCATGCGGTGCTGATGATGATTCCCGAGGCCTGGGAACGCAATACCGACATGGACCCGGCCCGCCGGGCCTTTTATCAGTACCACGCTTCGCTCATGGAGCCGTGGGACGGTCCGGCGTCGGTCTGCTTCACCGACGGCACCGTCGTCGGCGCCGTGCTCGACCGCAACGGGCTGCGGCCGTCGCGTATCTGGGTGACCAACGACGGTTTGGTCGTCATGGCATCCGAGGCCGGAGTGTTGGATCTGGATCCCTCGACCGTGGTGCAGAAGATGCGCCTTCAGCCCGGCCGGATGTTCTTGGTCGACACCGCGCAGGGCCGCATCGTCTCCGACGAGGAGATCAAGGCCGAGCTGGCCGCCGAACACCCCTACCGGGAGTGGCTGGACGCCGGGCTGTTCCACATCGACGAGCTGCCGCAGGGCAAGTACGTCAAGATGCCGCACCATCGGGTGGTCCAGCGCCAGCAGGCGTTCGGTTACACCTACGAAGAGCTGAACCTGCTGATCGCGCCCATGGCGCGTACCGGCGCTGAAGCGCTCGGGTCGATGGGCACCGACACGCCGATGGCTGTGCTGTCGCAGCGGCCCCGGATGCTGTTCGACTACTTCCAGCAGCTGTTCGCCCAGGTGACCAACCCGCCGCTGGACGCCATCCGCGAAGAGGTGGTCACCAGCCTGCAGGGCGCCATCGGTCCCGAGGGTGACCTGCTCAACCCCGACGAGAACTCGTGCCGGCAGATCGTGCTGCCGCAGCCGATCCTGCGTAACGCCGAGCTGTCGAAGCTCGTCGACGTCGACCCCGACCACGAGATCCGCGGCCGTAAGCACGGCATGCGGGCCGCGGTGGTGAACTGCCTGTACCCGGTGGCCGACGGCGGTGCCGGCCTGCGCCGGGCGCTGGAGGACGTACGCACCAAGGTGTCGCAGGCGATCCGCAACGGAGCCCGCATCATCGTGCTCTCCGACCGCGAATCAAACGAGTGGCTGGCACCGATTCCGTCGCTGCTGGCCGTCTCTGCCGTCCACCATCACCTGGTCCGGGAACGCAGCCGGACCCAGGTCGGGCTTGTGGTCGAATGCGGCGACGCCCGCGAGGTGCACCACATGGCCATGCTGTGTGGTTTCGGTGCGGCAGCGATCAACCCGTACATGGCCTTCGAATCGATCGAGGACATGATCGACCGCGGCATCATCACCGGGCTGACCAGTGATCAGGCCAAGGCCAACTACGTGAAGGCCGCAGGCAAGGGTGTGCTCAAGGTGATGTCGAAGATGGGCATCTCCACTCTGGCTTCCTACACCGGTGCCCAGCTGTTCCAGGCGGTCGGCATCGGCCGGCGGGTGCTCGACGAGTACTTCACCGGATTGCACTGCCCCACAGGCGGTATCGGCCTCGATGACATCGCATCCGAGGTGGCCGCGCGGCACGAGCTGGCGTACCTGGACCGGCCCGACGAGTGGGCACACCGCGAACTGGAGGTCGGCGGCGAGTACCAGTGGCGCCGCGAGGGTGAGTACCACCTGTTCAATCCGGACACGGTGTTCAAGCTGCAGCACTCGACCCGCACCGGGCAGTACTCGGTCTTCAAGGAGTACACCAAGCTGGTCGACGACCAGAGCGAGCGGATAGCTTCGCTGCGCGGTCTGTTGAAGTTCAAAGACGGTGTACGCACGTCGATTTCGATCAACGAGGTAGAGCCAGCCAGCGAGATCGTCAAGCGGTTCTCCACCGGTGCGATGAGCTACGGATCGATATCGGCCGAGGCCCACGAGACGCTGGCCATCGCGATGAACCGGCTCGGTGGCCGGTCCAACTCGGGTGAAGGTGGCGAGAGTGTCGACCGCTTCGAGCCCGACGCCAACGGTGACTGGCGCCGCAGCGCCATCAAGCAGGTGGCGTCCGCCCGGTTCGGCGTGACCAGTCACTACCTGACCAACTGCACCGACATCCAGATCAAGATGGCCCAGGGCGCCAAGCCCGGTGAGGGCGGGCAGCTTCCGGCGCACAAGGTGTACCCGTGGGTGGCCGAGGTACGGCATTCGACACCGGGCGTCGGGCTCATCTCGCCGCCGCCGCACCACGACATCTACTCGATCGAGGATCTCGCGCAGCTGATCCACGACCTGAAGAACGCCAACCCGGCAGCGCGCATCCACGTCAAGCTGGTGAGTGAGAACGGCGTCGGAACCGTCGCCGCGGGTGTTTCAAAGGCGCACGCGGACGTGGTGCTCATCTCCGGGCACGACGGCGGCACGGGTGCCACCCCACTGACTTCGCAGAAGCATGCGGGCGCACCCTGGGAGCTGGGTCTTGCCGAGACACAGCAGACGCTGCTGTTGAACGGGCTTCGCGACCGGATCGTGGTGCAGGTGGACGGTCAGCTCAAGACGGGCCGTGACGTGGTCGTCGCCGCGCTGCTGGGCGCCGAGGAGTTCGGCTTCGCCACCGCTCCGCTGGTGGTGTCGGGTTGCATCATGATGCGGGTCTGCCACCTCGACACCTGTCCGGTGGGCGTGGCGACCCAGAACCCGGCGCTGCGCGAGCGCTTCAACGGCAAGCCCGAGTTCGTCGAGAACTTCTTCATGTTCATCGCCGAGGAAGTCCGTGAACTCATGGCCCAGTTGGGCTTCCGTACGGTCAACGAGATGGTCGGCCAGGTCGACATGCTGGACACCAGCCGCGCCGGGGAGCACTGGAAGGCGCACAAGCTAGACCTGTCGCCGGTGCTGTACGAGCCGGAATCGGCCTTCATGAATCAGGACCTGTACTGCAGTTCACGCCAAGACCACGGTCTGGACAAGGCGCTTGATCAGCAACTCATCGTGCAGAGCCGTGAAGCACTGGACACGGGTACGCCGGTTCGTTTCTCGACCAAGATCGCCAACGTCAACCGCACCGTCGGCACCATGCTGGGCCACGAGGTCACCAAAGCCTATGGCGAGCAGGGGCTTCCGGACGGGACCATCGACATCACGTTCGACGGCTCCGCAGGTAACAGCTTCGGCGCGTTCGTGCCGCGCGGCATTACGCTCCGGGTGTACGGCGACGCCAACGACTATGTCGGCAAGGGCCTTTCGGGTGGACGCATCGTGGTGCGGCCCTCCGACAATGCGCCGGCCGATTACATTGCCGAGAACAACATCATCGGCGGCAACGTGATCCTGTTCGGCGCCACCAGTGGCCAGGCCTTCCTGCGCGGTGTGGTGGGCGAGCGGTTCGCCGTCCGTAACTCGGGTGCGCACGCTGTCGTGGAGGGCGTGGGCGACCACGGCTGCGAGTACATGACCGGCGGCAAGGTGGTGATCCTCGGTGCCACCGGACGCAACTTCGCCGCGGGCATGTCCGGTGGCGTGGCTTATGTGTACGACCCGGTCGGTGCGTTTCCGCCGAACGTGAATACGGAGATGGTCGATCTTGACGGTTTGGACGGCGCCGACCGCGAATGGCTGCGCGGCATGATCACCGCGCACGTCGATGCGACGGATTCAGCTGTGGGACAGCGGATTTTGGTCGACTGGGATGGTGAGGCGGAGAACTTCGTGAAGGTGATGCCGCGGGATTACAAGCGGGTGTTGGCGGCGATCGCCGAGGCTGAGGCTACCGGTTCCGATGTCAACGAATCGATCATGGCGGCGGCTCGTGGCTGATCCGAGCGGTTTCCTCAAGCACACCACCCGCGAACTCCCGGCCCGCCGGCCAGTGTCACTGCGGTTGAAGGACTGGAAAGAGGTCTACGAAGACTTCTCCCACGACGCTCTGCAGGTGCAGGCATCACGTTGTATGGACTGCGGTATCCCGTTCTGCCACAACGGCTGCCCGCTGGGCAATCTGATCCCGGAGTGGAACGACATGGTGTTCCGGGGCCGGTGGCGTGACGCGATCGAGCGGTTGCACGCGACCAACAACTTCCCGGAGTTCACCGGCCGGCTGTGCCCGGCGCCCTGTGAGGCGTCGTGCGTGCTGGGGATCAACCAGGATCCGGTGACCATCAAGCAGGTCGAGGTCGAGATCATCGACAACGCCTTCGAGCAGGGCTGGGTCAAACCACTGCCGCCGGATGTGTTGAGCGGCAAGAAGGTTGCGGTTGTCGGATCCGGGCCCGCTGGCCTGGCCGCGGCTCAGCAGCTGACCCGCGCCGGGCATGACGTCACGGTGTTCGAGCGCGCCGACCGTATCGGCGGTCTGCTGCGCTACGGCATTCCCGAGTTCAAGATGGAGAAGCGCCACATCGACCGCCGGCTCGAGCAGATGACGGCCGAGGGCACCAAGTTCCGCGCGGGCGTCAACGTCGGCGTGGACCTCACAGTCGAGCAGCTGCGTGAAGACTTCGACGCTGTGGTGCTCGCGGGCGGTGCAACCGCGTGGCGCGACCTGCCGATCCCGGGCCGTGAACTCGACGGCATTCACCAGGCCATGGAATACCTGCCGTGGGCCAACCGGGTCCAGCAGGGCGACGATGTGCTGGGTCCCGACGGCGAACCGCCCATCACCGCCAAGGGCAAGAAGGTCGTCATCATCGGCGGCGGCGACACCGGCGCGGACTGCCTGGGCACCGCACACCGGCAAGGTGCGGCCAGCATCCACCAGTTCGAGATCATGCCGCGGCCACCCGAGGCCCGCGCAGAATCGACCCCGTGGCCGACTTACCCGCTGATGTTCCGGGTGTCCTCGGCGCACGAAGAGGGCGGTGAGCGGGTGTTTTCGGTGAACACCGAGCAGTTCGTCGGCGGCGACGGGCGGGTGACTTCGCTCAAGGTGCACGAGGTCGTCATGAACGCGGGTAAGTTCGAGAAGGTCGACGGCTCGGACTTCGAGCTGGACGCCGACATCGTGTTCCTGGCAATGGGTTTCGTAGGCCCCGAGCGTGAGGGCCTGCTGACCGAGCTGGGTGTCGAGCTGACCGACCGTGGAAACGTGGCGCGTGACAAGGACTTCCAGACCACCGAGCCGGGCGTGTTCGTCGCCGGCGACATGGGCCGTGGGCAGTCTCTGATCGTGTGGGCGATCGCCGAGGGTCGCGCTGCAGCGGCCGGTGTCGACCGCTACCTGATGGGTCACACTGCGCTGCCGGTGCCGATTGGGCCGACCGCCGCTCCGCAGCGATGAGCGCTTGCGCGAAGAGCCGACGGTACCGATGAGCGCTTGCGCGAAGAGCCGACAGGCAGACGGTTCTGCGCCGGCGTTGCGGCGAGTCTGGTTCGTCTAACTGCCCTTCTCGACCTCGTGCTGGCGTCGGTCGCCTGGCGGTGACGGGTGCCGCGCGCGGTGATCGCCGTCGCGGTGCGATCCCGTTGGGTCCCGGAGTTCACGGCACTGACAAGTGCCTAAGACCTCGGCATCGTCTACCGCTGGCCCTTTCACGGCGTTTTCTTATTCTTTGCCCGCTTTGTTACAGCATCGTGATAATCGGGTGAGATGGCCTCCGGGAAGTGATGCAGGCCACGAGCGGCGGTAAATTTATCGCCACTTCTATCACATCAGTATCACCAGAAACATCGGCTCTTTTGGCGGCGTGGCACACACTGTTTGCCAACGAACAGGTATCTAATGACTTTATGAGAGCGCTGCGGTAACGTAGTGCCACGGGCACAGCTATCAAAACATCGCAGGAGAGATCACCGTGTACAACATCCCGCTGAGTCGGTCGTGGATGGGACGAATCGCCTGGTCATGGTTCCGCCACCCCGTGAAAAGCCGCGAGTTTCCGGCCAAGAATGAACGTCTCGTGACGGCCGACGAGCTACTCCGCTTCGGAGTTTAAGACCTCGGTGCCTGTCTTCATCCGTGGTCGTGATGGCCTGAGGGCCACATTTGCTTCGGCAAGTTTGTCAGTTTGTGCCCAAGATAACGAGCCGCATCAGCGCCGGTGAGCAAAAGTGTTTCGCCGACCGACCGCGCCCGGCTGTGCTGGTAGGCGCGGTCGAGCGTCGCGGGGTCGGCTGCCGAGCTACGCGCTCAGCTGGCCCGAATCCCGGATCGTTTCGGCGAGTGGTTCCAACACCGCCGGGTCATAGGGCGGCGGCAGGTAGATGATCGCCAGATCCAGCCCCTCGGCCCCGAGTGCTGCGGCCTCGTCGACGACCTTGGCGTAATCGCGGTCCGCACCCAAGCGAATGTGAGCTGACAGCGTGATCTCCTTCGGATCGCGACCCAGATCGGCGCAGTGGGCGGCCAACACGTCGCGCTTGCGGGCGAACTCCTCGGGTGCTCCGCCGACGAAATTCCAGTGATCGGCGTACTTGGCGGTGATCCGCAACGTGCGCTTCTCACCGCTGCCGCCGATGCAGAACGGCGGGTGGGGCTGCTGCGGACCCTTGGGTTCGTTCCGGGCGTCCTTGAGCTGGTAGTACTTGCCGTCGAACGTCGTCGTCTCCTGGCTCAGCAGACCCTTGAGCACCTCACAGGCTTCCTCGAAGCGGTCGAAACGTTCCTTGATGCTGCCGAGTTCAATGCCGTAGGCGCCGGATTCCTCTTCGTTCCAGCCGGCGCCGATGCCCAACTCCAGGCGTCCGTCGGAAATGATGTCAAGGGCTGCAGCCATGTTGGCCAGGACGGCGGGATGGCGGTAGTGGATGCCGGTCACGAGCACGCCGACCCGGAGTCGTTCGGTCGCTTGGGCCAGCGCGGTCAGCGTGGTCCAACCCTCAAGGCAGGGGCCGGTTGGATCGGAGAAGATCGGGTAGAAGTGGTCGAATGTCCACCCCGATTCGTAGACGTCGATGGTGTCGGCCGTGCGCCAAATGGCGAGCATGTCGGCCCAGGCGGTGTTCTGCGGAGAAGTTTTGAAGGCGAATCGCACGTACATCGAAACTAGTCGGGGTAGATGAATATTTCCTGTATGGGTCTGCTTCCGGGCCGATTTCGGCATGCGCTGGGTAATCTCGCCTGGGAGTGCACCCTCGAAGCGGCCAGGAGCGAATTATGAGCGAGTATGCAGTCACTGATCCGGCAACCACGGAGGTCGTCGCCACCTACCCGACTGCAACGGATGCCGAGATCGAGGCTGCGATCGATGCGACGGCCAAGACCGCCCGCACGTGGCCGCGTACCACCACGGTGGCCGACCGTGCCGCGCTTCTCGGGAAGATCGCCAAGCTGCACCAGAAGCGTCGCGAGCAACTGGCGAAGGTCATCAACCGTGAGATGGGCAAGCCCATGGACCAATGCCTGGGTGAGGTCGACTTCTGCGCCGCGATCTACCAGTACTACGCCGACAACGCCGAAAAGTTCCTCGCCGACGAGGAGATCACCTTGCTCGACGGTGAAGGCACCGCGGTGGTCAAGCGCGGACCCATCGGTGTACTGCTCGGAATCATGCCGTGGAACTACCCGTACTACCAGGTGGCGCGGTTCGCCGGTCCAAACCTGGTGGTGGGCAACACGATTCTGCTCAAGCATGCGCCGCAGTGCCCTGAGTCGGCCGAACTGCTGCAGTTGATGTTCCTGGAGGCCGGATTCCCGCAGGGCGCCTACGTCGACATCCGTGCCACCAATGAGCAGGTTGCCGAAATCATCGCCGATCCACGGGTCGCGGCGGTCTCGCTCACCGGCTCGGAGCGGGCCGGTGCCGCGGTCGCTGAGATCGCCGGACGCCACCTGAAGAAGTGTGTGCTCGAGCTCGGCGGCTCCGATCCGTTCGTCGTGCTGTCGACCGATGATCTCGACGCGACGGTTGAATCGGCGGTGGCCGGCCGGATGGAGAACACCGGTCAGGCATGTAATGCGGCCAAGCGGTTCATCGTCGCCGAGGACATCTATGACGACTTCCTGAAGAAGTTCACCGAGAAGATTCTGGCCGCCGCGGACGGGGTCGCGCCACTGTCCTCGCTGCGGGCCGCCGAAACGCTGGAACACCAGGTGAAAACCGCGGTGGACGCGGGTGCGAAGTTGACGTCGGCCGGGGAGCGCAAGGGTGCGTTCTTCCCGCCTGGTGTGCTCACCGGGGTCACCGACGACAACCCGATCTACGGTCAGGAGCTGTTCGGCCCGGTGGCTGTGGTGTACAAGGTCGGCTCGGAGGACGAAGCGGTGGCCGTCGCCAATGACACCCCGTTCGGGCTTGGCTCGTATGTCTTCACCACCGATCCGGAGCAGGCCAAGCGGGTCGCCGATCGGATCGAGGCGGGCATGGTGTTCGTCAACGCCGTCGGCGCCGAAGGAGTCGAGTTGCCGTTCGGCGGGGTCAAGCGCTCCGGTTACGGACGCGAGCTCGGCAGGTACGGCATCGATGAGTTCGTCAACAAGAAGCTGATCCGCATCGCGGGTTGACGGGCCTCAATGCGGGCGATGTGCGACGTGCGTGCGCGCGTGTTCGACTGCGTCGTCGAGCGAATCGACCAAGTGGTTCTCGTGGCGCAGTGACTCGAACACACCCACGTTGGTCAGCAACTCGGCGTGTTCGGGGCGAACTCCCTTGATGATCACCGTGATTCCGCGCGACTCCAGTTCGGTGGCGATCTCCGCGAGCGTGTGAGCGCCGGTTGCGTCGAGCATGCCGAGTTGCGACATCCGGATGATGACGACAGACGTGCGAGGATGCTCGGTGTCGAAGATGGCATTCGAAATACGCTCGGCCGCACCGAAGAACATCGCACCGTCGAGGCGTAGCAACGCGATCTCGTCGTCACCGGGCAACTCGGGCCCGGGCAGCTCCTCGCGAACCACGCTGCTGCGGTGAGAAATCGAACGTAACGCGAAGAACCCGGCCACCACGATACCGATCTCGACGGCTTCGATGAGGTCGAAGCACACGGTCACCACGGCGGTCAGCACAAAGGTCAAGGCATCAGAGCGGGTGGAGCGCAGGATCTTTCGGATCGTGCCCGCCGAGATCATCCGGAACGACGTCACCATCAGAACCCCGGCCAGCGCGGCGAGCGGAATCGTCGACACCGGCCCGGTCGCCAGGTACACCACGCCCAGCAGGACCAGCGAGTGCACCATCGCCGCGACTCGCGTTCTGGCACCGGACCGGACGTTGACCGCAGTGCGCGCGATCGCTCCGGTCGCGGGCATGCCCCCGAACACACCCGAGACCATCGAGGCCAAGCCCTGACCGACCAATTCGCGGTCGGGGTCGTACGGCCCGGTCGGCGACATGGTCGCAGCAACCCGCGCCGACAACAGCGATTCGATGGCCGCCAGCGCTGCGATGGTCAGCGCGGCACCGAGCAATGTGCGCATGGCGCCCAGGTCGGCGTGAGGCAGCACCGGCGCCGGCAGATGCGACGGCAACTCACCGATTGCGGCGACCGGGATGTGCAGCACGGCCACCAGAAGCGTGACGATGACCACGGCGGTAAGAGATTCGGGAATCGCCCGGTGCACCCGGGGGAGCACGACCATGAGAAGCGCGACAATCGCGACCACCCCAAGGGTGTTCGCCGCGGCCGTCCAGTCGGCATGGGCGACGACGGTGAAGACGGCGGGCAGCGTGCGCTCACCGGCCGGCGCTGCCTGAGCGAAGGCAGCGGGAACCTGCTGCAGGAAGATGATGGTCGCGATGCCCAGGGTGAACCCCTCGATCACCGGCCACGGAATGAACGTCACCGCGCGGCCCAATCCGGTGACGCCGGCCGCCAGCACCAGCAGGCCTCCCACCACGGTCACCAACGCGATGCTGGCGAGCCCGTGTTGGGCGACGATCGGTGCGAGCACGACCGCCATCGCTCCGGTCGGCCCAGATACCTGGACGTGCGAACCGCCGAACACGGCAGCGACCAGCCCGGCCACCACCGCCGTGATGAGGCCTGCGGCGGCGCCGACGCCCGAGCTGATCCCGAACGCCAACGCCAACGGCAGCGCCACCACGCCGACTGTCACCCCTGCCAGGATGTCCCGGCGCCATGAACGTGGAAGCTCGGTGTAATCGTCGCGGTGAGGCAGCAGCCGCGCGATCACAGCTGTTGCCCGATGGGCGGGAGCGTCTGCAGTGCTTCCAGCTGATCGCGTTGCGCACCCAGCGTGTCGGCCAGGAAAGTTCGGGCGATCACCAGCAGCTCGGAGATCTTGGGGTGGGCCAGTTCGTAGAACACCGCGTTACCGATGCGCTGGCCGCTGACCACATGGTGACGTTTCAGTACCGCCAGGTGCTGCGAGAGCAGCGTCGGCTCGATCTCGATCTCGGCGAGAATCTCGCTAACGGGGGTGGGTTCACCACTGGCAGAAAGGATTTCGAGGATGCGGATCCGCGCCGGATGGGCCAGTGCCTTGAACAGGTTGGCCTTGATCTCGTACAGCGGTTGTTCGGGGCTGCCGAAGAAGCGATGGGGCACGGTACGACCTGATGAATTGGTGGATTGAAGAAAATCTAAATCCACAATAACCGGATGCCCGCGCGCGCCGCAACCGGGCAGACTGGAGCCCATGGATCCGGTGACCGCATTACGCCAGATCGCGTACTACAAGGATCGGGCCCGGGAGGACCCGCGCCGGGTGATGGCCTACCGTCGGGCCGCCGACGTGGTCGAGGCGCTGACCGACGAGCAGCGGCAACGGTTGGGTGCGGCCAACGGCTGGCAGTCGCTACCCGGTGTCGGACCCAAGACCGCGACGGTCATCGCGCAGGCGTGGGCCGGCCGCGAGCCCGACGCGCTGGTCGAATTGCGTTCGTCAGCAACCGATCTGGGTGGTGGTGAGATCCGCTCCGCACTGCGCGGTGACCTGCACGTGCACTCCAACTGGTCGGACGGCTCTGCGCCGATCGAGGAGATGATGCTCGCCGCAAAGGAATTGGGGCATGAATACTGCGCGTTGACCGATCACTCACCGCGGCTCAAGATCGCCAACGGTCTATCCCCGGAGCGGCTGCGTGAGCAACTCGACGTCATCGACGACCTGCGCGACACCGTCGCACCCATGCGAATTCTCACCGGCATCGAGGTTGACATCCTCGAGGACGGCTCCCTCGACCAGGAACCCGAGTTGTTGGAGCGGCTCGACGTGGTGGTGGCCAGCGTGCATTCCAAACTCGCCATGGATGCCGCGTCGATGACCCGCCGCATGCTCAAGGCGGTCTCGAATCCGCAGGTGGACATCCTCGGCCACTGCACCGGCCGGCTGGTCACGGGCGGCCGGGGCACTCGTCCCGAGTCGAAGTTCGACGCGGACAAGGTATTCACGGCGTGCCGGGACCGCGGCGTCGCGGTGGAGATCAACTCTCGCCCCGAGCGCCGTGACCCTCCGACCCGGCTGTTGAAGCAGGCGCTGGAGATCGGTTGTCTGTTCAGTATCGACACCGATTCGCACGCCCCCGGCCAACTCGACTTTCTGGGTTACGGTGCGCAGCGTGCGCTCGACGCCGATGTCCCCGTCGAGCGCATCGTCAACACCTGGCCTGCCGATGACCTGCTGCAGTGGACCTCAGACCGCTGAGCTGAACGGATTATGTTCGGCGAGAAGCTCAACTGCTTTAATCGGGCAGCATGGGCATCTCCCATACCTGATCGCGGCCGACCAGCACGCCACGTGTCAGCAGCGCGGTACCGAACCGCTGCCGGATCTGGTCCACTGCCGAATCCACGGCGACGAGATCCGGACCGCTGTCGAACGGAAGCTCCAGCTGCTGACTGCCGTCACGGTCGATGTTGCACACCGCGAAGCCGATCAGGGTGAGGCCCCGCTGAGCGACCAGCGGCGCTGCTGCGTCGACCAATGCACGGGCCACACCCAGGACATCCTCGGTGGACGCGGTGGCTCGCGGCAGCGTATGCGACCGCGTGGCACGGCCGTAATCGTCGAACCGCAGGCGCAGCACCACCGTTCGGCCGGTGCGTCCGGACGCGCGCATCCTGCGGGTGATGCGCTCGACGAGGCCGATCACCACGGCGTCGAGCTCGGTCGCCGACATGACGTTGCCGCGGCGGCCGAGGGCTCGCTGGGCGCCGACCGAATGTCGTCGCACCCCGGTGGTCACCCGGCGTCGATCGATGTTGCGGGACAACGCGAACAGCTGACGACCCATGGCGCCGCCGACCATCGCTGAGAGCGCGGATTCGGGCAGCTCGGCGACATCGGCCACTGTCTCGATACCGTGCGCGTGTAGTTTCTCGGCCGTCTTGGCTCCGACACCCCACAGCCGGCGCACCGGCAGCGGATGCAGGAACGCCAGCTCCCGGTCTGGCGGAACAAGCAGTAGCCCGTCGGGCTTGGCTTCCTGACTGGCCACCTTGGCCAGGAACTTCGTCCGGGCGATACCGACTGTGATCGGCAGGCCGACCCGGTCACGAACCTGCTCGCGCAACCACCCGGCGATCTGAACCGGCGTTCCCGCCACGCGACCGAGGCCGGACACGTCGAGAAATGCCTCGTCCACCGACAACGGCTCGACGATGGGCGTGGTGTCGTGGAAGACCTCGAAGACATCGCGGCTGGCTTGCGTGTATGCCGCCATCCGCGGCGGCACGACGATGGCTTGCGGGCACAAGGCGCGGGCCTGATGGCCGCCCATCGCCGTCCGCACGCCGAATGCCTTGGCTTCGTAACTGGCCGCCAACACCACGCCGGCCCCGACGATCACCGGCCGACCCCGCAAAGTGGGATCGTCGCGTTGCTCGACTGAGGCGTAGAACGAGTCGAGATCAGCGTGCAGGATGGCCACCTGCGGAGCAGGTGAAACGGCAGAAGCGCGGCCATCGGGCACGAACATATGTTTCCTAGGGTCGCTGAGGTCCTGTCCATGACGTAGCGGACGAGCATCGTCTGCTGGGGTCTGTGACTGCACCACGGCCTTACCTTGAGTGTCTTCGACGTAGGAGCTTTGTTTCGGGACCATGCAGCCGCGGTCTGGAACCGCCGCCTTAATCCCTCCTGCGAACTGTCTCATCGCCGACCGACAACGCGCGTTTCAGGTGCAATAGCGCGGGGAGCAGACCTCCGATCACGCTAGGAGAGTTATGAGTCGTTTGCTTAGCCCATGGCTAAAGTTTGAGTATGGGGATTGGCGACAGACAAAGGTCGCTGGCCGCTCAGCGTTGACGAGGGTGCACTGACGTGCCATGCCCCCGATTGGGTGACATTTACGGCTAATGGAACAGAGTACGCGCTCAGCGACAACGCCAGGTGGATGGGCCACTATCCGAGCGTTTCACCGATTCTAGTTAAGCCTCAATCCGTGGATCGACCTTGTTGAGGTGTTTCGGGGGTGATTTTGCCGGGCTTGCGGGTGTGTGCAGCCTGTAACCGCTGGTCTGTCCAGCTTTTCCTGTGTGCTCCGGTCGGGCCCTTGCGGCGGGTGGTCAGGTGGTGGTGGTCGGGGGTGGGCTGTAGCCGATGGTGTTGCGCCACAATGTGAGCCACTGCTGTGCCCACGGCCAGTGCGTTGGTAGGTGCAAGATGGGCCTGCG